>NZ_RAHU01000003.1:0-660590 GCF_009659995.1 Stenotrophomonas sp. MH181796
GCTGTTGCCCGACGCGATCTCGCCGGCGGCCAGGGTGATGCTGGAGGCGCTGGCCTGGATCTGGCCGACGATCTGGGTCAGCTGCGCGACGGTGGTGTTGGCGTCGTCACGCATGCGTGCGAACACGCCATTGAACTGGCCATCCATGCGCGTGGTCAGGTCGCCGGCGGCGATCGACTGCAGCAGCTGCGAGAGCTGGCCCAGGTTGCCATCGGCGACCTGCATCATGGTGTTCAGGTGCTCGATCATCAGCTTGAAATCATGCTGGAAGCGCTGAGCGTCGCCGCGCTGGCTGAAGTCGCCGGCCGCGGCGGCCGAGGCCAGCTGCTGGATCTGGGTGTTGATCGCCAGCAGGCTGGCCTTGGCCGCATCCATCGATTCGTGCAGGATCGCGCGGCTGCCGGGCAGGCGTCGGGCGTCCGGGGCGAGGTTGCCGATGGCGTACTGGTTGAGCACGTCGATGGCATCACGGATCGCATCGAGATGCTCGAAGATCACGGTATTGATGCCGCCGGCCAGCTGGCCATACACGCCCGGGAAGTCTTCCGGAATGCGATGGCCGATGTCCGGTCCGGCATGCATCTGCGCCATCAGCTGGGTCTGCTCGGAGAAGCGGCGCAGCATCGCGGTCATCTCGGCGGTGGCGGCCAGCATCTTGCCGGCTTCGTCCTTGCTGGTGGCCTGGGTGCTGACACTGAGGTCGCCACGGGCAACGGCCTGGATGGCATGCACGGCCTTGCCCAGCGGGCCGGTGACGGCGCGCGAGATGACCGTTGCCAGCGCGGCGGCCACCAGCGACAGCAGCACGATGCAGCCGATGATGGCGATCATGCTGGTGCGATGGGTGGCATTGGCAGCGGCGATCTTGCCGTCCATCAGGCCGGCGATGTGGGTGCCGAGGGTCTTCATCGCGGCGAACAGGTCACGACGGGCCGGGCGCGACTGTTCGTCGGAAATCTGTTGCGCCAGGGCGCCATCGCCGGCAGCCACGGCCTCGCGCATCGCCTTGTTGGCGGCGAAGTAGCGTTCCAGCTGCACGTTGGCCGCGCGATAGAGTTCGCGCTCCTTGTCCAGTGCCGGCAGCGCCGAGTACGCGGCCAGTTCGTCATGCACGGCCTTGGCGGTGTCGTCCATGCGCTTGTTGTAGTCGGCAACTTTCTCTGGCTGATCGAGCATGCTCAGCAGGGCCAGTTCGTAGGTGCGGAACTCGCCCAGCTGCGAGCGCGCCTCGCCCAGATGCTGGACCGACGGAATATCGTTGCCGGCCATCTCGCCCAGCTGATTGTTGGCCTCGCTCAGGCGCAACAGGGCGAAGGCGCCGAGGACCAGGGTCATCAACGTGGTGAGGGTGAACCCCACGGCCAGCTTGCGGGCGATGGGCAGATCTTGGAACCACTTCATGCAGGGTGCTCCAGGTGGGCAGGGTGCCGGCGTCGTTGCGTCGGCTGGGGGTGGTTGCAGAGCGAACGGGGGTGCCCGGTGGGGGTTCGGTGACGGCCGTCAAAGCGAGATAGCGGCGTGCTGTGGGCGGACTTTATGGACGCAGATCACATTCGGTTGCGTAGGGATGACCGCGCGAAAGTGCTGCAGTGGCGAGGCTTGCGCTTCGGTGGCGTGGTTGCGAACGAAACCAGCGCGGCGACGGAGATCACGGAATGGGTTCGGGCGCGGATTGGGGTCAGATCCCTTATCAAAGAAAAGGGATCTGACCCAGGCCACACATGGCCGGAGCGCACGCAAACAAAAACCGCCGCCCCGAAGGGCGGCGGTCCAGTGCACGCATGCAACGTGGATCAGGCGGCCTGCGACATCCGCAGCGAGCGCACCAGTCCGCCGATGTCGACGATCAGCGCGACGCGGCCATCGCCGAGGATGGTGGCGCCGGACACTCCGCCGATGCGGCGGTAGTTGTTCTCGATGTTCTTCACTACCACCTGCTGCTGGCCGACCAGCTCGTCCACTTCCAGTGCGATCTTCTGGCCATCGCCTTCCACCACCACCACCAGCGATTCGCTGCCCGGTGCGCGGTTGCCGTAGCCGTAGTACTCGCTCAGCGACAGGATCGGCAGGTACTCGCCACGCACGCGCAGCACGCGGCCTTCGCCGGCCATGCTGCGGATGTCCTCGGCCTGTGGCTGCAGGGCTTCCAGCACGTAGGCCAGTGGCAGGATCAGGGTTTCGCCGGCCACCGCCACGGTCATGCCATCGAGGATGGCCAGGGTCAGCGGCAGGCGGATCAGCGTGCGCGTACCAGCACCGAGGCTGCTCTCGATCTGCACCTCGCCACCCAGTGCCTGGATGTTGCGGCGGACCACGTCCATGCCGACGCCACGCCCGGACAGATCGGTGACTGCATCCGCAGTGGAGAAGCCCGGCTGGAAGATCAGGTCCCAGACCTGCGAATCGGTCGGGTTGTCCGGCACCGCCAGGCCGCGTTCGTGGGCCTTGGCCAGGATCTTGGCGCGGTCCAGGCCGCGACCGTCGTCGCTGACTTCGATGACGATATGGCCGCCCTGATGCGAGGCTGCCAGGGTGATCGTGCCGGTCTCGTCCTTGCCCGCACCGCGACGTACGTCGGGCATTTCCAGACCGTGGTCGATCGAGTTGCGCACCAGGTGCACCAGCGGATCGGCGATCTTTTCGATCAGGCCCTTGTCCAGTTCGGTGCCTTCGCCGACGGTGCGCAGGCGGACCTGCTTGCCGAGGCGGCTGGACAGGTCGCGGACCAGGCGCGGGAAGCGGCGGAACACCGCATCGACCGGCAGCATGCGCACGCCGATCACTGCTTCCTGCAGGTCGCGGGTGTTGCGTTCAAGCTGGTCCAGGCCGGCGAACAGGCTCTCGGCGTGGACCGGGTCCAGTGCGTGCGAGACCTGCTTGAGCATGGCCTGGGTGATGACCAGTTCGCCGACCAGGTTGATCAGTGCATCGACCTTGTCGACGCTGACCCGGATCGAGGTTTCGGCTTCCTGGGCAGCGCCGCCGCTGGCGGTCGCTGCAGCGGGTGCTGCGGATGTTGCGGCAGGAGGTGTGGAAGGGGCTGCTGCAACCGGTGCCTGGGTGGCCAGGCTCGGCGGCGCGGCGGGACGGATGTCCAGCTCGCAGTCGTCCAGCACCCAGGCAAAGGTGTCTTCGATCTTGCTGCGCGGCACCTTGCCGACCAGGCCCAGGTCCCACGCCAGGTGGGCTTCGAGCGGATCGAGCTGGGCGAAGCCCGGCAGGCGGTCCATGCGCGCGGCAACCTGCAGCGAACCCAGGTGCTCAAGTTCGCGGATGATGCGCAGCGGGTCGTTGCCGCTCATGAACAGCGATGGCGCCGGGGTGAAGCCGATCTGCCAGGCTTCCGGCGTATCGTCCACCTTGGCTGCGGCGGCCGCCGGGGCGCTCGCTGCGGCCTCGCCGGAAAGAACCGCCTCCAGGCGCGCCTTCACCGCAGCAACTGCGGCGGGATCGGCGGCCTGGCCGTGTTCGGCTTCGCGCAGCAGGGCGCGCAGCACGTCCACCGAGGACAGCATGGCGTCGACGGCGTGGCCTTCCAGCGCCCGCTTGCCGGCACGCAGCTCATCGAGCAGCGTTTCCAGCACATGGGTCAGGCCGGCGATCGCATCGAAGCCGAAGGTGCCGGCGCCGCCCTTGATCGAGTGGGCGGCGCGGAACACCGAATTGATGATCTCCGCGTCCTGCTGCCCCGATTCCAGGGCCAGCAGGCCAGCCTCCATCGCGTCGAGGCCTTCGCGGCTCTCCTCGAAGAAGGTGGCGTGGAAGCGTTGCAGGTCCATGCTCATGGCAGTGGTGGTCCGGAAGCGAAGAGGGGGAGCGGTGGCGGGCGGTCAGCCCAGCACTTTCTGCACGGTGGCGACCAGCTGTTCCGGATTGAACGGCTTGACCAGCCAGCCGGTGGCACCGGCGGCCTTGCCTTCGGACTTCTTGTCGGCAGCCGATTCGGTGGTCAGCATCAGCAGCGGCGTGAACTTGTAGTCCGGCAGCTGGCGCAGTTCGCGGATCAGCGCGATGCCGTCCATGTTCGGCATGTTGACGTCGGTGACCACCGCATTGAAGCGCTGGCCCTTGGCGCGACCGAGCGCGACCGCGCCGTCTTCAGCTTCTTCGACGGCAAAACCGGCCGAGGTGAGGGCGAAGGAAACCATCTGGCGCATCGACGCCGAATCGTCCACCACCAAGATACGTGCGCTCATGCAGCGTTCTCCACAGATTTCAGGTTGTCATGGGTTACGTCCAGGCCCAGGGCCTGGGTGACGCCCAGCAGGCGCGCGGCGTCACGGAAGGTTGCGGTGCAACCGTGGAAGCCGGTGCCCAGGCCTGCCTCGCGGCGGGCCTGCACGAACGCACACAGCACCTGCACGGCGGCCGTGTGGATGCGGGCGACCTGGCTGGCATCCAGGGTCAGCTCGCCCGCCTGCGCCACCAGCGGGGCGAGGCGGTTCTTGAGCTCGGTGCTGCTCTCGATGCCGAGATCCTCACCCAGTTCGACAGTGCTCATCGTTGCTCCGGACAAACGGTTCCGTGATCCATAACGGCACCCCGGCGGGGTTCTTTAGAAGAATCGACGCGGCGCGTCGATGCGGTGTTCTTCGGGGACGCCATCCAAAAGGGGACGGAGGGGATTAAGTCGCAACTGGCTCGGCGCTTTGCGCCGATGCGGTGCCTGTCGGGGACGCAAGGAGTTGATCCGTTGGATCAACACCTTACGTCCCCACTGCGTGGTCGCCGTTGCCGAGGGTGGCTGCGGGAGAGCCTGGTCGATTGCGACTTAATCCCCTCCGTCCCCTTTTTTGCGCTCAGTTCAACAGCCGGGTGGCATCCAGCAGGATCATTGGCCGCTGGCTGACCCGGGCCACGCCACGGAACAGATCGTTGGAGATCTGGCAGATGCGTGCGGTGTCGGGCGGCTCGATCTGCGAGTCGGTGAGGTTGGCGACATCTTCCACTGCCGACACGCGCAGGCCGATGGTTTCGCCGTCTTCTTCCAGCACCACGATTCGGGTCTGCGAATCGTCCTCGGCGGGGGCGGCGCCGAGGTGCAGGCCGAGGTCCATCACCGGTACCACCTGGCCACGCAGGTTCATGATGCCCAGCATGGCCGGCGCAGTGCCGCGCAAGGGCAGCAGCGGCACTGGCAGCACCACTTCCTGCACTTTCAGCAGTTCCAGTGCATAGGCCTGGGTGCCGCAGCGCAGGCGCAGCCAGCGCGAGGTGCGCTCGCCGGCACGGCGGTTCTGCGGGTGTGGGCTGCGGGCCGGCTGGTGGGCCTGGGCCTGCAGTTCCTGCCAGTTGCTGGGACGGCTGCTGGCGGGGGCATCCACGGCCACGCGCGGCGGCGGCGCGGCGGCCGCGCGTGCGGCCGGGGCAGGGTGTTGCGCCCGCGCTGCAACCGGTGCTGCGACCACGGCCGGCGGCGGCGTGGCAACGTCCTCGCCACCGGCAGCGGCTTCGAACGCTGCCTGCAGGCCGGGGCTGTCGGTGTGGGCGAGTCGATGGCTGTCGGCCGTATCGGTCTCGTAGATCACTTCGTCCGGCAGATCGTCCCAGGTGGGTTCCGGGCCTGCCTGGGCGGTGGCAGGCGCAGGGGCCGTCTCGTGGATCACCTCGTCAGGCAGGTCATCCCAGGTCGGTTCGCGCTCGAGGGCGGCGACAGGCATTGCGGCGGCCTCGAAGGCGGCCTCCAGTGCTGCGTCGTCCTCTGCCGCGGCAGCAGAAGCAGTCCCCGTTTCGTAGATCACTTCGGCGGGCAGATCGTCCCAGGTGGGCTCGCGCTCGGCCGTTGCGGCGGCCTCGAAGGCGGCTTCGAGCGTGGCGTTGTCGACGGCAGGCGCAGCGGCGACGGTCTCGGTTTCGTAGATCACCTCGGCCGGCAGGTCATCCCAGGTCGGCTCGCGCTCCGGTTCCGATGCGCTGGCCGATGCCGGGGCGGGGCTGTCCGGCGTTGGCAGCACGACGGCCGCCGGGGCGATCGCTTCGCCCAGCAGTTCGTCCAGATAGTCGTCCAGTACGCCGGTGCTGTTCATGCGGCCTGCTCCAGGGCACGGGCGTCCTCGCCGATGATCCAGTTCAGGGCGCGGCGATAGGCGGCCAGGCCGCGGCCCGGGTAGTCCTCGCCGACGCTCGGCAGGGTCAGGCCCGCCGCGTTGCTGATGCGGGTATCGATCGGAATCGCGTCTTCCCACACGCGGCTGCCGTGACGATCCTGCATCGTGCGCAGCGACTCGTTGCCTGCGCGCGTGCGGCGGTCGAACAGGGTCGGCAGGATCGATATCGGCAGCGGACGGCGGCGCGAGCGCTCGACCATCTCGCCGGTGCGGACCATGCCATCGAGCCCATGCAGTGCCAGCGGCTCGGCCTGGGTGGGGATGATCAGGCGGTCGGCCGCGGCCAGTGCGTTAATCATCAGCAGGCCGAGAGTCGGCGCACAGTCCAGCAGGATGTAGTCGTGCTGGCCCTGGTGGCGTGCCAGCGCGTTCTGCAGCGCCAGGCCGAGGCCAGGCTGGTTGGCGCTGCGGCGCTCCAGCGTGGCCAGCGCCGACTGCGCACAGACGTAGTCCAGGCCATGGATGCTGCTGGCATGGCACAGGCTGGCGAGGTCTGCGGGCGGGGCGCCGAACAGTTCCAGTACGCCGGCCGGCGGCGGATCCACCGGCACGCCGAACGCGCGGCTGAGCGAGGCATGCGGATCGAGATCGATCAGCAGTACGCGATGGCCAAGTGCGGCCAGGCCGCGGCCGAGGGCGAGGGTGGTGGTGGTCTTGCCGACTCCGCCCTTCTGGTTGGCGACTGCCCAGATGCGCATCGGATTACTCCTTCATTGCCGGGGGAACGGCGGCGCCGACACGGCTGCCAGCCGGCACCGGCGGCAACGTCACCGGTGCGATGGGGGAAGTGGCGGTGCTGGCCGGCGTTGCGGCGGCCTGCTCGGTGCTGGTGCTGTCGGCGGCGCCGGTGGCAGCGTTCAGGCGCTGGCCCAGCGGATCCACCGAATGCGAGGTGTCAGCCAGGATGATGACCATCACCCGGCGGTTGCGGTTGCGGCCCTGCGCGCTGTCGTTCTCTTCGCGCGGGCGGAACTGGCCGTAGCCGACCATGGCCAGCCGTGACGGCTGCACGCCCTGGTCGGCGAACAGGTGCACCACGCTGGCCGCGCGCCCGGCTGACAGCTCCCAGTTCGACGGGAACGTGGCAGTGGCGATCGGCACGTTGTCGGTGTGGCCTTCCACGCGCACGCTGTTGGGTACGTCGCGCAGGACCTCGGCCAGGCTGGCCAGGGTCTGCCGCGCATGTACGTCCAGCGCCGCCGAGCCGGTGGGGAACAGGATGTCGCTGTTGATCTCGACTTCGATCCACAGTTCGGTGCGGCGCACGCTGATCATGCCGCGGTCGATCAGCGGCGCCAGTGCGGCGGTGAGGCGGTCGGCGATGCTGTTGAGCTGGCGCTCGGCGCGCGCGATCTGCTCCTGGTTGTGCACCGAAACAGGCATGCGCATCTGCGAGGCCATCGACGGCAGCAGGGTCGGGTCGTGCGACGGTGCCGGCGCGGACGGGCCGATCTTGGTACCGGATTTGATCACCGACGGGCTGTCCCAGCCACCGCCCTGCACCTGCTTGTTGCCGACCTGCACCGGATTGATCGTGCGTGGTGCGCCACCGAAGGCGTCGGTGAGCGCGTCGGCCATGATCCGGTACTTGCCCTCGTTCACCGAGGAAATCGCATACATGACCACGAAGAAGGCGAGCAGCAGCGTCATCAGGTCGGCATAGGGGATCGCCCATGCTTCATGGTTGGCGTGCTCTTCGTGGTGCTTGCGGCGGGCCATGTCAGTGCAGGAAGCCGGAGAGGTTGGTTTCGATGTTGCGCGGGTTCTCGCCCTGGGCGATCGAGATCAGGCCTTCGATGACCATTTCGCGGTCGCGGGTGTTGTGCGAGATCACACTCTTGAGCTTGGCCGAGATCGGCAGGAACAGCAGATTGGCCGAGGCGATGCCGTAGATGGTGGCGGT
Organism: Stenotrophomonas sp. MH181796; assembly: GCF_009659995.1. Classification (NCBI taxonomy): domain Bacteria; kingdom Pseudomonadati; phylum Pseudomonadota; class Gammaproteobacteria; order Lysobacterales; family Lysobacteraceae; genus Stenotrophomonas; species Stenotrophomonas sp. MH181796. Next base: position 8,011 of record NZ_RAHU01000003.1, read on the forward strand.
GAACGCTGCGGCGATGCCGTGGCCGAGCTTGCTCGGATCGGCCAGGTTCTTCATCACCGCGATCAGGCCGAGCACGGCACCAATGATGCCCAGCGTCGGCGCATAGATGCCCATCGCTTCGAAGACCTTGGCACCGGCCTGGTCCTGGTGTTCCTGGCTGCCCAGTTCGATTTCCAGCATGTGCCGCATCGATTCGGGTTCGACGCCGTCCACCAGCAGCTGCAGGCCCTTGCGCAGGAACGGGTCCTGCTGTGCTTCCACCTGCGATTCCAGGCCCAGCAGGCCCTGGCGGCGGGCGATGTTGCTCCACTCGACGATCTGCTGGATCAGTTCGCGGCGATCGCTGTGCGGCGGGCGCACGACCCAGCGCACGATCTTGAACGCATGCTTGAACACCGCCGGCGAGGTATGCAGCAGGATCGCGGCGATGGTGCCGACGATGACGATCACGAACGCCGCAGGCGACCACAACGACGCCAGGCCGGCGCCCTTGAGGATGCTGCCACCGACCAGCGAGGCCAGGGCGAGAAAGAGTCCAATGAGGCTGAGTCTATCCATGGATCCGGTATCGGCTTGTATGAATGGGACTTGAGACACCGGTACGGGCTACTGGTGCGACTTCACAGTTTTACGGGTTCAGCAAGCGGGTCAGTCATGTGGGCTGCGCAGTCCATCCACGTCCAGGATCAGCGCCATGCGACCATCGCCGATCAAGGTTGCACCGGCGTAACCGCGCAGGCCACGCAGGGCTTTCGGCAGCGGCTTGATCACCACTTCCTCGCGCCCGCGCACCTGGTCCACGACCAGGCCGAAGCGCGCTTCGCCGGCCTGCAGCACCACGATGGTCAGCAGGGTCGACGCGGCCGGCGTCACATCCAGCCACTGGCGCAGATCGACCAGCGGCAGGGTGTGCGAGCGGCGGTCAAGCACGGCGCGGCCGTCGAACCAGCCGAGCGACGTGCGCGGCGCGTGCAGCACTTCCATCACGCGCGCCAGTGGCAGCGCATAGACATCCTCACCGGCCTGCACCAGCAGGGTCGGCAGGATCGCCAGGGTCAGTGGTACTCGGATCATGAAGCGGCTGCCACGTCCCAGTTCCGACTGGATCTGGATCTGGCCGCTAAGCTCGCGGATCCGCGACTGCACCACGTCCATGCCGACACCACGGCCGGAGATGTCGGTGACCTGCTGCTTGGTCGAGAAGCCTGGCAGGAATACCAGGTGCAGGCATTCCTCGCTGCTCAGGCGGGCGGCGGCTTCCGGGTCGATCAGGCCCTTCTCGCGTGCCTTCGCGCGCAGCTTTTCCGGGTCGATGCCAGCGCCATCGTCCTGTACCTCGATGCTGACGTAGTCACCTTCCTGCTGTGCCGACAGGCGCACATGGCCCATCCGTGGCTTGCCCTGTGCTTCGCGCAGATCGGGCATTTCCACGCCATGGTCGATGGCGTTGCGGACCAGGTGCACCAGCGGGTCCGCCAGGGCTTCCACCAGGTTGCGGTCGAGCTCGGTCTCGGCGCCGATCAGCTCCAGGTCCACTTCCTTCTTCAGTGAGCGGGCGACGTCGCGGGCGACCTTGGGGAAGCGCGAGAACACCTTGCCCACCGGCTGCATGCGGGTACGCATCACGGCCGACTGCAGGCGGGCCGTGGCGATATCCAGAGTGGACACGGCGCGGTCCAGCTCCTCGTCGCGCAGGCGCGCACGCAGGGTCTTGAGCCGATTGCGCGACAGCACCAGTTCGCCGATCAGATTGACGATCGCATCCAGGCGCTTGGTGTCCACGCGCACGGTGTGTTCGGCTTCGGCCAGCGGCTTGGCGGCCGGCTTGGCGGCCGGTGCCGGTGCGGCCGCCGGGCGCGGGACGGCGGTCGGCGCCGGTGCCACTACCGCAGCGGGCTTGGCGCCCGGTGCGGCGCCACCGTGCAGCTGGTCGAGCAGGGCTTCGAATTCGTCTTCGCTGATCAGTCCGTCGTCAGCCTTCTTCGCAGGCGTGACCGCGGTCGGCGCATTGCCGCCGTGCAGTTGGTCGAGCAGGGCCTCGAATTCGTCGTCGGTGATCAGGTCGCTCCCACCGGCGGCGGGCGCGGTGGCGGCCACGGGCGCGGCGGCGCCGCCACCATGCACGTCGAACTGGGCGATCAGGTCCGGCGGTGCATAGCCCGGTTCTGTGCCGGAAGACACGGCATCCAGCATCGACTGCAGGTAATCCAGCGATTGCTGGGCGGCATCGAAGTGGTGGGCCTGCAGCACGGCCTGGCCGGCACGCGCGGCGCCCAGCGCTTCTTCAGCGGCGTGGCACAGCTCGACCATGGCGGTGACGCCGAGGAAGCCGGCACCGCCCTTGAGCGTGTGGTAGCCGCGGAACACCGCGTTGAGCTGATCGCTGTCCTGCGGTGCCTGCTCCAGCGACACCAGCTGTTCGCCGAGGCGATCCAGGATCTCCTGCGCCTCGATGATGAAATCGGCAGTGATGTCGTCGGATACCGCGCTCATGCTTACAGCCCCAGATCCGACAACAGGTCGTCGGCGTCGTTCTGCGAGACCGCGTGGCGGTCCAGTCCCTTCAGTGCCGGCCCGGCCAGTTCCGGGTCGGTGCGATGCTGTTCCGGCGGCAGGCCGAGCGCGCCGAAACCTTCATGCACGCGGCGGACGATGCCGACCACGCGGCGGATGATCTGGCCGGTCAGGTCCTGGTAGCTCTGGGTCAGGGCGATCTCGGTGAGGTTGTGGCGGATGCGCTCGAGCTGCGCGTCCTGGCCCGGCTGCAGGCCTTCGGCGCGCAGCTGTTCGGTCAGGCTGCGGCATTCCTCGGCCAGGTCCAGGGTGCGGTGCGTGGCCTGTTCGGTCATCGCCACCACGTGGTCCAGGCGCGCGCAGGCATCGTCCAGTTCGCCGGCTTCGCTGGGTACGGTCGGCAGTTCACCCAGCGCCTGTCCCAGTTCGCGGGCCAGCCGCGAAAGGCCGCTCATCATCGGCTGCGTGCGCAGCGCGACCAGTCCGTCGATGCGCTGCCGCCAGGCGGCCTCATCACCGGACTCCAGCGCGTCCAGGGCTTCCTGCAGGCGCAGGGCGAGGGCGTTCTTGTCGACCGTGGTATCCATCAGGCGCTGGCCGCCAGGCGTTCGAAGATCTTGCCGAGCTTCTCTTCCAGCGTCTGTGCAGTGAACGGCTTGATGATGTAGCCGTTCACACCGCTCTGGGCGGCTTCGATGATCTGCTCGCGCTTGGCTTCCGCGGTGACCATCAGCACTGGCAGGGTCTTCAGCTTGGCATCGGCGCGGATCGCCTTGAGCAGCTCGATGCCGGTCATCACCGGCATGTTCCAGTCGGTGACCACGAAATCGAACGGCTGGCTCTGCAGCAGCGACAGCGCAGCATGCCCGTCCTCGGCTTCGGCGGTATTGGTGAAGCCCAGATCGCCCAGCAGGTTCTTGACGATTCGACGCATGGTCGAGAAGTCGTCGACGATCAGGATGCGCATGTTCTTGTTCAAAGCAGAATTCCTTTGTTGTTCATTCCGGGTGGCCGGGGGCAGCCACCTCGGGCATGTTCATTCTTCCAGGCCGGCGTCTGCCGCCTCGAAAATCTTCAGTCGACCACGCAGGCGCAGCACGGCCTGGCCGTGGATCTGGCAGACCCGCGACTCGCTCACGCCGAGCACCGCGCCGATCTCCTTCAGGTTCAGTTCCTGCTCGTAGTAGAGCGAAAGCACCAGCTGTTCGCGCTCGGGCAGGTGGCCAATGGCCTTGCCCAGTTCGCGACCGAATTCGCCCCGCTCCAGCACCTGCTGCGGGGTCGGTCCGCCCTGGGCGACGGTGTCCAGCTCGCCCTGGTCCTCGATGCGCGATTCCAGGCTCAGCACCTGGCCGCGCGCAGCGTCTTCCATCAGTCGCAGGTATTCGGGCAGCGGCATCTCCATCGCAGCGGCCACTTCGGTGGCGCTGGCGGCGCGGCCACTGCTCTGTTCCAGGCGGCGGATGGTGGCGGCGGCATCACGAGCACGGCGGTGCACGGAACGCGGCACCCAGTCACCACGGCGGATCTCATCGATCATCGAACCGCGGATGCGGATCGAGGCGTAGGTCTCGAACGAAGCACCCTGGTCGGCGTCATAGCTGCGCGAGGCCTCGATCAGTCCCATCATGCCGGCCTGGATCAGATCGTCGACTTCGACGCTGGCAGGCAGGCGTGCGGCGAGGTGGTGGGCGATGCGCCGCACCAGGTCCGAGTGCAGGGCGATGACCTCGTTGGCTGCCGAGCGCTGCACTTCCCTGTATTGGGCTGCGCCTTTCATGCCGCCACCCCGCGCTGCTTGAGGATGCGTTCGAGGAAGAATTCAACGCCGCCACGCGGTTCGGTCGGCGCCTGCCAGCGTGCGGTGCGGCGCGCGATCTCGGTGATCGCAAGCGCGGCGGGGCTGGACGGATAGGCCTTCACTACCGGCTGCTGGCGCTGCACCGACAGGCGCAGCCAGTCATCCTGCGGCACACGGCCCAGGTAGTTCAGTGAGACATCGGCGAGGAACTTCTCGCAGACGCGGGTCAGCTTCTCGTACAGCACGCGGCCCTCGTTCGGGTCGCGCACCATGTTGGCCACCACCTGGATACGGTCCACGCCGCGCTCGCGCGACAACACCTTGATCAGCGCATACGCGTCGGTGATCGAGGCCGGCTCGTCACAGACCACCACCACGGTGTCCTGCGCGGCCTGGCAGAAGGTCAGTACGCCGTCGGTGATGCCGGCGGCGGTGTCCACCACCATGATGTCCAGTTCGCGTTCCAGCTCGGAGAACACGTTGACCAGGCCAACGTGCTCGGCCGGGGCGAGCTCGGCCATGTGGCGGCGGCCGGACGCGGCCGGGACCACCAGCACGCCGTTCGGGCCTTCGACGATGACGTCTTCCAGCGAGCAGCGGCCGGCGACCAGGTCGGCCAACGTAAAGGTGGGGTTCAGCCCCAGGATCACGTCGATGTTGGCCAGGCCGAGGTCGGCGTCCAGCAGCAGCGTGCGCTTGCCCATGCCGGCCAACGCCACGGCCAGGTTGGCCGACACGTTGGTCTTGCCCACGCCGCCCTTGCCGCCGGTCACGGCGATGGTGCGCACAGGGCCGAGCGGCTCGCTGCGGGTGGCCGACAGCGGGAAGGTCTTGGTCAGCTTGGCGTACTCACGCGACGGCATGGTTCAACTCCGGGTTGCAGGGCATATCGGCCGCTCGGCGCAAATCTTCAAGGCGAAGTACAAGATTGGCTGCACTGGCCCGGTGCAGGTCCTCCGGGACGTCCTGGCCATCGGTCACCCAGGTGATCGGCAGGGCATGGTCCACGGCCACCGACAGGGCGTTGCCGAAGCGGCCGGTCTCGTCCAGCTTGCTCAGCACCAGGCCCTGCAGGTTGGCGGCGCCGAAGCGGCGGACCACCTCGTCCATGTCGCCGAAGCTGGTGTTGGCCGGCAGCACCAGCAGGGTGCGGACCTGGCGCGCGGCGCGCAGCCACTGCAGCTGGGCGGCCAGTGCGCGGTCGCGCGGGCCCAGGCCGGCGGTGTCGATCAGCACCAGCTTGTAGTCCTTCAGGCGTTCCAGCAGCTGGTCCAGGTCGGTGCCGCTGTTGGCCTCGTGCACGGCGATGCCGAGCTGGCGGCCGTAGCCGTACAGCTGCTCGCGGGCGCCGATGCGGGTGGTGTCGGTGGTGACCAGGGCGACGTCACGCGCAGCGTGCTTCTCGGCGAAGCGCGAGGCCAGCTTGGCGATGGTGGTGGTCTTGCCGGCGCCGGTGGGGCCGACCAGTGCGATCACACCACCTTCTTCCAGCGGGTCGACCGGGGCGATCGGCAGCTTGCGCGAGATCAGCCCCAGCATCAGGCCACGGCCACGGTGGGCTTCGGTCTCCAGCGGGATCTGCATGGCCACGTCGCGGGCGAGGCCGGCATCGAAGCCATACTCGTCCATCAGGTCCAGCGCGGTGGCGCGCACCGGGCAGCCGCGCAGGCGCTCGTCGGTGAAGCGGTTCATCTCGCGCTCGATCACCTGGCGCATGCCGGCCACTTCCTGGCGCAGCTGGCGGATCTCGGCGTCGTCCTGGGCAACCAGGGTCAGCGCCGGGGCCGGGGCCAGCATGGGGGCCGGGCTGGCTTCGCCGGCGGCTTCGACCGCTGCCGGTTCGCTGGCGGCGATCGAGGGCTGCGCTTCGGTCACGGCAGCGGTCGGCAGCGGTGGCGGCTGCACGGCCGGGGCCGCGCTTTCGTGATGCGCCTCGTGCGGCGGGTCGATCTGGAAGCGGGCGCGGTTGGCCGGCGTGGCGCTGGCGGGTGCCGCTGCGACGATGGCCTCGGCGAACGGGGCGAAGATCTGCTCCGGCAGCGCCGGTTCGTTGACGGCGGCGCGTGCCAGGGTGGCGGCGAAGCCGGTGCTGCCGCGGGTCGGTACGATCTCGTCGGCACTGTCCAGGGTGCGTCCGGTGGCGCCGACGGCGGCGCGGGCGAGGGCGGCCACCGCCGAGGTGGTGGCGGCCACCGGTTCCGGCGCCGGGGTGGTGCTGCGGCGACGGGTGACCGCGGCGATCACTGCATCGGCAGCGGTGCGCGGCTTGGGTGCCGGCGGCGGCGCCACGTCGCGGCGCGAGGCTTCCAGTGCACGCTGCACGGCGCTCTCGTCGTAGTTGGCGGCGGCGACGATCTCGATGCCTTCCTCGATCCGGCGGTTGGACAGGATCACGGCGTCAGGACCATGTTCCTTGCGCACCAGGTTCATGGCCGAGCGCATGTCGGCGGCGACGAATCGTTTGATTTTCATGCTGTGGTCACGGGACGAAGACGGCGGGGTGGCGGTCGGAGAACTCGGGTGGTCGGTGGTCTGCACGGTGCGGGTTCCCCTTGGTATCTGTCTGTTGCGTTGGTTCGAAAGTGGTGTCTGTTTTCTGGCGCTTCGGAGGGCGGCGTCAGCTGATCGTTCCGACCAGCTTCAGGCGCTTGTCCTCCGGCACCTCGCTGTAGGCCAGGACCGACAGCGACGGAACGCTGTGGCGGACCAGGCGGGCCAGCGCGGCACGCACCGGGCCAGGTACCAGCACGACCGCGGGCTCGTTGCGGGCTTCCTGCTTGCTGACACATTCGGCCAGGCTCTGGTGCAGTCGCTCAGCGAGTCCGGGTTCCAGCGCGGCGCCGTTGCCCTGCGTGGACTCCTGCAAGACACGTTCCAATTGCGGGTTGAGGGTGAACACCGGCAGCTCCGCCGACATTCCGGCGATCTCCTGCACGATGAAGCGGCCCAGCGCGGTACGCACGGCAGCGGTCAGCACCGCCGGGTCCTGGCTGTTCGGAGCGTGTTCGACCAGTGCTTCGGCGATCTTGCGCAGCTGGCGGATCGGAATGCGCTCGACCAGCAGGTTCTGCAGCACGCGCACCACCGCCGACAGCGGCAGTGCCTTCGGTGTCAGATCTTCGACGAGCTTGGGCGCACTCTTGGCCAGGTTGGCCAGCAGGTGCTGCACTTCCTCGTGGCCGAGCAGTTCCGGCGCGTGTTCGCGGATGAGGTGCGAGAGGTGGGTGGCGACCACGGTGGCCGGATCGACCACGGTGTAGCCCAGCGTTTCGGCCTGGGCACGCTGGTGCGGCTGGATCCAGGTCGCGTCCAGGCCGAACGCGGGGTCCTTGCCGGCGATGCCTTCCAGCGCGCCGAGGGCGCTGCCCGGGTCCAGCGCCAGTTCGCGGTCGGGGTGGATCTCGGCGGTGGCCACCGGTACGCCGTGCACCAGCACGCGGTAGCCGTTGGCCGGCAGTTCCAGGTTGTCGCGGATGTGCACCGACGGGATCAGGAAACCGACGTCCTGGGTGAGCTTGCGCCGCACGCCCTTGATGCGTGCCATCAGTTCGCCGCCCTGGCTGCTGTCCACCAGCGGGATCAGCCGATAGCCGACCTCCAGGCCCAGCGGATCGACCGGGCGCAGTTCGTCCCAGCTCAGTTCGGCGGTCGGAGCCGGTGCCGCCGGGCGGCCGAGTGCGTTGAGCGCGGCAGCGTCATTGCCTGCGGCTGCCGGATCGGTGGCCGCGGCCTTGCCCTTGCGGTAGACCTTCCAGGCGATGAAGCCGAGGATCGCGGACAGCGTCAGGAAAGCGACGTTGGGCATGCCGGGCACCAGGCCGACCACGCCGATGATGCCGGCGGTGATCGCCAGCGCGCGGTACTGGCCGAACACCTGGCCGGTCATGGCCTGGGCCATGTCCTGCGAACGCGAGGCGCGGGTGACCAGCATGGCCACGGCGCTGGAGACCAGCAGGGCCGGCAGCTGCGCCACCAGGCCATCACCAATCGACAGCAGGGTGTAGGTGGCAGCGGCATCGCCGAACGGCATGCCATGCTGCAGCACGCCTACGGCCAGGCCGCCGAGCATGTTGATGAACAGGATCAGGATGCCGGCAATGGCATCACCACGGATGAACTTGCTGGCACCGTCCATCGCACCGTAGAAGTCGGCTTCCTCGCGGACTTCCTCGCGGCGCAGCTTGGCTTCTTCGCGCGTCAGCAAACCGGCGTTGAGGTCGGCGTCGATCGCCATCTGCTTGCCGGGCATCGCGTCGAGGATGAAGCGTGCGGTCACTTCCGAGACGCGGCCGGCGCCCTTGGTGATGACCACGAAATTGATGATGGTCAGGATCGCGAACACCACGATGCCGACCGCGTAGTTGCCGCCGATCACGAATTCGCCGAACGCGGCGATGACCTTGCCCGCGGCGTCGTGGCCGTTCTGGCCGTTCAGCAGGATGACGCGGGTGGAGGCTACGTTCAGCGCCAGCCGCAGCATGGTGGTGATCAGCAGCACGATCGGGAAGATCGTGAAGTCCAGCGGGCGCTTCACGTAGACCACCGCCAGCAGCACCATCAGCGAGATGGCGATGTTGAAGGTGAACAGGGCATCGAGCACCGGCGCGGCCAGCGGCACCACGACCATGGCCAGCAGGGCCAGCACGATCAGCGGTGCGCCAAGGCCCTGGCGGATCATCTCCAGGGCGCGGCGGGTGTTGAAACCGGCGGAGGGCTGGGCGCTCACGGGCGGCCTCCCTTGCCGAATTCATCCACCTGGATGTGCGGGGCGTCCGGCATCGGACCAGTGCGCCAAGCGCGCAGCTGGTAGACGTAGGACAGGACCTGGGCGACGGCCGAATACAGTCTCACGGGGATTTCCTTTCCGAGTTGGCCTTCCCGATACAAGGCCCGTGCCAAAGGCGGGGCGGAGACGATCGCCACCTTGTTGCCGTCGGCCACTTCACGGATGCGCAGGGCGGTCTCGTCCACGCCCAGGGCGACCACGGTGGGGGCGTTCATGGCGCCGCCCTCGTACTTCAGGGCCACCGCGTAGTGGGTGGGGTTGACCACCACCACGTCGGCGGTGGGCACCGCCTCCATCATCTGGCGGTTGGCCATCTGCTGCTGCAGCTGGCGGATGCGGCCCTTGACCTCGGGGCTGCCCTCGCTTTCCTTCATTTCCCGGCGCAGCTCTTCACGCGTCATCTTCAGCTTGCGCATCCAGTTCCAGCGCTGGTAGGGCGCATCGATGGCGGCCAGCACCAGCATCGCGCCGGCGGTGGCCAGCAGCAGGCGCAGGGTGAAGCCCAGGCCGTCGGTGATGGCGGTCTCAAGCGGGTGGTGGATCAGCCCGCGCAGGGTGTCGAAGCCGGTCCACACCACCAGCCCGGCGGCGACGCCGACGAAGGCCACGCGCAGCAGCGATTTGGTGAACTCGGCGATGGCTTCAGGGCCATACAGGCGCTTGAGCCCGCTCATCGGGTTCATGCGGTTGAAGTCGGGCATCATCGCCTTCTGCGACCAGCGCAGGCCGCCCATCACCAGCGGGGCGACGAAACTGGCCAGCAGGCAGACCAGCACCAGCGGCGCGATCACCAGCATGAACTGCAGCAGCAGGTCGCCGAAGTGGCCGAACAGTTCCTTCGGGTTCTGCCGCAGGCTCTGCTCAGGGCTGAGTGCGTGCTTCATCCAGGCGCTTGCACCACGGCCGATCGAGCCGCTCATGGCCATCACCGCCAGCACGCCAGCGCCGAACACGGCGGCCGTGCCAAGTTCGCGCGAGCGCGGCAGGTTGCCCTGTTCACGGGCGTCGCGCAGGCGTTTTTCGGTAGGTTGTTCGGTCTTTTCGCCGGCGGATTCGTTCTCGGACATCACGGGCACTGCGGCAGGGGATGCCGGGGTGCGTGCAAGAACCGTTCCGTGATGGGTTCATGTGCCAACCAAGGTTGGCACCTACCAGAGCAGGTACCGGCAGCCCCGGGGCGTGCCCGGTGGGCGCGCGGCCCGGTGTCAGCCGGGCGGGTGCTGCGTCGGCGGGCTCTGCGCCAGCTCCACCCGTGGCCGGGGTAGGTCATGCAGCTGCATGAAGCGCGCCGCGTCGACTGGGCGGCCGAGCAGGTAGCCCTGCAGGAAGTCGCAGCCCAGGCGCTCCAGGTAGGCGCGCTGTGCGGCGGTCTCCACGCCCTCGGCCACGATGTCCATGTCGAGCGCGTGGCCCAGTGCCACGATCGCCGAGACGATCACCACATCCTCGGCGCTGTGCTCCAGATCGCGTACGAAGGCATGGTCGATCTTGATCTCGGTGGCGGGCAGCCGCTTCAGGTACAGCAGGCTGGAGTAGCCGGTGCCGAAGTCATCGATGGAGATGCCCACGCCCAGCGCCGACAGCGCCTGCAGCAGGCGCAGGCTGGCATCGGTATCGCGCATGACCGTGCTTTCGGTGATTTCCAGCACCAGGTGGCGTGGGGCAATGTCGTAGCGTTCGATCACTTCGCGCACATCCTGCAGCAGGTGCGGCGAACTGAACTGCACCGGCGACAGGTTCACCGACATCGACCAGCCCTCGTGGCCGGCATCGTGCCAGCGCCGCAGCTGCAGGCAGGCCTGGTCCAGCGCCCAGCGCCCGATGTCGTTGATCGCACCGCTGCGTTCGGCCAGCCGGATGAAGCGGTCCGGCGGGATCAGGCCATGCTCCGGATGGCGCCAGCGGATCAGCGCTTCGGCACCGGCCACTTTCTGCGTGGCTACCTGGATCTTCGGCTGGTAGTGCAGGAACAGCTGCTCGCTGCCGATGGCCCGGCGCAGGTCGGCCAGCAGCCGGAACTGTTGTTCGGCGCTGTCATTCATCCAGTCGGCGAACAGCACGAAGGCGTTGCGTCCGGATTCCTTGGCCTGGTACATCGCTGCATCGGCAAAGGCCATCAGCTGTCGCTCGCTGGCAGCGTGGTCGGGACAGATCGCCACGCCGATGCTGGCGGTCACCTGCAGTTCGTTGTCGGCCAGCAACGGACCGCTGCCGACCGCCTGCAGGATGCGCCGAGCCAGGGTCGGCAGGTCCTCATCGTGCTCGATGCGTACCACCAATACGAATTCGTCACCGCCCAGACGGGCCAGCATGTCGTTGGGCCGAAGCAGCTGGCGCGTGCGTTCGGCCACCGCCACCAGCAGTGCATCACCGGCCTGGTGGCCATAGGCATCGTTGACCTGCTTGAAGCCATCCAGGTCCATGAACATCACCGCGAAGCGGCTGCCGCCCTGTTCGGCCTCGGCCAGCGCCTGCACGATGCGACGCTGCAGCAGCAGGCGGTTGGGCAGGCGGGTAAGCGGATCGTGCAGTGCGGCCTGGGTCAGTTCCTGCTGGGCGTCGGTCAGCGAGGTACTCAACAGGGAATTGCGCAGGCGCAGCAACTGCGCCTCCACCCGCTGGTCCAGCCAGGAGACCACCAGCACCACGGCCAGGATGGCGACGGTCAGCACCACCACCAGCATGGCCAGCCATTCGCTCTGCAGCCCGTCGCCGACGGCTGCGCCGCAGATGCTGCCTTCCGGAAAGCGCGCGGCGGCCATGCCGGTGTAGTGCATGCCAACGATGGCCAGCCCGAGCAGGCCGGCAGCCGCGAGCCGGTCGCCGACACGGGTGCGCTGCGCGCGCAGGCGGAACGCCACGTACAGCGCCGTCCACGAGGCGGCCACCGCTACCATCAGCGAGAACAACAGCCAGCCCGGGTCGTAGTCGATGCCAGGCTGCATGCGCATCGCCGCCATGCCAACGTAATGCATGCCGGCAATGCCGGTGCCCATCAGCAGTGCGCCACCGGCCAACCGCGGGTGGGGCAGGGTGCGCAGTGAAACCAGCCATAGCGCGAACACCGATGAGGCGATCGCCAATGCGAGGGAAAGCAGGGTGATCGGCAGGTCGTAGCCGAGCGGAATGGGCAGGTCGAAGGCGAGCATGCCGATGAAGTGCATCGACCAGATGCCCAGGCCCATGGCGAAGCCACCACCGAGGCGCCACCACCAGGCCGCGCCCTTGCCGGGTGCAGTGACCGTGCGCCCGGCCATGGCCAGCGCGGTGTACGAAGCCATCACGGCAACCAGCAGCGAGATCGCCACCAGCCACGGGTTGTACGTGCCTACCAGCATTCGTCAGTCTCCCGGACCTGCCTGTCGACGGAAACCACGGTGGGGCATGCATGAGGCAGGCCGACGCAGGGCGGCGGCCACGTGCGGCATCCCCCCGGTTGCCGCGCATTCACTCTAACGCGCGGACCCGGGGGAAGGGCAAGCAGCAAAGCGTGAAATTGCGCCCCCTGTAGAGCCGAGTCCATGCTCGGCTAGTGTTCCGGCCAATGGCAGCCGAGCATGGGTTCGGCTACAGAAACGAATGCATGGCAAGCGGCAATGCGTGATGACAGGGTCAGTGTGTGACCGCGTCCGCAGCCTGGAAGGCGGCATCGAACAGGCGCTGTACCGGCGGGCCCATTTCCCCGGCCAGCAGCGCCAGCAGGAACAGGCCCAGCAGCAGCGAGACCGGCAGGCCGAGCTGGATCGGGTTCAGCGCCGGGGCGGCACGGGCCAGGACGCCGAACGCCAGATTCACCGCCAGCATTGCCACGGTCAGCGGGATCGCCAGGGTCAGTGCGCCGCGCAGCACGGTCAGCAGGAAGGTCGGGGCGATGCTGAAGAAGGCGTGCGGGTCCGGCAGCGGGGCGCCGATCGGCAGCGCCCGGTAGCTGTCCACCACCAGCGAGATCAGCGCCAGGTGCCCGTTGGCGGTGAAGAACAGCAGGCCGAACAGCAGATAGAACCACTGGCCGATCACGCCGGAGGTGCCGCCACGCAGTGGGTCACTCATCTGCGCGAAGGCCAGGCCGGTGCCCTGGGCGATCAGTTCACCGGCCATCGCGCCGGCTTCGAACACCAGTCGCAGCAGGAAGCCGATGGCCACGCCGATGGCCAGTTCACGGGCGATGGTCAGCACGGTGGGGGCATCGAAACCGGTCCAGTCCGGAACCGGCGGCAGCAGCGGCGCCAGCGCGATGGCCAGGGTCCCAGCCAGCACCACGCGCACTCGCGCGGGAACGGCACGGGTACCAACCATCGGCATGGCCATGGCCACTGCGCCGATGCGCAGCATGGTCCACAGCACGGTGCCGATCATGCCGAAGGCCTGCAGGCCGTCGGCAGCCATCTGGGTGGCGGCGTCCATCGAGGCGCGTGTCCTAGCCGATCAGGTGCGGGATGCGCTGGAACAGCAGCGTGGTGAATTCAACCAGGTGGCCGATCAGCAGGCTGCCCAGCGCGAACAGCACCGCGGTCAGCGCCGCTGCCTTGGCGACGAAGGCGATGGTCGGTTCGTTCAGCTGGGTCGCAGCCTGTACGACACCGACCACCACGCCGACCACCAGCACGGTGAGCAGCAGTGGGCCGGCCACCCACAACACAGTAATCAGGCCGCCACGCAGTTCGGTCAGGGCAAGTTCGGGAGTCATTCGGGTTCCATCTGCTTATGTAGCGTCGAGCCATGCTCGACTGCGCTTTGCGGGGGATATCAGGCCGGATTGAAGCTCGCCGCCAACGTGCCCACGGTCAGCACCCAGCCATCCACCAGCACGAACAGCAGGATCTTGAACGGTGCCGACACCAGCATCGGCGACAGCATCATCATGCCCATCGACATCAGCACGCTGGCCACCACCAGGTCGATGATCACGAACGGGATGAAGATCAGGAAGCCGATCTCAAAGGCGGTCTTCAGTTCGCTGGTGACGAACGAGGCGACCAGCACCGGGAATGGGATCGCATCGGGGCTGGCGTAGGTGCCATGCCCGGCGATGCCGGCAAAGGTCATCAGGTCGGTCTCGCGGATCTGCGCCAGCATGAAGGCGCGCAGCGGCGTGGTGGTCAGCGTCCAGGCGGTCTGGAAGTCGATCTCGCCGTTGAGGTACGGCGCCATGCCGGTGCTCCAGGCCTTGTCCCAGGTCGGCAGCATGATCATTGCGGTGAGGAACAGGGCCAGGCCCAGCAGCACCTGGTTGGACGGCGTCTGCCCGGTACCCAGTGCCTGGCGCAGCAGGCCCAGCACGATGATGATGCGGGTGAACGAGGTCAGTACCAGCAGCATGGACGGGATCAGGGTGATCGCGGTCATCAGCAGCAGGGTCTGCAGCGGCAGGCTGACCGGCGCACCGCCGATCTTGCCGACATTGATGTCCGGCAGCGGCGTGGTCGGGGCACCGGGTGCGGCGAATGCCAGCGCCGGCAACAGGCACAGGGCGAGCATCAGCAGCCACGGCATCAGGGTGGCAAGACGGGTACGGGTGACACGCATGTCAGGGGTCCTTGCGCAGCCGCTGTTGAAGCAGCTGGGCGAAATTCGGAAGATTCTTGAAGTCCGGCACGCGCACCGGCGCGGGCGGCGGCAGCGGTTCGGGCAGGGTGTGCAGGGTGTTGATGCCGCCAGCGGTGACGCCCAGCAGCAGCTGCTGGCCATTGACCTCGACCACCACCACGCGCTCCTTGGCACCGACACTCAGGCTGGCGACCACCTTCATGCCTTCGGCCGGGCGGAAGCCGCTGCCGGGCAGGCGCTTGAGCAGCCAGCCGAGGCCGATGACCAGCGCCAGCACTGCCAGCAACGCCAGCACCGCACCGAACAGGCTCGGTGCGGCGGCTGCGTGCTGGCCGATCTGCGGGCCGACCGGAGCGGCGGTCTTGCCGACCGCCAGCAGGGTGGAGGCCAGCAGGCTCAACGCAGTCTCCGGATCCGCTCGCTCGGGCTGACCACGTCGGTCAGGCGCACGCCGAAGCGGTCGTTGATCACCACCACCTCGCCGTGGGCGATCAGGGTGCCGTTGACGAAGACATCCAGCGATTCGCCGGCGCCGCGTTCCAGTTCCACCACCGAGCCCTGGTTGAGCTGCAGCAGGTTGCGGATCGGCAGGCGGGCGCGACCGACTTCCAGCGACAGGGTCACCGGCACGTCAAGGATCACGTCCAGGTTCAGGTCCGGACCGTTCGCCTCATCGGCCTGCAGGCTGCTGAACTGGGCCGGGGTGGGTTCGAGGGCGTCGATATCGTTCATTGCGGGTCTTCCTGGATGACGGGTACGCGCGGGCGGGTGCCCGGCGGATGGGTAGCAGTGATCTTCACGGCGTTCATGCCGTTGGCGATGCCGAACTCGCCGGTGAACACCGGGATGTTCTCCACGCACAGCGGCACCTGCGGGCTGAGCTCGATCGGCAGGATGTCGCCGACCTTCAGCTGGGTCAGGTCACGCAGCGTCATGCGCTTGCTGGCCAGCACGCTGGACAGGGTCACCTCGGCGATGTTGAGCTGTTCGCGCAGGGTCTGGCCCCAGCTCTCGTCGCGATCATTGCGGTCGCTCTGGATGCCGGCGTCGAGCAGTTCGCGGATCGGCTCCAGCATCGAGTACGGCAGGGTCACGTGGATGTCGCCGCCACCGCCGTCGAGCTCGACGTGCAGGCGGCACACCACCACGTACTCGCGCGGCGTCACGATGTTGGCGAAGTGCGGGTTGATCTCCGAGTTGATGTACTCGAAGTCGACGTCCATCACCGGTGCCCAGGCCTCGCGCAGGTCGGCGAAGGTCTGCTTCAGCAGCAGGTGGATCACCCGCATTTCGGTGGCGGTGAACTCGCGGCCTTCGATACGGGTCGGGTAGCGCCCGTCGCCGCCGAAGAAGTTGTCGACGATGGCGAACACCAGGGTCGGCTCGAACACGATCAGGCCGGTACCGCGCAGCGGCTTGAAGCGGATCAGGTTCAGGTTGGTCGGCACATACAGCGAGTGCATGTAGTCGTTGAACTTGATCAGTTCGATGCCACGCACAGACAGTTCCGCCGAACGGCGGATCAGGTTGAACAGGCCGATCCGCCACAGGCGCGCGAAGCGCTCGTGGACCATTTCCAGGGTCGGCATGCGACCGCGGATGATGCGGTCCTGGCTGGCGAAGTCGTAGGAACGCGCCTCGCCTGACGGCGGTTCCGGATCGGTTTCGACCGCGCCACTGTCCACGCCGTGGAGCAGGGCATCGATCTCATCCTGGGACAGCAGGTCATTCATCGGTGGGCCCTTACTGGGTCACGAAGCTGGTGAACAGCAGATCGTCGGCGCCGTTGCTGCCGGTCTCGGCCTTGAGCACTTTCTGCACTTCGGCCAGCGATGCGGCCTGCAGCTTCTGCCTGCCGGCGATGTCGGCGATCTGGTCGGGGCTGACCTGCGAGAACAGCATCAGCAGGCGTGCGCGGATGGCCGGGGCATGCGTCTTGATCGCTTCCAGTGCGGCCGGGTCGCGGGTCATCAGCTGCACTTCCAGCTGCAGGTAGCGCGGGCCGTCGACCGGGCCGTTGAGATTGACCACGAAGGCCGGGTCCAGCGCGAAGTACTGGGCCGGTGCCGGGGTCGTGGTCTTCTTCGGGGCCTGCGCGGCCTTGTCTTCGTGCTTGGACTGGGTGAAGAACCAGACGCCGCCACCGGCGGCAGCGGCGGCCAACACGGCCACCAATGCGGTGATCAGGATCGGACTACGCGGCTTGGCGGTCTTGTCCTTCTCGGCGGTCTTCTTGGTTTTGTCAGCGGCTGCGGCCACGAGGTGAAGCTCCTGAGGGTTGCTTCACCGGGATATGCAAGGGGTGTGCCGGAGCCGGGGCAGAGGGGGGCGACGGAATTCCGTCGGGGTGCCGGTGGGGCCGTGCGGAGCAAGCTCCGCACCCACCAACGCGATACGGGTAGGTGCCAACCGTCCCGCTCTGGTGGGTGCCAACCTTGGTTGGCACGTCTGTCAGGCGTACGCGTCCAGCAGCCCGCGCTGGCGGATCAACTGAGTGGACGACACGCTGGTGTCACCCGGCGACGGTTCTCCGTCACCCGCGATGCCGCCACGACCGGCCTGGCCCGACGCATTGCCGTCACCACCGGGGCCCTGGTGGCCAACATCGGCGTGGGCCAGCTGGAAACCCTGTTCGCCCAGCAGTTCACGCAGGCGTGGCAGGCTGCTTTCCAATGCCTGGCGCACCTCCACGTGCGGACTGCTGAAGCTGGCGTGCACCTTGTCGCCGTTCAACTGCAGGCGAACATCCACCGGGCCCATGTCATCCGGACTCAGCCGGATGTGGGCGTGGCCGATCTTCTGGTCGGCCAGCCAGCCCAGGCGCGCACCTATGGCCTGGTCGAAACCATCGTCACCGAGCACCGGCTTCGGCGTCGGCTCGCCATTGAAGATGGCATTGCCGGTGGCCAGCGCGGCCTTCAGATCCTGCACGGCCGCGTTGCCCGGCGCATGCAGCAGCGGCGCCATGGCGCGGTCGCCGATGAGGGATGCGTCGCTGCCTTCGCCACGCTCGCTGCGCTTGCCGGGCAGCACCATCTCAGGCAACGGCAGCGTGGCCGCCTGGTCAGTGGCGCTGCTGGCGGTGGACGATGTGGCAGCCGCCGCTATGGACGGCAGGGCCGCTGCGACCGGCGCTGCAGCGGGTGCGGGCAGGGCGTTGCCGCCTGCGTCGCTGGCCGTCACTGCCGCGGCTGGCAGAGCGCTGGCAGGATCGGCAGGCGCCGGTATCGCCAGCACCAGCCCGGCCAGGCCGAGCGGTGGCCAAGGGGCTTCCTCGCTCGCGGCCGGGGTGTCCTTTTCGGCAACCGGCTTGGCCGGTGCTGCGGGCACCGTGGCGGCGGGCTCGTCGGGGGCGGCAGCGCTGTCCGGCCTGCGATCGGCGCCGGCCTGGCCGTTGCTGTCGGACGCTGGACTCTGCGTGGACGGCGTCGGCGTACTCGACGGCTTGGCAGGCGCATCGGCGCCCGTGGCGCCCCCCTGCAGCAGCTGGCTGAACTCTTTGCTGCCGTCACCGCGTGGCGCGCGCGTTGCGCTGCTGCCGGAATTCTGTGGCTGCGCGTTGGAACTGCCGGCCAATGGGGTGGGCATCACGAGCGGCCTCCCTGCTCGGTGCCGTCCTGGTCTTCGGCCTGCACCAGTCGTGCGCGACGCGCGCCAATGTCATCCATCTCGCGCTGGTCACGGCGGTCGGTCACCACCTTTTCCTGTGCGCGGTAGCTAGCAGCCAGCTGTTCCAGCACGGCCTTGTCACGGCTGGCCAGGATCAGCCGCGCGCGCTCGGCTTCCACTTTTTCGCGGTTGCCATCCACGGTGCGCTGCTGCTGCTCCACCGCGCTGTCGAGGCGGTCGAGGAAGGCACGCCGGTTCAGCAGCTGCGCCGGACTGGTCGCCGCCATCTGGGCGTTGGCGTACTCCTCGGCGTAGCGGCGCAGTTCGTCCAGTCGCGATAGATGGGTGTCGAGCACGCGCTGGCGTTCGGCAAGGTCACGGGCAACCGCGTCCTCGTGTTCCTGGGCCCGCTTGAGCAGGGGATCGATGCGCTTGGACTGGTTCATGGCTTAACTCTCTTGTTCCACCAGGCGCTGCAGTGCCGCCTGGCTGTGCGGGAGATCTGCGGCCTTGGCAACGTCCTGGCCGAGGAACTCCATGATTTCCGGCCAGCGCTCCAGGGCTTCGTCGGTGGCCGCGTCGTTGCCGCGCTGGTAGGCGCCGATGGCGATCAGGTCGCGGTTGGCCGAGTAGGCCGAGACCAGCCGCTTCAGCTTGCGGATGCGCAGGCGCCACGGTTCGTCGGCGATTTCCGTGACCACGCGGCTGACCGACGATTCAACGTCGATGGCCGGGTACAGGCCACTGTCGGCCACGCGCCGCGACAGCAGGATGTGGCCGTCGAGGATCGCGCGCGCCGCATCGGCAATCGGATCCTGCGGATCGTCGCCTTCGGTCAGCACGGTGTAGAACGCGGTGATCGAGCCGCGGCCCTTGGCACCATTGCCGGCGCGTTCGACCAGTGCCGGCAGCTTGGCGAACACCGACGGCGGGTAGCCGCGGGTGGTGGGCGGTTCGCCCACCGACAGGCCGATCTCGCGCTGCGCCTGGGCGAAGCGGGTCAGTGAGTCCATCAGCAGCAGCACGTTCAGGCCCTGATCGCGGAACCACTCGGCGATGGCGGTGGCACGGTAGGCGCCGTGCAGGCGCGCCAGCGGCGGACGGTCGGCGGGGCTGGCGACCACCACGGCGCGGCGCAGGCCTTCTTCGCCCAGCGTGGTCTCGACGAAATCGCGCACTTCGCGGCCACGTTCACCGATCAGGCCGACCACGATCACGTCGGCGGCGGTGTAGCGGGTCATCATGCCCAGCAGCGTCGACTTGCCGACGCCGGAACCGGCGAACAGGCCGACACGCTGGCCGCGGCCGATCGGCAGCAGCGCGTTGATCGCGCGCACGCCCACGTCCAGCGGCTGGGTAATGGGTTCACGCGCCAACGGATTGATCGAGACGCCGGCCATGCCGACATGCCCTTCGGCGCGGATCGGGCCCTTGCCATCCAGCGGCACGCCGTCGCTGTCGATGACGCGGCCAAGCAGGCCTTCGCCCACTTCCACGCCACCGCGGCGCGCCGATGGCACCACCCGCGCATTGGGCAACAGGCCATGCAGCTCTGCGCTGGGCATCAGGTAGGTGCGCTCGCCGGCGAAGCCGACCACTTCGGCATCGACCCAGCCACCATCAACCACTTCCACCTTGCAGCTGGCGCCGAGGGGCGCCTCGCAGCCGACGGCTTCCAGGGTCAGGCCGACCGCGCGGCGCAGTACGCCTTCGCGGATCAGGCCGCGGCCATGGGCGGTATCCACACGCAGGCCATCGAGGCGACGGGCCAGGCGCAGGTTGCGGGCCATGGCCCAGTCGGCCGGTGGCGGCGTCGGCTGTGGATCGGGGGTCATGCATTGGCTCCGGTCTGGCGGATCACCGCGTCCAGCGCGCCGCGCAGGCGGGCTTCCAAGGTGCCGTCGATGCGCACCGCTTCGGCGTGCACGCGAAGATCGCCACGGCTCAGGCTGGTATCGGGCACCAGGCGCTGTTGCGGCGGCAGGCTCAGCAACGGGGCGAGGGCGGCGATGTCATCCGGGTGCAGCCGCACTTCCACTTCCCGGGTGCTGCCACCCACCGCGTCAATCGCCTCACCGACCAGCTGTGCCAGCAGTGCCGGGTCAGCTTCATAGGCGCGACCGACCAGCGCACCGGCGATGCGCACCGCCAGCTCACCCAGTGCGCCGACCACTTCGTTCTCCAGCCGCACCAGTGGTCGGCTGAAGTTGTCGAGGATGCCTTCGATCTGCGCAGCGAGGCGACGCACTTCGGCCTGGCCCTGGCCGTAGCCTTCGGCATGGCCGTGCTGGAAGCCTTCCTTCTCGGCGCTGTCCTGGATCGCCTGGATCTCCTCCAGGGTCGGTAGTTGCAGCGGCGGTTCGGGTTCGTGTTCCGGGTCCGGCTCGGTGAGCTCGAACGCATCCTCCTGCTCCAGTGCCGGTTCGGGCTGGGCCAGCAGGTCCGGGGCAAGCCAGCGCACGACGTTGCTCACAGCATGGCCTCCGCGCTGCCACCAATGGTGACGGTGCCTTCATCGGCCATGCGCTTGACGATGGCCAGGATCTCGCGCTGCGCGCCTTCCACGTCGGACAAGCGCACCGGGCCGCGGGCTTCCATGTCTTCCAGCAGGATTTCCGCCGCGCGCTGCGACATGTTGCGGGTGATCTTGTCGCGCACCTTGATGTCAGCACCGCGCAGGGCCAGGCCCAGGCGCTCGCCGCTCACTTCACGCAGCACCAGCTGCATTTCGCGGTCGTCGAGGTCGACCAGGTCGTCGAACACGAACATCAGGTCCTGGATGCGGTTGCTCAACGGCGCATCGATGCGCGCGATTTCGCCCAGGATCGCCTGGTCCTGGCCGCTGTCCATGAAGTTCAGGATGTTGGCCGCGCACTGCACGCCGCCAATGTTGGACGACTTCAGGTTCTGGTTGCCGGCGAACTGGCGCTCCATGATCTCGTTGAGTTCATTCAGCGCATTCGGCGGAATGCCGTCGAGGGTGGCGATGCGCAGCAGCACGTCCACGCGGGTACGGTCCGGCAGCAGTTTCAGCGCGTCGGCGGCCTGGTCGGTTTCCAGGTGCGCCATCACGATGGCGATGATCTGCGGGTGCTCGTTGCGCACCAGATCGGCCACCGCACGCGGGTCCATCCACTTCAGTGCGTCCAGGCCGGTGGTGTTGCGGCCGAGCAGGATGCGGTCGATCAGGTTGCCGGCCTTCTCGCTGCCCAGCGCCTGCACCAGCATGTTGCGGATGTAGTCGTCGGAGCCCACGCCCAGCGAGGTCTTCGAGCCCAGTTCCTGGCCGAACTGGTCCATCACCCGTTCCACCTGTTCGCGGGTGATGTCGGTCATGGTGGCCATGGCGATGCCGATCTTCTGCACTTCCTTGGGTTCCATGTGGCGCAGCACTTCGGCTGCGTCCAGCTCACCCAGGGACAGCAGCAGCACAGCCGCGCGCTGCACACCGGTCAGTGGCGCCTCAGTCATTGGCCACCCAACCCTTGACCACCTGGGCCACGCGCTTGGAGTCGGTCTTCACGGCTTCACGCGCCATCCGCAGTCGTTCCTCATATGAATCCACCGGCAGGGCCAGCGCATCCGGCCCGCCCAGGCTGGCCCGGTCGGCGCCGAGCGCCGGCAGTGGCATGCCATCGTCATCGACCAGCTGCACGTCCGCGGTATGCGGTTCCAGTGCCTGCGGGTCGTCCTTCTTGTTCTGGCCAGTGATCGCACGCAGGGCCGGGCGCAGCACGCCGAACAGCAATGCCAGCACTACCACGGCACCCAGCAGCATGCGACCGGCGTCGTGCACCCACGGCAGCTCCCACCATGCCGGGCCTTCGACCGGCGTGGTGTCACGCACGAACGGGGCATTCATCACCGACACGGTGTCGCCACGCTCGGCGTTGAAGCCGACGGCCTGCTTGACCAGCGCCTCGACGCGGGTCAGTTCGGCGGCCGACAGCGGCTGCGGGCTCATCTTGCCGTTGGCACCGGCGCGCGGCACGTTGTCCACCAGCACCGCCACCGAGACGCGCTTGATGCGGCCGGCCGGCTGGCGGGTGTGCTGCAGGGTGCGGTCCAGCTCGTAGTTGCGGGTCGCGTTCTTGCTGCTTTCGGTCGGGGCCTGCGCAGTGGCCGGTGCGGCCTGCTGGCCCGGCGGGCTGTTGCTGGTCGCGCCCGGCACGCCCTGCGGGCCCGGGGTGCTGGTGGTGTTCTCGCTCATCTGCTCGCTGCGCAGCTTCTGCGGTTCACCGTTGTAGAGCTCACGGGCTTCCTCGGTCACCGAGAAGTCCATGTCCACGCTCACTTCCGGATTGACGCGGCCAGGACCGGTCATCGGCTCCAGCAGCTCGCGGATGCGCTGGTTGAACGAGGTTTCCTGGCGGCGGACCTGCTCGAACTGGGCCGCATTGACCGCCGCCTCGCTGTTCGGGTCGGTGATGCTGAGCATGCGCCCGCTCTGGTCGACCACGGTCACGCGTTCCGGAGCGAGGTCCGGAATGCTGGCCGCGACCATGTGCACGATGGCGTCGACCTGGCTGCGTTCCAGCTGCTGGCCGCCACGCAGTTCCAGGGTGACCGAGGCGCTGGCCACGTCACGCTGCCGGGTGAAGGCGCTGGGCTTGGGAATGGCCAGGTGCACGCGCGAATCGCGCACCGGGCGCAGCGTGTTGATGGTGCGCGACAGCTCGGTTTCCAACGCATGCTGGTAGCGCGCGCTTTCCACGAACTGGCTGACGCCGAATCCCGGGTCGCGCTCCATCAGCTCGAAGCCGAGCTTGCCGCTGTCGGTCAGGCCGGAGCCGGCCAGCTTCAGGCGGGCGTCGTGCAGGTTCTTTTCCGGCACGGTGATGCCACCGGTGGCCGGGTCGAGCGCGAACGGGATCTGCGCGGCGCGCAGCAGGTCGGTCGCTTCAGCGGTCGCCTTCTGGTCCAGGCCGGTATACAGCGGGACCATGCCGGGCTTCTGCGACCAGAAGAACACGGACAGGCCTGCCGCCACCGCCACCGCGATCATCGCCATCAGGCCCAGCCGACGGGTGATCTGCAGACTCTGCAGGCGGTCGAACCATTGCCCGGCCTTCTCGGCGTTCAGGCTGTCCTTGGAGAGCGTCAGTGCCATGCGTCAACGTTCCTTACAGCGGCATGTTCATCACGTCCTGGTAAGCCTGGACGAGACGGTTGCGGACTTCCACGGTGGCGCGGAAGGCGATCTGGGACTGCTGCGAGGCGACCATCACCTTGGCCAGGTCGGCGCTGGGGTCGCCCATTTCGAAGGCCTTGGCGAGGGCGCCGGATTTCTGTTGCGCGTCGTTGACGCCGGCAATCGCACCACGCAGGGTTTCGGTGAAGCTGGCCGGCTGGGCCTGCGGTGCGTCCAGCACCGTGCCCGGCAGGGCATTGCTGCGCGGCGTTTCGCCCAGCGGGTTGAGCGCCGGCTGTCCCATCTGGGTCTGATAGGAGCGGATCTGCGAAAGGATCGAAGTGACGGAGTGGGACATCTGCAACGGTTCCAGAAACAGGGGATGGGGTTGTCTGCTGGAGCAGGTGCAAGTGCCGTGCCGAAACCGGTTTTCGATTCAGTGAAGTGAGGAGGTTGGGTGTGCGTGCGGGGTTGCACCCCGCTCCCCGCGGTAGCGCCGGCCGCTGGCCGGCAACCTCAGCAGCAACGGCCGAAGCCGAAGCAACGGCAGAAGCTGGCTATCCGTGGGGTGGCGCGGTGGATCCGGTTGCGGGGGACGCCGTAAACCCGTCCCTGGGGGCTTGGCCGCGGCATCCATGCCGCGGACACCCCCGCAACCGGACCCACCCCGCCTTCGACAGTTTCCCGCGATCTGTCGGAATTGCATGGGCTGCTCTTGGTGGGTGTCGACCTTGGTCGACACGGCTCTTCTGGGGTCGGATCCCGTTGCTGCGCAACGGGCTCTGACCCCATGGTCATGTGTGGACGAGGTGTCGACGAGGCGCCATTTAACCGGCGTCGGTTTTCTGGCCTATGGCTGCAGGGTCCAGCGGCCGGAATTCTGGCGCTGGCGCGGTGCGATGGGGCCGTCGTGCTGGGTGTAGATGAAGCGGCCCTGGCGGTCGCTCAGGCAGGTCAGCAGCAGGGTGTAGCGGGCAGGGCCTGCCGGGTGGGCTTCGGTCATCTGGATCTCGGCGATGTGCGGGGCCAGGCGCTGGTAGCGGTAGCTGCCGCCGATGCGCAGATCGGTGCCGAGGATGTCCAGCACGTACTGGTTGCCGGCGAAGCTGAGCTGGACCATGCGTCCGGCATTCGGATTATCTGGCTGGTACAGCGGGTCGCTGAGGTTGGTGAACTGGCGCTGGTCCAGCGTGGTGGGCAGGGTGCAGTCGGCGGCGGTGGCCAGGGCCGGGAAGAGCAGGGCGGCGAGCAGGGTGAGGCGATGCATGGTCGGAGCTCCTTGGGATGTCCTTGCCATGCTCCGCACTGCGGCGGTGATGTCTTTAGGAAAACGTGCAAATGCAATGGGGTCAGATTCCTTTCCGCAGGAAAGGGATCTGACCCCAGGTACTGGAAGCACCAACGCCCGGGCAAGCCCAGGCGTTCGTGCCCCCTTCATGCTGGTCGCGAGCTTCAGCCGGCCAGTTCGGCCTGCTCGCGTTCGATGCCGTACTTGCGCAGCTTTTCCACCAGGGTGGTTCGGCGCAGGCCGAGCAGCTGGGCGGCGTGGGCGACGACGCCCTGGGTGCGTTCCAGTGCTTCGTTGATCAGGCCCAGTTCGATGTTGGCCATGTGGTTGCGCAGGTCCATGCCTTCATCGGGTAGCGCCGCCGGTGCTGCGGCGCGATTGACGGCAATGCCGTGCTCCAGTGCCGGTTGGCTGCCGCCGCCCGGGGTGTGGAACGAGAAGCTGCGCAGGTCCAGGCGTTCTTCGCTCGCCGTCGGCTGTACCGGTGCCGGTGCGGCCACCGCTGCCAGTGCAGCGTCGCCACGGTAGCGGGCCGGCAGGTCCTGCACGCGCACCGAACCGCCCGGATGCAGCACCGCCAGGCGCTCGACCAGGTTGGTCAGCTCACGCACGTTGCCCGGCCACTCGTAGCCGGCCAGTGCCTGCAGGGCTTCCGGAGTGAAGCGCACTTCGCCGCGGCCGGTACGGGCCAGCTGCGCGGCAATGGTTTCGACCAGTGCCGGCAGGTCTTCGCGACGCTCGCGCAGGGCGGGCACGTCGATCGGGAACACATTGAGGCGGTAGAACAGGTCCTCGCGGAACTTGCCTTCGGCAATACGGGTTTCCAGGTCGCGGTGGGTCGCTGCAACGACGCGCACGTTGCAGCGGATGGTCTGGTTGCCACCGACGCGCTCGAAGCTGCGCTCCTGCAGCACACGCAGCAGCTTCACCTGCATCGGCAGGCTCATGTCGCCGATTTCGTCCAGCAGCAGGGTACCGCCTTCGGCCATTTCGAAACGACCCTTGCGCGCGGTCAGTGCGCCAGTGAAGGCACCCTTTTCGTGGCCGAACAGTTCGCTTTCCAGCAGGTCGGCCGGAATGGCGCCGCAGTTGATCGCCACGAACGGGCCATCACGGCGCGGCGAGCGCTGGTGGATCGCGCGCGACACCACTTCCTTGCCGGTACCGGATTCGCCCAGCACCAGCACGGTGGTGTCGAATGCGGCCACCTGTTCGATCATGGTGCGCAGTTCGGTCACCGCCGGGCCGTTGCCGGTCGGGCCCTGGTCCTGCGCGGCGCCGGCCTGGTGCTCGGCATCCAGGCGCTTGAGGCTGGCGCGGCGCAGCAGGGCTTCCATCTGCGCATGGCGCAGCGGGGTTTCCAACGGCCAGATGTTGGCTTCGTGCAGGCCGTGCTGGTGGGCAAAGGCTGCGGCATCACCGTCGGCCAGCAGTACCGGCGGCGGCAGGCTGCTGCCGCCCAGCCAGTTGTACAGTGCGGTGCTGTCGGCGTTGTCGTCCAGAGTGCCGACGATCACCGCCATCCAGTCGTTCTGGCGCTGGCGGCCCAGGTCGAAGTCGGCCGCGTCGGAAACCCAGCGCGGGTTGAAATCCATGAATTCCAGCAGGGCAACGGTGCGCTCTGCGCGCACGGCGTCGTTGTCCAGCACCAGGATGCGCGATTCGCTCACGATCGATCCTCCCTGAGGCCTTCCAGGATCGGCATGACTTCCTGGATGTAGGACAGCTTGCTGACAAAATTGTCGGCGCCAGCGCGTAGCGCGTGTTCGCGGTGCTCGGCGTCGTCGAAGTGGCTGGCGATCACGATGTACGGTGCATCGTCTTGCGACTTGATCAGGCGGGTGGCCTGCAGGCCGCCCATTTCCGGCATCGCCAGGTCCATCAGCACCACCTGCGGGCGCAGCGTTTCCGAGCGCTCGATCGCTTCCAGGCCGTTGCCGGCGCTGCCGACGATCTGCAGCCAATCGATCTTGCGGAAATGGCGCATCGCCGCGTTGATGAAGCCCTCGTGGTCATCGACCAGCAGGACCGTGAGCTTGTTCATGTCCAACATCCTTTTCAGCCCACCCGGGCCAGCTGCGGTTGCCTGGCGCCAAGCCGGCGCCGTTCACGGGCCGGGGCGATGTCCAGTTGTTCTCGGTATTTTGCGACGGTTCGGCGGGCAATGTTCACCCCCTGGCGCGACAGCAGGCCGGCGATGGCCTCGTCGGCCAGCGGGCGGCCGGCCGGTTCGGCGTCGATCAGGCGGCGGACCATGGCCTTCACGGCCTGGCCGGAGACGCTGGCGCCTTCCAGGCGCACGGCGAAGAAGTGCTTCAGTTCGAAGGTGCCGCGCGGGGTCTGCAGGAACTTGCCGGTGGTGATGCGCGAGACGGTGGACTCGTGCATGCCGATTTCCTCGGCCACTTCCTTCAGGGTCAGCGGCGCCATGGCCTCCTCGCCACGCACCAGGAACGCGGCCTGGCGCTCGACGATCACCCGCGCGGTGCGCAGCAGGGTGTCGTAGCGCATCGACAGGCCGCGGCTGAACCAGCGCGCTTCCTGCAGCATTTCGCGCAGTGCCGGTGCGGCCTCGCTGGTCTCGGCCAGGGCCTGTTCGTACTGGCTGTTAATCGAGACGCGGCGGCTGGTCGCCGGATTCAGCGCCACCTTCCACTGGTCGTCGGCGTGCCAGGCGACCACGTCCGGCACCACCACGGCATTGCGTTCGGGCAGCAGGCTGTCACCCGGGCGCGGCTGCAGCGAGAGGATCAGGCGCACGGCTTCGCGCACGTCGTCGATCTCGGCGTCGTGCAGGCGGGCGAGGGCGGGGTAGTCGTGCGCGGCCAGCGCGTCGAGCGCGCCATCGAGAATGCGTGCCGCCAGGTGGCGGGCGGGGACTACGCCGTGCAGGCTGCGCAGCTGTGCCTGCAGGCCTTCGCGCAGGTCCTGAGCGGCCATGCCGGCCGGCTCGCCATGCAGCAGCTGCTGACGGATGGCTTCCACGCCGTCGGCGGCGATGTCGAACTGGGCGCTGGCCAGCAGCTGCAGCTGGTCCAGCGGTGCCTGCAGGTAGCCTGCCTCATCGCAATGGTCCAGCCAGAAGGCGGCCACGGCCAGCTTGCGGTCATCCATGTCCAGCGACAGGCGCTGCAGCACGCGCAGCTGCGGGTCGCTCGATTCGCCGGCGGCGATGCGCGCCATGCGGTCGTCGTCGCCGTCCTGCCAGCTGGCGCCGGCCACGTCCCACATCGACGACTCGGGCAGCTCGTCGAACGCAGCGGTTTCCAGCGTGGTGGCGCCGGCCTCGGTGGCTTCGGCGGTGGGTGCTTCAGCCTCTTCGATCTCCAGCAGCGGGTTGGAGTCCAGCAGGCGCTGGATTTCCTGTTCCAGGTGCAGGCCATCAAGCTGCAGCAGCCGGATCGACTGCAGCAACTGCGGGGTGAGGTGAAGTTGTTGGCCCAGCTGGGCCGAGAGTGCAGCCTTCATCGTGGTTCCCCGGCACCGCTCCCCGGCGCCTTGTGGAACGCATCTTGCTTTTGATCCGGCGGGGGCGGAATCAGGGGGTTCCTGAGGGGCTTCGTGAATGTCCTGACAGGGTGTAGGGGTATTCCCTACATTATCGCGGAATGTTGACGATGGTCGCCGCTAAGTTGCTGATTCCCGGTGTGGGTGCCGGGTTGATCGGGCTGCGCCGTGTACGGATTCCTGTCGGGGCCTGTCAGGGTGACGGGAATTCGTCGCAGATGAGGGGTGTCGCGGGGTCAGATCCCTTTCCATGGGAAAGGGATCTGACCCCACTGGCAGGCAATCACTCCAGCTCGTGCTGGTGGCGCGCGGCCAGCAGCAGCAGATCGTTGGCGCGGCGACAGCCCAGCGACTCCATCATGCGTGCGCGGTGGGTTTCCACCGTCTTGACGCTGATGCCGAGGTCGGCGGCGATTTCCTTGTTGCTCTCACCCTTGCCGATGCGGCGCAGGATCTCGCGCTGGCGCGGCGACAGTGCGGCGATGCCGGTGAGTTTCTCGCGACCGAGCATCGGTGCTAGCATCTTGGCGGAGATCTGCGGGCTCAGGAACACCTGGCCGGCGTGCGCGGCACGCAGCGCCAGTTCAAGCTCCTGCGGTGCGGCATCCTTGACCAGGAACCCGACCGCACCGCGATCGAGTGCATCGCGCACGTGGGCGGCGTCGTCGTGCATGGTCATCATCACCACCCGCGTGCCGGGGGCGCGCAGGCGGATGTCGCTGAGGGCTTCCAGGCCGGTGCGGCCGGGCAGTGACAGGTCCATCAGGATCACGTCCGGGGCGTGCTGCAGGGCCAGCTGCAGTGCCTGCTCGGCATTGCTGGCCTCGGCGACGAGCTGCACGTCGGCAAACCCCTGCAGCAGCCGCGCCAGGCCGGCGCGGACCAGGGTGTGATCGTCGACGATGAGAACTCGCACAGGCACGTTGGAGGTCCGTGAGGGGAGTCCACCTTAACTTAGCTGAACGGGCGCGCCAAGGGTTGCCCATCCGGCGTCATGGTGGCAGGTTTCAGCGGGCGCGGCGTGCTTCGGCCACCTGGCGGCGATGCAGGCGGAACAGATGCCGCTCCATTGCCATCTCCAGGCCATCGCCAAGACGCTGGAAACGCAGCCACAGGTAGTGACCACCGCCACCGTCCGCCGCTTCGGCGATCACTTCCACGGGCAGGTCGATATGGTCAGGCAGCCAGTCGCTGGGCTGCAGACGCACCAGGCCGGCCTGACCAGGGCTGGCGCCGCTGCGCGGCCCCAGCTGCAGGCGGATGCCGCGGCGTGACCAGCGCACGGGGCGCAGCGTCAGTTCCTGGCCCTGCTGGCGCACCAGCCGGCCGAGCAGCACCATCGCCAGATCCACCTTGGCTTCCAGCCGCTGCAACTGCAGGCTGGACTCATTGCGGTCGTCGTGCTCGTCAACGCGGCTGTCCTCGACCAGGGCCAGGCTGCGCAGCAGGCCTTCGGCACTGCTGGTACGACCGGCGGCGCTGCCTGCCTGGAACTCGGCCG
Source organism: Stenotrophomonas sp. MH181796 (assembly GCF_009659995.1). NCBI lineage: Bacteria > Pseudomonadati > Pseudomonadota > Gammaproteobacteria > Lysobacterales > Lysobacteraceae > Stenotrophomonas > Stenotrophomonas sp. MH181796. Next base: position 37,695 of record NZ_RAHU01000003.1, read on the forward strand.
GCAAGGCCAGCTCGCAGCTGAGCGTTTCGTCGAACAGCTCGCTTTCGGCGGGGTGGTGCAGCGACGTGGTCGGCAGTTGGGTCATGCGAGTGATTCTGCCTGCAGGTAGGCATGCGCCGCGCGAAGGGAGCGCTGGCCATCGTTCATCAGTGCGGCCACTGCATCACGACGCTGGCGCAGCAGGCCGAGCAGGTTCTGCTGGCGTTCGAACAGCGCGGTCAGCGGTGCGTGATCGGCTGCGGTCAGCGGCTGGCTGAGCAGGGCATGCAGGGTGCTGTCGTGGCCATCAAGCAGGCTGTCGGCCTGGTCGAGGGACTCTTCGCCCAGGGCCTTCTCGAAGGCATCCAATTGCGCGTGCAGTTCGTGCAGGCTCATGGCGCCACCGCAGCGGGGCGACGCTGCTCCATCGGAATGGCGTTCCAGGCGCTGTCGATCTCGCCCAGCAGCTGCAGGGACTCATCGAGGGCGGCGCGGTCGTTGTGCAGGTTGGCCTCGGTCAGGCGCTGCAGCACGTAGTCGTAGAGCGCCGACAGATTTCCGGCGATCTCGCCACCGGCCTCATGGTCCAACGAGCCGTTGAGGTGGCCGACGATCGCGCAGACTTCGCCGATCGCCTTGCCCTTGCCGGCCTGGTCGCCACGCTCGAGGCTGGCCTGGGCGCGCCGCACGCGCTCCAGCGCGCCGGCCAGCAGCATCGCCACCAGCTTGTGCGGATCGGCGTCGGCAACCGCACTGGTCACTCCCACCTGGCGGTACTGCTCGGCATATTGACGGCTGGAACCGTACATTCGTGATTCTCCTTGCGCTGGGTGCCGCCGGGCGGTCGTGGGGACCGCTGCCGGCGGTGCGGCGTTGATTGCTGTTGCGTCCGTTATCGGTGCGTTACACGCCAAACTTGAGCGTCGAACGCATTCCTTTAGCGGTTCAGCTGTGCCAGCTGCTGCTGCAATGCGGTGTTGCTTTGCTGCAGTTTGCCCATCAGGCTGTCCAGCGCCAGGAACTGCTTCTTGTAGCGTTCCTCGACGTTCTTCATGCGGACGTCCAGGTCCTTGCGTCGCTTGTCGATGTTGTCCAAGGTGGTGTTCAGGCCCTTGGTACGGGCGACGAAGGCGCCTTCCTTGCCCGTGGTCGTACTGACGTAACCGTCCACCATCGTGTAGAGCTTGCCGGCGCCGCCGGTATCACCGGTGATCGCCGAGCGGATCTTCTCCGGCTGGCTGGCGAGCGCCGCTGCGAATTTGGTCGCGTCCAGCACCAGGCTGCCGTCGGCATTAGGATAGCCACGGGTCTGCAGGCCGAGCTTCTTCGGATCCAATCCATCCGCGGACAGATCCTTCAGTACAGCGCCCATCATCGAACGCAGCTGACTGGATGCGCCGCGCATCTGCGCATCGCCCGTCAGCGTCGCCGCTTCCTTGGTCTTGGCGTCGTACTTGGTCTCGGTATTGATGGCGGCGATCGCATCGTTGTAGGCCTTGACGAAGTCCTGCATCACCTTGGTGGCTGCAGTGGTGTCGGTACTGATCACGACCGTGCTCTTGCCCTTGACCTTGAGGTTCAGGGTCAGGCCCGGTACGGCGTCGGTCACGGTGTTGCTGTCGCTGATCACCGTGACGCCATCGATGGTCAGCTCGGCATCGGCTGCCGCGGTGTTCTCCTGAAGGCTGCCAATCAGTGCGCTCAGCTTCGGGTCGCTGCCGCCATATTCCAGCTTGATCGCGTTGGCGGCGCCGGTTTTCTCCTGGGCGATCGACAGGTACTGGCTATCGCCCGAAGCGATCAGGGTCGCCTGCACGCCTTCCTTGCGGCCTGCGGCATCTATTTTGTTGCGCACGGTGGTCAGCGTATCTCCGGCCTCCACCTCGACCTTCATCGTCTTTGCCTTGTCGCCCACGCCAACGGTCAGCGTCAAGGTTCCGGCGCCGAAGGTGTCGGTCTTCGGCACCGAGGCGTTGGCAATCAGCTTGTGTGCCGTGGCGAGGGATTTCACCTCCACCTGGTGCGTGCCGTTGGAGGCCGCTGCCTTGGTCGTGCCTTGGTCGTACAGCGCCACCGATGCCGTCAGCACATCGTCGGTGTTGCCTGGCTGTGCTTTGCCGGTGGCGGTGACGGTGCGGGTGTCGAAGGCTGTCGTGGCCTTCAACGCGGTCAACGCGGTCTTCAGCTTGTCAAAGGCCGAGGTGACGGTGCCGATCGACGACAGCTGCATCTTGGCCTTGGACTGCTGCAGGTTCAGCGCGTTGTCGGCGGGCTTGCGGTCGGCCGCCACCAGTTGGCTGACGATGTCTGAAATGTTCAGGCCCGAGCCGATGCCACCGTATCCAAAGCTTGCCATGTGATTCTCCTGGTATCGGGCCTGGTCGCTAGGCGCTGGCCCGTCGTCAACGAAAATAGCGGCCTGCGCCGCTGGGTCTTGAGGACTTCGTTGATGCATGCACCGTGCCAATGCTCCGGCGCAGGTTCTGGCACGCAGGTTGCAGGAGGGTTGGGGCAGGGTGCGGGTGGAATCACCGCAGGCTGCCGGGAGTCTGCAAAAAACCCTCCCCCAAGGCAGGGGAGGGATCAGGCTACTGACAATCGGGGGGAGACGAAGCCGCCCGGTACGTACAGTCAAAGGTACAGCGCTGAAAGAGAGGTCCGCAGGAGCGGGCGATGCCAAGCCGGTTCGGGAGTACTCCCGGGCCGGGCATGGCCCGCGCCTTCGTGCATCGTGGCTTCCCGGTTGCCGCTACCGTCGGGACTAACCGACGGTAGCGGCGCCTTCTTGCCGTGGATCAGCGCAGCAGGCTGAGCACGCCCTGCGGCACCTGGTTGGCCTGGGCCAGCATGGCCGTACCGGCCTGCTGCAGGATCTGGGTGCGGGTCAGCTCGGCGGTTTCCTTGGCGAAATCGGTATCCTTGATGCGGCTACGCGAGGCCGACAGGTTTTCCGTCGAGGTCTGCAGGTTGGCGACGACCGAGGTGAAACGGTTCTGGATCGCACCGAGGTCAGCACGGGTGCTGTTGATGCCCTCCAGTGCCTTGTCCACGATCTGCAGCGCCTGTTGAGATTTGCCGTAGCTGGTGACGTCAAGGTCAATGGCATGCTTGGCATCGGTAGCAACCAGAGCTGCGTCGTCTGCGAGGGTTACGCCGGTTGCGGTGATCTGGTCGCCGACTTTCCCCTCTTTCCAGGAGCTGATGGTTACCTTGCCCGCGGAGTCCACTTCGGCAGAGACTCCGAGGTCGGCCGACTTCTGATTAATGGCCTTTGCAATGGCATTACCTTGGGAAACCACGCTGGCAGCCTCACCTGCGGCCTGCGTTGATGCGCTACCTGCGTCGAACTTCACACCACTGAAGTTCACCGTCGCGCCATTTGCGGAGATCGAGAAATCGGCAACGGTACCTGCAGCGAACGCAAATACCGAGGAACCGGCGGGAGTTTCTGCAACGGCAGTGGTGGTCGCTGTAGTGGTCGCCGAGGAGAACAGGGTGCCACCCAGCGAATCAGTCTTGGCGTTGGTAATCTTGTCAATTGCGATTGCTTGGCCAGCATTTGCGCCAACCTGGAACAGCTGGCTGGAGAACGAGCCGTCCAGCAGCTTGGTGCCATTGAAATCGGACTGCTTGGCCACACGATCAATCTCGCTGACCAGCTGATTCACTTCCGACTGCAGTGCCTTGCGATCACTTGCCGAGTTGGTCGCGTTGGACGACTGTACAGCCAGCTCACGGATACGCTGCAGGTTGTTGCCGATCTCGGTCAGCGAACCTTCGGCGACCTGGGCCAGCGAAATGCCGTCATTGGCATTGCGGATGGCAACGTCGGTACCGCGGATCTGGGTGCCGAAGCGCTCGGAGATCGCCAGNTCAGCGAACCTTCGGCGACCTGGGCCAGCGAAATGCCGTCGTTGGCATTGCGGATGGCGACGTCGGTACCGCGGATCTGCGTGCCGAAGCGCTCGGAGATCGCCAGGCCAGCGGCGTCGTCCTTGGCGCTGTTGATGCGCGAACCGGAGGACAGGCGCTGGATGGTGGTGGCCAGCGAGCTGCCGCTGGTGCTCAGGTTACGCTGAGCATTCAACGACATCGTGTTGGTGTTGATGACTTGTGCCATGGTGCTTTTCCTTTGGCGGAGGTGATGCGTGGTTCAGTATCCGGGCACCGGATCAACCGGTGCCCGGAAGACGATCAGGAAGAGGATCAGCGCAGCAGGCTGAGCACGCCCTNAGGAGAGGTCCTTGAGCGGTTGCACGTGAGTTGGGTTAGACGCCCCCGACGTGCCCCGGGGGCGGCTCATGTCAGCGCTGCAACAGGCTGAGCACGTTCTGCGGTACCTGGTTGGCCTGGGCCAGCATGGCCGTACCGGCCTGCTGCAGGATCTGGGTGCGGGTCAGTTCGGCGGTTTCCTTGGCGAAGTCGGTATCGCGGATGCGGCTGCGNGTGCTTTTCCTTTGGCGGAGGTGATGCGTGGTTCAGTATCCGGGCACCGGATCAACCGGTGCCCGGAAGACGATCAGGAAGAGGATCAGCGCAGCAGGCTGAGCACGCCCTGCGGCACCTGGTTGGCCTGGGCCAGCATGGCCGTACCGGCCTGCTGCAGAATCTGGGTGCGGGTCAGCTCCGCGGTTTCCTTGGCGAAATCGGTATCCTTGATGCGACTACGCGAGGCCGACAGGTTTTCCGTCGAGGTCTGCNTTCGGCGGTTTCCTTGGCGAAGTCGGTATCGCGGATGCGGCTGCGCGATGCCGACAGGTTCTCCGAGGAGGTCTGCAGGTTGGCCACCACCGAGGTGAAGCGGTTCTGGATCGCGCCGAGGTCGGCGCGGACGCTGTTGACCGATTCCAGAGCCTTGTCGACGATTGACAGTGCTTGCTGGGCACCCTCAACGGTGCTCACATTGAGGTCCTCGACGTGGCGTGCGGTTGCGCCGGTCAGCGTGCCACCGGTTCCGGCCGCAACCTGCTGCAGGCCGATGTTGGCAAAGTTCGCGTCCACTGCTGTAGCGCCGGTGGTCGGAGTGGCGCTGACAGACAGCGCGAAAGTTTGGCCTGCCGTGGCTGAGTGCAGGGAGAGCTTACCGGCGTCCACCTTCGCCATGACGCCGGTCTCACCGAGGCGACTATTAACTGCTGCAGCTGTGGCGGCGGTGATCGATTCGCCGGCCTTCACAGTGAAGTCGGGAATCTTGATGGTGGTCGGGGTGGCCGCGCCCTGCGGGGTGATGCCGATCTGCAGGCCGGAGAAGGTCGTATCGGCCGCAGCCTTGTCGGCCGCGATGGCCTGGGTGTCGTAGACGTTGGCGAAGGTCGCTGCGCCCAGTGTATCTGCCTTGGCATCGACGACGCTGTTGATCGCAATCGCCTGGCCAGCATTGGCGCCCACCTGGAACAGCTGGCTGGTGAACGAGCCGTCCAGCAGCTTGGTACCGTTGAAATCGCTCTGCTTGGCGACGCGGTCCACTTCCGAGATCAGCTGGGTTACTTCGGCCTGCAGGGCCTTGCGGTCGCTGCTGGAGTTGGTAGCGTTGGAGGCCTGCACGGCCAGTTCGCGGATACGCTGCAGGTTGTTGCCGACTTCGCTCAGCGAGCCTTCGGCGACCTGGGCCAGCGAGATGCCGTCGTTGGCGTTGCGGATGGCCACGTCCAGGCCGCGGATCTGGGTGCTGAAGCGCTCCGAGATCGCCAGGCCGGCGGCGTCGTCCTTCGCGCTGTTGATGCGCAGACCGGACGAGAGGCGCTGGATGGTGGTGGCCAGCGAGTTGCCGCTGGTGCTCAGGTTGCGCTGAGCGTTGAGCGACATCGTATTGGTGTTGATTACCTGTGCCATGGGGTCGTCTCCTCTTATATGGAACCCGTTGGTGAATGAAACGAAGCGCCGCCTGTTTTTTTGTGTGGCTGTGTGCTTCGTTGTTGCCAAATGAATAACGGCGCTTTGTCAACAACCTTTAGCCGTGAATTCCGTTGGAGCCGTAATTCGTTGCCGGAGGCTGTTTTTCCGGGGTTTTCCAGCCCTGGAGGGGCGTGAAGGCGACCCCGGAGGGGGCGGTTGGGCAAGCCCAGCCAGCGCTGATGAAGGTATCGGCGGGGGCCAGCCGGGCTTGATGGGCAATCACGGAAAATCCCTGGTAGCCCGCCTGGCGCGCGCCTTGGCAATGGACCGCAGAAACGAAAAAGGCCGCGATGCAGGGCATCGCGGCCTTTCAGGACTGAGGTGGGAGAGCTGTCAGCCGATCTTGTTGAACAACGACATCGACTGCATCTGCGAGAAGATCGTCTGCGCCGCCTGCAGTGCGGTGCTCTGCAGTTGGTACTGGCTCAGCGCATCGGCGTAGTCCAGGTCGCGCATCTGCGACAGCGTGGTCTTCAGGGTCACACTGTTGGCCTCACGCATGTCGGCGGCATTGTCCAGTGCCTTCAGCTGCGCACCGCCGGCTGCACGCGAGTCGATCATCCGCTCCGACGCCCGCGCCACGTCGCGCAATGCGCTCTGCAGCTCGTTCTGCTGTGCGCTCATCTTCGCGGTGGTACCGGTGTCGGCGTCCAGCGCGGTGATCAGCTTGTCCATGGTGTCGAAGATGTCGCGGCTGCTCGCCGGCTTCACGTTGAAGCTGTCACCTGCTGCCGGCGCGCCGGTGATCTGCAGGCGCACGCCGTTCACCTCCAGATTGTCGCCGGCCTTGTAGGTACCGGTGCTGGTCACGTTGCCGGCGCCATCGAGCACCTGGTACTGGTCGGCAGCGGTGAAGCGGATGCTGAAGGACTGCCCGTTCCAGCTGTCGGTGCCATCCCGGGTGATGTTGGTCAGCACGCCGTTGCCGGTATTGCCTGTTGCGGCACCACCATCGACGAAGCCGTCACCAGTGGGGATGCGCATGAAGATCTCGCTGCCGGGCAGGGCATCGCGGACGTAGGTATCGGGGCCGACCTCGATCTGGCGCTGGGTCTGGTCACCGCGGTAGACCACCTTGCCGTTGATCTTGGCGAACGGCGGGTCACCATCGTTGGTGCCGCCGAACACATAGCGGCCGGTGCCGTCTTCGGCGTTGGCCAGCGACAGCAGGCCGTCGCGGATCTGGTTCAGCTCGGTGATCAGCGTCTTCTTGTCGGACGCGCTCAACGCGGGGTTGCTGGCCTGGATGGTCAGGTCGTTGACCCGACCCATCAGGTCGTTGACCTGGGCCAGGGTATTTTCCTGCACGCCCAGCCGGTTCTGTACGTTGCCGGCATTGAGCTTCATGCGGTCCAGGGCGGCCAGGCTGCGATCAAGGCCCACGGCAGCACCGGCGCCGACCGGGTCGTCCTTGGCGCTGACGATCTTGCTGCCGGTGGCGATCTGCTGCTCCAGATGGCTGAGCTTGGCCTGCTTGGCCATCATCAGCGACACCGACTGGTTGTACATCATGCTGGTGGAGATGCGGCTGCTCATCGGCGGACGGCTCCCAGGATTGTCTGGAACATGCTGTCGGCGGTGGAGATCAGCTGCGAGGCGGCCTGGTAGGCCTGCTGCAGGCGCAGCATGTCGGCGGCTTCCTCGTCCAGATTGACGCCGGACACCTCGTCACGGGCTTCCTGCGCCTTGTCATTGATCACCAGCTGCGCCTCCAGCGAGTACTCGGCCGAGCGCGCGGCGGCACCGACCTGGGTGGTGAGGCCACCCAGTGCGCCGTTCAGGGTCACGGTGCCGGCATTGAAGGCCTTCGCGCTTTCCACCTTGGCCAGCTTGGAGGCATTGCTGTTGTCCGAGGAGCCGGCCGGGGTCGGGGTGATGTTGAAGGTGTCGCCGACCTTCGGTGCGCCATCCAGCACGAAGCTCCACCCGTTGGCACTGATGGTCTGGCCGGGGGTGTAGGTCTGCGGCGGGCCGCCATCGATGGTGTAGGTGGTGGCCGAGGTGAACACGATCGCGGCCGGATTGCGCAGGTTGGCGTTGGTCGAATCGCTGACGGTGACCCCACTCAGTTTGCCGGTACCGGTGTTGGAGGTCGCGGCCGCGCCCTTCACCGCAGCGGCCGCAGCGATGCGCGAGGGATCGGTGATCGCCACTTCCATGGTGCCAGCCACGCCTGCGGTGGGCTGCAGCAGGAACCGATCATTGGCGGCCGGGGTGCCCCCGACCACCATCTTGACGCCGTTGATCACCAGCGGATCGGCAGCGGTGCCGGTACCGGTCAGCGGAACGTTGGCGCCGGTGTCGGCACGGCTGGCCTTCCAGTTGGTGCCATCGAACTGCAGCACCACGTTCTGTGCTTCCAGCTTGCCGAGGTCGCCATAGGTGGCGCTCAGGCTGGCGCTGCCGGTATTGGCGTTGTTGGCGGTGACGCGCGGGTTGCCGATGTTGAAGAAGTCGCCACCCAGCTGGCCATACATGTCCACGCCCTGGTGATGGGCCTGGTTGAACGTTTCGGCCAGGCCCACGGCGAGCTTGCCCAGTTCGGCCTGGGCCGGGGTCAGCACGGTGTCGCGGAATTCCAGCAGGCCACCGATCTGGCCACCGACCGCCTTTGCGTCAAGCCTGATCGTGTTGCCCTGGGTCTCCAGCGCCAGCTGCAGGCGCTCGGGCTGGTACGGGTCGGCCACGGTGGTGACCTTGGTCGCCGTGGTACCCACCACCAGCGCGTTACCGCCGGCGGTGTAGACATTCATGATGCCGCCGTCCTGGATCACTGCCGTGCCACCGGTGTAGCCGATCAGCTGGGTGATCAGCTGGTCGCGGCGATCGAGCAGGTCAGGCGCAGCCGTGGCGATGTTGGTGCCGATGGCGCCGTTGATCTGCGCGATCTCCTGCGCCAGGCGATTGACCTCGGTGGCACCGGCCATCAGGCCGTTGTTGACCTCGCTGTTGAGGTTGTTCAGGTGCGTGTTGAGCTGCACGAAGCGGTTGGCCAGCGCCTTGCCACCGTCGAGCATGTTCTGTCGGTCGGCCGTGCCGGAGGCATTGGAGGACAGGCCGCTGACCGAGTCGAAGAAGTTCGACCACACGCCGGCCACGTTGGTGGCGGCTTCGGAGAACAGCGAGTTGACCCGGTCGGCCATGCCGGAGAGCTGCTTCAGGCGCGCCAGCTCACCGCTGCTGTCGAGCAGGCGCGAGATCGCCAGCTGGTCGGCGGTGCGGCGGATGTCGGTGATGCGGGTGCCGTTACCGACCGTGCCATAGCCGTAGTTCTGCGGATCAGCGGTGGCGAAGTTGACCTTCTGCCGGCTGTAGCCGGGGGTATTGAGGTTGGCCACGTTGTGGCTGGTGGTTGCCAACGCACGCTGGAAGGCGAGCAGGGCACCAGTACCGGTGGAAAGTACGCTGGACATGGGGTTCCTCAACGACGAGTGATACCCAGCGCCGCGGTTGCGGTGCTGGCGAAGGTCTGGCCAAGGCGCAAGCCGGCATCGGCCACGGCACTGACGGCGCGCTCGATGGTCGGGCCGCCGGCGATCGCGGCGATCTTGGCCGCGTAGCGCGGATCGGTGGCATAGCCGGCGCGCTGCAGGCCGCGGGCGAAGCCCTGCACGTCGGTGCCGGCCTGCAGGGCCTGCTGATAGCGCGGGCTGGTCTTCAGCAGGCGCACGTAGTCGGCGAAGCTCTCGGCCGGCGAGCTGTAGGCGCGGAAGCTGGCGGTCTCATTGCGGCGTACGCCGTCGACGTATTCATGGGTGCCGGCCACGGCGCGCTGGCCGTTCCAGCCATTGGCCTTGATACCGAACAGGTTGTGCGAAGTACTGCCATCGGCGTGCTTGATGTGGCGCTTGCCCCAGCCGGTTTCCAGCGCCGCCTGGGCGACCAGGGCGCGGGCATCCACGCCCAGTTCCTTCGCCGCGCTCTGCGCGTGCTGCCAGATACTGGCGACGAAGCCTTCGGGGGTGTGCTCGCCCAGCTGGGCGACGGCGGTACGGGTGGCCATTGCATCGGCCGGGCTGATCGCGGTGCCGCGATTGCTGGCGGTGGCCGACCACTGGTCGCTGTTGGCGGCCCAGTCCTCGCCCTGCAGGCTGCCGATGTACGGATCGTCGGTGCCCAGCGAGCGGTGCATGCTGCTGCTCTCGCGCCCGGCGATCAGGTCCAGCGCCTGTTCCATCGGCGCGACCGCGGCCTGCGCACCGTGCTGCGCACCGGCGGCCATCTGCTGCAGCAGGCGCACCGCCTGGCTGCCGTCTTCCAGCGGCAGCGACGGTGCCGGCTTGGCCGGTGCATTGAGCTGGTAGGCACGACTGGCCTTGGCCGGGTCCACGCGGGTATCCAGCGCCGGGCCCTCGGCGGCCTGGCCGGACAGCTGCCGGCTGATCATGCCCGACAGGCCCAGGCCCTTGCCGCGGGTCATCGCCTCGGCAATCTTCTGGTCGTACATCTCGCGGAACATCTTGTTTTCGCCGGGGAACAGCGAGTCGCCGAAGCTGGCGTCACGCATGCTCTTGACCAGCATCTGCGCGAACTGGCCTTCCAGTTGGCGCGCGACCTTGTCGATCTTGGCCGGATCGTTCTGTTGCGCCGGGTGCAGATCGAATGCGGGAGTGATGCGCATATCAGATCACCTCGAGCTCGGCACTCAATGCGCCGGCCTGCTTCAGGGCTTCCAGGATCGCGATGAGATCGCCCGGTGCCGCGCCAACCGCGTTCACCGCGTGCACGATCTCGTCCAGGGTGGTACCGCCGCTGAACTTGAACATGCGGCTGCCGTCGTTGGTGGCGGTGATGGTCGACTGCGGGCTGGCCACGGTACGGCCGCCGGACAGGGCATTGGGCTGGCTGACGTTGGTGTTTTCCTGGATGGTCACGGTCAGCGAACCATGCGAAATCGCCGCCGGTCCCACCCGCACCTGCTGGCCGATGACCACGGTGCCGGTACGCGAATTGACCACCACCTTGGCCGGGGCGCTGCCTGGGGTCAGCTCCAGGTTCTCGATGCGCGCCAGCAGGCCGATGCGCGCGCCCGGGTCGGTCGGTGCAGTGACCGCGACGGTCACGCCGTCGATCGCGCGTGCGGCGCCTTCGCCGAAGGCGTTGTTGAGCGCGGCGACCATGCGCGAGACCGTGGTGAAGTCGTTGTTGTGCAGGTTCAGGGTGATGTCGCCGCCGTTGGCCAGCGGATCGGGCAGGGCGCGTTCAACCGTGGCACCGTTGGGAATGCGGCCGACGCTGGGCACGTTCACCGAGACACGGGAACCATCCTTGCCCTGCGCACCGAAGCCGCCGACGATCAGGTTGCCCTGGGCGATGGCATAGATCTGGCCATCGGCACCGCGCAGCGGTGCCATCAGCAGCGAACCGCCGCGCAGCGAGACCGCGTTGCCGATCGAGGAGACCGTGATGTCGATCGGCTGGCCGGGCTTGGCGAACGGCGGCAGCTCGGCGTGGATGGCGACCGCCGCCACGTTCTTCAGCTGCGGATTGACGTTCGGCGGCACATTGACGCCCAGCTCGCCGAGCAGGTTCTTCAGGCTCTGCACGGTGAAGGGGGCCTGGCTGGTGCGATCGCCGCTGCCATCCAGGCCGACCACCAGGCCATAACCCACCAGCGCATTGCCGCGCACGCCACCGACCTGGGCCAGGTCCTTGATGCGCTCGGCGCTGGCCGGGGCTGCCACGACCAGCAGCATCAGCGCGACGAACGACGCCACGCGGCGCTGCCAGGAAAAAGAGAGGAAGAGTTTCATGGCCATACTCAGAACGGCGTCAGGCCGGAGTTGAAGAAGCGGCTCAGCCAGCCCATCGCGTTGGACTGCGCGACGGGACCGCGGCCGCCGTAGACGATGCGGGCCTCGGCCACGCGGCTGGACGGAATGGTGTTGTCCTGGCTGATGTCGCCCGGGCGCACGATGCCCTGCACCTGCACCAGTTCATCGCCCTGGTTCAGCCGCAGGTTCTTCTGCCCCTGCACCACCAGGTTGCCGTTGGGCAGGCGCTGCACCACGGTGACGGTGACGCTGCCCTGCAGGCGGTTGCTCTGCGCGCTGTTGCCCTTGCCGGTGAAGTCACGCTTGCCCGCCGCCGATGCGCTGAGGATGTCCTTGCCGCCGAGGGTGACCGGTGCGCCGAGAATGGACGGTGTGCCCAGGCTCAGGTTCGATTCCTTGTTGGTGGCGGTGTTGGCACTGGTCTGCGCGGTGGTGTTTTCCAGCAGCGTGATGGTCAGCAGGTCGCCGACATCGCGTGCGCGCCGGTCCGAATACAGCTGCAGCGTCGGGCCGGCAGCGTAGATCGCACCGGCGGTCGGCTGTGCCTGCGGCGGCATGATCGGCTGGATCGGTGCCATCGTCGGGTAGGGGCGCACGTCGCCCGCGATCACGCAGCCACCGAGCAGGGCGGCCACGGCGCAGGCGAGGGCAGTGCGGGCGAAGTTGGAAATGGGCGACATGGCGGTTTCCCGGTTTGGCCGGTCAGAGCTTGTTGTTGAGATAGCCGAGCATCGAATCGGTCGTGGAGATCGCCTTGGCGTTCATTTCGTAGGCGCGCTGGGTTTCGATCATCGACACCAGCTCTTCCACCACGTTGACGTTGCTGCCTTCCAGCGCGCCCTGCACCACGGTGCCGAGGCCGTTGAGGCCGGGGTTGCCGTTCTGTGCCGGGCCGGACGCAGTGGTCTCGAGGAACAGATTCTCGCCACGGGCCTGCAGGCCAGCCGGATTGACGAAATCGGTCAGGGTCAGCGCGCCGACTTCCACCGAAGCGGCGCCGTCGGCCATCTTCACGCTGATGGTGCCGTCGGTACCGATGGTTACCGATTGCGCGCCTTCGGGAATCTGGATGCCTGGCTGCACCGGGTAGCCGCTGTTGGTGACCAGCTCGCTGTCCTGGTTGATCTTGAACGAGCCATCACGGGTGTAGGCCGAGCTGCCGTCGGGCATCTGCACTTCGAAGAAGCCGCGACCGTTGACCATCACGTCGAGGGCGCGGCCGGTCTGCTGCTGGCCACCCTGTTCGAAGTTCTTGGCGGTGGCGACCACGCGCACGCCGGTGCCCAGCTGCAGGCCGGTCGGCAGCTGCGTCTGTGCCGACGAGGAACCACCGGGCTGGCGCACCTGCTGGTACAGCAGGTCCTCGAAGCTGGCACGGTCCTGCTTGAAGCCGGTGGTGTTGGTGTTGGCGAGGTTGTTGGAAACCACCGACATGCGCATCTGCTGCGCATCCAGTCCGGTTTTCGCGATCCACAATGCCTGGTTCATCTTCGGTGTCCTGTCTGGTGGAGCCGGCCGCGTGGTGCGGCCCTTGTCTGCGGGTGTGCAAGCGGTGTGCCAGCGCCGCCGTCAGCCGGCGCCGGATTTCCGTCAGCTGCCCAGGCGCAGCAGGCTGTTGGCGCTGCGCGCGTTGTCGTCGCCGTGCTTGATCACCTGCACCTGCATTTCGTACTGGCGCTGCAGCTGGATCATCTGCACCAGTGCACCGGCGGCATCCACGTTGCTGCCTTCCAGCTGGCCGCTGTGCACGGCCGTACCCTGCGCCGGTGCGAACGGCTGGCGTGGATCGGTGTTGCGGAACAGGCCATCGAGGCCGCGCTCCAGGCGCTCGTCGGGCGCCTGCACGACCTTGATCCGGCCGATCTGCGCCATGGTCTGCGGGCCTTCGCCCTGCGGAATGATCGAGATCGTGCCGTCGGCACCGATCTCCATGGCCTGGTAGGGCGGAATGGCGATCGGGTTGTTGTTGTCATCCAGTACCGTGCGGCCACTGGAGGTCACCAGCTGGCCGTTCGGCGTCACCGACAGCGCGGCGCCACGGGTGTACGCCTCGCTGCCGTCGCTGGACTGTACCGCCAGCCAGGTGCCGGTCTGCAGCGAAAGATCCAGCGGCTTGCCGGTGATGTGCTGCGAGCCGGGCGTGCGGTTGAACCCGGCATCGACATGCAGCGCATCCACCCGCGAGGCAAAGCCCGGGCCACGGATCGGGAAGGCTTCGGTGTTGGCCAGCGCTTCCTTGAAGCCGGGGGTATCGGAGTTGGCGAGGTTGTGGCTGAGCGTGCCCTGCGCCTGCAGGGAGGCGCGGGCACCGGTCATCGCCACGTAAAGGGCTTTATCCATGCGGGGAGTTCCGTGACAGGGTCAGCGCGTCATCAACGGATGTTGATGACGGTCTGGGTGATCTGGTCCTGGGTGGTGATCATCTGCGCGTTGGCCTGGAAGTTGCGCTGCGCGGTGATCATGTTGACCAGCTGCTCGGTGAGGTCGACGGTGGACGCTTCCAGCGAACCGGCCTGGATCTTGCCGAGGTTGGAGGTGTCCGGCATGCCGGTGCGCGGCGTGCCCGAGCTGAAGGTATCCACCCACAGGTTGTTGCCCTTCGATTCCAGGCCCTGCGGATTGTTGAAGGTGGTCAGCGCGACCTGGCCCAGCGGCTTGTCGGCGCCGTTGGAGTAACGGGCGTAGACCACGCCGGTTTCCGACACGGTGATTTCGTTGAGCTTGCCGGCGGCGTAGCCGTCCTGCTGGGTGTTGCGCAGCGCGAACTTCTCGCCGTACTGGGTCGAGCCGTTGATATCCAGCGTCATGTTCAGCACGCCGGCACCGGTGGTCGGGGTGAAGGTGCCGAGGCTGACCTTGCCGTCCGTCGGTGCCGTCAGCTTGCCGCTGTTGTCGAAGGTGACCGGGGTCGGGTTGCCCGCCGGCTGGCCGTCAACGTAGTTGCGCACGGTCCACTCGTTCGGGTTGGCACCCTTCACGAAGTACGAGACCTGGATGTGGCTGACACCCAGCGAGTCGTACACGGTGATGCCGCCGCTGGAGTGGTTGTAGCTGTTCGAATCGGTCGGATCGAAGGTGGTGACGGTCGGCTGCTTGGCGTTGGCCGGCAGGGTGAAGCCGACCTTCACTTCGCTGGTCTGCTTCGGCGGGCTGTCGGTGGTCAGCAGCTGCAGGTCGACCATGCGGCCGGCATCGAAGTTGGTGCCATCGGCATTCGGTGCGAACACCTGCAGGCGGGCGCCCTGTGGGTTGACCACATAGCCGGATGCATCGGTCTGGAAGTTGCCGGCACGCGAGTAGACGCGCGAGCCATTCATGTTCATGGTGAAGAAGCCTTCACCGGAAATGGCCATGTCCAGGCTGCGGCCGGTCTGTTCGTTGTGGCCCTGCTTGAACTGCTGGGCAACGTTGGAAACGCGCACGCCCGAGCCGACCGCGTTCTTCGACAGGCCGTAGCCGGTGGCCGAGAACAGGTCGGCGAACTCGGCGCGCGATTCCTTGAAGCCGGTGGTGTTGACGTTTGCGACGTTGTTGGCGGTGACGCTCAGGTCGGAATTGGCGGCGTTGATGCCGGACAGCGAGACATTGAAGCCCATGGGATGCTCCTGGTAAGTACGGGGTGTGCGGCTCAGCTGACGCGGAGCACGTAGTCGATCGGGGCCGTGCCCAGGCCCTTGAGGTTCAGGTACAGGCCGTCGGAACCGACGGTCACGCTCTCCACCGGGGCCTGCACGTAGGTGGACAGCTTGGTGCTCTTGCCGGTGGTGTCGACGTGGTTGGCGACAACCGAGTACTTGCCCGGTTCCATCCGCTTGCCGTTGGCGTCCTTGCCGTCCCACTTGAAGGCGGTTTCGCCGGCGGCCTTGGCTTCAACGCTCAGCGAGGTGACCTTGGCGCCGTTGGCATCGGTGATGTCCACGGTGATGATGCCGGCCGACGGTGCGGCCACCGTGCCCTCGACGCTGCCTTCCTTTTCCAGCACCAGCTTTTCCGATGGCACCAGTACCTGGTGGCCGACCAGCGCAGCACCACGCAGCACCTGGTCGCTGGCCATCGACTCCTGGAAGCCCTTCACCGTCTTGTTCAGATCGGTGATGCCCTGCACGGTGGACATCTGCGCCATCTGCGCGACCATCTGCGTGTTGTCCATCGGCTTCAGCGGATCCTGCTGCTGCAGCTGCTCGGTCATCAGGCGCAGGAAGTCGGCCTGGTCCAGCGTGTTCTTCTTCTTGGTGGCGTTGCTGTTCGGGGCGTTCAGGCCCAGCGCGGAATAGACGTCCTGGCTGGTCTGATTGTTGACGGCGGTGGTCATGGCGGTATCCGGTGCTGCGGGCCTCAGCGGCCCATGGTCAGGGTGGCCAGGGCCAGTTCCTTGGCGGTGGTCAGCATTTCCACGCCGGCCTGGTAATTGCGCGAGGTCGAGATCAGGTTGACCATCTGTGCCACTGGATCGACGTCGGGCTGGTAGATGTAGCCATCGGCGTCGGCCAGCGGATGGCCGGGCTCGTAGCGCTTGATCGGCGCTGCCTCGCTCTGGGTGATCTCCTTGACCTTCACCGACGTGATGTTCGGATCGTTCTTGCTGGTCACGGCCTGGAAGATCGGCTCCAGCGGCTTGTACACGGCATCGGCGGAACCGGCGACGGTGTCGGCGTTGGAGAGGTTGGAGGCGATGGTGCTCATGCGCACCGACTGCGCCTGCAGCGCGGAGCCGGCGATATCGAAGATCGGCAGGTTGCTCATGGCTTATTGCCCCGTGATCGCGGTCAGCATGGAACGCACCTTGCTCTCGACGAAGCTGAGCGAGGCGCGGTACTCGAGCGCGGCACGGCCATAGGCGGCACGCTCGGCATCGGGATCGACGGTGTTGCCGTCCAGGCTGGGCTGCACGCCTTCGCGCGCGATCTGGAACGGATTCAGGCCACTACTGATTTCGTAGTGCTGCTCGTGGGTGGTGGCCATCAGGCCATTGACATCCTGCCCCTGGGCGTGGCGCAGGGCGGCATCGAAGTCCAGGTCCTGGGCCTTGTAGCCGGGAGTGTCGGCATTGCCGAGGTTGCTGGCGATCAGCTTCATCCGCTGTTCGCGCAACGGCATGGCCTGGGCATGGACGCCCAGGTAGTCGGTAATCAGGTTGCGCACGGTGCACTCCCACGGGAACGTTGCCCGGGAAGCTGCAAGGGGTGTGCCAAAGGCGTGGGGTCAGATCCCCGCAGGGGCTCTGACCCCGTGGTCGACGCGTTGCGATGCGGGGTCGGAGCCCGTTCCGGGATCCGACCCCGCGGCCGGCCTTACGCCGCCATCGCCACCTTGCGCAGGCGGTCCAGCACGAAGTCGGCCAGCTCGTGCGGCGAGTACTTGGCGACGAAGGCGTTGGCACCGACGCGCTCGACCATCGCATTGTTGAAGACGCCCGACAGCGAGGTATGCAGCAGGACGTACAGGCCGGCCAGGCCCGGGTGGCGCCGGATTTCCGTCGTCAGCGTATAGCCGTCCATGGCCGGCATCTCGATGTCCGAGATGACCATGGCGTAGCGTTCGGCCGGGTTCTCGCCCGAGGCATGGATCTGCAGCAGGTGGTCCAGCGCCTGCCTGCCATCGGAGAGCAGGGTGGCGCCCACCCCCAGCTGGTCCAGCACGCTGCGGATCTGCTGGCGGGCCACGCGCGAGTCGTCCACCACCAGCACCTGCAGCTGCGGGCCGTCGGCCGGCATTGCCAGTGTCGGGTCCAATACCGCCTCGCCACGCACCTGGGCGATGTCGGCCAGCACGCTTTCAACGTCGATCACCTGGATCAGCTCGCCCTGGAAGCGGGTGACTGCGGTCAGGTAGCTGGATTCGGCGCCCAGTTCCGGCGGCGGGTGGATGTCTTCCACCGCGATGTTGACGATCCGCTCCACGCCGCTGACCAGGAAGCCCTGGATCGAACGGTTGAACTCGGTGACGACCAGGTAGCCGGGCGAGGTGTCCGCATCGGGCTCACGCTCGGGGTGGCCGATCGCCAGGCCCAGGTCCAGCACCGGCACCGAGCGGCCACGGACGTCGGCCACGCCGGCGAACTGGCTGGGCAGTCCGGGCACCTGGAACAGCTCCGGGCGGCGCAGGACTTCCTGCACCTTGAAGACATTGACGCCAAAAAGCTGACGTCCGCCGAGGCGGAACAGCAGCAGCGCCAGGCGATTGTGGCCGGCCAGTCGGGTCCGCTGGTCGATCCGGTTGAGCAGGTCATGGGACATGGCTGCTGTATCGGCGTGTTGGGCGCCGAACTTGAGCGCTTTTGTAGAGTCGAGCCGTGCTCGACTGGCTGTTCGGAGAAAAGCAGTCGAGCACGGCTCGACTCTACAAGGGCGGTGCTCTGGCACACCCCTTGCACGCACCTGGGCCAGATCCCTTCGACAGGAGGCGCCATGCGCCGGGTCACATCTCTGTTCGCCATCGCGCTGGCGCTGGCCTCGCCGTGCGCGTCCGCCGCCGACTGGCAGCCGGTGGCCAGCATCCGTGCCGCGGCGTTGTCGACGCTGCCGGCCGGCAGTGAAGGCGAGGCCCAGGTGGCCGATGCGCTTCGCCTGCCGAAGTGTGGGGGGGCGCTGCAGGTGCAGCCCACCGCCAACACCACGGTGGAGGTCAGCTGCCCCGATGCCGGCGGCTGGCGACTGTTCGTGCCAGTGAAGGTGCGGCGCAACCAGACCGTGCTGGTGCTCAACCGTGGAATCGGCACTGGAGAAACCATCTCCGCCGCCGATATCACCACTGCCCAGCGTGACGCCGCCCGGATTGCCGGTTCGGTGCTGGCCGATCCCAATGCGGCGATCGGCCGCATCGCCCGCCGTCCGTTGCAGGCCGGAGCCCTGCTGTCGAGCAATGATCTGGTGGTGCAGCGTCTCATCAGACGAGGAGACAATGTGGCCCTGGTCTCGCGTCGTGGCTCGGTCGAGGTCCGTATTGCCGGCCGCGCGATGGGTGATGCCGGTGAGAATGAGCGGGTCTCGGTCGAGAACCTGTCCTCGCGGCGGATCGTGCAGGGCACGGTCGATGCCGCGGGTGACGTAATCGTGGCGCGTTGAATTACCGCAAAATATCCCTAAAGATCACGGCCCTGAGGCCGTTATCCCTTGTGAACGGCAACTCCAGGACACCCCATGAGCCAGAAAATCGACGGCAACCTGCAGGTCCCCCAGGCACTGCGCAGCGTGACGCCCCCGGCCAACAAGCCCGGCGTCAGCACCGATGCGGCGGCGCGCCCGGTCGAAGCGG
This sequence comes from Stenotrophomonas sp. MH181796, assembly GCF_009659995.1. Taxonomy (NCBI): domain Bacteria; kingdom Pseudomonadati; phylum Pseudomonadota; class Gammaproteobacteria; order Lysobacterales; family Lysobacteraceae; genus Stenotrophomonas; species Stenotrophomonas sp. MH181796. Next base: position 56,597 of record NZ_RAHU01000003.1, read on the forward strand.
CCGACAGCCTGCGCCTGACCGGCGAGGCCACCAATCTGCAGGCCATCGAGCGTGAGCTGACCACCGCCCCGGCGATCGACGCCCAGCGCGTGGCCGCCGTGCGCGAGTCACTGCAGAACGGCACCTACAAGATCAATCCGGACGCGATCGCATCGCGCATGCTCGAGCTGGACCAGCAGCTGCACGGATGACCGCGGCGATGAGCGAGCCGCTGCAGCGCCTTGCCCAGGCCCTGGACGTCGAACGCCAGGCCCTGGTCGAGCACGACGTGCACGCCCTGATCCGGGCCACCGGGGCCAAGCTGGAGGCGTTGCGTGCGCTGGAAGGCGCGCCGCCGGTCGGGGAAGGCGAACAGCTGCAGGAACTGGCTGAACGCAACCGTGCCAACGGTGTGCTGCTGTCGCGCCGCCGCCGCGAGGTCAACTGGGCGCTGCGCCAGCTGGGCCGCACCGAGGACGCCTCGGCGTACGACGCCAAGGGCCAGTCACACACGGTCACTGCGCGCCGCCCACTCGCCGTCGCCTGACGCGACGGCGGTCGCACAACCCATTCCCGCGGGCTGAAGCCCGCTGCGTGACCGCGTATATTGGGCGCCTGTTCGAATGCCCCGAGTCGCCGTGTCCGCTGCCAACGCCCTGGTTACCGCCCCCCTTCCGCCGCAGCCGGTGCTGCAGGCGTTGCTTGAGCGCCTGCGCGAAGGCTTGCTGCTGTTCACTGAAGACGGGCAGGTGGCGCTGGCCAATCCGGCCGCGCAGAACCTGCTCGCCAGCGGAGAAGATAGCGCATTGCCGCCGCCGCAGCGCCTGCGTGAACTGCTGCCGCCCGATGCGCTGGAGCAGGCGCGCCAGCACGGCCACTGGAACGGCAGCCTGCCGCTGGGCGAGGGCGTGGTCATCGCGCACCTCTACCACCACGGCCCGGTCGGCCAAGGGCACTTCCTGGCGCTGTTCCGCCACATCGAAGGGCAGGAGGACTACGAGCGCGAACTGCAGCAGCGCCATGCAGAGCTGCGTCAGGCCTACCTGCGCCTCAACGGCACCCAGGAAAAGCTGCTGCAGTCGGAGAAGATGGCCTCGATCGGCCAGCTCGCCGCCGGCGTAGCACACGAGATCAACAACCCGATCGGCTACGTGCACTCCAACCTGGGCAGCCTGCAGGAGTACCTGCGCAGCCTGTTCACCGTGATCGAAGCCTATGAACGCGCGTTGCGAGCGCCCGACCCGAAGGCGCTGATCCCGGAAATCGACGATATCCGTGACCGCCTGGACATCGATTTCATCAGCCGCGACCTGCCGCAGCTGATGGCCGAGTCGCGCGAAGGCATCGAGCGGGTGACGCGCATCGTGCGTGATCTGAAGGATTTCTCGTATTCCGGCCGCGACGAGTCATGGAAGCTGGTCGACCTGCACGCGGGCCTGGAATCGACCATCAACATCATCTGGAACGAACTGAAGTACAAGGTCACCCTGATACGCGAGTTCGGCCAGCTGCCGCTGGTGGAATGCCTGCCGTCGGAGTTGAACCAGGTCTACATGAACCTGCTGCTCAACGCCGGCCATGCCATCGCCGAGCGCGGCACCATCACCGTGCGTACCGGTGTTGAGGGTGACCATGTATGGGTCGAATTTGAAGACACTGGCGGCGGCATCTCGCCGGAACTGCGCCAGCGCATCTTCGATCCGTTCTTCACCACCAAGCCGGTCGGCAGCGGCACCGGCCTGGGCCTGTCGATTTCCTACAGCATCATCAACAAACACCACGGCCGCATCGACCTGGACAGCACCCCGGGCGTGGGCTCGCGCTTCCGCGTGGTGCTGCCGGTGAAGCAGCCGCGCTGACCGCCTGTGGTAGTGCCGGCCGCTGGCCGGCAACCTCATTGAACCCGACATCCAGAGCAGCCGGCCAGCGGCCGGTTCTACCAGAGGGGATCGTTACCGCAGCGGGCGATCCTCGCCGCCATCTCCGCTCTCGGCAGGCGCCGGCCCGGCGTTGCTGCGGCGCTGTTCCTCGTAGGTGCGGAACGCCTGGTGGATGTGCTTGCGCAGCTCGTCGTCGTTCCACGGCTTGGTCAGGAAACGGTAGATCGCGCCGCGGTTGATCGCATCGGTGACCGTGTTCAGATCGGTGTAACCCGACAGCACCAGCCGGATCGTATCCGGGTACAGCATCTTCACCCGGCCCAGGAACTCGGTGCCGCTCATGTCGCTCATGCGCTGGTCGGACAGGATCACCTGCACGTCATTGATTGCCAGCAGGTCGAACGCATCGCGCACGTTGCCGGCCGCCAGGATGCGGTAGCCGTCGCGGCGGAACAGGCGCACCAGCGAACGCAGCACGTTCTCTTCGTCGTCCAGCAGCAGCAGCGTGCGATCCGGGCGGGTCTCGGCGAACGCCTCCGGGCGCAGGTAGCGGCGGCGCAGGGTCATGCCGGCGGCATCGGCCGACATCGGTTCGCCGAACAGGTAGCCCTGGAATACATCGCAGTCATTGCGGCGCAGGAAGCCCAGCTGGGCCTGCGATTCCACGCCGTTGGCGATCACGGTCATGCCCAGCTGGTGACCCATGGCGATGATCGCGCGGGCGATGGCCGCCTCGCGGTTGCCGGCCGGCGCACTCTTGATGAAGCTGCGGTCGATCTTGAGCTTGTCCACCGGGTAGCGCACCAGCGCACTGAGGCTGGAATCACCGGTGCCGAAATTGTCCAGGCTCAGGCTGATGCCTTCGTTGCGCAGATTGGCCAGCGTCTCGTGCACGAAGTTGACGTTGTTGGTCAGCGCGCTTTCGTTGATCTCCAGCGTCAGCATCTGTGCCGGCACGCCGGCGGCCTGGATCAGGCCCATCACTTCGGCGAAGAAGTTCGGCCGCAGCAGCTGCAGGGTGGAGACGTTCACCGCAATGGTGAAGTCGTCGAAGCCCTGGTCGCGCCACAGGCGGGCCTGCTTCAACGCTCCTTCCAGCACCCAGGTGCCGATCTGCACGATGATGCCCAGCCGTTCGGCGGTGCGCATGAAGCGTTCGGGTACCAGCATGCCCAGCGTGGGCGATTGCCAGCGCAGCAGCGCTTCCATGCCCACCACATGACCGTCGCGGGCGCTGACCAGCGGCTGGTAGCGCAGTTTCAGTTCGCCATTGGGAATGGCATCGACGATCTGCCGCGCGATGATGCTCTCGCTGTGCGCGCTGGGCGGGGTATCCACCGCGTGGATGCGCACCGCGTTGCCGCCTTCGCGCGCGGCCTGGTACAGCGCGTCCTCGGCGTGATCGAGCAGGCGCGAGGTGCTGCTGGCATGGTCCGGGCACAGGCTGACGCCGAGCTTGCCGGTCATGAACAGCGTGTACGGCAGCACCGACAGTGGCAGCTCCATCTGCTGGCGGATCTCCTCGGCGAAGTCCTCCGGCAGCGGCACGTCGGCAGTGCGGGGCACCGCGATCAGGAATTCGTCACTGCCATGGCGCCACAGCTTGCCGCGCCCGCGCAGGTAGGACTGCAGCCGCTGCGCCACCAGCACCAGCGCCTGGTCACCCACCTCGGCACTCATGTTCTCGTTGACCGAGGCGAAGTGGTCGATGTCCACGTGCATCAGCATCAGTGCGGTGCCGCCCGAGGCCGCTTCGGCGACCATCGCCTGCAGCTCGGGGTTGCCGGCGCCGAGGCGGTCGGGCGCATCGTCGATGCTGACCGGGGGCAGGTTGGGATTCCACATAGGCTCAGTAGTCCGGTGACTCAACGGCGGCCATGCTGGCCGCCTGGTAGGGGAGATGGACGTCGATCAGGGTGCCTTCACCGTGCGCGGACTCGATCCGCACGTGGCCACCGACGCTCTGCGCGCGCTCGCGCATCACGATCAGGCCGAGGCCGCGCGGACCGTCCGGGTCGAAGCCCTCGCCATCATCACGGATCTGCAGGTGCAGGCCGCGCTGGCCGACATCGCGCAGCTGCAGCAGGACCTGGCTGGCGCGGGCATGGCGCAGGGCATTGGTCAGGCTCTCCTGCGCGATGCGGAAGCAGGCCTGCTCGATGCTGTTGTCAGGACGTTGTGGCAGCGGTTCGATCTCGGCCAGCAGTTCCACCGGCGAGGAACGGAACAGCACCCGTGCCTGCCAGCTCAGTGCAGCCTCCAGCCCCAGGGCATCCAGCTGCGGCGGGCGCAGCAGCGTGGAGATGTCGCGCAGCTTGGCCACGGTGGTGTCGGCCAGGCTGACGATCTGCGCCAGATCCTCGGCGCGGCGCTGTGGATCATGCTCGTCCTGCGCAGCATGGGCGGACAGCTTGATTGCGGTGATCGCCTGGCCGATGTCGTCGTGCAGGTCGCGCGAAATCGCGCGGCGTTCGTCTTCCTGCAGCGAGAACAGGCGGCCGGCCATGGCCTGCAGTTCGCGGTTGCTGGTCTCCAGCGCACTGCGGATGCGTTCGGAATCGCTGAGGTCGCGCACGATCAGCAGCTTGCAGTCGCGTCCGCCATAGCGCACTTCGCCTACCGCCAGCCCCGCATGGAAGCTGCGGCCGTCGGCACGCTGCATCGCCACCACGCTGCTGTGGCCAGGCCCCAGATGCGGCTGTCCGGCGCGCAGCTGACTGCGGACCCGGGCCAGGTCGCCGACCGCGACCAGGGCCGACAGCGGCTCACCCAGCAGGGTGTGGCTGCCATAGCCGAACAGGCCGGCGGCCCAGGCATTGGCATACAGCACGTGCTCGTCGGAGAGGATCACCACGCCGTCGGGCAGTACCCGCACCAGTTCGCGGAACTGTTCCTCGCGTTCACGCAGCAGGCGCCGTGACTGCTCGCGTTCGGTCACGTCCTGCAGGGTTCCGAGCACGCGGTTGCGGCCGGCTTCGTCGATGCCACTGGCGGCACGCAGGTGCACCATCAGTGCACGACCGTCCATCGACAGCAATGGCAACAACACGTCCACCTGCACCGGCTCGCCGGAGCAGAGCTCGGCCAACAACTGCTCGGTCTGGGTTGCGGTCGCCGGGTCGGCCGGCACCAGCAGTTCGTCGAAGCGATGCCAGCGGCGGGCTTCGGGGGGGCGTCGGCCGAGCAGCCGATAGACCTGGTTGGAATAGCGGCCGAGCCCGGTGGACGGGTCCAGTTCCCAGGCGCCGATGCGGGCCAGCTCATGTGCCTCCTCGACCCGTGCCAGCGCCTGGTCACGGCGCAGCTGCGCCAGGTCCTCGGCGGTGCGGTCGATGGCGATCAGCAGGCGGGCGTTGTGGCCGTCGTAGCTGATGGCATTGGAGCGCAGCTCCATCTGCCGCAGGCTGCCGTCGCGCAGCTGCAGCTGGGTGCGCAGGATGCACAGCTCTTCCGGCGCCTCCCGGATCGCTTCCAGCTTGGTCTGCAGCGCCTGGTCCTGGCCCGGTGGCCACAGCGCGTCGATGGTCTGCTCCAGCAGTTCGTCACGCTCCCAGCCAAATGCGCTGCAGGCGGCCGGGTTCGCGTCGAGGATCGCCAGTGTGTCCAGGTCGTAGACCAGGATCGGGCCGGGATTGCCCTCGAACATCTGCCGCAGGCGCAGTTCGGAGGCTTGCTGGCGGGCATGGGTATGCAGCACGTGCTCGGCCAGCGGGCGCAGCAGCAGGTACAGCAGGCCGGCGCTGGCCACGGCGAAGAACGCGCCCTTCAGGCCCTGCCACAATGCGGCCTGCTGCGGGTCGGGTACCAGCGCCTGTACGGCGCCGTCGGTCGCGATCATCCAGGCCAGCGCCATCACCAGATAGCTCAGCACCACCCGGCGCCGGTCGCGGCTCAGCGACTGCGCCATCCGCGGGTCGGAAACTGGAGCGCTGCCGGTGGGTTCTGCGGGCATGGACGGGCTGGATGAAAGGGGCGCCGGCCATCTTACCGCGCGGGTGTGCCCTGGCCACTCAATTATCCGCCGCAGGCGCCGTTAACCACTGCGTGCCCCGCTGACGGGCGTGTCATCCGGAGCAAGATCGCGTGGACCAAGGGATCATCGCCAGCCTGCTGCAGCACCCGCTTGCGTCGGCGCTGGTCATCGTCGACCGTACGGGCCGCCCGCTGGCGGCCAATCCGGCTGCGCGCGAGCATGGCCTGCCGGCCACCGTGGCTGCCTATGCGCCGATGCTGGAAGATCTACGCCTGATGGCCGCCGATGGCGGCATCGTGGCCTGCACGCTGCCGGGTGGCCCGCGGGGACATTACGACGGCCACCTGCGTGCCGTGCATGACGGTGCCGGCAACCTGCTGGCCTTCACCCTGAGCATTCCCGAACCGGTGCCGGTTGATGGCGGTGGCCGCTGGGAGCTGGCGCTCGACAGCGCCGGCCACAGCCTGTGGGACTGGGATATTCCCAGCGACCGTGTGGCGCGCACGCCAGCACTGGGCGATGAAACCGCCACCGCGATGCTGGCGCGTGTGCACAGCGAGGACATCGCCCAGGTGCGTGCCGCGCTGGACCAGCATCTGCGCGGGCAGAGCGAGCAGTACAGCGCGCAGTTCCGCTTCCGCCAGGCCGATGGCCAGTGGCGCTGGGTGCTGGACCGGGGCCGCGTGGTCGCGCGCACCGCCGACGGCCAGCCGCTGCGGATGGTTGGCACGCATACCGATATCGAGCAGCAGAAGCAGCTCGAATCGCTGCTGCAGGAGCAGCAGCTGCACCTGAGCGAGGCGCAGCGCATCGCCAGCATGGGCAGCTGGTCGTTCGACCCCGGCACTGGCCATTTCTGGTGGTCGCCGGAGCTGCGTTCGCTGCTGGCGCTGGAGCAGGGGGCCGTACCCGGCCAGCGGCGCTGGCTGAAGCAGCTGCACCCGCGTTCGCGCGGCGCGTTGCGGGCGGCGTGGCGGCGATTGTGGCGCGATGGCCGCGCCGCCAACCTCGAGCTGGAGCTGACCCGCGGCAATGAGCCGTCACAGCATCTGCGGCTGTGGATCCAGCCGCTGCTGGACATGGACGGCCAGCCCAAGCGCCTGCTCGGCCAGGTGCAGAACATCACCGAGCAGCACCAGACCGACGCGTTGATCCGTTGGCGCACCGAGCTGCTCAATCGCGTGTCCGCGCTGGGCCGCATCGGTGGCTGCGAGATCGAGGTGCAGACCCGGCACATGCAGTGGACCGAGGAGTGCTACCGCATCCATGGCCTGCGCAAGGAGCCGATCACCCTCGATCAGGCGATGGCGCTGTATACCGAGGATTCGCGCAGTGCCTTCGAGGCGGCGCTGGGCCGGATTGCTGCGGGTGGACTGCCCGAGCAGCTGGACCTGTGCTTCTATCGCCAGTCCGGCCTGCGCGTATGGGTGCAGGTGCTGATCGAGCTGGACCGTCGCGATGGCCTGCCGCCGCGGTTCGTGGTGCTGTTCCGTGACATCACCCGCGAGCGCGAGGCCAACGAGCGCATCGAGCTGCTGGCCCACTACGACCTGCTGACCGGCCTGCCCAATCGTGTGCTGCTCGGCGAACAGACCGCCGAAGCCATTGAGGAAGCGCGCGACCGCGGCACCTCGCTGGCGATGTTGTTCATCGATCTGGACGGCTTCAAGACCATCAACGACAGCTTCGGCCACGCCACCGGCGATGCGCTGCTGAAGGCGGCCGCCACGCGCCTGCACCAGAACCTGCGCAACAACGATCTGTTCGGCCGCTTCAGTGGCGACGAATTCATCGTCGTGCTGCGCGACCTGGCCGAGCCGGAAGACGCGGGTCACGTGGCGCGCAAGCTGATCGCTTCGCTGGCCGAGCCGCTGCGCCGCGGCGAAACCACCTTGAAGGTCGGCGCCAGCGTCGGCATCGCGATGCTGGGCGATGCCCAGACCGACTTCGATTCACTGCTGCGTGCCGCCGACGCCGCGATGTATGCAGCCAAGGAAGCCGGCCGCAATACTTACCAGTACTACAGCCAGGACGCGCTGGCGCGAATACAGCGCAAGCTCGAACTGGAGCACGCCCTGCACGGGGCGATCGAACGCGAAGAGTTCAGCCTGGCCTATCAGCCGCTGCTCCACGCCCACCACGGCGAGCCGCCCGCAATCGAGGCACTGCTGCGCTGGCACCGGCCCGGTATCGGCTACTGCAGCCCGGCCGAGTTCATTCCGATTGCGGAGAAGTGCGGCGAGATCGTGCGCATCGGCGACTGGGTGCTGAACGAAGCCTGCCGCCAGGCAATCGCCTGGGACCGGGCCGGCCTGTGTTTCGACCGCATCGCGGTCAATGTGTCGGCGGTGCAGTTGCGCGACCGCGGTTTCGCCGAACGCGTGATCGAGATCTGCCATGCCCATGGTTGGCCACCGCAGCGGCTGGAACTGGAGCTGACCGAATCGGCGTTGATCCGTGACACCGACATCCTGCGCCACTGCTTCGACGTGCTGGAACGGCATGGCGTGCCATTGGCGGTGGATGACTTTGGTACCGGCTTCTCCAATCTGAACTACCTCAACCGTTTCCCGGTGGGGCGCCTGAAGATCGACCGCAGTTTCGTGCAGGGCATGCTGCACGACTCGGGCACGGCCGAGGTGACCCAGGCCATCGTGCACCTGGGTCACGCACTGGGCATGAAGGTGGTGGCCGAGGGCGTGGAAACGCACCAGGAGGAAGACATGCTGCGCCGCCAGGGCTGCGACGAGATCCAGGGCTATCTATACTCGCGCCCGCTCAGCCCGCGCGACCTGGCGCAGTGGCTGCGGCAGCAGCACCCGGCACCCGGGCGCACAGATGCTGCCAGCGAGGTCGTGCTGGCACGCTGAGGGTGGCGCCGGGCTTTGCCCGGTGGGATCGCCGCACGCCGACGCACCGCTCTGGCAGGTGTCGACCTTGGTCGACACGAATGCCGGTGCTCGCGATCATCCACGCATGGCGTGGATCTGCCCCGGAAACTCCGCTCTCAACTGCATCCGCAGCAGTTCGACGATGGCCGCATAGCGGCGCTTCTGCACCAGATAGCTGGCCAGGAACAGCGGCAGCACCAGCAGCATCGGTGCCGCTATCGGGCGCATCGCCACCAGTGGCAACAGCAGCAGTGAGAGGATCGCCACGAACCAGCTGCACAGGCCGATCACCCGCACTTCGTGCCGTCGCGCGTTGAGTACGATGCGTCCACGCATCACCGGGAAGTAGCGCAGGCTGAAGCTCGGCGCAAAGCTCTCGCGGAACGCCATGCTGCCGTCCGGCAGTGCATGGAAGGCCAGGTGCTGCCATTTGTCTTGCGGCAGGTCACGTTCCAGGCTGCCGAGCGAGAGCCGGGCCTGCATGGCCGGTGACGCCGCGATGCGTTCGTTGAACAGGGTGATGCCCCAACTGAAATAGCCGGCCACCCAAGCCATCAGAAGGAGGGTCTCGATCAGGAGCACTGCGATCAGGGCGATGGCCATCGGTCTTCCATGAACGGGATCGGTGGATCATGCCATGCCGGGCGCCTCATCCAGGCGTGGGCTGGATCGGCAGTTGTCGGAACCTGGATAGCCGAAACGTCAGTTGCCTGGGCGCAGGTAGGCCACCCAGGCAAGCGGGAACAGTCCAGTAGCAAGGGAGCGGGCCAGATAGGCCTCGTCGATCGTCCAGGGCGCCGGAAAGTCGGAAATCACTTCCGTCGCTGCGCATGAGCAGGATTCCCATGCTTCTTCCGACGGCTGGCCTTCGAACTCGAAGCGTACCCGGACAAGTTGCATGCCGGCGTCTGCCTCGATCGACGCCTGGAGCAGCTGTGCCGGGGTCTGGCCCAGAAGTGCTCGTCGCAGGGAGGCACGCAGGACGTCCGGGGCCACGGGGTCGATCATGTTTGCCTGTTCGAAGGTTGTGTCATCGCGCCGTTATCGTTTCAGCGCTTCCCCATCCAGCCCCAGGTCCCACGCCAGTCCCAGCAGCTCCTCATCCGCGCGAGACGGGCCAGGCCGCGCATCGGCCAGCTGCTGCAGTTCGCGGATCTCCTCGCGGGCCACCTCTTCCAGTTGCTGCAGCTGCTCACGCACGCTCGCGTTGCGCGGGCGCTCGGTGTCGGCGAGGGAGGGCAGGGCGCGGATCAGGGTCATGGTGCGTGTACAGGATGCATCCAACGGCGGGTTACAGGCAAAGGCCCCGGACGAACCGGGGCCTTGCGGACTGCCGGCGGCGGCAGCGGACATCAGGATCAGAACAGCTCGACGGTGCCGGCGCCCATGCTCTGCTGGGCAACCGGCTTGTGCGGCGGGCGTTCCCATTCGCTGCGCAGTTCGCGCAGGCGGCTGCCGGTGCGCTGCAGGGCGGTGGCGATCTCTTCGTCGAACACGCCGCCATTGCGGTGCAGCAGTTCCTGCAGGGCCACCGCCTCGCGGTTGATCGCGGTCAGGCGGTCCAGGTGGGTGTGCACGCCGCCCAGCGCCTGGGTGGCGATGTCTTCGAACTGCAGGGCGCGTACAGCTTCGGCCACGCTGCCATCGATCGAACGGGCGCAGTCGGAGACTTCGCGCATGCCATCACCCAGCGACGCATTGATCTGCGCGACGTTGTCGAGCATCGCCGCCGCTTCCTGGCGCGCTTCACGGGAGCGGTCCATGTCACGCGAGGCCATGTGCGAGACCGTCTCGCGCACCTTGGCAATGGCGTCCTTGGAGCTGTGCGCCAGCTTGCGGATCTGCTCGTTGAACGTGGTCGAGCGCTCGGACAGGTTGCGCACTTCGTCGGCGACTACCGCGAAGCCACGACCGGCTTCACCGGCACGCGCGGCTTCGATGGCGGCGTTCAGCGCCAGCAGGTTGGTCTGGTCGGCGATCGACTTGACGTCTTCCAGCAGCGCGAAGATGCCATCCAGGTGCTGCGCCATCTGGTCGATGTGCTGCACGGTGGTGCTGCTCTGGCCGCTCACCTGTTCCAGTGCTTCCACCAGCTGCTCCATGCGGTGGCTGGCGTGCTGGGCGAAACGGGCAACGTCGAGGCCGGCATTGCCTTCATCACCGGCACGATCGACGATGCGCGACAGGGCCTGGCTCTGCTGGCGCGACTTGCGGTTCATGGCGTCGAAGCTGCCGCCCAGGCTGGACACCGCCTGGCGGATCAGGTCACGGGCGCGTTCCACTTCGCCACGCGAACCGTCGATCTCGTTGCCGACGAAGTTGCGCAGTTCGGTCAGCAGCTGGTCCTGTTCACGCAGGACACGGGCGTGTTCCGGGGAACGGTGCGCCTGGGCGCGGGTGGTCCACCACGCAAAGCCGAGCCAGCTCAGCGTCATCGTGGTCAGGATCGCCCAGCGCAGGGCGGCCGGCCATTCGAAACCGATGGCGAAGGGGAGCAGCAGGGTCAGAGCCAGGGGGGCGGCCAGACGGATGAAAATGCGTGAGTACATGGACGTTCTCGGGAGGTGCACGGAGGATGTATCGGCCGTACCCCCTTTCTCTTTAACGTCGATGTGCCTCGAAGTGCATTCTGAATGCGCCGGTTTTCCGACGCCTCGGCGGCTTTGGGGTCAGAGCCCTTTCCTTGCCGGAAAGGGATCCGACCCCGGGTTGGCGGCAGGCGGGGTCGGATCCCTTTTCCATGGAAAAGGGCTCTGACCCCATGGGGCTTAGGCCAGCTGCCGGTCCACAGCCTCGATCATCGCCTTGCGGCTGAACAGGAAGTCCCAGTAGCTGCCGCCCAGCTGGCGCCACAGCACCGCCGAACGCACCGCGGCCAGCAGCAGGGCGCGGATCTCGGCGACCACGCCGGCCTGGCCCAGGTAGTGCGGATTGCCCTGGACCATCACCCGCGGCTTGAGGTGGCTGATGGTGTCCGCGTACAGGCCGCCGAGGCTGGCCAGCACGTCCGGGTGGCCACTGTCGCCCAGCTCGACGGCCTGGCGCTGGGCGCGTTCGATGCCCGAGGCGACCTTGTTCACGGTGGCGCCGTCCTGCACGAAGCGGCGCTCCAGCTGCAGCACTGACAGGGCCAGCTTGGGCAGGATCGGGTCCTGGCCCTGGCTGCGGAAGTAGTTGTGCAGCAGGCGCAGCCCAGCCTTCAATGCATGGCGGTCACCGAACACCTCCTGCGGCGAAGACGCGTCGACGCGGAACACACTGTCCACGGCGGTGCGCACGGCAGCGGCGTCGGAATGGCCGGTATCGGCGATGCGGCGTACCTGCTGCAGGGCCTGGGCAATGCCGGCCAAAGCCAGGACGCGGTCGTCGACAGTGAAACTCATGCAGCGATTACCTCAAAAGGGGAAGGGGTGGTGCGCAGGCGCTGTTCCAGCGGCGCATCGGTGGCGGCGATCACCGCGCCACCCAGGCACACGTCACCGTCATACAGCACCAGCGACTGGCCGGGAGTGACGGCACGCTGCGGGCGCGCGAAGGTGACCAGCACGCTGCCATCGTCCAGCACCTCGACCGTACACGGCTCGTCGGGCTGGCGGTAGCGGGTCTGGGCGGTGCATTCGAAGCGCCGTGCCGGCGGCGCGCCGGCAATCCAGTGCGCGGTTTCCGAACGCAGGCGGTCGGACAGCATCCACTTGCTGTCGCGGTCCTGGTCCACGTACAGCACGTTGCTGGCCACATCCTTGCCAACCACGTACCACGGCGCGGCCGGGCGGCCGCGCACGCCGCCGATGTTCAGGCCCTCGCGCTGGCCGAGGGTGAAATAGAACACGCCCGGATGCTCGGCAATCACGCTGCCGTCGGCCGGGTCGAGGATCTGGCCCGGCTTGGCTGGCAGGTAACGGCCAAGGAATTCACGGAAGTCGCGCTCGCCGATGAAGCAGATGCCGGTGGAGTCCTTCTTGGCGTGGGTCGGCAGGCTGACGTCACGCGCGATCCGGCGCAGGTCGGTCTTTTCCAGGTCGCCGATCGGGAACAGGGTGGCCGCCAGCTGCTCCTGACCCAACTGGTGCAGGAAGTAGCTCTGGTCCTTGGAGCGGTCGGCACCACGCAGCAGCAGCCACTGGTGGCCGCGCTGGGTCACCCGCGCGTAGTGGCCGGTGGCAATGCGCTCGGCGCCCAGCTCGCGGGCGGCATCCAGGAAGTGCTTGAACTTCACTTCGCGGTTGCACAGCACGTCCGGGTTCGGGGTGCGGCCGGCCGCGTACTCGGCCAGGAAGTGCTCGAACACACCCTGCCAGTACTCGCTGGAAAAATCGCGGAAGTGGAAGGGAATGCCGAGCAGGCCGCACACCGCCACGGCATCGCGGCGGTCGTCCTCGGCGCGGCAGTCGCCGCTGCCATCGTCGGCCCAGTTCTGCATGAACAGGCCGGCCACGGCCTCACCCTGCTGCACCAGGCGCCAGGCGGCGACCGAAGAGTCGACACCACCAGAGACGCCCACCATCACGCGCGGAGTGCTCATGCGACCTCCCGGACCAGCGAAAGCGAATGGCGCTGGCCACCCAGGAAATCAGCCACCACCTGCCAGACCAGCGGGCTGCGCAGGCGCTCCGTAGCGGCCTGCAGCTCGGCCGGGGTCAGCCACAGCGCGCGATCGATGCCGGTGTCCAGCGGCTGCGCCGGGTCGTGCGAGACCGGACGCGCCGCATAGCAGAAGCGCAGGAAGGTGGTGCCGTCGCCGGCCGTCCACTGGTAGCAGCCGATGAAGTGGGTCAGCTGCACCGTCCAGCCGGTTTCCTCGCGGGTCTCGCGCAGGGCCGCCTCGGCCAGGCTTTCGCCCGGCTCGAGATGGCCGGCCGGCTGGTTCAGCACCTGGCGGCCGTCGATGGTCTCCTCGACCAGCAGTACGCGGCCGCCGTCGATCACCACCGTGGCGACGGTGGCGTGCGGTGCCCAGCGCGGGTCCGGCGTGGCGTTCAACTCAGAACTCGTCCTTCTTGGTCAGTTCCAGCTCCATCGCGTCGGCGGTGCGGATGGCCGCATCGATGGCGTCGCTGAGCTGGTCGGCAGTGGCATCGGCGTCGATCTTCACCACGAACATGGCGGTGGTGTCCTGCTTTACCCAGCCGCCCATCTTGGCGTCCTGCGAATCTTCCAGCAGGCGGTTGGCCACGGCCACCGGGAACTGCTTGGTCTTGGAGCTGTAAGCCGGCGACCAGATCTCGCGGATGTTGTGGCTGCCGAAATCCTCCACCGACGAACGCACGTAGACCATCTGGGTGCGATCACCCTCGACGTCGAAGACCATGCGGTAGTCGCCGTCCTCGTCGACTTCGTAGGTGTAGCCCAGCTTGTCCAGGTGGCGCGCCACGGCCTTGTCGGCGTCCGCTGCGGCAGCGGAACCGGTGGCGGCCAGGGCGATCAGCAGGGTGGAGAGAAGGGTCCTTTTCATGAAGATCCTGTGAAACAGTACTGAGAGAAGGTGCAATTGTGACGGTGGCCGTGCGTGCCGTCCAATCTGCGGCAGGCCGACGCAGGTTCGCCCGAGCCTCTATAATGGGCAGATGCCCCATGAGTCTTCCCCCGATTCCCATCACGAGCACGGCGTTGCCGTAGAACCCGCGCGCCCGGAAGTGGCGCCGCCGCCGTTCTACCAGGTGATGCTGCTCAACGACGACTACACCCCGATGGATTTCGTGGTGGACGTGCTGCAGCAGTTCTTCAGCATGGACCTGGACAAGGCCACGCAGGTGATGCTGCACGTCCATACCCGTGGCCGCGGCGTGTGCGGGGTGTTCACCCGCGAAGTGGCCGAGACCAAGGTCGCCCAGGTCAACGAGTACTCGCGGATGAACCAGCACCCGCTGCTGTGCACGATGGAAAAGGCCTGACCGCTGCCGGTTCTCGTCCGGGCGTATCGGCCCGGCCCGCAGGAGCGTGCCCACCAAGGTGGGCACCTACCAGGGCATGAGGCCTGTCCGGGCGCGCTTGCCCACCAGCATGGGCGCCTGCCAGGCGCGGATCACCCCTCCGCCAACGCCTCCAGCGCCATTCGTGCCACCGCCTCGTCGACCTCGGCCGGGTCACCGTCATCCCGGAACCATACCGCAGACAGTGCCATGCTGGCCGCAATCCAGCGCAGCAGGCGCGTGCGCTCCAGCCCTGCCAGTGCGCTGACCCGCTCCAGCCGCGCGGCAAACCGCTCGGGCCGTGTCGCGACGTGGATGCCCGGTCCGCACAGGTCAGGGTTGCTGAACAGCGTCGTGTAATCGAACGCGCGATCGCCCAGCAGCCGCTTCGGGTCGATCGCCAGCCAGCCCCGCGCGCCGAAATCCAGCACATTGTCGTGATGCAGGTCGCCGTGCAGCGGTCGGATCTCCTGTTCCTGCTGCAGCAGTCCCTCCGCCAGTGATCTGCACTGTTCCAGCAGTGGCGGCAGCGCCGCCCTTGGCTGCAGCAGGTCGACGAACCATGTACGCAGGCAGACCAGGTCGTCTGGCGGCGCGCTCCGTGGCCGGTGCAGCCGCTGCAGGACCTGGCACAGGATCGTGGTGCAGGCGTCATCGTCGCCGTCGATCGAGCGTTGCCGCAGCGAGTCGCCGTGGGCCCGCTCGATCAGGATCGCCGGCCCCTCGTGGGCCAGCAGGCGGGCGGCGCCGTCACCGTCCCACCAGCGCAGCAGGCGATGGCTGTTCTGCTCCTCGGTTTCGCTGCTGACCTTCAGCATCGCCGCTTCGCCGGCGGCGGTCAGCACCGGCCAGAGGCGGGCATGGGGCGTCTCGATGGCCGCGCCATCACGCCGCAATCGCCAGCGGCTCAGGTAGGGTTCGCTCATGCTGGGCGGGCTGTCCTGGAGTGAATGAAGATCAAGCAATCTGTACCGCTAACGCCATCTGAACGCAGCAATCCGCTAGGGTGATGGAAAACGCGTAGTCAGGCCGCATATTGTCCCCATCTGCCGCCGGAGTAATCCATGTTCAGCAAAGACCTCGAACACACCATCGGCCAGTGCTACAAGCGCGCCCGTGAGGCCCGGCATGAGTTCATGACGGTCGAACACCTGCTGTTGGCACTGCTCGACAACCCGTCCGCCCAGGCCGTACTGAAGGCTTGCGGTGCTGACACCGAACGCTTGCGCCAGGAGCTGGAGCAGGCCATCGAGGCCTCCGTGTCCCGCCTGGCCGAAGATGACGGCCGCGATACCCAGCCGACCCTGGGCTTCCAGCGTGTGCTGCAGCGAGCCGTGTACCACGTGCAGTCCTCGGGCAAGAAGGAGGTCACCGGCGCCAACGTGCTGGTCGCCATCTTCGGCGAAAAGGACTCGCACGCCGTCTATTACCTCAACCAGCAGGATGTGACCCGGCTGGATGTGGTCAATTACCTGTCCCACGGCATCGCCAAGCTGGGCGAGGAGGGCGAGCAGCCGTCCTCTTCCTCCGAGGGCGAGAGCCGCATGGAAGGCGGGGAGGGTGAGCCGAAGGGCGATGCCCTGACCGAGTTCGCCAGCAATCTCAACGAACAGGCCCGGGCCGGTCGCATTGACCCGTTGGTCGGCCGTGCCGACGAGATCGAGCGCACCATCCAGGTCCTGTGCCGCCGCCGCAAGAACAACCCGCTGTACGTGGGTGAGGCCGGCGTGGGCAAGACCGCAATTGCCGAAGGCCTGGCCCGCCGCATCGTCGAGGGCTCGGTGCCCGACGTGCTGGCCGACGCGGTGATCTATTCGCTCGACCTGGGCGCGCTGGTGGCTGGCACCAAGTACCGTGGCGACTTCGAGAAGCGCCTGAAGAGCGTGCTGACCGCGCTGAAGAAGGTGCCCAATGCGGTGCTGTTCATCGACGAGATCCACACCATCATCGGTGCCGGTTCGGCGTCGGGTGGCACCATGGATGCGTCCAACCTGATCAAGCCGGCGCTGGCCTCCGGCGAGCTGCGCTGCATCGGCTCGACCACCTTCCAGGAATACCGTGGCATCTTCGAGAAGGATCGGGCGCTGGCCCGCCGCTTCCAGAAGATCGACATCGTCGAGCCGACCGTCGGCGAGACCTACGAGATCCTGCAGGGGCTGAAGTCCAAGTACGAGCTGCACCACGGCGTGACCTATTCCGACGAGGCGCTGCAGGCGGCGGTTGACCTGTCGGTGAAGCACATCGGCGACCGCCTGCTGCCGGACAAGGCCATCGACGTGATCGACGAGGCGGGCGCCCGTCAGCGCCTGCTGCCGGAAGGCCAGCGCAAGGAGCTGATCGACGTCGAGGAAGTGGAGGCGATCGTCGCCAAAATGGCGCGCATCCCCACCAAGCAGGTCAGCGCCACCGACAAGGATGTACTGCAGCACCTGGAGCGCAACCTGAAGATGGTGATCTTCGGCCAGGACCCGGCCATCGAGACACTGTCCTCGGCGATCAAGCTGGCGCGCTCCGGCCTGGGCAATCCGGAAAAGCCGATCGGCAACTTCCTGTTCGCCGGTCCGACCGGTGTCGGCAAGACCGAGGTGACCAAGCAGCTGGCGCTGCAGCTGGGCATCGAGCTGGTCCGCTTCGACATGTCCGAGTACATGGAGCCACATTCGATCAGCCGCCTGATCGGTGCGCCTCCGGGCTACGTCGGCTTCGACCAGGGCGGCCTGCTGACCGAGAAGATCGTCAAGACGCCGCACTGCGTGCTGCTGCTGGACGAAATCGAAAAGGCGCACCCGGACATCTTCAACATCCTGTTGCAGGTGATGGACCGCGGCGTGCTGACCGATACCAACGGTCGTGAAGCCAACTTCAAGAACGTGGTGCTGGTGATGACCACCAATGCCGGTGCGGCGCAGGCCTCGCGGCGCTCGATCGGCTTCACCAAGCAGGACCATGCCACCGACGCGATGGAGACCATCCGCCGCAGCTTCACCCCGGAATTCCGCAACCGCCTCGACGCGGTGGTGCAGTTCCAAGCGCTGGGCTTCGAGCACATCCTGCGCGTGGTCGACAAGTTCCTGATCGAACTGGAGATGCTGCTGCAGGACAAGCACGTCAGCCTGTCGGCCACGCCGACCGCGCGCGACTGGCTGGCCCACCACGGCTTCGACCCGCTGATGGGTGCGCGCCCGATGGCCCGGGTGATCCAGGACAAGATCAAGCGTCCGCTGGCCGACGAGCTGCTGTTCGGCAAGCTGGTCAACGGTGGCAAGGTCAGCATCGATGTCCGCGACGACGAGCTGGTGGTCGAGACCCAGGCCGAGCCGGAGCGGCTGCTGCCGGTGACGGTGGAGTAAGGCAGCACCGGATCGATGCCGGGTGCGGTTGGAAAACAAGGGCGGCTTCGGCCGCCCTTGTTGCGTATCCGCCCTTCAACGTCCCTGCTGGGCCAGGCGCTTGAAGGTTGCCGCATCGACCGGTTCGATCCGGGTCGCGGTGCAGTGGTTGCTGTCGGTCTGCAGCGTGCTGCGAGCATCGCCACAGATCTGCTCGGGCGTGCCGGGTGTAAAGAAGACGTACCTGGCCGAGGCGGCGGCGCCGAGGCAGCGCTTCTGCAGGTGGACCCGATAGTGGTTGTTGCCGTCGCGCAGCAGCACTTCGCGTTCCGTGCTGGAGGGGCGGATGTCGCGGCTGGTGCCGAGGGCGATGCACTCGGCCGCGGTGGAGGGTCTGGCGGGTTCGGCGGCGGGCGCCGACAGGGGGAGGCTGACCAGCAGAACTGCCGGCAGCAGGACGTGCGGGAGCAGGGCGTTCATGATCGGGTGGGGTGGCGATCCGGACTGGATCGGATCCCACGATGCCGCTGTCGCTGCAAATGCGAATCTGCCTCAAGCGGGGCTGACCGACGCCACGGTGAGTTCGGTCACGATGACCTTTGGCGGCGTCAGGCCGCGATCGAACGGAATCCCTGCTGTCGCCCCTGGTCGCCGCCATCCTCGATGACGAAAGCGACCGCCTCGTGCGGAATGTGCAGGCGTTGCTTGAGGGTGCCACCCAGATGCGGGATCTCACGCTGCACGGCCAGGTACAGCGGGTGCGATGCGTCCATGCTGGTGCAGACCAGGCAGGGTTGACCGAACCAGGTGCCATCCGGTCCCTTGCTGGCATAGCAGCGGCTGGTGACGGACTGCGGGTCCAGTACGATCAGATAGGTCATGCGCGCAACGCCCAGTGTGAAGAACGTGTTGAGTCTAGCCATCCGGCGCGACGCTGGATTTCAGACAACGACGAATATGCGTTGCGGGTGAAGCCTGGAATTTTCTTCCGCGCACGACAAAGGGCCAGCAGCAAGGCCGGCCCTGTCGAAGTGGCGCCAGGCGCCGACCGCTTACTTCATGCGGTAGGTGATACGACCCTTGGTCAGGTCGTACGGGGTCATTTCAACCTTGACCCGGTCACCGGTGAGGATGCGGATGTAGTTCTTGCGCATGCGGCCGGAGATGTGGGCGATGATTTCGTGCCCATTTTCCAGACGAACGCGGAAAGTGGTGTTCGGCAGCGTCTCGCTGACGGTGCCCTCGAACTCGATGGAATCGTCTTTCGACATGTAGTCCTGTGCGGTTCAGAAAACGGCCACGCTGGGCCTAAGGCGCGGTATTTTACGCGTGATGGGCCCGGCTTGCAAAGTTTGTGTTAACCCCCGGCCAAACGCCGTGCTGGCAAGCGTCCTACCGCCTGGGTCCAGGGACCTTCACGGCCGTCACGGTGTACGGCCTGACGGACGTGCTCCAGAAAGTCCGCGCGCGGCAGGTGCTCGGCGCCCATCCGCAGCAGGTGCGGATTCTCCACCTGGGCATCGATCAGTTCCCAGCCCCAGCCACGCAGGGTGGCTGCCAGCGCGGCCAGGGCGATCTTGGAGCCGCCACTGGCGCCACTGAACATGCTCTCGCCGAAGAACATGGCGCCGATCGCGACGCCGTAGATGCCGCCGACCAATGTCTGCCGATCCCAGACTTCGAGGGAATGGGCGAAGCCAAGGTCGTGCAGTTGGCTGTAGGCCTCGACCATCGCCGGGCTGATCCACGTGCCGTCCTGGCCGGGCCGCGGCGCCGCGGCGCAGGCGCGCATCACACGACTGAAGGCGGTGTCGGCGGTGACCTCCCACGTGCTGCTGCGCAACTGGCGGCGGAAGCGGCTGGACAGGTGCACGCCATCGGTGCGGAACACCATGCGTGGGTCCGGCGACCACCACAGGATCGGCTCGCCCTCGCTGAACCACGGGAAGATGCCGCCGGCATAGGCGTTGAGCAGGCGCACCGGATGCAGGTCGCCGCCCACCGCAAGCAGGCCATCGGGCTGGCGCAGGGCGGTCTCGGCCGGCGGGAAGGGGGCGTCCGGCGCGTCGGCCAGGCGCCAGGGCAGCTGGCGGGTCATGGGGCCATTGTATTCGTCGTGGTGATTCGTGATGTCTGGCACCATCACTGTTCACCGGCAAGGAGCCTCCGAATGAGTGACTCGATCAGCGCCATCCTCGACCTGCATGACGCCCCGCGCACGCGCAACGACAGCCAAGGCATGCTGCTGTCGCTGGCCACTGAACAGCCGCGTCGGCTGGGAGAGTTGATGCTGCAGGCGCTGGCGCGGCCTTCGCCGAGCTCGGCCTTCCTCGACATGGCGCTGGACCTGCTGCCGGATGGCGCGGTGCCCGCGATCGCGACCGACGCGTGGCGCCGCTATCGCGCAGGCGAGCGCGGTGACGTGTTGACGAGCGTGATGGAGTTCGCCAGCTATCAGGCGCCGCAGGTGCTGCAGGACGATTGGGAGGCATTGCTGGCGGTCGCCAGTGAGGATGAGGTGCAGTTGGCCGCGCAGGTCTGGCAGGGCCTGCCCAGCGCGACGGCCGCGCATTGGGCGCAGATCCTGGCCGAAGCCGATGATGATCGCGAAATGGCGCGGGCCAGGGCGCTGCTGCTCGCCGCCCAGCCCGAGACCTACGCCATTGCTCGCGGCTACCTGGTCGACTGGGGGCGGTTGGATGCCGAGGTCTGGGCGCACTGGGCCGGCGTCGCCGAAGGTCCGCAGCCGCGTCGCCTGCATGGCGAGCGGCCATTGCACTTCCGCTTCGGCCGCGAACAGCATCGCGCGCAGCAGGCGGACGAGCCGAGCTGGCGCAGGCGCATCTGGCGCCTGCACCCGACCTGGAATGGTGGGCAGGTGCATTACGCCGGGCACATGGGAGGACCACTGGAAGCGCTGTGTGGCAACTGCCATGCGCCGCTGCAGCGCCTGCTGCGGACCGATGCTGCCGCGCTGCAGCCGGGCGCGTCGGGCGAGATCACGCTGGGGCTGTGCCTGGACTGCTGCGGCTGGGAAGACCCGCCCGTGCGTTTCTATCGCCACGATGCCGACGGTCTGCCCGTCTGCCATCCCAGCCAGCACCGCGAGGTGCCGAATACGCCCACCGACAGTGGCGACCTGATGCGGGCCGAGGTGGGCCTGGTGGCGCTCGAAAGCGCGCGCTGGCAGCAACAGGACTGGGGCCAGTCCAATCATCGGCAGAACCTGTCGCGTGTGGGTGGCGCACCAAGCTGGGTGCAGAGTGCGTGGTACCCGGCGTGCATCGATTGCGGCGAGGAGATGCCGTTCGTGATGCAGCTGGATTCGACACTGCCGACCACCGGTGGAGGCGCGCTGCTCTGGGGCAGTGGCGGCATGCTCTACACGTTCTGGTGTGCGAAGTGCCGGGTGAGCGGGCACTTCTGGCAGTGCACCTGAGCACAGCGCCCTCGCCATCGCCCTCGTAGGTGCCAGCCTTGGTTGGCACGCCTCATTGCCCTGGTAGGTGCCAACCTTGGTTGGCACGCTTTTCGGCACCGCGCCAGTCGAGCAAGCTCGACTCTAAGGCTCTACGCGGAACGGCCCATGCCCCTGCAATGCCTGCTGGTAGCGCCGCACATCGCGCCGCTCCTGCCGGCACCAGTCCAGCAGCGCTTCTGCGAATTCCATGTCGGCCACCCAGTGCCGGCTGCGCACCAATGTGGGCAGGAAGCCGCGTGCAAGCTTGTGCTCGCCCTGTGCGCCGGGTTCGAATCGGCTCAGTCCTTCGCGCAGGCAGTACTCGATACCCTGGTAGTAGCAGGCTTCGAAGTGCAGGCCGGGCAGGGTGGCGCCGCCCCAGTAGCGGCCGTACAGCGTGTCGCCGCCGCGCAGGCAGAGGGCGCCGGCAATCGGCTCGCCGTCCTGTTCGGCCAGGAACAGCACCAGCCCGCGCCCCAGGGTTATCGCCAGATGGCGCAGGAAGGTCTCGGTCAGCGCTGGGGCATTGCCGTACTCGAGGAAGGTCTGCAGATAGAAGCGGTACATCGCCTGCAGGTCGGCGCGGCTGGCCTCGTCGCCATGTACTACGCGGAAGGTGATGCCCTGGCGGGTGACCTTGGCCCGTTCCTGGCGGATGTTCTTGCGGTGCTTGTGGTCCATCGCGCCGACGAACTGTTCGAACGTGGACCAGTCGCCCGGGTTCTGCCACTGGAACTGCACATCCTCGCGCAGCAGCCAGTCATCGGCGAACAGCGCCTCGTCGCCGGCGGTATGGAAGTTGATGTGGGCCGACGACACGCCCAGTGCCGGCAATGCGTCACGCAACGCCGACAGCAATGCGGCGCGCTCTGAATCATGACGGGCCAGCAGGCGCGGGCCGGTGACCGGGGAGTACGGCACCGCGCCCAGCCATTTCGGGTAGTAGTCGCGGCCGTGGCGGGCATAGGCGTTGGCCCAGGCGTGGTCGAACACGAACTCGCCGTGCGAGTTGGTCTTCAGGTAGCCCGGAATGGCGCCGGCCAGCGTGTTGCCCTCCCACAATGTGAAGTGCCGGGGCTGCCAGCCCCAGTCCTCGCGCAGGCAGCCATGCTGTTCCAGGCCCGAGAGGAAGGCGTGGCTGACGAAGGGGTTGCGGCCGTCGTGCAGGGCGTCCCAGTCGGTGGCGGCAATGGACTGCAGGGAGTCGAGGAAGCGGGGGTAAGGCATGGGCGAAGGATAGGGCAGATGAAACAGAAAGGCCGACGCGTTGGCGTCGGCCTTTTGCCTGGGTCGAGCATGGCTCGACGCTGCACGGTACGGTCAGCGACTCAGCTGGCCTTGCCCTGCGCGTCCAGGTAGCGCTCGGCGTCCAGTGCGGCCATGCAGCCGAAACCGGCCGAGGTGATCGCCTGGCGGTAGTGCTGGTCGGCCACGTCGCCGGCGGCGAACACGCCTTCCACCGAGGTCTGGGTGGCGTTGCCGCCCAGGCCCGAGCGGATTTCCAGGTAGCCGTTGTTCATCGCCAGCTGGCCGTCGAACAGGGTGGTGTTCGGGTGGTGGCCGATGGCCACGAAGAAGCCGTGGGCGTCGATGTCGCGGGTGCTGCCGTCCAGGGTGGACTTCACGCGCACGCCGGTCACGCCGGCATCATTGCCCAGCACTTCTTCCACCTGGTGGTGCCAGACGGTCTCGATCTTGCCTTCGGCCACCTTCTTGAACAGCTTGTCCTGCATGATCTTTTCCGCCTTCAGCGTGTCGCGGCGGTGGACCAGGTAGACCTTGCGGGCGATGTTGGACAGGTACAGCGTCTCTTCCACGGCGGTGTTGCCGCCGCCGACCACGACCACGTCCTGGTCGCGGTAGAAGAAGCCGTCACAGGTGGCGCAGGCAGACACGCCGCGGCCCTTGAACTCGTCCTCGGTCGGGATGCCCAGGTACTTGGCGGTGGCGCCGGTGGCGATGATCAGGGCATCGCAGGTGTACTCGTGGCTGTCGCCGATCAGCTTGAACGGGCGCTGCGACACATCGGCGGTGTGGATGTGGTCGAAGATGACCTCGGTCTCGAAGCGCTCGGCATGGGCCTGCATGCGCGCCATCAGGTCCGGGCCCATCAGGCCGTGGGCGTCGCCCGGCCAGTTGTCCACCTCGGTGGTGGTCATCAGCTGGCCGCCCTGCTGCAGGCCGGTGATGACGACCGGCTTCAGGTTGGCGCGGGCGGCGTAGACGGCGGCGGTCCAACCGGCCGGGCCGGAACCGAGGATGACGAGGCGCTGGTGGCGGGAGGGCAGGCTGGTGCTCATGTAGACTCGCGAAAAGGTAGATGGGACAAGGCGCTGGCGATGTTTGCGCAGCATCCGTGGCTGGTCATAGAGTGGCGGCTGGGGCAGGGCGATTCAAGCCGATGAACAGAACGCCGTCATCCAGCAGTGGTTCCGGCCCTCTGATTGCCCCGTCGGACGTCGCATAACTGAAAACTGACGCCGTCTCATTTATTATCAATCACTAACAGCGCATTCCAAAGGTATGGTCTAAGGTGGCGAAGCAGGTCCCCGAACGCTCCAAGTCCGACGACAGCAAGGCGTCACGTCGCACGGCCGCGGCGGCGACGACCGACAATCCACGCCGCCAACGCCTCTGGCGCGACCTTGGCCTGATCGCCATCGCGCCGGCGCTGCTGTACCTGGCGGCCAGTCTGTTCACCTATTCAGCGACCGACCCGGGCTGGTCGCACACCGGCAGCGTGGTCGCGCCGGTGCACAACCTCGGCGGCCGCGCTGGCGCCTGGATCGCCGACGTGCTGCTGCAGCTGTTCGGCTACATCGCCTTCCTGTTGCCGGTGGTGCTGGGCGCGCTGGCGTGGATCGCCATGTTCGGTCTCAAGCGCGAGAGCAAGGGCGAGAACGATCTGGACCCAGCGCTGCGCCTGGTTGGCCTGGTCGGTTTCCTGATCGCCGGCACCGGCTTCCTGCATGTGCGCCTGTTCAGTGGCGATGTCTCCAGTGCCGGCGGCATCCTCGGCAAGCTGGTCGGCAATTCGCTCACGGTGGGCTTCGGTGCGCTGGGCGCGAACCTGTTCGTGCTGGTGCTGCTGCTGGCCTCGATCACCCTCGCCACCGGGCTGTCCTGGTTCACGGTGATGGAGAAGATCGGCCGCGGCGTGATGTCGCTGGCGCCGTTGCTGGCACGCAAGAAGGAAGAAGTCACCGAGTGGCAGCAGACCCGGGTGATGCGCGAGGAACGCCAGGAGGTACGCAAGGCTGATGCCGAGGTGCGCGCCAAGCGCGAGCCGGTGAAGATCGAGCCACGCCCGGAGCCGGTGATCGAGAAGAGTGACCGGGCCAAGCGCGACACGCAGATCCCGATGTTCCGGGGCGTCAACGGCGACGGATCGGACCTGCCGCCGCTGGCCCTGCTGGACGACCCCAAGCCGCAGCCGGTGGGCTACGACAAGGAAACCCTGGACGCGCTGTCGCGGCAGATCGAGTTCAAGCTGAAGGACTTCCGCATCGACGCCCAGGTGGTCGGCGCCAACCCCGGCCCGGTCATCACCCGCTTCGAGATCGAGCCTGCGCCGGGCATCAAGGTCAGCCAGATCAGTTCGCTGGACAAGGACATCGCGCGCGGCCTGTCGGTGAAGTCGGTGCGCGTGGTCGACGTGATTCCGGGCAAGTCGGTGATCGGCCTGGAAATCCCCAACGTCACCCGCGAGATGATCTACCTCTCCGAGCTGCTGCGTTCGAAGGAGTACGACAAATCGGCCAGCGTGCTGACCCTGGCGCTGGGCAAGGACATCGCTGGCCGCTCGACCGTGGCCGATCTGGCGCGCATGCCGCACCTGCTGGTGGCCGGTACAACCGGTTCGGGCAAGTCGGTGGCGGTCAACGCGATGGTGCTGAGCCTGCTGTTCAAGGCCTCGCCGAAAGACCTGCGGATGCTGATGATCGACCCGAAGATGCTCGAACTGAGCGTCTACCAGGGCATCCCGCACCTGCTGGCGCCGGTGGTCACCGACATGAAGGAGGCCGCCAACGGCCTGCGCTGGTGCGTGGCCGAGATGGAGCGCCGCTACAAGCTGATGAGCGCGGTGGGCGTGCGCAACCTGGCCGGCTTCAACAAGAAGGTGAAGGAAGCCCAGGACGCCGGCCAGCCGCTGATGGACCCGCTGTTCAAGCCGAACCCGGAACTGGGCGAGGCGCCGCGTCCGCTGGAGACGCTGCCGTTCATCGTCATCTTCATCGACGAATTCGCCGACATGATGATGATCGTCGGCAAGAAGGTGGAAGAGCTGATCGC
Organism: Stenotrophomonas sp. MH181796; assembly: GCF_009659995.1. NCBI lineage: Bacteria > Pseudomonadati > Pseudomonadota > Gammaproteobacteria > Lysobacterales > Lysobacteraceae > Stenotrophomonas > Stenotrophomonas sp. MH181796. Next base: position 82,311 of record NZ_RAHU01000003.1, read on the forward strand.
GCGCCTGGCACAGAAGGCGCGTGCGGCCGGCATCCACCTGATCCTGGCCACGCAGCGCCCGTCGGTGGACGTGATCACCGGCCTGATCAAGGCCAACATCCCGACCCGCATCGCCTTCCAGGTCAGCTCCAAGATCGACTCGCGCACCATCCTCGACCAGTCCGGCGCGGAAACCCTGCTCGGCCACGGCGACATGCTGTATCTGCCGCCGGGCACCGCCATGCCCGAGCGCGTGCACGGCGCCTTCGTCTCCGACGAGGAAGTGCACCGCGTGGTCGAACACCTCAAGGCGATGGGCCCGGCCGATTATGTCGACGGCGTGCTGGACGAAGTGCAGACGATGGGCGACGGCGTGGTCGTCGGTGCCACTGGCCTGCCCGAGAACAGCTCTGCCGGCGATGAGTCCGACCCGTTGTATGACGAAGCGCTGCGGGTGGTCACCGAGACCCGCCGTGCCTCGATTTCCGGCGTTCAGCGCCGGCTGAAGATCGGCTACAACCGTGCAGCGCGACTGATCGAGGCCATGGAAGCGGCCGGCGTGGTCAGTCCGCCCGAGCACAACGGCGACCGCACGGTGCTGGCACCGCCGCCGCCGAAGTAAGACCCGACGTATCCCCCACGACGTCCAAGGAACCGACGCATGCTTCACCCCGTACCAAGCGCGCTGGCACTGGCGCTGGCAGCCCTGATGGCTGCCGGCCCGGCACTGGCAGACACCGCCACCTCCGCGCCCGCCACGGCGCCGCCTTCCACCAGCGGCGATACCGAAGCCAGCAATAATTTCAGCATTGTCCGTTACCGCGCCGACTACCAGGTGCGGCCGGATGCGGGCAATGTGCAGACCGAAACCTACGAAGTCCTGCTCAAGACCAAGGCCTCCGTCGAGCAGTTCAGCCAGGTGCGGCTGAGCTACAGCGAGAAGATGGAGACGCTGGACGTGCTCGGCGCTTACACGATCACCGCCGACGGCCAGCGCCGCGACGTGCCGGCCGACCGCATCTACACCCAGGAGAGTTATTCCAGCGCCTCGGCGGCGATGTATGCCGACCGCAAGGTGCGGGTGATCGTATTCCCGAACCTGGCGCCGGGCACGCGCCTGTACTACCAGGTGCGCCGCACCCAGGCCACGCCGTACTTCCCGGGCTACTTCGGCCTGTGGGAGACCTTCAATGTCTTCACCGAGTACGAGGACGCCGAGGTCACCCTGAGTGCGCCGGCCAACCTGCCGATGTTTGTCGACAGCCGCGGCGTGCAGGGCAGTGATCGCCCGACGGTGAAGAACGGCCAGGCACAGTGGCGCTGGCGCTACCAGCGTCGCGAAGCCATGCCGGCGCAGAACTGGTCGGCGGCAGGCTGGGAGTTCGGCCCGAACATCATGGCCAGCACCTATCGTGACTGGTCGCAGATGGGTCGCGCCTACCAGCTCAAGGCCGGCCCGGCCGCGCAGGTCACGCCGGAACTGCGGGCGCTGGCCGATGAGATCACCGCTGGCATCAGCGACCGTCGCGAGCAGGCCGATGCGCTGTACCGCTGGGTGGCGCAGAACATCCGCTACGTGGCCGTGTACCTGGGCAATGGCGGCCTGGAGCCCAACAGCGCGCAGAGCATCCTCGACAACCACTACGGTGACTGCAAGGACCATGTGACGATCCTGGAGGCGCTGCTGGCGGCCAAGGGCATCGCCAGCTCACCGGTGCTGATCGGTGCCGGTGGCGGCCCGACACTGCCGAAGATTCCGGTGCTGGGTCGCTTCAACCACGCCATCACCTACATTCCCGAGTTCGATCTGTACCTGGATTCGACCACGGCCTGGGCGCGCTTCGGCCAGCTGCCGGAAGGCGACCTCGGTGCGCCGGTGATGCGTACACGCGACGCCACGCTGGCACGCACCCCGGCCAATACGCCGCAGCGCAATGCCACGTCCATGGAAGTGCGCTTCACCTTCGACGCCAACGGCAACCTGCGCGGCGAGACCATTCCGAAGCTGGGCGAGAACGCCGAGATCGGCATGCGCGCCCAGTTCTCCCAGCTCAACGCACAGAACCGTGCGCGCGCTGAAGAGCAGATCATGGCCGCGTCCGGTTTCGATGGGCGAGGGCAGCTGCAGATCCAGGGCGTGCCGGTCGACCTGACCCGGCCGTTCGGCTATCGCATGGCCTTCCAGGCCGAGGACTACGCCGACTTCAGCGTGGCCGGCGGCATGGCCGTACCGGACCCGCCGGGTGGCGAATCGGTGCGTGGCCTGTACGCCACCGCCTCGGCGCCGGCCAACGAGACGCCGTTCTACTGCAATGCCAGCCTGCGCGAGGAAACCTATCGCCTGCAGTTCCCGGCCAATGCGCCGATCATCGCCATCCCGGCCAGTCAGCGTTTTGCCAACGCCGCCGGCGAGTACCGGGTGGACTGGAGCCGCGAGGGCCAGGACGTGATCGTGCATCACCGGTTGCAGCAGAACGCGGTGCGTGGACCAGAGGCGCTGTGCCAGCCGCAGGACTATCCGGCGTTCCGCGCGCTGTACCGCGAAGTGCGGCGCGGCTTCCGTGGGCAGGTGCTGTACGGCAAGCTGCCCGGCTCGGGTGGCTGAATCGCCGATGGACGTTCGGGGCGGCATAATGTCGCCCTGATCGCCCATTCATCTTTGTCCGGGCACACTGGCAATCACCTTTCCTGGCGCGCGCGCCCACAGGATTCCCGCATGAACTTCCGCTTCCGCCGTTTCCTTGCCACCACCACCCTGGCCGTGGCCTGCGCCGCCGCCGGCAGCGCCTGGGCTGGCGCCCGCGATGACCTGAAGACCTTCACCAGTGGCCTGAAGGGCCTGGATGGCCAGTTCAACCAGCAGGTGTTCGACAGCCGCGGCAAAGTGAAGGAATCGACCAGCGGCCGCGTGGCCTTGTCCGCGCCGCGCCTGTTCCGCTGGGAGTACGTGCGCCCGCACGAGCAGCTGATCGTGGCCGACGGCAAGAAGGTCTGGATGTACGAGCCGGACCTGGAGCAGGCCACTGTTCGCGAGCAGGGCAAGGAAGAGCAGAACAGCCCACTGACCGCGCTGATCAACCCGGCGCTGCTGGAGCAGCAGTACGACGTCAGCGAAGAGGCCGCGCAGCGCGATGGCCTGCAGTGGCTGTCGCTGTCGCCGAAGCGTGAGACCGAAGCCAGCTTCCAGTACGCCGCGCTGGGCTTCAACGCCCAGGGCCTGGCCAAGATGGAGATCACCGACGCCGTCGGCCAGCGCACCGTGATCAGCTTCAGCGGCTGGAAGCGCAACCCGGGCTTTGCTGCCGGCACCTTCAGCTTTACCCCGCCGAAGGGCACCGACGTCATCGGTAACTGATCCGGCCTGTGCCTTGGTGGGTGTCAACCTTGGTTGACACGCTTTTGGGCTGCCGGCCAGCGGCCGGCACTACCGATCATGGCCCGGCCGCCGTGGTGGCTGCCAACCTTGGTGGGCACGCTCTCGCGGTACAATGAGCGGGTGGCAAGACATCGTTCAACTTCCTTCCCCGGCCCCGATCTGCTGAGCGTTGATCGGGAACATCTGCGCCCGCTGGCCGAGCGCATGCGCCCACGCACCCTCGACGAGATGGTCGGGCAGAAGCGCCTGCTGGCGCCGGACAGCGCGCTGCGCCGCGCGGTCGAGTCCGGTCGCGTGCATTCGATGATCCTGTGGGGGCCGCCGGGCTGCGGCAAGACCACGCTGGCACTGCTGCTGGCCGAATATTCCGACGCCGAGTTCCGTGCGATCTCCGCCGTGCTGTCCGGCCTGCCGGAAGTGCGCCAGGTGCTGGCCGAGGCGGCGCAACGGTTCGCCGAAGGCCGCCGCACCGTGCTGTTCGTGGATGAGGTGCATCGCTTCAACAAGGCGCAGCAGGATGCGTTCCTGCCGCACATCGAGCGCGGCACCATCCTGTTCGTCGGCGCCACCACCGAGAACCCGTCCTTCGAACTGAATTCCGCACTGCTGTCGCGCTGCCGCGTGCATGTGCTGGAGGGCGTTTCGCCCACAGACATCGTTGAGGCGCTGGAGCGTGCGCTGGGTGACCGCGAGCGCGGCCTGGGCGAGGAGGGCATCGAGGTCGCCCCCGAACTGCTGCTGGAAATCGCGACCGCCGCCGACGGCGACGTGCGCCGTGCGCTGACCCTGTTGGAAATCGCTGCCGAGCTGGCGGGCGGGGAGGGTGGTCGCATCACCCCGCAGACCCTGACCCAGGTGCTGGCCGACCGCACCCGTCGCTTCGACAAGGGCGGCGAGCAGTTCTACGACCAGATCTCGGCGCTGCACAAGTCGGTACGCAGTTCCAACCCGGATGCCGCGCTGTACTGGCTGACCCGCATGCTCGATGGCGGCTGCGATCCGTCCTACCTGGCGCGCCGGCTGACTCGCATGGCGATCGAGGACATCGGCCTGGCCGATCCGCGTGCGCAGAGCATGGCGCTGGAGGCCTGGGACATCTACGAGCGGCTGGGCAGTCCGGAAGGCGAACTCGCGTTCGCTCAGTTGGTGCTGTACCTGGCCAGTACGGCGAAGTCGAATGCCGGCTATGCCGCCTTCAACCAGGCCAAGGCCGACGTGCGCGAGAGTGGTACCGAAGAGGTGCCGCTGCACCTGCGCAATGCGCCGACCAAGCTGATGAAGGAGCTGGGCTACGGCGCCGAGTACCAGTACGACCACGACGCCGAAGGCGGCATCGCACTGGACCAGACCGGTTTCCCGGATGCGATGGGCGAGCGCGTGTATTACAACCCGGTGCCACGCGGCCTGGAAATCAAGCTGAAGGAAAAGCTGGATCGGCTACGCGCCGAGCGCGAGGCGGCAAGGGCGGCAAAGGGCCGCTGACCCAGCTCTTGCAGAGTCGAGCCATGCTCGACTTCGCTCTTGCGCGGGTTACGGGTGCCTTCTGGAGCAGCAGCCGAGCATGGCTCGGCTCTACAGGGGGCAATGGCAGTCGAGCATGGTTCGTCGCCACATTGTCCTGTGCGCCTGCATTTGGCACACTCCGCGGCTTCTCTTTCAAGGATCGATGCCGTGCAGGAAATGATTCTGCCGTTGAAGCGCTACGCCCAGTTCGAGGGCCGCGCCAACCGCCGCGAGTACTGGATGTACCAGCTGTTCCTGTTCCTGGTCGCAGCCGCGGTGATGCTGCTCGCCGGTGTGCTGGCGATCCTCCTGCGCAACAGCCCCGATGCGCTGGCCGGCATTCTGATCGGCATGGTGGTACTGCTGGGCGTGATGTGGCTGGCCACGATCGTGCCGCTGATTGCCGTGACCGTACGCCGCCTGCATGACTGCAATCAGTCGGGCTGGCTGTTCCTGCTGGCGCTGGTGCCGGGCGGTGGCATTGTGATCATGATCTTCTCGCTGCTGCCGGGCACGCCGCAGGAGAACGTGTACGGTCCGGTGCCCGCGGGGCCGTGAGGCTGCGGGAGTCGAGCATGGCTCGACTCTACAGAGGCAAAGAAAAGAAGCCGGCGTCTCGCCGGCTTCGTCTTTACTTGATGGCGCAATCGCCGAAGGACAGGTAGTCCGTGCCCGAGCTGAACTGCAACGTGCAGCTGGCGGTGAAGGTCGCGCCTTCTTCCAGTGCGCCCAGCTTGGCCGCCTGCTGTTCGTCGTCTGTGGTCAGCCGGGCCAGGACATTGCCCTGGTCGTCGCCGGCCTCGATCAGCGGTTCGCCCGCCAGGTTGCTGGAAACACCCAGTGCCACGGCGGTGAACGTCACCGTCTGGTTGAGTTGGTCCATGCTCAACGTCGAATTGCCGGCCTCTTCAAAGGCCTGGTAGAGCGACGGTAGATCCTGCGCGGCGTGCGCGGCCAGTGGGGCGAGCAGGCCGAGGGTAAGGGCGATCAGTGCGGTGTGCTTCAAGGGTTCTCGCAATCATGGGATCCAATCCCATGGCAGTCATGGCGCGGATGAACGCGGCCTGGTCGGCGGCAGGCTGCCCGCCTTCCCTGGCTGCGCTGTAAGCGGGGCGATCCAATGCCCCGGTGGCCGGCAAAATAGGGGAAATGCCGGGCCCGGCGCAACCAGGTCATCGCGCGCGTGATACACAGCGTGACGTTCGATCGATGTGATAATCATTCGCGTTTGAGGTAGACTGCGGTCCCTTGTGAACCGGCGGCCGTGGGCCGCTTCTGCCGCCGCTGATGAAGCATTTCGTCCTGCCTTCGCGCCGGGGCCGGTTGGCCCGCGGCCTGGCCGCCTTGATGATGGGTCTGCTCCTGGCCACCCCGTACGCCCATGCCCAGCAGCGCAATCCGCTGCAGAAGATCGGCCACACCGTGCTCGACGAGCCGGCGGCGAGCTATCGCTTCGAGCAGTTCGTGGTGGACAGCCCTGACCAGCAACGCCGCTGGCGGGTGAATGTGGCGATCCCGGCCAAGGCCGGCAAGGCGCCGCTGCCGGTGTTGTACGCGCTGGATGGCAATGCGGTGGCGATGGTGCTGGACCAGCCGTTGCTGGCCGAGCTGGCGGCACGCAAGGCGCCGCCGGTACTGGTGCTGATCGGTTACGACAACGACCTGCGCATCGATTCCAAGGCGCGCACCCGCGACTACACCGCATGGATCGACCGTGCCGACGATGAGAGCGGCACGACCCAGGCGGTCGGCGGTGGTGCTGCCGCGTTCCTGGATGTGATCGAACGCCGCATCAAGCCGGAAGTCGAGCGCCGCGCACGCATTGATACGCAGCAGCAAGCGCTGTGGGGCCACTCGCTGGGTGGGTTGTTCGTGCTCAATGCGCTGTACACCCGTCCCGCCGCCTTCCAGTCCTATCTGGCGGCCAGTCCGTCGCTGTGGTGGAGCCAGGGCGCGGCGCTGGGTGATCCGGAACAGCAGTTCGTGCAGAACGTGCATGGCCAGCCGGCAAAGCTCTGGCTGATGCTGGGCGGTGCCGAGCGTGTCGGCGATCGCGGCAAGCGCGACATGAACAACCCACGCGTGGTCGCGCACCTGCGTCGTATCGGTGGGGCCACCCCGGATGCTGCCATGCAGCTGTCCGAGCGCTTGGGCAAGCTGCCGGGCATGCGCGTGCAGTACCGCGAGTTCCCCGGCCTCGGCCATGGCCCGATGCTGCCCGCGTCGTTCCACGCTGCGCTGCACGAGCTGTATGGCGTGACCGACCGCAGCGCCGGTGACGGCGCGCCCAACGGTGGTGACAACGCCGCCGAATGAATCCCTTCGCATGCCAAGGCATGCGACCCCACTACCCAGGCGAGGCTGCCGATGTGCAGCGGCCCAGGCAACCGATGAATCCCGCGTCACGTGGCGCGGCCTACGTGTGCAAGGAGCCTTCCATGTCGTTCCGTCCGTCTTTCCGTCTCACTTCTCTCGCCGCTGGCCTGTTGCTGGCCGTGACCGCCACCGCACAGCCGGTGTTCGATCAGCCGGCCAACGCCACCTTCAAGGGCGAGGTCGTCTCGCGCGGTGAGAACGTGGTTCCCGGCAGCATTGCCGACGTGGTCGGTCGCGGTTTCGTGCCGGGCCAGAAAGTCAGCCTGCTGCGTGGCGACAGCGTGCTCAACACGCAGCCGCTGGTGGTCGATGCCGATGGCAACTTCAAGACCCAGCTGAGCATTCCGGCCGACGCGGTGCCGGGTACCCACCCGGTGGTGGTGCGCGCCAGCCAGCCGGCTGCAGCCACCGTGCTGAAGCTGCGCGTCTCGCCGCAGCTGCCGCTGTCCGGCCAGGCGCAGTTCGCCACCCAGTCCAACAAGCTGGTGCCGGGCCTGTACCAGTCCGCCTACAGCGCCGCCAGCAACGCGGTATTCGTGACCTCGGCCGTGGGCCGCCCGCCGGTGACCCAGTCGCAGCTGTTGAAGCTGGACCCGAAGTCGCTGAAGGTGACCAAGGCGATCACCCCGGCGCAGGTGCCGGGCAGCACCAATGGTGCGGTGTACGCGGTCTACGGCGTCGGCGTGGATGACACCAACGGCAATGTCTGGGTCACCAACACCCGCCAGAACTCCATCGCGGTCTACAGCCAGAAGGACCTGTCGCTGGTCCATCAGTTCCCGGTCGATGCCGTGCCGCACGCGCGCGACGTGGTGGTCGATGGCACCCACGGCAAGGTGTTCGCCTCGGCCACGGGTGAAGACCACCTGTCGGTGTTCGATGCCAAGACCTTCAAGGAGCTGCCGGCAGTGACGCTGGAATCCGGCGTGGATGACGGCAAGTTCACCCCGATGAGCCTGGTGCTGGACGAGAAGGCCGGCAAGCTGTTCACCGTCAGCATCGGCACCCCGGAAGCGGCGGTGATCGACGTGGCCAGCGGCAAGGTCGAGAAGGTCATCGACCTGGGCAATTCGATCAGCGCCTCGGGCGTGGCCTTCGACGCAGCGCGCAACCGCCTGTACGTGGCCTCGCAGGGCACCGACAACCTGCTGATCGTCGATGTGGCCGCCGGCAAGGTGCTGCACGATGTGCCGGTCGGCGCCGGCGCGCTGAACGTCGCCTTCGATGATGCTTCCGGCCTGGCCTACGTCAGCAACCGTGGCGCTGGCACGGTCACCGTGGTGAATGGTGAAGGCAAGGTGGTCGCCAACCTCGACGGCGGCACGCTGCCGAACCACGTCCGCGCCGATGGCAAGGGCAACGTGTTCGCGGTGAACAAGTCGCGTGGCGCCGAAGACCCGAAGGGTGACCGCATCACCCGCATCACCCCGAAGCAGTAAGTCACACGGCAGGGCGGCGTGCGCGTCGCCCTGCCAGCAAGGAGAACGAGCATGAACATCGCGTCCCGTCTGCGCCTCTGTGCGCTTCCGTTGGCTGTCTCGCTGGCACTGGCTGCCTGTGGCGGTTCATCGACGCCCTCGGACAGCGGCAAGCCGGTTGAACCCGCCACCGCAACCGCGGCTGGCGAAGTTGCGTTGCCGGCTGGCTGGCAGCGCGTGGCCGGCACCGATATGCCGGCCGTGCGCGATCAGAAGGCTGTGCTGCCGGCCCAGGTGCATTCCGATGACGGCGCCGACGTCGAGGTGGCCGATACCAGCCGCATCATTGCCGGTGGTGACGACGTGATCGCGGTGATCGAGGCGCTGGGACTGGACAAGCAGGTGTTCGCCGCGCCGACCAATACCAGCACCCAGGCCGGCCTGGCTGCCCCGCACCAGTTCCTGTTCAATCGCACCACTGGCGTGGAGGGCGTGCTGAGCCTGCAGGGCTCGCTGTTCCTCGGCAACAGCCTGCGCCGCCACACTGAGCTGGCGAAGAAGCTGCGTGAGGTGGGCGAACCGGCGGTGGTCATCGATGACCTGCAGCCGGCGCCGGACAAGGTGCGCAAGGTCGCCGCCGCACTAGGGCTGGCCGAGGCAGGGCAGGCGCTTGCCACACAGGTGCAGCGTCAGCTCGACGAGGCTGCAGCGATTGGCAAGGGGTTGGGTCATGCGCCACGAGTGATCCACGTCTCGGCCACCGGCGCCGGTGGCTCTCCCACCGTTGCGGGTGCCGACAGTGCGTCGGCGCAGCTGATCGCACTGGCTGGTGGTGTCAACATCGGCACCGAGGCGGGTGTGAAGAACTACTCGCAGCTCAGCAATGAGGGCGTAGTTGCTGCCGCACCGGAGGTGATTCTGGTGACCGAGCACGATCTGCAGTTGTTCGGCGGTGCCGAGGGCCTGTGGAAGGCGTACCCGACGCTGAAGCAGACCCCGGCCGGGCAGGCCAATCGGGTCTGGGTGATGCCGGATGTGCAGCTGAAGTACACCAGTGTCGGTTCCGGTGCTGGCGCGCTGGCGCTGGCCAAGGCCCTGGCGGCGTTGCCGAAGGCATGAGTCCGGCGGATCGGCGCCGCCGTCGCGGGCGGACGATGTTGCTGGTGGCGTTGCTGGCACTGCTGGGGGCAGTGCTGGCCTCGTTCGCCGTGGGTCCGTTGCGGTTGCCGCCGCTGGAGGTGATGCAGGCGCTGGCGGTGAAGCTGGGCCTGCTCGATCCGCAGGCGGTCAGCAGCCGCGACCTCGCCGTGGTCTGGCAGCTGCGTATTCCACGTGCCCTGTTGGGCGCGATGGTCGGTGCATCGCTGGCGATGGCCGGTGCCAGCCTGCAGGGCCTGTTCGGCAATCCGCTGGCTGATCCTGGCATTGTCGGTGTCAGCCAGGGCGCCGCACTGGGTGCGGTCGCTGCCATTGTTCTCGGCGCCGCGGGCGCTGCCGGCTGGCTGGTGCCGGTGGCCGCGTTCGCTGGCGGCGCACTGGCCATCGGCCTGACCTACGCATTGGCTCGGCCCGGCAAGGGCTCGGGCAACGCCACGCTGCTGCTGGTCGGTATCGCGATGGCCGCGTTCTGCTCGGCGTTGGTCGGTTTCCTTACATATATCGCCAGCGAGAGCGAGCTGCAGTCGCTGGTGTTCTGGCAGATGGGCTCGCTGGCGCGCGCCAACTGGGCCGATGTGGCGGCCGTGGTGCCGTTGTTTGCCATCGGTGTGTTTGCGTTGCAGCGGCTTGCCACGCCGCTGGACATGCTGGCGCTGGGCGAACGCCAGGCACAGCACCTCGGGCTGGATGTCACCCGCACGCGTCGCCGCCTGGTGGCGTTCAGTGCGCTGCTGGTGGGCGCAGCGGTGGCGTTTGCCGGTTCGATCAGTTTCGTCGGCCTGGTGGTGCCGCACGTGGCGCGCCTGCTGGTCGGCCCTGGTCATCGCTGGCTGCTGCCGTTGTCCGGGCTGCTCGGTGCGCTGCTGATCGTGGTGGCCGACACCGCCGCGCGCACATTGGATCCGCCGGCGGAGATTCCGCTGGGCCTGTTCTCGGCCGCACTGGGCGCACCGTTCTTCCTCTGGCTGGTGCTGCAGCAGCGCCGCAAGGCCGCTCCATGAGCGGGCTGTTGAAGCTGCACGAGGTGGTGGTGCGCCGCCAGCAGCGCGAGATCCTGCATGGCATCTCGCTGGCGTTCGAACCGGGTACGGTCACCGCGCTGGTGGGCCCGAATGGCGCGGGCAAGTCCACGTTGTTGGCGGTCGCCGCCGGTGACCTGCGCGTTGACGCGGGCGAAGTCAGTCTGCTGGGCCGGCCGCTGGCCAGCTACAAGGCCGGACCACTGGCGCGCGAGCGCGCGGTGATGCCACAGGAGCATGGCGTGCGTTTCGCCTTCAGCGTGGAGGAAGTGGTGGCGATGGGACGGTTGCCGCATCCGCCGGATCCGCGTGTGGACGACGCGCAGGTGGAAGCTGCGATCGATGCCGCCGAACTGCAGGCCCTGCGCCTGCGCGAGGTGCAGCAGCTCTCCGGTGGCGAGTCCGCCCGCACCACGTTCGCGAGGGTGCTGGCGCAGGACACGCCGCTGCTGTTGCTGGATGAGCCGACGGCCGCGCTGGATCTGCGTCACCAGGAACGCACGCTGCGCAGTGTGCGCGCCTGTGCCGAGGCCGGTGCGTGCGTGATCGTGGTGCTGCACGATCTGAATCTGGCCGCCGGCTATGCCGACCGCATCGTGCTGCTGGAGCAGGGCAGGGTGGCAGCCGATGGCACGCCGTTGCAGGTGCTGACTGAAGACAACCTGCAGCGTGTCTACCAGCAGGATGTGGTGGTGCTGGAGCACCCAAGGCGTGGGGTGCCACTGGTGGTGGTCACGTGACTGTGTGAGGGCGTCGCGCTGGGCGCTTCTGACCGCGGCATCAGGCCCCTCGATGGCGCGGCGGCAGCGGATCCCGTATGCTCCGCCGGAACCAGGGGGCAAGCACGATGAAAGGGATTTCGTGGGTGGTCGCGGCAGCGCTCGCGACGGTGCTGGGTGGGTGCGCGACGCTGAAGGCACGACCGGATGTTCCACTGGCCGCGGACGAGGGCTACGTGGTGATGTCGGTGAACTGCGCCACCAGCAACATCAGGCTGATCACGATCTTTGCCAGCGGCACGCGGTCGACGTCGCCGTTGGCTGACCTGCGCGGTGAATTCGAGTTCGGCTGCAGGGCCGGTCTGGCCGCCGTCCGCGCCAAGGCCGGGCGACACTATGTCGGCTACCTGACCGAACACGGTTATGGATACGCCGGGGCGGTGCCCGAAGACGAAGCGCTGACTTTCGACGTGCGCGCAGGCGAAACGACCTACATCGGTGAAGTTGTGGTGTCTGGACTGTTCGACCGCCTGCACTCAAGGCCGACCTGGATCTCGGTACGCGATCGCGAAGCGGAGTCGTTACGGCTGTTGCAGCAGACGCAGCCCTGGCTGCTGGAACGCCATCCCTTCCACACCCGGCTGGCGACACCAGCGCCGGGCGCGCCGAGCGCCGAAGTGCTCGCCGAGCAGTTCCGCAGCTGCACACCGGCGTGCGACAGCATCCTGGCGCTGCCGCTGTTCATCCGCTGAGCGGGAGGTTTCCAATGAAGTGGATCTGCATGCGCTGACTGATGGGTGGCGCCATCCGGACGCTGTATCATTCGGCGCCAGTTACATTCAATGGACTGATTCAATGTTGCCCTCCGCTTCAGGTGTTTCGCGGACGTTGCTGTTCGCATCGGCCTTTTTCTCTGCATTTGCCACCAATGCGGCGTCGACATCTCCAGTTTCGCTGACCCACGCGGCCGAGAACGCCTCGCTGATCGAGACCCGGCATTCCAGTAGCGACGGTGCCGCTGTGACGTCGATGAAGACGCAGTACTTCGCCAACGAGGAAATGTCGGTGAGCTGGGACGACCAGCAGGTGCTGGTGCTGTGCAGTGAAGCGGCGTACCTGCAGATTCCTGCCGCCAAGCTCAAGGCCGGAGCGTTGACCTCCGAGCAGCGGCAGATGATCGTCTATCAGGCACTGATGTCAGGCCCTGGGGTTGTCGCGGGCGTCGTCGGGCCGGCAGGCGAGGTGGTGGCCGTGGCTGATGACGGTAGCGAGACCCGCAGCGTTGGCGAAAGCAGGTGGGCGTATGGCGTCGAGCGCTACGACGTCATCACCCAGCGGCTCCCGGATGGTGCGCTTCGGGTACGAACCCGCAAGACGGAAACCGTGAATACCACGCCGCCGGCCGGTCCGGACGACATGTTCAGTACTGAGGACGACCAGGCGGCACGCCTGTCCGAGTTGGCGCCGGTGGGCAGCTGGACCGAGGTGGTTGTCCATGAGGGGCCGCGGCTGCCACATGCGGATCCGGCGATGTCGTTGAAGGGCTGGATCTCGATGGGTGACGACCAGGCTGCGACGGTGGGTGAGGCGCGCAAGCTGCACGAGTGCAAGTGAGCTGAGTCGGGGGTCAGATCCCTTTGCCTGTGGCAAAGGGATCCGACCCCGATGCCCGTCGGCCTCATCGTTCCATTGATGTGCGCAATATTCACTTGCGCGCCAGATTGGCAGGTCTAGAATGCGCCCCATGAACCGGATGCCGCTCCTGAAGTTTTTCACCCTGACCCGCGCAAGCGCGGAACGGGCGTGTCTGCCTGGAGCCCCACGAGGCCGTTGAAGCGGCCATCGCTGGACCTTCGACAGAGCGCCCTCCGGGGCGCTCTTTTCGTTTCCGCAGTTCCATTTCCCGTAACCCGATGTACCGCAAGGAGAACGTGCCATGCACCAGATCACCGAGACCGAACGCTAGCCGCGCACCCTGTCGCCAACCGGGGTGTGCGGCCCCTGGAGTTGGCTTTGCAGGAACCTTTCTCATGAACACCCAAGTCCTTTCCCGCCGTCGCAACCTTGGCATCATTGCCCACATCGACGCCGGCAAGACCACGTTGACCGAACGCCTGCTGTGGAAAAGCGGCGAGATCCATCGCGTCGGCGAAGTGCACGATGGCAACGCGACCACTGATTTCTCGGCGATCGAACGCGAACGTGGCATCACCATCGGCGCTGCTGCCGTACAGGCGCAGTGGGCGCCGCGCGACCTGCCGCCGCATCGGCTGACCCTGATCGACACCCCGGGCCACATCGACTTCGCCATTGAAGTCGAGCGTTCGCTGCGCGTGCTTGACGGTGCCGTGGCCGTGTTCTCGGCCGTGGATGGCGTGCAGCCGCAGTCTGAGACGGTGTGGCGCCAGGCGCGCCGTCACCGCGTGCCGCTGATCGCCTTCGTCAACAAGATGGACCGCGTCGGCGCTTCGTTCGAGCGCGTGCTGGAGCAGCTGCAGGACAAGCTGCAGGCGCGGCCGTGGGCGCTGGGCGTGCCGCTGGGCAGCGAAAGCGACTTCGGCGGCTGGGTCGACCTGGTCGATGAGCGCGTACTGCACTGGCAGGACGGTGCTGCGACCGCGATCACGCCCTGGGACAACACGCTGCGCGCAACGTGGCAGTCGCGACGCGATGCGTTGGTCGAGGCCGTGGCCGACCACGACGAACTTCTGGCCGATGCCTGGCTGGAAGGTCGCGCGATCGATGCCGAACAGCTGCGTGCGGCGATCCGCCGGGCGACGCTGGCCGGTGCGGGCGTGCCGGTACTGGCCGGTGCGGCCTTCAAGGACAAGGGCATCGAGACGCTGCTGGATGCGGTGGTCGATTACCTGCCGTCGCCGCTGGATCGCCCTGCCGTGACCGCCGAAAGCGAGAGCGGCGAGGTGGTGCTGCCGCCGGATCCGGACGGTCCGCTGGCCGGTCTGTTGTTCAAGATCACCCACCAGCAGCACGGTGCGCTGAGCTTCGTGCGGCTGTACTCGGGCACGTTGAAGGTCGGCGATGCCGTGGCCAGTTCGCAGCATCCGCAGGGGCGGCGTGTCAGCCGCCTGGTTCGAGTGCAGGCCGACCAGACCCACGACATCGAGCAGGCCGTGGCCGGCGATATCGTGGCGGTGCTGGGCTGGAAGGATGCGGTCAGCGGTGAAACGCTGAGTGGGCGTGCGCAGCCGTTGCGCCTGGAGAGCATCCAGGCCCAGATGCCGGTGCTGGCCTGGCGGTTGGAACCGGCGCGTGCGGCCGACCTGATCCGGATGGCGCAGGGTCTGGCCAGCCTGGCCCAGGAAGATCCGTCGTTCCGCGTCGAAACCGATCGCGACACGGCGGAGACCCTGGTCTGGGGCATGGGCGAGCTGCACCTGGAGGTGATGGTCGAGCGCCTGCGCAGCGAATGGAAGGTCGATGTGGGCGTGGGTGCGCCGCGCGTGGCCTACCAGGAGACGCCGATGCGTGCGATGAACGGCGTCGTCGGGCGACTGGTCAAGCAGACCGGTGGCCAGGGCCAGTTCGCGCACGTGGTGCTGGATGTGTCGCCGCGCGAGGACGGCCAGGTCGTGTTCAACGACCGCATCGTCGGTGGCGTGGTGCCGCGCAGCTTCATCGCGGCGGTGGAGAAGGGCGTGCGTGCCGCGCTGTCGGAAGGTCCGCAGGGCCATCCGGTGGTCGGCATCGAGGTCAGTCTTGTCGATGGCCAGACCCATGCCAAGGACTCCTCGGAGATGGCGTTCCATCGCGCAGGCGCCGAGGCGATCAAGGCGGCGCTGGCCGAGGGTGGCACGCAGCTGCTGGAACCGGTGATGGCGGTGACGGTGCATTCGCCGTCAGCGTCGGTGGGTGATGTGGTCGGCGACCTCAATCGACGCCACGGCCGTATTGCCCGCATCGAGGACCAGGACGGTCGTGCCGAGGTCAGTGGTTTCGCACCACTGGCGCAGCTGGTGGGTTACACCACCTCGCTGCGTTCGCTCAGCCAGGGGCGGGCCAGCAGTGAGGCGCACCTGCACGGCTACGAGCCGGTACGCGCTGCATGAAGAAGGTGAGGGGAGCCCGTTCGCGGGCTCCCATTTTTGTTGCCTGGAACGCGCATCCACGGAAGGTGTGGATGAATTCTTCGTGGCGTGCGGTTTTTTGCATTGCATCGCAACAAAACTGCAGAAAAAGCTGGATTAAAGTGATGCCTCACGATAAATTGCGCACCCCCCGTT
Source organism: Stenotrophomonas sp. MH181796 (assembly GCF_009659995.1). Lineage (NCBI taxonomy): Bacteria > Pseudomonadati > Pseudomonadota > Gammaproteobacteria > Lysobacterales > Lysobacteraceae > Stenotrophomonas > Stenotrophomonas sp. MH181796. The sequence goes on from NZ_RAHU01000003.1 coordinate 98,100, forward strand.
GCTCGCCGCCGCCCGCACCCCTCTCATGCGTGATGACAAAGACCCCGGAACCCTGGAGCTGACCCTGCCGCGAAAGCGCGGTCGTCCGCCCAAGTTCGGGTACGCAATGAGTGATGCGCAGCGCGCCGCGCGCTACCGCGCCCGCCGGGCCGGGCAGGCCAACCATGCCGATGTGCGCTCCTGCTCGGACATGGTGCTGCTGGACAAGATCCGCGCGGCGGTGAGCGCGCGCGACACCGAGCTGGCCGGGTTCCTGGTCCACGTCCTCTGGCAGCGCTACCCCCTGCAGTTGAAATAGGCCGTCGGTGGGGTGGCCGTTGTCATCGAGCTTGTTGATAATGCGGGATTCAGGTTGTTCCCGCTGGCGCGCCCGGGATGGCAGGCGCGCATGATCGAACGGTTCCCAAGATGACCACCACCAGCGACACCACCACCGAAGCGGCGCCGAGCAGCGCCCCCCTGTTCTACACCCGTCCGGTGCCGCTGCAGGCCGATGTGCACGCCGATCTGCGCATCCTGCCGGGCAGGCTCGAGTTTGCTGCCGGCAACAACGCCATCCCGCTGGTGCTCGGCGAGTTCTCGCTGGCGCTGCATCACTTCCCGATCCTGTTCGCTGGCCCGACCGCGGTGCCGATGGCTGCCGTGGGCGTGTCCGACCAGAACCTGTTCATCAAGGACGGCCTGTGGGAAGACGAGGCCTATATCCCGGCCTACCTGCGTCGTCACCCCTTCATCTTCATCGACACCGGCGCGGAGAACGACTTCCTGCTGGGCATCGACGAAGAGAGCGCGCGCGTGGTCAAGGGTGGTGACGAAGGCCAGCCGCTGTTCGTCGATGGCAAGGCCACCGACATGGTGCAGCAGGCGTTGGAGTTCTGCGGCCAGTACACCCGCGAGCACGAACAGACCCAGGCCTTCTCCAAGGCGCTGATCGACAACGGCCTGCTGGTCGAGCGCAACGCCACCGTGCGTACCCCGGATGGCCGCGAATTCAACCTCAACGGCTTCCAGGTCGTGGACGTGGAGAAGTTCGTGGCACTGCCGGAAGCGACCGTGATCGAGTGGCACCGCAGCGGCTGGCTGGCCCTGATCCACCAGCACCTGATGTCGCTGGGGCGTTTCAACGACCTGACCCGTCGCCAGGTCGAGCGTCTGGCGGCCTGATCAGTCAGAGCGCATGGCGTCCGCAATGCGGGAGCCATGCCAGTGCTGCAGCAGCTGCAGCAAGCGCCGCACATCGGCCCAGTCGGGTGCGGCGTCGTTTCCCAGCGCCCACAGGTCGGACGCGATTCCGGCCTCATCGGTTGCGCAACAGAATTGCAGCGTACCCTGCAGGCGATGTGCATGATGACGCAGCGCCGTGGCATCGTAGTCCTCTACGGCCTGCTCGATGCCCAGCAGCTCGCCGTTGATGTCGGCCAGGTAGGCCTGATCCAGCGGCACGACGGTGTCGACGATCGTAGCCCCTGGCGCTGGCGGCAGCTCCAGTGCCTGCAGCAGTTGTCCGATCTGCAGGGGCTTGGCCAGGACTGCATGGAAGCCTGCGTTGCGGCAACGCGTCGCGTGCCTGCGTCCTGTCCGGGCTGACAGCGCAATCAGTCGCGGCGGTTCCCCGGGCTGGTTGCGCAGTTGCTGCGCCAGCGCGTAGCCATCCATGCCCTGCAAGCCGATGTCCACCAGCACGATCCGTCGCGGGGTCTGCGCCTGCTCGGCAAGGGCATCGTCAGCGTCGGCCAGGGCGCGGACCTCGGCCCCAAGGCGGCGCAGTTGTTCGGCGATGATCTGGCGATTCATCGCGTGATCTTCGACCAGCAACAGATCCAGGCCGGCAAGCGGAAGGCCGAGGAGTGTCTGTTCCGCTGGCGGCAAGTCGGATCTTGCAGCCTGCACCGGCAAGCGCAGGGTAAACCGGCTGCCGCGACCCGGCACACTGTGCAGTGTCAGCGTGCCACGCATGGCGTGGGCCAGTTCGCGGGCGATCGCCAGGCCCAATCCGCTGCCGCCGCGCGCCTGCCCGTCCTTGCCTTGCTGGAACGGCTGGAACAATCGTGCAGCCTGGCGGGCATCGATGCCGATGCCGCTGTCGATCACATCGAGCAGCAGCTCCTGGGGATCGGCGACTGGTCTCAGCTGTACACGCAGATCGATCCCGCCGATATCGGTGAACTTCACTGCGTTGGCCAGCAGGTTGTCGACAATCTGGCGCAGTCCCTCGGGGTCGAGAGCGACGGCGGATGCCTGGTCCGGCGTGCCTTCGAAGCGCAGTTCGAGTCCTTTCAGCAGTGCCTGTGGGCGGACTGCGTCCAACGATTGGCGGCAGAGCAGGAACACATCGCAGGCCTGTGCGCGGGGCGTGAATCCCCCTTCGGCCAAGCGCGCGAACTCCAGTGAGCGATTCAACATGCCGCGCAGCGCATGGCCTGCGGCTTTGGCGGCGGCAAGCAGTTCGCGTTGCGCCTTGGGCGCGGGCGATTGACTGAGCAGGTCGATCGAGGCCAGCACCACCTGGGCCGAATTGCGTATCTCGTGGCTGATCACACCCGCTGCGCGTGTCTGCTTGCGCCGCTCACGTCCGTGTTGCTGGTGCAGCGAAAGCCAGAACACGGGAAGGCCGGCCAGCAGTGCCAGCACTGCCAACAGCCAGATCGGGGGCGGCGTGCGCAGCCAGTCCAGCGCCTTTCCCACCGGAGCCGGCAGTATCTGCCAGGCCCAGAGCTGCAGCAGGCCGGCATGCTCTTCCAGTGTGATGTCCTGCAGGGCCTGGTCGATGCGTGCCAGCAGTTGCCGGTCCTCGTGGCGTACCAGCAGGCGCAGGTCGGTGGAGAGCCCGATCTCGAATGGCTGCACCTGCAGCTGGCCGGCGAAGTACTGCCGGATCATCGGTTGCAGAGTGGTCTCCACGCCTATCGCGACATCGGCCATGCCCGCCTCGACCGCGGCCAATGTGGCATGCCGGTCAGGCAGGAACAGCAGTGGAACCTGCGGATGATGGGCGGCCAGCCATCCGGCATAGGGCCCGCCGCTGACCACCGCAACCGTTCGGCCATCCAGTTGCGCGATGTCATGCGGCAAGCGCTCATCCACGCGGCCGGCCAGCATGGTCCTGCCACCTCGGAAAGGGGCAGAGGCCACCAGATGGGGGCAGGACGGCGGCAGATGCCTGGCCGCCCCGACCACCAGTACCAGGTCGGCGTCGCCACGGCATACGGCGCTCACCGATGTGCCGGTGCTGGGATAGGGGTGCTCCTTGAACTGGAGTCCGGAATGTCGCGCCACGAGATCGGCGTAGCCGTGGGCGAGGGTGGGCAGCGGCGCCGTGCCCGCAAGGTCTGAGGGCAATGGGCGCAGCGAGGGTGCGGTCGCGACGCGGACCTCGCGACCGGGCAGCCATCGTTGTGACTGCGCGTCCTCGGCCGAAGCGGCCGGCAGCAGAAGCAGGGCCAGCAGCAGGAGGAGGGAGCCCTGCCGGCGAGGGTGGTCGCGCCGCGTCACGGGGCGTCCTGTGGGCGCCGCATGGCATAGATTTCGGCATCGTTGCGCAGCCCGAGCTTGCGCAGGACGGCGATCTTCTGCGTGCTGACGGTCTTGACGCTGCGGTGACGGTGCAGCGCGATCTCGGAGACGGTCAGGCCAGCCAGCAGCAGGTTCAGCACTTCGCGCTCGTTGCGGCTGAGCTCACCGCAGTCTGCCGGAATGGTGCGGTCGGGTGGCAGGCGCTCGAGCCCCTGCGACACACGAATGATCGCTTCGGACAGCATGGGCAGTGGCTCGGCCTTGCTGACGATACCGCTGATGCCGGCCTCCAGCAGGTGATGGAGATGGGTGGCGGGGGAGAGGGTGGCGAAGGCAAGCAGTGGCGTGCGTGGGAATGCGCTGCGCAGCAGGGGGATCAGCTCCGCGCTGCTGCGATCGTCGCGGGCCAGTGTCAGATCGATGATCGCGACATCCACCCGCGTCTTCTGCAGGGTCTGGATGAAGGCGTCACTGTGCCCGTGGCTGGCGATGATCCTGAAGCGGGCGTCCTGTGACAGGTGCAGGCCGGTGCCACGGCGGACGACTTCATGGTCGTCCAGGAGTGCCAGGCGCAGTCGGCGCGGTGCGGGATGTCCATTCATGCGCAGGGAGGTGATCGGCGCCGCAGAGGCGTGGCGATCATTCTGGCGCTGACGCCCCGCTGATCATTCAATCTGCAGGGTTTTTGCGATTATTCCTAAGAATCGATCATCAATGAAAATTGAACTGGGCAATATTCATTGATGAGGGCGATGGACGAGCCGGTCAGGTCGGTGTTCCGCGCGGCTTGTGTGTGGCAGGTGCCATCAGGACGGTCAACAGCATGGTGTCGCCCTGTGTGCCGGCGTCGAGCCCGGTGGCCTCAAGCTCGTCGATCAATGCGTTGATGCGGGCGAGGCGCGCATCGTCGGCGCGGAAGGACAGGTGCCTGACCACGCAGTTGCGGTGCGGTCCTTCAAAGCGGGCGGCGGCATGGGCGGCGGCCGAGGCGAAGGCGCGCAGGGTGGCGGCGACGACGCGTGTCGCCACGCGAACGAGACTGCGCCGGCCGGACGGGGTGCGCACCGCGTCGCGGGAGGACAGCTGTGCTGAGGCCGCCGCGTAAACCGCTTCGGGCCGGCGGCCGGTGTCGCGGTGTTCGGTGATGCGTACCAGGCCATGCTTCTCCAGGTGCGCCAGATGGTGGTAGAGCGCTGTGGCCGGGCGGCCCAGGCGCTCGGCAAGCTCGCGGATGCTCGCCGGACCCTCTGCGTCCAGGCGCTGCAGTATCGCCATCCGTGCGGGGGAGGCCATCGCGGCAAGCTGGGTGGGTGTCAGCTTGAGCGCTGCCGGACTGGGGCGGCTTGCGGTGGAGGAATTCATAATTCAAACTATAGTTCAAATTTAAATTATATGGGCTCGGAAATGCGCACGGCACGTATCTGGATTGCCCTGGGTGGCCTGCTGTTGGCAATGATGGGCAGCAGCAGGCCCGCTGTTGCCATGGAAGTGGTACGTAGCGATGTTTCGGGCAGGGCGGACAGCACACTGGATGCGGCCGTGATCCAAGGCATCGACAGTGGCGTCGGCCAGGTCATGCGTCGCTTCAATGTTCCTGGTGCGGCGGTGATGGTCCTCCAGGACGGGCGCCTGGTCCACGCGAAGGCCTATGGCCAGCGCGACCTGGCGCGGGGGCTGGCGGTGCGTGCCGACACGCCCTTCGAGATCGGCTCGATCACCAAGCAGTTCACCGCCGCTGCGGTCGTGCAGCTGCAGGAGGCCGGCAGGCTCACGCTGGATGATCCACTTGCCAGGTACCTGCCAGACGCCCCGCATGCGCACGAGGTGACCCTGCGCCAGCTGCTGTCCCATACCAGCGGCCTGCATGACTATTTCGACGGGCCCGAACGGGAGGTCGATGCCCTGGTGACGCAGCCCATTGCGTTTGATCGGCTGATCGCGCGTATCAGCGATCGCCCTCTCGATTTCGCGCCGGGCAGCCGCTGGTCGTACTCCAATACCGGATACATCCTGCTCGGCCGGGTCATCGAGGTGGTATCTGGCGAGCGTTACGTCGACTACGTGCGACGGCACCTGCTGGAGCCGCTGGGCATGCGGCATACCTTCACCCTGGCCGACACGGGGCGACTGCAAGGCATGGCGGTGGGGTATCGGCACGAGGCGGGCGTCCTGCGCCGATCACCTTACTTCCACCCGGACTGGAGCGGTGCTGCCGGCGCCCTGGTCAGTACGCTGGACGACCTCGCGCGCTGGGACCACGGCCTGAGCGAGGGTCGCGTGGTCAGCCAGGCTGGCTACCGTGAAATGATCACGCCGGTGCACACCGGTGAGGGTGGCAGCGCCGACTATGGGCTGGGGTTGTTCGTCAATGCGGTCTACGGCCAGGCCCGGATCGGCCATACCGGTGGTTCGCAGGGGTTCACCACCGCCGACGAGTATTTTCCCGATTTTGGGCTGCGCATCATTGCCTTCACCAATCTTGGGGACAAGGCGCCGGAGGCCGGGGTCACGCTGACCAATGCGGTCTTCAGTGCGCTTCATCCCGCCATCGTCGCTGCCTGGAGCCGGCCTGCGCCTGGCGAAGAGGTCGCAGTGACCGCGCGTGCGCGTGCGACGTTTGAACAATTGCAGGCCGGGCACGGCTATGCGGATTTCAGTGCGAACCTGCGTGCAAGGCTGGAGGCGGGGATGGGCGCCGGGCTATCGAAGGCGGTCGCGCCCTACGGGAAGCCGGCCACCCTGATCTTCAAAGGTACCCAGGCCAGCGAGAGGGGCACGATGTACCGCTACGTGGCAACCTTTGGGCCGGGCGTCTTCATGCCGTACATGATCCGCCCCGACGAAGAAGGCAAGGTTGCAGGGTTCGCGCTGGATTGACTGCCGGGAGCGGCTGCGTCCAGGGTGCGGGCCATTTCGCGGGTCGGCGCCCAGCCCAGATCGGCGTACAGCGGCCTTCCCTGTTCGGTGGCGTGCAGCACCGCATAGGTGACGCCGCGTTCGGCGAAAGCACGGTCGGCCCATGACATCAGCGTGCGGGCGATCCCACGCCGGCGATAGGCCGGCTCGACGTAGACGTTCAACACATAGCCACGGCTGTCCTGCTCCGGGTGGGCAGGGTGGGGCGGCCAGTCGATCAGCATCAGGCCGATGCCCGCGATGGGGCGCCCCAGGTCCGTGAGGGCAAATCCGAAATAGTCGCCGGAGGCCAGGCGCGGCGCGAGCCAGGCACGGAAAGGACCGGCCATCTGCTCCAGCACGTCTGCTGGGCGGCCACTCTCGCGGAACATCGCCTCGCGGTGGGCGCAGATCAGATCCAGGTCATCGGCGAGCAGGGCCCGAATCCCAAAGCCATCACTGCCTGGCAGGTCTGTACTGTCGAAGTGCCCGTCCATCGTCCGCCTCATCCGTTTAAACCTTTCTGGCAACCCCTGCATCGTATCTGCATGGAGCATGACGGACGCAGGGGGATGCACCTTCCATGATGGGCTATTACCTGAAGCTGGCGCTGCACAACGCCAGGCGCAACACGATCATTACCGCACTGATGGTGCTGGCGGTTGCCGTGGGGATCGGCGCCAGCATGACCACGCTGACCGTCACCCACCTGCTTTCCGGGGATCCGCTGCCTGGCCGGAGTGATCGGATCTTCTACCCGCAGGTGGACGTCGATCCTGGATCGAAAGGACGCGAACCACACGACGTACTCGACTATCGGACCGCGCACGATCTCTGGTCATCCGGCCAGGCAGACCGGCAGACCATGGTGGTGGTCAATCCGGTGAAGCTCCGTTCGGACCTGGCCGGGACGGCGCCGCTGATGGGATCTTCGATCTCGACCACGGCGGACTTCTTCCCCATGTTCGAGGTGCCCTTCCAGTATGGCCGCGCCTGGACGGCTGACGATGACCAGCGTCGCGGCCGCGTCGCGGTCATCTCGGCCCGGTTGAACCAGCGCCTGTTCGGGGGCCGCGACAGTATCGGCCAGACCCTCCGGGTCAAGGATACCCATGTGCAGGTGATCGGCGTGCTGGATCACTGGCGGCCCTCTCCCTTGTTCTACAAGATCAGGGGAGGGCGGTTCTCGGGTGGCGAGACGTCAAGTTTCTACGCCGCGGCCGATGACATCTATCTGCCGATGTCGACCAGCCTGGATATCAACGAAGGCGACTTCCAGCCCTTTACCTGCTGGGCAATGCCCGATAAGCCGGGTGTGCTGCAGAACTCGCCCTGCGTGGCGGTCGCGGTCTGGGTGGAACTGGGCAGCCCGGAGAAGGTGGCCGGCTATCGTCGCTATCTGGCCAACTACGCCGGCGAACAGCAGCGTCTGGGGCGCATCCGGCACGCCGACAATACCCGGCTCCGCTCGTTGATGGCGTGGCTGGACTTCAACCAGGTAGTGCCGAGTGACGTGAAGGTACAGACGGTGCTGTCCTTTGCGTTCCTGATGGTCTGCCTGGCCAATGTGGTCGGGCTGCTGCTGGCGCGCTTCCTGCGCCACGGCGGAGAAATCGGCCTGCGGCGCGCACTGGGTGCCAGCCGGCGTGCGGTGTTCATGCAATGCATGCTGGAAGCCGGGCTGATCGGTGTCGCCGGAGGGTTGGGCGGGCTGCTGCTGACCTTGCTGGGCCTGTGGGTGATCCGCACCCAGCCGGTTGCCTACGCGGACCTGATCCATCTGGACCCGGCCATGTTCATGGCCACCTTCGGTCTTTCCCTGCTGGCCAGCCTGGTGGCAGGCGCGATTCCCGCCTATCGCGCGAGTTCGATCCAGCCCGTGGCGCAGCTCAAGCTGCTGTAGAGGACACGATCATGCAAACCGGACTGATCATCGCAGCGCTGCGCAAGCACCGGCTGGCCACCCTGTTGATTGCATTGGAGATCGCGCTGGCCTGCGCCGTGCTGTGCAATGCCATCTTCATGCTCACCGAGAAGGGGCGTGCACTGAACCTGGACAGTGGCCTGGCCGAGTCGTCGCTGGGCATTGTGCAGCTCTCCGGATTCGATGCCGCGCAGGCCGCTGACCTCAATGCCCGTGTGACCGGTGCACTGCAGGCGATTCCGGGCGTAACGTCGGTCGGCATCATCAGCGCCGTTCCGTTCGGTGAGCCGGGTGTCCGCGCGGGTGTCCATACCGATGAGAGCGGCAACGTCTTCGGCGGGGTCCTCGATTTCTACCTGGGTGATGCGGTGGCGATCCGGGCGCTGGGCCTGAAGCTGTTGGCCGGACGCCTGCCGGATGCCGCCGAGTACGCGCCGATCGGGCAGTACGTGCCCGCCAATGCGCCGATCCTGGTGACGCGGCAGCTGGCAGAGCGTTACTGGCCCGGGGAGCCGGCAGTGGGGCGCAGCCTGTGGTCGATGGACAGCCGTTTCACCGTTATCGGCGTGGTCGAGCACCTGGCTGTGTCACAGCCAGGTGGAGGGGAGGCGCTGGGCAATGATTGGTCCGTGCTGATGCCGGCCAAGCCAGGTCCGCAGTTGGCGGGGCGCTACCTGGTGCGGGCCGCGCCCGAAGCGCTGCCGCGGGTCATGGCCGACGCACAGCGGGCGGTGGCAGCAGTGGCCCCCGACGTGGTATTCGACCAGGCCGCCAGCCGCACCGTCGCCGAGCTGCGCGCGGACTATTTCCATGGCGCCAGGTTGATGATGGCGCTGCTGGCGGGCGTGATCGTCGCGCTGCTGGGAGCCACCGCGCTGGGCATTGTCGGCCTGGCCAGCTACTGGGTAGAGCAGCGGCGCAGGCAGATCGGCATCCGCCGTGCGCTGGGTGCTACACGCCGCGACATCCTGCGCTACTTCCAGCTGGAGAACTTCCTGGTCGTGAGCCTGGGTGTCGTAGTTGGCGCGTTGCTGGCCTATGCATTCAACCTCGGTCTGATGCGGTTCTACGAACTGCCCCGGCTTCCACTGGCGTACCTGCCGATCAGTGCGCTGGCGCTGTGGCTGCTGGGGCAGGTGGCGGTCCTGGCACCTGCATTGAGGGCGTCCGCGATCATGCCCGTGCAGGCCATCCGGTCTGCCTGATTTCCGGTGCTGCATGCTCAGGGCGCTTGACGTGCCTGCGGGCACGCCCCGCATGATGGGTGTCTCCCGCAGATGCTGCCGTTCTCCCTATGACTACCGCCTCCCTGCTTGATCCTGCCGCGTTCGATATGCCACGCGATGTGCTGTGGCTTTCCCATTGCAAGGACGGGCCGCTGCCGCGGGCATCCGCGGATGCGGTGCAGGCATTGATGGGGGTGCAGCTGCGGCCGTGGGAGTTGCGCTGGGAGGAGGACTTCCTGGATGTCCAGCGCAGGTTGCGGCATGCCGCTGCGACGCTGCTGGCCGTTGACGCTGCGGACATCAGCCTGATGACCTGCACCTCGTCCGGCCTGGAGGCCGTTGCGTTCGGTTACCCCTGGCAGGCCGGTGACGAGATCCTGATTCCGGCAGGCGAGTTCCCCAGCAACCGCCTGCCGTGGCTGGCGTTGTCCCGACGCGGCGTGCGGTGCCGGGAGGTCGACCTGTGGCAGCCAGGCCAGCGCCCGACCGCACGGGATGCGCCGGAAGATCGGCTGATCGAAGCGATCACGCCGCGCACCCGGATGATCGCCGCCTCCTGGGTGCGCTTCCAGGATGGAATCAAACTGGATCTGCAGAAACTGGGAGCGGCGTGTCGCGGCGCGGGTGTCGATCTTGTGGTTGATGCGATCCAGGGTGCCGGCACGACAACGCTCGAACTGACGGGCGTGAGCGCGCTGGCGACCGGGGGCCACAAGGGCCTGCTGGGCCTGCAGGGGCAGGGCTTCCTTTGGACCGAGCCCGGGTTCCGCCAGAAGCTGGTTCCGCTGGGAACCTGGCTCTCCGGGCCCGAGGAGTTCTCGCAGACTTCGGACCCGGCGCCCGCGGCCGACCTCTGGGCCACGGACGGACGGCGGCTGGAAGCGGGCAGTCCTTCGATCCTGTCGTGCGAGGCACTTGCCTCATCACTGCAGCTGCTGCTGGACTGTGGCGGTGTGGCCGCCATCCAGGCGCATGTGGCATCGCTGCAGCGGCAGCTGCTCGATCAATTGGCGCAGGGTGACGGGACGTGGCGTGCGGAAGCTGCGCGACTGATGGCGCTGCTCGAACAGGATCGCCTGGGCCCGACGCTCTGTTTCGCGCTTCCGGAGGATCGGTTGGCGCGCCTGCTGGCGACAGCAGAGGCGCAGGGCATCCACAGCAGCGTCCGGTTGGGTTATCTGCGCGTCGCATTCCATTGCTGGCATGACGCCGAGGATGTCAGGCGCTGCGTGGCGTGGCTGCTGGGCACGCTCGACTGATCCGGAGCACGGACGTTCAATGCCCGGTTACGGTGCGATGCACCGCCTGCTGCAGCATGTCGAGATGGAACGGCTTGGCCACGAACGGCGCGCGGCGATGCCGCGCCGGAACGAGCTGGTCATAGACTGCTGAAACGAACAGATAGGGAATGCCGAGGTCGGCCAGGCGGTCGGCAACCGGAAACACCACGCCGTCACGCAGCTCCACATCCAGCACGGCGCCATCGAAGTGCTGGGTGTCGAGCAGTCCCATCGCGTCGAACACGCTGTAGGCGTGTGTCACCTGGCTGCCCCCGTCCTGTAGTGCCTGTTCCATCAAGGCGGCCAGGTCGAACTGATCCTCCACCAGCAACAGGTTGCAGGTGCGCGGATGGGATAGGGGATGCATGCCGGAGGTGCCTGTCTTGCGGTGGGGTAACGCAGTGTGCGCAGCGGCACATCAACGCCGTGGATGCGCCGCGTCAGGTTGGCGCGAAATGCCGCCTGCGTTCACCGGTTTCCAGCGAAGACGTCATCGCACCGACTGCGGCACGCGCCGCAGCTTGTGGGTGTCATAGCCCATCGCCGCAATGCGCTGCACTGCCTGCTGGTAGTCGCTTTCCGAGACCCGTGGCGTACGTGCCATGTACCAGACGTAGTCACGCTTGCTGCGCGCCACGATGGTCTGGCGGTAGTCTTCGTCGAGCCAGGCAATGATGTATTCGGCCTGGATCGGCCAGATGAACTGCATGCCCCAGACGGCGCCGTTTCCTTCCTTCTCTACCCGGCCGATCGGATGCATCGACTTCTGCGGGGCGTCGAAGCTGCCCTTGCGATAGGTGAAGGTGGTCTGGATGCGCCCATCCGGTCGCAGCGCGTAACTTTCCACGGCGTCGAAGGCCTCGCGCTCGGGCCGTGAGGGAATGTGTGCGATCACATACCAGTCGCCCATGAAACGCGGCACGTCCACCGCGGATGGACGCGGCAAGGGGCGGGTGTCACTCGCGCTGCAGCCGGACCCGAACAGGCCGACCGCGAGCAGGGGGAGCAGCGAGAACATGCGCATGTGGCACCTCAACGGGGACGGAACAGGTAGTGGGCCACCAGCCACTGCTGGCCATCGTCGTAGCCGAACAGCTCGGCACAGGCCATCCAGAACATGCGCCAGCGCTGCCACCAGATCTTTGCGGCAGCCTGGCCATATGTGGCGACCAGGATGGGCATCACGTCCCCGCGCGCTGCATCCTGGTTGGCCAGCCAGTGATCTGCGGTGCGCTGGTAGTGGGTGCCATCCAGCAACCAGCGCTGCTGCAGCTGCAGGTCGCGCTGGAAGTGCAGCAGGGTGTCGGCAGCGGGCATCAGGCCGCCGGTGAAGAAGTGGCGGCCCATCCAGTTGTCACCGCCGCCGGTCTCGAACGGATACATCAGCGTGCGGTGGGCGAAGATGTGCACGAACAGCGCGCCATCCGGCTTCAGCCACCGTGCAATGCCTGCCAGCAAGCGTTCGTAGTTGCGTACGTGCTCGAACATCTCCACCGACACACAGCGGTCGAACCGTGCCGTCGGCAGTTCAAGTTCGTTGACGTCGCGGGTCAGTACCTCGACATTGCCCAGGCCGCGCGCCTGGCATTGCGCCATGATGTACTGGCGTTGGCTGTGCGAATTGGAAACGGCGGTGATATGCGCCTGCGGATAGCGTTCGGCCATCCACAACGTCAGTGAGCCCCAGCCACAGCCGAGTTCAAGAATCTGTTGGCCGTTTGCCAGGGCGGCACGCTGGCCGTACAGCTCTAGCATGGCTTCCTCGGCCTGGTCCAGGGTTTCCCGGCCGGTGGGGTAGTAGCAGCTGCTGTACTTCAGACGCTTGCCCAGGCAGGCCTGGAAGAAGGCTGCCGGCACTTCATAGTGCTGCCGGTTGGCCGCGTCGACATGCAGCGCCAGCGGGCTGTCGGCCAGCTCGGCGATGCGCTCGCGGAAGCGGGCCGACTGCCCCTTGATGCCGCCTTCGGACTCCTCATGCAGGCGTTGCGCACACAGGCGGCGGATGCCTGCCCGCAGCGCCGCATCGGGAACCAGGCCACGCTCGGCCCAGGCGATCAGCCCGGTCTCGGTCTCCTCAGCCAGGTTCTGTGACGGAATGGCGTTCATGTGGAATGGTCCTTGGAAGGGCGGGGAAACCAGGGGAAGAACATCGGTGTGCTGCGCTGGTAGGCGCGGTAGTCCTCGCCCCGGCTGCGCAGGGCCTGCTTTTCGGTGAACGGGATGCCGCTGAGGTAGCGCAGGAACACGTACATCAACAGCGGTCCGGCCCAGGCCAGCCACCACAGCGGCGAGCCCACCGCCAACAGCACGTAGCTGAACCAGTGCAGCCATTCGAAGAAGTAGTTGGGGTGCCGCGAACAGCGCCAGAGGCCATCGCGGCAGGTGCGGCCCTTGTTCAACGGGTCGGCGCGGAACCGGGCCAGCTGGCGGTCGGCGAGCGCTTCGCCGCCCACGCTGAGCAGCCAGGCCGCTGCACCCGCCAGCACCCACGGCGACAGTCCCGGTCGTGGGTTGGCGGCCACCGCGACGAAGGGCAGGGCGAACAGGACGATCAGCAGGGCCTGGGCCATGAAGAAGCCGAAGATCTTTCCCTGATGGCCGTGCCAGTGTTCGCGCAGATAGCGGTAGCGTCCGTCCTCGTCTTCGTGACGGACGCGGTGCCAGAGATGCACGGCCAGGCGGCTGCCCCACAACCCGCCCAGCAGCCCCAGTGACAGCCGTGGCATCAGCGCGCCAGCGCCCAGCAGTGCCAGCAGCAGCGCAGATGCGCCCACGCCCTTGGCCCAGAGCACGTCGACCACGCCGATGTTGCGGTGGCGGCGCTGCCAGGCCCAGCCCCAGCTCATCACCAGCACGGCATACAGCAGGACCCACAACAGATTGATCATGACGGTGCTCCGGCCAAGGGCGGCGGAATGGTGCTGGAGCCGCGACGAGCGGCCATGCACAGCAGCGAAAGCGCGATGCTCCAGCCCACACCCAGCACCAGCAGGCCCTGCCACAGTGGCGCAGTGAATCGAACCGCATCGAAACCGCGCGCTGCGGAGAGATACGCCAGCGGGGCCAGCAGCAGGCCGAACAGGGCTGGTAGGGCAGGGTGGCGCAGCAGGAAGCGCATCGAGGTGGTCAGCGTCATCGCAAACGCGGCCCACAACGCCATGATCCAGGGCGGCGGCGCCCAGCCCAGCGGGGCAGCAGCGTAGCACACGGCGCCGCTGGCGGCGGCACTGGCGTCGACCAGCCACGCGCAGGCCAGCGCCAACAGCATCAGCCGAAGATCCAGCCGCGGCTGCGGCGAGGTCAGCAGCTGGCTGCCGATGTAGAGCGATGCTGCCAGCAGCGCCGGCCATTGCAAGCCGCGCCCGGCGCCGGCCACGGCGCACAGCCAGACCAGCTGGTTGCCAAGCAGATTGGCCCAGAACCGGCGCATCTCAGCCGCCTTGACCCGATGCGCCAGCGGGACGATGCCCTGGGCGCGCCAGCAGCAGATGCGAAACGCCGATCGAACGCTCCAGGAAGCCGCCCTCGCAATAGGCCAGGTAGAACTCCCACATCCGGCAGAAGCGCGCGTCAAAGCCCTGCGCCTGCACGGCGGGCAGCTGGGCAAGGAAGCGTTGGCGCCACGCGCGCAGGGTCAGTGCGTAGGAGTGGCCGAAATCCTGCTGGGCGACCAGCTGCAGGTCACTGGAGCGGGTCTTGGCGGCCATGATCGCGTTGATCGATGGAATGAAGCTGCCCGGAAATACATAGCGCTTGATGTAGTCGACGCTGCGCCGTGCCTGTTCGTAACGGTGATCTTCAATGGTGATCGCCTGCAGCAGGGCCACGCCATCCGGCTTCAGCAGTCGCTGCAGCGTGGCCATGTAGGTGTCCAGGTATTCCGCGCCGATGGCTTCGATCATCTCGATCGAGACCAGCTTGTCGTACTGACCCTGCAGGTCGCGATAGTCCTGCATCAGCAGCGTGACCTTGTCCTGCAGGCCGGCGATGCGGACGCGCTCGGTGGCCAGCGCATGCTGCTCGGCGGAGATGGTGGTGGTGGTGACGTGGCAGCCATAGTGCTGTGCCGCGTGCAGCGCAAAACCGCCCCAACCGGTACCGATCTCCACCACACGGTCGCCCGGCTTGAGTTGCAGTTGCTGGCAGATGCGGTCCAGCTTGCGGTGCGAGGCGGACTCCAGCGACTCGCCGTCTTCGGCGAACAGGGCCGAGGAGTACATCAGATCCGGCGACAGGAACAGGGCGAAGAAATCGTTGCCGAGGTCATAGTGCGCGGCGATGTTGCGGCGGCTGCCTTCACGGCTGTTGCGGCGCAGGCGGTTCCAGCCACGCAACAGCCAGCCGCCCACTCGGGCCGGGCCGTGTTCCATGCTGTCGAGCAGATCGCGATTGCGCACCAGCAGGCGTATAAGTGCGACCTGGTCGTCACAGCGCCATTCGCCGTGGATGTAGCTTTCGCCGGCGCCGACGCTGCCTTGTGCCGCCACCTTGCGATAGAACGCCGGGTCATCGATGGTGACGGTGACATGCAGTTCGCCGCGGGCATCGCCCAACCACACTTCGCCCAGCGCGTCGCGCACGCACAGGCGACCGTCGCGCATCGGGGCCAGCTGGGCCAGCAGGCGGCGGCGCAGGAAGGCATCCAATGCGCCGGGGCGCGGCAGCGCGACCGAAGGAGTCATCGAGTTCATCGCGGTTTCTCGGCAAGGGTGGGGTGGTCGTGCACGGGATTGCGTTTCAGCCACAGCCGCAACGCGTGCCAGTGGATGGCGGCCACCACTTGGGTGGTCATCAGTGGATAGCAGGCAAGGACGCGTGCCAGCCCGCGGCCATCCAGGGCGTGCCGTTGCATGACCTGGGTGGCATCAAACTGGCGCGTGCCGTGGCGCCAGACCTGCATGTGCACGCGCAGATCCCCATCAGGGCAGTTGAACCGCCAGTCGTAATGGCAATCCATCGGCATGAAGGGCGAGACATGGAAGCACTTGTCGAACCGCCAGCGCAGCGAGGTGCCTTCGTGCGTGGCCGTCGCGACTGGCAGCACGTAGGCATGCCGCTCCTTCCAGGGCGTGTTGGTGATCTCGGCGACGATGCAGTCCAGCGTGCTGCCATCGGCCCGATAGCAGTAGTAGAAGCTGACCGGGTTGAACACATGCCCGGCGAAGCGGAGATGGGTGAGCAGGCGGACCGGGCCGGTGGGCCGGTAGCCGAGGGTGGATGCAGCGTGGTCGCGCACTGCATCGGCCAAAGGCCGCGCGGGATCGCCGAAGTAATCGCTGCGACGGAACTCGGCCAGGTTGCGGCGATTGATCGACCACAGCCAGCGCCCGGCGAACACGCTGTCGAGTTCATCCAGGTCGAGCAGCAGCTGTGCGATCGGATAGCGGAACGCATGCGGGTGCGGGAGGTGCCGGCGGTGCATCACCTGCCCGAAGTAGAGTGCACTGGCGCTCATGCGGCCACCTCGCCGGGAGCCGCCATGACGCGGTGCGGTTTGCAGGTGCGCAGCGCATCCACCACCCGGCGGGCGCTGAGGATGCCGTCCTCATGGAAGCCCCAGCCCCAATAGGCGCCCGCGAACCAGGTGTGGCGTCGGCCCTGCAGCTCGGCCCAGCGCTGTTGCGCGCGCACTGCGGCATGGTCGTGCACCGGGTGGGCGTAGCGCAGGGTGCGCAGCACCTTGCCGGGGTCGATCGCCGCGCTGCGGTTGAGCGTTACCACCAGGGGCGTGTTGCCGGGCAGGTCCTGCAGCAGGTTCATGCAGTAGCTGACCGTGCACGGCGCGGCAGGATCGCGGGGCACATGGGCGTTCCATGCCGCCCACGCCTTGCGGTTGCGCGGCAGCAATGACGCATCGGTGTGCAGCACCGCTTCATTGGTTTGATAGCGGATGGCGCCGAGCACGTCGCGCTCGATGGGGTCGGCGTCACGCAGCAGCGCCAGGGCCTGGTCGCTGTGGCAGGCCAGGATGACCTCATCGAAGCCTTCCACGCCGGCCGCGCTGTGCACGCGCGCGCCCCAGGGCATGCGCTCGACCGACTGCACCGGGCACTCCAGCCGCTCATGCACCCGCCAGCGGGCGCGCAGGGCATCGACATAGCGCGCCGATCCGCCGCTCACCACCCGCCATGGCGCACGCCCGGTCATCTGCAGCATCTGGTGGTTGGCCATGAACTGGGCCAGATAGCGCGCCGGGAAGTCCATCACCGTAGCCGTCGGGGACGACCACAACGCGGAGGCCATCGGCAACAGGTGCTCGTCGATGAAGGCATCGCCGTAGCGCTGGCTGCGCAGGTACTGCCCCAGCGTTGGGCCCTCGTCTTCTGCCAGCAACAGGGGGGCATCGCGGTAGAACCGGCGCAGGTCGGCCAGCATGCCCCAGAACCGCGGTGACACCAGGTTGCGGCGCTGGCAGAACAGGCCATCCAGCGAGGTCGCGTTGTACTCCACGCCGCTGCGCTCGCTGTGCATGGAAAAGCTCATCGTGGTCGGCTTCGACGCCACGCCCAGCTCGTCGAACAGCGCGCTCAGCAAGGGGTAGTGGAGCGGATTGAACACGATGAAGCCGGTGTCCACCGCCATGCGCTGGCCATCCACCTCCACGTCATGGGTGTGGGTATGACCGCCCAGATAGTCGTTGGCCTCGTACAGCGTGACGTCGTGTTCGCCGTCCAGCCACCAGGCGCTGGCCAGTCCGGCAATGCCCGAGCCGATGATTGCGATGCGCATGTCAGTACCTCGCCTTGGCCAGCACCCACTCGGGAATGGGCTTGAGTCCTTTGACCAGCCCCAGCGCCGCCAACGCGCGCAGCCCATACCAGGTCAGGTCGACTTCCCACCAGCGGAAGCCCTGGCGGACGGTGCCCGGGAAGAAGTGGTGGTTGTTGTGCCAGCCTTCGCCGAAGGTGAGCAGCGCCAGCCAGAGGTTGTTGCGACTGTCATCGCGGGTCTCGAAACGGCGGCGGCCGAAGCGGTGCGCCAGCGAGTTGATGGTGACCGTGGCATGGAACAGCACGATGGTGGAGATGAAGAAGCCCCACACCAGCAGCTGTGGGCCGGAGGTGTGCAGGCCCGGTGCCCAGCGCTCCAACCCGGCGCCCAATGCATACAGCGCTGCGGCCAGCAGTACCGGTACGGCCGTATCGAAACGGTCCAGCCAGCGCAGTTCGGGGAAGCGCGCCAGGTCCGGTACCCGCGACAGATCGGTGGCAAAGGCCTCACGGGTCAGGAACCAGCCCATGTGGCTGCGCCAGAAACCGCCTTCACGTGGGGAGTGCGGGTCCAGCGGCTGGTCGGCGTGCCGATGGTGGTGGCGATGATGGGCGGCCCACCACAGCGGTCCGCGCTGTACGCTGGAGGCGCCGATCACCGCGAACACGAACTGCACCGGTCGCGATGCCTGGAAGGTGCGGTGTGAGAAGTAGCGGTGGTAGAACGCGGTGATCGCGAACATACGCACTGCATACAATGCCGCAGCAACCACCATGGCCGTCCATGAGGCACCGACCCAGATCACCGCCAGGCAGGCGACATGCATCAGCGCGAACGGCACGGCTCGCACCCAGTCGATGCGCCCCGGCCGCTCGCCGGTGGCCTCTGCGGCGTTGCCGGTATCGAACCAGCGCTGCAGCGTGCGCAGCAGGCGCCAGCGTCGACGGGGAAGGGGCGCTACAGAGGCCATGGCGGATCTCGGCGGGTGTCGTGTCTTCCTTTACGCAGCAGGATGCGCAATGGATGCGCCACGGCGCAGTAAATTTCCACTTCACCTGGGCATCACGACGCAACGCTCCACCAGGGGGTGCGCCCACGCCTGTTGCCAGTCGCCTGCCGTTCGCTCGGCTGGTGGCGAGCTGAAGCGCACGGTCACCGGCGGATAGCTGCCGCGGGTGTCGCGCAGGTTGCTGGTGCCGCGGAACTCCAGCAGGCGACGGTCGCCGTTGGCATAGACCAGTGACAGGCGCGGTGCGATGCCGCCGTACCAGGTGTCCAGGCTGACTTCGATTGCCTGGGCGTCGATGCCCTGCCAGCGAACCGGGCCGGTGCGTCGCACCTGCACCGGGAAGTAGCGCTGACGTGCCGGCACCAGGAATGGCAGCGTGATGCGCTCGCCCCGCAGCAGCGTCGGCCAGTGCAGGCGTACGGCAGCGTCGAATCCCGCATCGATGACCGCGTCCGGTGGCAGTTCAAGCCGGCGTCGACGCAGCAGGCTGGCGGCATCCTCCTTCCAGGCAATCGACACCGAGTCGCCAGCTGCGTCGACTTCGGCGGTCTGGCCGCTGCGGCGATCCTGCAGCGAATAGCCCCGTGCCTGCGGGCGGGCGCTGGCTGGCAAGTGCTTGCGGGCGAAGGGCTGGCCATCCGGGCACTGGTACAGCACCCAGCGCTCGGCACCCTCCGTTGCTTCGCGCCGCCAGTGCACTTCACGGTAGAGGATGTCGCCCTGCGCGGAGGTGGCCACGCCTTCACTTCGCAGCCAGGGTGCCGCCAGCGCAGCATGGGGCAGGCACAGCAGCAGCCAGGCAGTGCGCATGGTGTTCATCCGGAAGGGGAGGGCCCAGGTCATACGGCGGGGATGGCCGGTTGGATGCGCTACGTCGCCTGCATCCAATTGCGGCCTTCGCGCGTACAGGGGTCAGACCTTCACCCGCCCGCCGCGAACGCAGATGTACCCTGACGCCGCCAGCACACTCCTCAACTTCGATACCGCACGCATCGTGTCCAGTTCCCAGCAGCCGAGCAGCGAGCCGACGAACTGGGCCGGTGACATGGACGGCGTGGCACGGCTTCGTGACCGCGATTGTTTCATGCGGATCTACGACTACTTCATGCCGCGGTTGTGCGTGTACCTGCGCGGCCTGGGCGTGCCCGACGCGGTGGCAGAGGAGCTGGCGCAGGAGAGCCTGTTGCGCCTGTGGCTGCGGGCCGCCGATTTCGACCCCGGGCAGGGGGCCTTGAGTACGTGGTTGTATCGCATCGCCCGCAACCTGCATATCGATCGCATACGGCGCGAACGCAGCTGGATGCAGGTGCAGGCCGCGGTGGAACATGCGGCAACACGGGACGTGGTCGAGCGCAGCAGTGCCGAGCAGTTCGCCGATCAGGCGCGCCTGCGCCAGCGCATCAACGAGCTGCCTGCGGTGCAGGCGCGGCTGGTGCGGATGTCCTATTTCGAAGCCAAGAGCCACAGCGAAATCGCCGAGGCGTTGGGCATGCCGCTGGGGACGGTCAAATCACACCTGCGCCGAGCGTTCCTGCAACTGCAGGCGAAAGTGGGAGGTGCGCTGTGAATCCGCACCACCACCTGCACGAATCCACCCTGATGAGCTATGCCGCCGGGGCGCTGCCGGCGCCGTTGAGTATCGTGGCCGGTGCCCACCTGGAGCAGTGCCCGCATTGCCGTCAGCGCCTGCGCGACGCCGAGGCGATCGGTTCGGTGCTGCTGGAGCAGACTCAGCCGTCTGCAGCCGACACGCGCCGCGAACAGTTGCGCGAGGCGATGCTGATGCAGTTGGCCACGGAAACGCCGATGGCCGTGCCTGGGGCCACGCGGCCGGTGCCGAAGGAGCGGCCCGAGGCCAATCCGGATCATCTGCCTGCCTCGCTGCATCCGTATTTCGGCGCTTCGCTCAGCGGCCTGCGCTGGCGTTGGATGGCGCCGGGGGTGCACTGCATCCGTGCGGAGCAGATGCCGTCGCTGATCATGTTGAAGATCGCCCCCGGCAAGTGCCTGCCCATGCACAGCCATGGCCGCAGCGAGCTGACCCAGATTCTGCGCGGTTCCTACAACGACGCGCTGGGGCTGTTCGCGCCGGGTGACGTGGCGGATCTGGATGAGGATGTCGAGCATCAACCGGTCACCGCACCTGGCGTGCCGTGTATCTGTGTATCAGCGTTGGATGCGCCACTGGTGTTCAGTGGCTGGTTGGCGCGGAAGATCCAGCGCTTCGTGAAGCTCTAGGATGCGTGCAGCGATGGCTACAGGCGCGCTGCGGGTTCTGCTGACCGGTGCCACGGGGCTGGTGGGGCAGGGCGTGGCCCTGGCCTGCCAGCGCTCGCCCCGGGTTTCCGATCTGGCTGCACTGGTCCGGCGCCCGGGCAGCCTCGACGGTAGCGGCAGCGAGCTGATCGTGCCGGACTTCCTTAGGATCGAGGAACGGCAGGATGATCTGTCGGGGTTCGATGCCTGCTTCTACTGCGCGGGCGCTCCACCGGTCGGCACGGCCGAGGCCGAGTACCGAAGGGTGACACTGGACACCACCTTGGCCGTCGCCCGCGCCTGGGCCACGGTGAACCCGCAGGGGTGCTTCCTGTATGTATCCGGCGCCGGTGCGGATGCGCGAAGCCGGTTGATGCCATTGCGGATCAAGGGCGAGGCAGAGCGGGCACTGCAGTCGCTGCCGGTCCGCACGGTCATGCTGCGTCCGGGTGGCGTTCGCCCCGTGCCGGGCACCGGCACCCGTCATGGCCTGCTGAAGCCGCTGTACTGGGGTGGCGCACCCTTGATGAAACTGGCGGGTGTGATCGCGCCGTCACTGGTGACCAGCAACCTGGCTCTGGGCCAGGCGATGATTGCACTGGCCGGCAGGGAACATCCGCCTGCCACGGTGGAGTGCGCGGACATCAACCGGATCGCGATGGACGTGAGCGACCCGGTTGCCTGACCTCAATGCGCGGCACCTTCCAGTGCGGTACGCACGGCCTGGGCCAGGTCGCTGCGGGTAAATGGCTTGGGCAGCAGCGCGGCCGCCCGGCCCTGGCTGCCGACCGCGTCGTGATCGCGTGGATAGCCTGAAGTGAACAGGACCGCGACGTCGGGCCAGCGCTCCCGGACTTCCCGCACCAGCTCCCAGCCCGACATGCCGGGCATCACGACGTCGGAGAACAGCAGGTCGACCGTAGTGTCCGGACGTTCCAGCAGCCGCAGCGCGGATGGGCCATCGTGCGCTTCCAGCACGCGATAGCCCAGCAGGCGCAGTGCATCAACGGTGTGCGCACGCACATCATCGTTGTCCTCGGCCACCAGGATGGTTTCCTCGCGTGGCGAGTAACCGGCCAGGCCGGTCGGTGGTGCGCTCGCCTCGCAGGGCAGGGCCAGTGCCGAACGCGGGAACATCATGGTGATGCTGGTGCCGCCGCCCTCCACCGAATCGATCAGTACATGTCCGCCGGACTGCTTGACGAAGCCATGCACCATCGACAGGCCCAGGCCGGTACCACGGCCAACCTGCTTGGTGGTGAAGAAGGGTTCGAACACGCGCGCGAGGGTAGCCGCGTCCATGCCGTGGCCGTTGTCGCGGACCCGCAGCATCACGTATTCGCCAGGCGCTGCATCGGGGAACAAGGCGGCGTAGTCGTGGTCGAGATGGCTGTTGTCGACCTCGATCACCAGCCGGCCCCCGTGGGGCATGGCATCGCGGGCGTTGACGGCCAGGTTGAGTACCGATGCCTCCAGCTGGCTGACGTCGATCTCGACGCACCAGACGTCCTCGGCGGCGCGGATTTCCAGCTGTACCAGCTCACCCAGGGCGCGCTGCAGCATGTCATGCATGTCCAGCAGGCGGTCATTGAGATTGGCTGCCTGGCTGTGCAGTGGCTGGCGCCGGGCAAATGCCAGCAGGCGCTGGGTCAGGCTGGCGGCACGGCCCACGCCTTTCAGAGCATTGTCCAGCGCACGACTGACCATGGCGCCCGGCTCGCCGGCCCGCTCGCTGAGCAGCATGGCGTGTTCAACGTTGCCGGAAATCACCGTCAGGATGTTGTTGAAATCGTGGGCGATGCCGCCGGTGAGCTGGCCCACCGCTTCAATCTTCTGTGACTGGCGCAGCGCATGCTCGGCCTGCAGGCGTGCAGTCGTTTCCACCGCTTCGGAGACCACGGCGGTCACCGCGCCCTCGGCATCCAACAGCGGACGGAACGAAAAATCGTAGCTGCGGCGGCCGGTCGGCAGTTCCAGCTCCAGCGCATGCAACGAGCTGTGGCCCTTCGCGGCAGCGGCAATGGCCTGGTCCACGAGGATGCCGACGTCATCGCTGGTGGCAAACCACGGCGATTGCCCGTAGCGCTGGCCTACAACGTCGGGCTTGTCGGCCAACACGGCAGCCAACGAGGCGACATTGGCGTCGACCACGCGGCCATCCAGGTCCAGCAGCACCTGATGCTGGAAGCTGGATTCGAAGATGGCCTGCAAGCGTCGCTTGCTGGCCCGGAGTTCGGTGGTACGCGCCTGCACCTGCCGTTCGAGCAGCTGGTTGTCTTCGCGCAGGGCCAGTTCCGCCTGCTTCAGCCCGGAGACGTCGCTGCCCAGGCAGATGTAGCCGACCACGGCGCCGTCGGCGCCTCGCTCCGGCACGCAGTCCATCTGCACGAAACGTGATTCGCCGCTGCGGTGGGCCAGCTCCACCTGGAAGCGGGTGCGCTCGCCCTGCAACACCCGTTCGATGCTGGGCAGCGCCTGCTCAAACGCGGAGATTCCGCTGACATCGCGCGCCGTACGGCCCAGCAGCTCGGCCAGGCTGACGCCGTGCCAGTCCAGGAAGGCCTTGTTGGCGAAGCGGTAGCGATGCTCCCTGTCGAGCTGGGCGATCAGTGCCGGGACGGCATCGGTCACCTGCTGCAGCTGGGCCTGGCTGTCATTCAGGGCGGCCTGCGCGTGGGCCAGCTGGGTACGCTCGTGCGCCTCCTGGCGGGCGCGGCGGATCGCATCCGGCAGGCGTTGCAGGCGCTGCTTGACCACGTAGTCGCGCGCCCCGCGGGTCAGCGCCTGCACCGCCAGCTCCTCGGTCAGCGTGCCGGAGACAAAGATGAAGGGCGTCTGCGGGATGCGCTCACGGGCCAGCGCCAGCGCGGCGTCGCCGTCGAATCCCGGCAGCACATGATCGGCCAGGATGACATCGAAGGCGCGATTCTCGATCGCCTCGATGAAGGCATTGCGGGTCCACAGGCGCTCAGCCTCGAAGTCGAGGCCGGCCCGGTGCAGTTGTGCGGTGATCAACTCCGCATCAAGCGCACTGTCCTCCAGCATGAGGATGCGCAGGTGCTCGCTGCGGCGCGATCCATCACGCATTGTGCTGCCCCGAGCCGTTGGGGCGATGCGGTGGTGGCTGGTTGGTGATGCCCCAGAACATGCCCAGGCCCTGGATCGCGTCGAAGAATTCCTTGAAATCGACTGGCTTGACCACGAACGCATTGACGCCCAGTTCGTAACTGCGCACCAGATCCTGCTCTTCGCGGGAGGAGGTCAGCATCACCACCGGCGTGCTGCTCAGGTTCGAATCGCCACGCACCTGCTCCAGCACCTCCAGGCCGTTCACCTTGGGCAGCTTCAGGTCCAGCAGCACCACCACCGGGCCGCCGTGGTTGGCGCCGGCGAATTTGCCTTCGCAGCGCAGGTAATCCAGCGCTTCGGCGCCGTCACGTACATGGATGACATCGTTCAGCAACTGGCAACGCGCAAGTGCGGCCAGCGTCAGCTCTGCATCCTTGGGGCTGTCCTCTACCAGGAGGATCGGCCGCAGGTCCCTCATGGGTGATCTCCTGTGGAACGGGGTAAGGTGAAATGGATCGTGGCGCCCTTGCCGGGTTCGCCCTCGGCCCAGGTCCTGCCGCCATGGCGGCCGACGATACGGCGCACATTGGCCAGGCCGATGCCGGTGCCTTCGAATTCCTCGACGTGATGCAGGCGCTGGAACACGCCGAACAGCTTGTCGACATAACGCATGTCGAAACCGCAGCCGTTGTCGCGCACGAAGAAGTGGTCCTCCTCATCGAGGCGCTCATGGCCGATCTCGATCACCGCCTGCTCGCGCTCACGGGTGAATTTGACCGCGTTGGCCAGCAGGTTCTGCCAGACCAGGCGCATCATCGTCGGGTCGGCCTGCACCTCCGGCAGCGGCGCCAGCGTCCACTGTACGTCGCGTCCGGCGTAGTCCAGTGCCAGGCTCCTGCGGACATCCTCGGCCAGTGCCGCCATGTCCAGCCGCACCCGGCCGAGCGTGGAGCGGCCCATCTGCGAGAAGCTCAGCAGGTCGTCCACCAGCGTTCCGGCAGATTTGGCCGATTCCACGATCGTATCCAGGAAGCGGCGCTCGGTATCGTTGAGGCGTTCGCCGGCCGAGCTGCCCAGCAGCTCCGAGTAACCGACGATGTGGCGGAAGGGCGCACGCAGGTCGTGGCTGACCGAATAGGAAAACGCTTCAAGCTCCTTGTTGCTGCGGACCAGCTGCTCGTTGAGCTCGGCCATTTCCTCGGCCTTGCGCAGCACGATGTCGACGATGGCGGTGCGCATCTCGTGGGCGGCATCACGGTCGGCATCGTTCCACGGCAGGCTGCGCTGCTGCACGGTTTCCTTCCAGGCCTCGAAGGAGCTGCGCGGCGACAGTGCCACGTCGAGTGCCGCGGTCTTGCGCGGATCGCCGCCCCAGCGCACGGTACGCACCACTTCAGGGCGGAACCACATCAGGTAGCTGTCATGCAGCTGCGAAATGGACACCGCCAGTACGCCGCTGGCCACGTCGGACAGGCGCGCGCCTGGCGCCCAGTCGGCTGCCAGATGGTCACTGCAGTACGTTTCCTGCCCGGCCTGCTGTGCCGCCAGCCAATCGGCCAGGGCCAGCACGTCGGTTGCGGGCGGGCACTGGCCCACACGCATGCAGTCGCCCTTGTGCACGATGGCGGCGCCTGCTGCGCCGGTCAGCGACAGCAGGCTGGCTTCGTCGTGGCGCAGCGCAGCCATGAAATCCTCGTCGCCGGCCATGCGTGCCAGCAGCTTGACCAGCACCGAGCGGCGCGCCACGCGCTCTTCGATGGCGCGTGCACGCTCCTTCAGCGCGATCTGCAGCGACAGGATCTGGCCCATGAATTCGCAGGCAGTGCGCACGTGATAGGGCAGGCGGCGCGGCTGAACCGTGTGGCAGGACACCAGACCCCACAGCTGGCCCTCATGCACCAGTGACACCGACATCGACGCGCCGGTGCCCATGTTGCGCATGTACTGCAGGTGCACGGGCGAAACGCTGCGCAGCACGGCCAGGCTCAGGTCGGTGGCCGGCGCGTCGCGGTGCGCCTCGCTGCGCATCAGCGGGGCAGGGGTGTAGTTGTTGTCCGCGATCAGTCGCACCCGGTTGCGCCGATACAGCTCGCGGGCCTGGGCCGGAATGTCCGATTCGGGGAAGCGCAGGTCCAGGTAGGACGGCAACAGGCCGTTGCCATCCTCAGCGACCACGATGCCGTTCCAGCCGGCGTCGAACTGGTAGACCAGGGTGCGGTCGAAGCCGGTCAGCCGGCGCATGTGCGCGGCGGCCAGCTGGCACAGATCTTGAACGGTGGGAGCCGACTCGATGCCGGTCATCAGTTCGCGGATCGACGGATACAACTCTTCCAGCGAGCCAGGCTGGCCGGGAACCGGTGCCTCCAGCTCGACCAGCAGATCGGTGGCGGAGCGGTGCACCAGCAATTGATGGCGGCCGTGGCCATCCAGGTGCACGGCGCCGACATGTGCGCTGCTGCCCACCGCGGCCTGCTGGAACAGCGCCTGGAAGGGCGCCAGTACGCCGCCCAGTACCTCGCTGACATGCTGCATCAAGGGTTCGCCGAACTGCTGCAGCAGCCCTTGCTGGCTGATGGCACGCTCACGCACCCGCAGTGACTGCGGCTCCACTACCAGAAGCACACCGTATGGCTGGATGGCACCGGGCGTATGAATCGGCTCACGCGCACAACGGGACTGGGCGGTGTCGTGCGTGGACTCGGCAGAAGGCATCAAAGGCGGGACTCATGATTCGTGGATGGCTGGAATGGCCCAGCGTTGCATCCGGCATGCATGGATGGTGAAGCAAAATCGTGCATTCGCATACCAGCACGTGCGCGTGAAGAACGTTTCATTCAAACCTGAATTCTTCATCTGAGCATTCCAACAGCACTTGCATGTTTCGCGAAAGGTACTTGTGCGCTGCACGCGCGCTCGACACCGACTTGCCTAGGGTGAATGCACATTCCTGAGTGACCACGCCACGTGAACCTGCAGACCTTGCCTTCAACGCCATACCGCATGCTTGCCGACAGCTGCCAGTTTGAGCTGCTGGATGTGGATGCCCTGCAGGATCCGGCCAGTGGGCGCCTGCTCCACCTGTACTCGCTGGTTGCGCGCTGCCTGTGCTGCGAAACGGTGTTCAAGGCGGAAGAGGGGCAGGGACTGGTCAGCCACACCGCCGCGCGCGTGGTGCGATGCCCCACGGGTTGTGGCCAGCAGGCGTTCAAGCCGGCGTTGCTGCGTGCATGGCAGCCGCAGTGCGTCGCACAGGCCTGAGAGCACTGATACGGGCTCACAGCAACCCGGGATTGGCGCGCCACACCGCGAAGTTCAGCGCGGATGCGAACGATATCCAGGCCAGGTAAGGCAGCAGCATCACCGCCGCACCACGATGGATGCGGGCGAAGGCAACGATCGTTGCGCACACCAGCGTGATCAGTACCAGGATGTCGACGAAGGCCAGCGCGCCCAGCTTCCAGCCGAAGAACAGCCAGCTCCATAGCGCATTGACGGCCAACTGCAGCAGATAGAGCGTCAGCCCCGGTTGTGCACCTCGCCAGCCGCGCTCACGCCAGACCAGCCATGCAGCAACAGCCATCATCGCGTAGAGCAGGCTCCATACCGGGCCAAACACGCTGGCAGGCGGTGCCCAGGCGGGAAGGGCGAGAGTGGCGTAGAAGCTGGCGGCGGATGTCGATGCCCATGCGCCGACTGCCGCCGCCGCAAAAGTGACCACACCCCATCCCAGAAGACCCATAACCTGTGAACGCCGCTTCATTCCGTGCCGCTCCATCCTGCGTTTACCCGCTCATACGAACGGAAGCGGCAAATGGATGCAGCCCGGGGCGATCAGTCTGAAGAACCCGCGGCGCTTCCACCTTCGGCAGCCGGCAACAGCGAAGGGCGCTGATCGAACCATTCACGCGCCTTGGCCAGATGCCACTGGCGCTGTTCGCCATCAAGCTCGATGCCGGCGCCCAGCAGCCCCCAGCGCAGATAGAGATCGCCACGCTTGCGCTGCTCCAGCAGATCCAGCCGCGCACGTACCGACAGGCGATCATTCTCGGCCTGCAGGCCGTCGACCAGAAGATGCCCCGGGCGCCAACGCAGCGTGGCCTGTGCATCGACCTGGCCGGAGTCGAGCAGGGACAGCGTCCAGCGCGGATAGTCGGTGCGCTTGGCGAACACGGCCAGCAAGGGGCGTGCATCGCTCAGGGTCAGATCGGTGATAGCGTCCACCTGGAACGGAGACTGCGCGTCGATGCGGCCCCGCTTGAACACGGCGCGGCCTTTCCACGCGCTGCTGGAATCGGTGCGCGCCACCTGCACATTGCGCAGCTCCACGGTGGTGCCGGACAGATCGAAATGGCGCTGGTTGAAGTCCCCACGGCGAAGCGTCGCGTTCACGTCGACATCGCCGCCCATGTCCAGGCCCGCCACCTTGGCGCTGGCATTGCGACCCAGCAGCCGCGCGGTGCCGTGGCCGACGCGGCCATCGGTGTCGAGCGTGGCGTCGCCGCTGAGGCTGCCGGTGCCACGCAGCAGGCGCACCTGTTGAGAGCCAAGGTAGCGGTTGTAGGCGGCCAGGTCCGGGATGGTCGCTTGGCTGAAGCGCAGCCGCGCACGAACGCCCTTGCGCAGTTCCTGCAGGCGGCCGTCGCCGGTGAGGTCCACGGCCAGGTCGCGCCCGTCGAACAGGCGCACATCCTTCGCATCGCTTGGGCGAGCGGTGAAGCGGGGCAGCCGGATCGCCAGCTGTGCCTGAGTGGGGGTGCCGGCCTTCAGCTCGCCATGCGCACTGGCCGTGCCGGCCAGGCGCACGCCAGCGACCTCGGCCACGGCGGCAGCCGAAGGAATGTCCACGGTGCTGCCTTCGATCAGCTTACCATTGCGCAGGCGTAGGTCGGCCTTCAGCGTGCCGCCGCCATCCAGCTGCAGCCACGGCTTGCGCACGAACAGGGCAGGGATCCAGTTGAGCGAGGTGAAGGTCCATTCGCCACGCACGGTACCGGAGCTGCGCTCCAGCAGCTGGGAAGGGTGCTGGAAGGGAATCTCGCGCCCGGTGATGTGCAGGTCGGCATCGATGCCGGCGGCCGAATCCGGGCGTGGCGGCAGGCGGGCCTGCAGGCGCAGGTCGTTGGCTACATTGAGCTGCAGGGCCAGCACACCGCGATCGGGCGCGCCATCGCCGAGGAAGAGCGGCACCTGCCACAGCGCGCGGTCACCGGGTTGCAGTTGGCCGTCGATCAGGTGGACCGCCAGTTGCATGCGTCCGGGCACGGGCGCGCTGGAGATCTTTGGCGTTGTGGCGTCCGTATCCATGCGCAGGCCCTGGCTGCGCGCGTCCAAATCAAGTTGCGCATGCAGCAGCTTCAACTTGGCCAGGCCAGGCGCCTGATCGCGATAGTGGCGCGGATAGCTGAAGCGCGCAGTCAGATCCATGTCGCCCAGCAGCTGCACGCCGTCATAGCTGGTATCTGCTTTGCTGAACGAGACCTCGGAATCGAACAGTTCCGATGGGCCGCCGCGCAGCTGCTTGAGGAACCCGACCGTGCCCTGGCCCTTGCCGATGATCAGCAGCTTGCCGAGCCGGGCGCTGCGGATGCTGTCGCTGTCGATGGCGTCGAAACGCAGGGTCCAACCCTGGTCGCCGCGCGGGGGCGACGGAATGGCGTCCTCGACGCGGCTGATTTCGGCCGACACGCCTGTGGCCTGCAATCGGGGAACCCGCACTTCGCGGCGGAACAGGGGCAGCACGGCCAGCCGGGCGCTGGCGCGTTCGGCGTGCAGCACGTAGACGGTGTGGTTGACGTGCCCGCGCATGTGCACGTTCCACGCGATCACATGGCCAGGCAGCAGCGTGATGGCCGGGCCGGTGGTCATCACGAACTTGTGCGGCTTGCGGTTGGTGACCTGGTCGAACAGCGGGGTGTTGAGGAAGATGTTGCCGGCCAGCAGGTAGAGAACGTACACGCCCAGCAGGATGTAGCCAGCGCCGCGCCATCGGCGGAGCCGGTGCGGGATGCGCGCGGAAGTAGGGGGCATGTACTGCTCTAAGGGCCGGAATTCATTCAACTATTGCCGAACCGATGGCGGTGGCGCGTGAAGCGGGTGCGGGGCGCTTGCTGGATTCTGCTAGTGTCCGCCTTGTGCATCACGCCACTGCACGAGGAACCGCATGGAAATCCGACCCGCCAGCGCGGACGACATCGAAACCATGTGGGCGATCTTCCAGGCCGCCATTGCGACGGAAGATGCGCTTCCGTTCGCCGGCACCTTCGAGGCCGGGACCTTTCGGAACCATTGGTTCGGAGTGCAGGCGGCCGTTGTGGCCGTTCTGGAAGGGCGCGTGGCCGGAATGTACAAGATGGGTGCCAACTATCCAGACCTGGGAGCGCACGTGGCCAGCGCTACCTATGTGGTCGATCCCCGGGTGCAAGGTCGCGGCATTGGCCGGGCGCTGGTGGAGCACAGTCTTGATCGAGCCAGATCGGAAGGCTTCCTGGCCATGCAGTTCAATTACGTGGTCAGTACCAATGCGCCAGCGGTCGAGCTGTATCGAAAGCTGGGCTTCGCCGTGGCCGGGACGCTGCCTGCGGCGTTCCGGCATCGGTCGCTGGGGTTGGTTGATGTATATGTGATGCACCGGTTCCTGTAGGCAGCGATATCGCTGTCCATCGGCTTCGGTGCGTCGGGCGGAATGGGATTGAAATGCCGTGGCGATGTGTATCGCCGACGGCACAGCTATCAGGCGAAGACGCGCTCGATGTCCTGCTGGGCGTGCCGCAGCGCCTGTGCACGCGCATCTTCGCCCATTGCCAGACCTTCGGCCCGGATGAACTGCAGGTCGGTGACACCCAGGAAGCCGAACAGGCTGGTCAGGTAGGTTTCGTGATGGTCCATGGCCGCACCCGGCACATCACCGGCGTACATGCCGCCGCGGGTGGAGGCGATCAGCACCCGCTTGCCGCCCGCCAAGCCTTCCGGCCCCTGTGCGGTGTAACGGAAGGTCCTGTCGACAATCGCAATGCGGTCGATCCAGGCCTTGAGCTGGCTGGGAATGCTGAAGTTGTACATCGGTGCTCCGATGACGACGACATCGGCCTGCAGGAAGGCCTCCAGATCGTCGGCACCGAGCGCCACGTCCTGCTGCAGGGCATCGGCTTCGATGGGGGCGCCCTGGGCAGCGGCAAGGTGGGGCGGGGCAAGGTGGTCGACCGGTGCCAGGGCGAGGTCGCGGTAGGTCACGCTCACGTCGCCATGCTGCTGGCGGGCCGCCTCGATGAGCTGGGCGGTGAGCTGGCGGCTGACCGACTGCTGGCCCAGGATGCTGGAATCAATGTGCAGGAGCTTCATGGCGGTTCTCGTAGTGGAGGGTAGGGCGGGCCCGGTGAACGCACTGCCTTGGGCCACGGCTGCACTCTATTTCCGGGCATTGGGCCCCACTAGCCGGTCGCAGCGGATTTCATTCGTCCACGGATGGGAGCAATCCCACTGCGGGTGGATTCGTCCATGAATGGACGGGTGTATTCCCCCTGGGGCGGCTAGTGGGCGGTGGAAGGGGCACCTAGAGTGCGTCCCGCTGGCAGTGATGATGTCGTCGTTCCTGCCGCTGCCACCGACCCTCTTGTTTCAACACGCCTCCAGGAAACGCAGACATGTCCACTTACTCCACAACCACCTTTGGTGCCTCGTCCTCCACCCGCCTGCAGGGCGCAGTCGAACTGCTCGGCCGCCTCCTGCTGGTCGCACTGTTCCTGCTGTCGGGATTCGGCAAGCTGAGCGCCTACGAGGCCACGGCGGGGTACATGGCCTCGGTCGGTGTCCCCGCGCTGATGCTGCCGCTGGTGATCCTGGCGGAGATCGGTGGCGCGCTGGCGATCGCAGCGGGTTGGCAGACCCGGCTGGTCGCCATGTTGCTTGCCGGCTTCACCCTGGTCACCGCCTTCCTGTTCCACAACAACTTCGCAGACCAGACGCAGATGATCATGTTCCTCAAGAATGTTTCCATTGCCGGTGCATTCCTGATGCTGGCCACCAACGGCGCCGGCCGATTCAGCCTGGATGCGCGCAAGGCCCGATGAGGGCAGGGCGCCGCGCCGAGCGTGGCGACACCATTTGCAACACAATGCAGGGGCCTCCGTACCGGAGTCGTGTGCATGGAGACCGCGGGTGATCGACCTCAATGATGTGGCCCTGTTCGTACAGGTAGCCAAAGCCGGCAGCTTCGCCGAGGCTGCGCGCCGCGTCGGCATGCCATCCAATACCGCCAGCCGGCGCATCCAGCAGTTGGAAGAACAGCTGGGTGTCCGGCTGCTGCATCGGTCCACCCGCAAGTTGACCCTGACCGATGCCGGTGAAGGCCTGTACGCCCGCAGCGTCGAGCAGATCGAGGCGCTGGCGGACGTCACCCAGGAGCTGTCCGAGGGAAGCGAAGTGCCGGTGGGCAAGGTGCGCGTCGCCGCGCCGGTGGACTTCTTCAACTGGTTCCAGTTGGAGTGGGTGCAGTCGTTCCTGCAGGCCCATCCACGGGTCCGCCTGGAGTTCGTGCTCAATGATGCGCGCGCCGACCTGGTCGCTGACGGCATCGATGTTGCGATTCGTGCAGGTGCAGTCACCGGGCCAACACTGATCGCGCGCCGGGTGGGCAACAACCGTGCCGTGCTGGTGGCCAGCCCGGCCTACCTGGAGGCACGAGGAGCGCCCAGCGCATTGGAGGAGCTGTCCACGCACGACTGTATCGCCGTGCCCTCGGGCTCAGGGCGCACGCAGTGGCGCTTGATGGGGCCGGATGGCCCCGCTGAGGTCGAAGTGCGCGGGAGATTCAGCGCCAACTCGGCCTTGGCCTTGACCAAGGCCTGCGTGGCCGGCATGGGCATCGCGCTGCTGACCGAGGCGATGGTGGCGCAGCCATTGCGGGATGGGCTGTTGGTGCAGGTACTGCCCGACTACCGGATTGATGGCCTGGAACTGTTCGTGGTGTACCAGAGCCGGCGGCAGCTGCCTCGCGCCGCCAGCGCGTTTGTCGAGTTCGCCACGACCCATCTGGTGCAGGGGCAGCTGGTGGACGCCTGAATCGGGCGGTAGCTGTTTCGGCGCCTGGCAGCGATTGCTCCAGCCGTGGAGGGGTGAAATCCGATCTGACCGGCTACTGCCGTGCGTGGCCGGCGCCTACCTTGGATGTACGACGCCGTCGCGTCGTTCGAAAACGACTTCCAAGGAGACCACGCCATGCTTGCCGTCCACCCTTCCGAATCCACCGCGATCCCTCCGGTCGCCTCCGTGCGCCGCATCGTGCATCGCACCCGCGGCCGCAGCCACGGACCCATCACCCGGCTGGTGAGTCCTTCCGACCTGGGCGAACGTCTCAAGCCGTTCGTCTTCCTCGACCTTATCGATGCGCGTGATCTTTCGCGCTCCCAGGCCCCTGCGCTGGGCCTGCATCCACATTCGGGCATCGCCACGCTCACCTGGCTGCTGGAAGGGGCGGTCGACTACGAAGACGACCAGGGGCGCCAGGGCAGCATCGAGGCCGGCTGGATGGAGTGGATGCAGGCCGGCAGTGGCGCCTGGCACGGCGGCGGATTCGGTGATTCCGATCGCCTGCGCGGTTTCCAGCTGTGGCTTGCGCTGCCGCCCGCCCTGGAGTTGGGCGCGCCCTTCAGCCGTTACTTCTCTCCTGGCGAGATCCGCAGCGAAGGCCCGGTGACCGTATTGCTGGGAACGTACGGCGCGGCCCGCAGCCCCATCGATGCACCGGCACCGATCAACTACTTCTCGGTGAAGCTGGCAGCAGGGGATTCGTGGCGGTTCCAACCGCCGCCGGGACATGACGTGGCCTGGGTCGCGGTGAGCGTGGGCTCGCTGCGTGTACCCGAAGCGATCGGTGCAGGTGAACTGGTGGTCTTCGAGGAAGGTGGCCAGGACGTTGCGTTCTTCGCCCGTGAGGACACCGAGTTCGTGTTCGGTACCGCAGCACGGCATCCGTATCCGCTGGCAACCGGCTACTACTCGGTCCATACCAGCCCGCAGGCACTGAACGCGGGTGAAGCGCGGATCCGCGAGCTGGGGGAGCAGATCCGGGCGGCGGGAAGCGCTGGCTGATGGTGTCGACTCTGGAGCAGGGCAGGAGGGTGGGGCCCGGCTATCGTGAGTGGCCGCTACTGCTTCCGCGCACGAAGGCGGCAGCCAGCCGCAGTGCATCGTCGCTGCCGCGATCACCGCGCAGCGCATGGACCAGTCGAGCGGGCGTGACGCCGGTCCATCGCACCAGGTCATGCGTGGCATGGGCCTGGTCGCTGTAGCCGTGGCGCGCTGCGGCGGAGGCGATGCTGGTGGCTTCTCCATCCAGCGTGTGCAACAGAGCCTGCAGCCTGCATACACGGGCATATTCTTTCGGCGTCATGCCCACGGCCGCCAGAAAGCGGGATTGCAGGCCGCGCAGGGACATGCCCAGCCGCCGCGCGAGTTCGGCGATGCGCAGGTCGCCTTCCGCTGCATCCAGTTCCGCAACGGCCTGTTCGATGCGCTCGTCCAAAATGAAGCTGGCACAGCATTCCCGCAGCACCTGCCATAACGGCTCGGGCGTGCCGCTTGCCGCGCTGGCGCGAGCGGCCGCACTGAAGGTCTCGGCAAAGGAGGCATCCAGTGTGTACAGGTCCGGTGCCTGGTCGCGAAGACCGGGCAGGCGGACACCGGCCATCAAGGCGCTTGCGGCCGGCTGCAGCCGCACGCCGATGCAGAACACCGGGCCAACGGCCCGCAGTCGGATCGGGCCGCATTGCTGTGCGGCGAAACAGAACGGCAGATCGGAGCGGATCCGGCCGTCTGCCCCATGCAGATGCAGCGGCACGCCAAGTTCCGCCAGCAACTCGCACCGGCCATCGGGATAGATGACCTGCACCTCATGGGCTGGGGCCTCGTCCCGCAGCCACCAGAGGCACTGGACATGACGGTGCAGGTCGTCGGGGGCAGGGTGCTCGCGGTAGTCCATGCGGCATCGGACGTCATCCTGCGCATTTTTACAAGCGTCCCCGGGGCTGGGGCGCTAGCCTGCGTCCAACCGATCCAGGAGGTCAGGGCATGTTGAAGTCGACGTTGGTGGTGCTGGGCGCAGGGCTGGCGTTGGGAAGCAGTGCAGTCACTGCTGCTCCGGGCAGGTTCGACTGGTTGGCCGGGCATTGGTGCGGTGGTACCGAGGAGCGCAGGCTTGATGAGGTGTGGCTGCCAGAGGCCGGCGGCGCCCTGCTTGGCATGTCACGGACGTTGAGCCGCGGCAGCATGGCGTCTTTCGAGTACATGCGCCTGGTGCCGGCCGGCAAGGCGGCCGGCCTGCATGTGCAGCCCAACGGTGTGGCGCCGACCACATTCGTGATTGCCGACCACGGCGAGAACTGGGTGGTGTTCGAGAACCCGCAGCATGACTTCCCGAACCGCATCGAGTATCGGCGTGATGGCGCCGACTTGAAGGCCAGCATTTCCGGGCCGGGAGAGGATGGGAAGATCCTGCGGATTCCGTTCGACTATCGGCGCTGTGCTGGTCAGGGGGAGGTGGAGCAGGGGCGGTGAGCGGTCCGGCGCGCCCATTCAATCGTGGCGGCGCCGCAGCGCCTTGAGCAGCTCGTGCAGCGGCATCGGACGAGCAAACAGCCACCCCTGGCCACGCCGTACTCCATGCGCTGCCAGTGCATCGGCCTGTTGCTGGGTCTCGATGCCTTCGGCCACGATGCGCAGCCCGAATGACCGGGCGAGCTCGATGATGTGGAAGACCATGGCATCGGCGGTGTCCGACCTGCCGATGCGTTGCACGAACTGCTGGTCGATCTTGAGGCCATCCAGCGCGAACTCGGTCAGGTAACCAAGGTTGGAGAAGCCTGTTCCAAAATCATCCAGTACCACCTGGATGCCCATTTCTCGCAGGAACTTGATACTGCTTCCGGCCGCGTCGATGGACACCATGCTGTACTCGGTGATCTCGACCTGGAAGTTGCGACCGCTGGCACCAGGCAGTTCGGAGAGTGCGCGCACTTGAGTGAGCATCTTCGATGACGCCAGATCGCTGCCGGCGAGATTGATGGCGATGTAGAAATCGGGATCTTCCGCCAGCAGCATCGGGCTCTCTGCGGCGACCAGCTCCAGAACACGCTGGCTGAGCCGGGCGATGAGCCCGGTGCGTTCCGCCAACGGCACGAAGATCGCGGGACTGACCGGGGTTCCGCCTGGACGCTGCCAGCGCAGCAGCGCCTCCACGCCCACCCATCGTCCGGTCTCCAGCTCGACGATGGGCTGGTAGTGGAGGCTGAACTCCCCGCGCCGAAGGCCTCGCTTCAGCGAAGTGGCCGATACGCTCAGCAGTCGCCGGGCCCACAGGACCACCCACGACGCCACCCCCAGGCCAGCCAGTATCGCCAGGCCGAGCGTGGCGCCGGCAATGCTGCGCTTCTCTGATTGCCAGCGGCTGCGCGGGTAGGCGACGACCACGCCCGTGGTGTTTCGGCTGGATTCCAGCACGGCCACCGCGTAGCGGCCATCAATGAAGCTGACGCCTTGGCCACGGCGCCCGGCCGCGAGCCAGGCGGGGCGAACCTCGCCACGCGAGGTCCGCACCCTGCGCGCCAGCGTGGAGTAGGTCGCAACCACAGCGTCACGATCGAGCGGAAGGTCGATCACGTGCGTTCTGTACAGGAAGAAGACGAAGCCATCACGCTCTATCGCCATGAATGTCGGTGAAGGGGCGAGGGGAAGGCTCACTTTGGTGCGTACATCGAACTCGCCGCGGAATTCCACGGGACCGAGCACCACCGAATCCACCGGGACCGGCAAGGACGAGCAGAGCAGGCGACCTTGCTGGGAATGGCCGATCGCCATGATGTCCGGGGACATCAAGGCGATACGGCGCATCGTGGTGACCCGTGAGGAATCACAGAAGGTTGCCGGATCGCCCTGTGTCAGCTGCGCCAGGGCGTCCTTCAAGGTGGCTGACACCCGTTCGGAGCGCTGCAGGACATCCCGCGCGTAGCCCATGGCCACGTTTCGCTCGGTGGCCTGGAAGATCTGCTCGATCCCGATCTGGCTTGCCACGGGCAGGCCAATGGCCGCACAGATGGCCAGCGCAGCCACTGTGCAGGGGAAGAGCCAGGCTCTCATTCGCTGCGTGATCGTGCTTGACATGACGCCAGCCCCGGGAGGCGATGTTCGCGCGTGCAGACGTGCAGGGCGAGCATAGCCCACGGGGCGACAGGGAGGGCGTATCTTTCACTTACATGAATTGATGTGAGCGGGCTTCAGAACAACTGGAACCAGCGGAGCAGCAGGCGGTCCCCCTCGCTGCGATTGGCCGCATCGAACTCCTTGTAGTAGTGGACCATGATGCGGGTCCTGCCGGTGCCGAACTGGACGGCGGGGCCCAGTGCGCTGATTCGTTCCAGCGAATCGGCCCGGGTTCTGCCGTCGATGCGTTCGGCGCTGATCTGCTTGAGCGCATAGCCGGACAGGCCGAGACGCCAGTTCTGGCCCACTGCACGCGAGACCGAGACATTGGCATGCAGCGCCTGGCCAGGTTGCACGTAGTCGGTGGCAAGGGCTGGATTTGGATCGTTGTTGCGGCCCGTCCACAGATAGTGGATGCGAGAGCTGAGTTCCCAGTTGTCCGCGAACTCCCAGGTCAGCGCATAGTGCGGATTGAACGCCCAGGCGTTGCTGCTCGGGTTGATGGCGCGGTCGCGGTGGTAGCTGCCCGTGGGCAGTTGAACCTGCAGGTTCAGGCGCTGGAAGTAGGGGCGCCCGAACAGGGTTGTTTCGGGCCACTGCAATACGACCGGGCTGACACTCAGATTACCCAGGCCATTGCCGGTGCTCACCTTCGGGTTGAAATCCGCATTGGCAAACAGCACCGGCTGCAGGGCTTCATAGCCGTACCAGGCGCCGAAGACCTTGTGCTCGGTGATGCGGCCGACGAAGGTGGCCAGCACGGTGGTCTGCAGCTCGTTGTCGACCGGTCGTGGCCTGCCCTGTGCATCCATGAAGCGGTCGGCTTCGTAAACGTTGACGAACTGCTGGAACAGATTGCCGGGCTTGGACTTGCCATCGTTGAACGAGGTCAGCCCGAGGTTGCCGGATGGAAGTGCAGCCTGTGCCGGTAGCGCAACGCTGCTGCCGACCAGGGCCAGCACGGACAGCATGAAGGGTGCCTGCCGTGAACCGATGGCATATGGAGGGTGCCGCATGCGATCTCTCCCAAGGTTGAGTGATGAGCACGTTCCTGCGCTGGCAGCGCGACCGGAGGCTCAGGCCGGATAGTCGGGTTGCCGTTCCGGTGCGGCAGCCTGGAAAGCAGGGTGTGCAAGGCAGGCCTGATGGATCTGCAGCACGCGCGGGTAGGGCGCCAGGTCGCAGTTCATGCGCAGCGCATTGGCGACCTGGGGGACCAGGCAGCAGTCCGCCGCGCCCGGCGTGTCACCGAAGCAGAACGTGGCTGGGTCGGCGCGTTGCAGCAGGATTTCGGCGGCGGCCAGGCCCTTGGCGATCCAATGGCCGTACCACTCCGATCGTTCGCCAGCCTCCAGGCCCAGCTCGTACTCCAGGTACTTCAGGACGCGCAGGTTGTTGAGTGGATGGATGTCGCAGGAAATGAGGAGCGCCAGTTCCTGCACCCGTGCGCGGCGCATCGGTTCTGTCGGGAACAACGGTACCTGCGGAGCGATGGCGTCCAGGTAGTCGAGAATCGCCAGTGACTGGGTCAGGACCTCGCCGTCATCTGTGACCAGCACCGGCACACCACCGATGGGGCTCAGCGAGCGATGGGCCGCGCTGTACTGCTCGCCCTTGCGGATGGCCACGGTGCGCAGCTGGTACTCTACCCCTTTCAGCGCAAGGGCGATGCGCACCCGGTAGGAGGTGGAGCTGTTGAAGAAGCTGTAGAGGATCATGATCGGCTCGTACGGAAGGAATCAGTGCGCAGTCACTGTCGCAGTCGTGGTGCGTGCGTGCCGATAGCGCAGCCCCATGATGAAGATCAGCAGTGCGGCGATCGCTGCGGGAAGCATCAACAGGCTGAAGATGCCCTGGATGCCCCAGCCCAGGCCCAGCATGGCGCCGCCGCTGAGCGAACCCACGATGGAGCCGATGCGGCCTGCACCCAGCGCCCAGGAAACGCCGGTGGCGCGGCTGGCAGTGGGATAGAACGCGGCCGCCAGTGCATTGGCCCCGACCTGCGAGCCGCTGATGCAGAAGCCCACCCCGGCCACGAAGGCGCCCAACAGCCAGAAGTCGTAGTAGAAGCGTGCGATGGCGCCGATGCAGAGCGCGCCGGCCAGATAGGCCAATGCCAGCACGCGGTAGGGATTGAACCGGTCCATGGTGGCCCCCAGCACGATCGAGCCGATGGTGCCGCCGATCTGGAACAGGGCGGTCAGCAGCGCCGCCTGGCTCAGGCTCAGGCCAGTGCCCTTGATCAGCGTCGGCAGCCAGTTGGTCAGCAGGTAGATGATCAACAGGCTCATGAAGAAGGCACCCCATAACAACACCGTGCCCTGGCGCAGCGCCGGTGCCATGATCAGCTGCAACGGGGAGCGCCCAACCTGCGTAGCAGGATCACGGGCCACGCCATCCAGGAACGCCCCGGACCACCCTGCTGGCAACGCTGCGATCTTGCGCAGCAGTGCTGCCACACGTGCCTCATTGCCCGGCCTGAGCAACAGGAAACGCGGCGATTCCGGCAGCCACAGTGCCAGCGCCGGCAGAATGAGCAGGGGCAGCGCGCCGCCCAACCCCAGGATGGAGCGCCAGCCAAACAGTGGCACCAGGTGCGCGGAGACGATCCCGCCCAGCGCAGAGCCCAGGGTGAAGCCGCAGAACATGGTGGTGACCAGCAGCGAGCGGCGGCGCTGGGGGCAATACTCGGACATCAGCGTCACCGCCTGCGGCATGGCACCGCCAAGGCCGAGTCCGGTGAGGAAGCGCAACACGCTCAATCCCGCGACCGAGTCCGACCCGGCGGAAGCCAGGCTGAAGCCGCCGAAGAACAGCACGGACAGCATCAGGATGCGTTTGCGGCCGAAGCGATCGGCGAGCGGGCCGCAGGCGAATGCGCCCACGGCGAGCCCCGCCAACGCAGCAACCATCACTGGATTGAGCTGGCCGGGAGTCAGTGACCAGTCCTGGCTCAATGCGGGGGCGATGAAACCAATCGCGGCGGTATCGAATCCGTCCAGCGCGACCACCAGGAAACACAGACCCAGTACCCGCCACTGGAAGCCGCTCAATGGCTGCGCATCAACGAATGCCTGGATGTCGACGGCGCCGTTACGCAGGATTGCAGACATGATTCATCCCCTGGCGGCGCCATGCGCAGCCTTGTGCAATGGAATTGCAGCCCTCCCGAGGGCTGGTGAATGCCGCAGTGCGCGTGCTCAGACTACACGCACGTTCAACTCCCCAAGACCGTCGATGCCGCCCACCATCAGGTCGCCGCGGACCACGGGGCCCACGCCCTCTGGAGTGCCGGTATAGATCAGGTCACCCGGCTGTAGTTCGAAGAAGCGCGACAGGTATGCGACGGTCTCGGCCACTGACCAGATCAACGCCGCGGTCGTGCTGCGCTGGTGATCTTCACCGTTCACCTGCAGCCACAGTCCGGCCTGGTCGATCGATCCACTTCGTGCCGCAGGCCACAGCGGGCCGATCGGGGCGGACTGATCGAAGGCCTTGCCGATTTCCCACGGGCGCCCCATCTCGCGCATCTTCATCTGCAGGTCGCGGCGTGTCATGTCCAGGCCTACTGCATAGCCGAACACATGCGACAGCGCCTGCTCCAGCGGAATGTTGGAGCCGCCGGTGCCGATGGCAGCC
This sequence comes from Stenotrophomonas sp. MH181796, assembly GCF_009659995.1. Taxonomy (NCBI): domain Bacteria; kingdom Pseudomonadati; phylum Pseudomonadota; class Gammaproteobacteria; order Lysobacterales; family Lysobacteraceae; genus Stenotrophomonas; species Stenotrophomonas sp. MH181796. The sequence continues at coordinate 138,813 of NZ_RAHU01000003.1, forward strand.
ACCAGCTCGATTTCATAGTGGTAATTGCCGGTTTCGCTGGGATAGGGGAGTTGCAGCTCTTCTCCGGCGGCCACCGGCACGACAGCGTCGGCGGGCTTGCAGAAGAAGAAAGGCGGCTCGCGATCCGGATCGAACCCCATTTCCCGCGCATGTGCGGCGTAGTTGCGGCCGACGCAGTACACGCGGCGTACGGGGAACTGCTGATCACTGCCAACCACCGGTATGCCGACCACCGGTGCCGGGGCAAAGAGATACGTCATTGAAACCACTCCAGAAACGGACGGGGAAGGGCGCGCGGGAGGACGTGACCTCATTCCGCTTCGCGCGACTCGCGCAGAACGCCCAGCAGCTCATGCACCGGGCGGTCGGAGAAACTGAACAGCGTGGAATCCTCGTTGGCATGCAGTGACAGCCCGGCCCATGAGGGGACCACGAAGGTGTCCTTGGCTTCGAAGGCGAAGCATTGCCCGCCGATGATCGCCTCACCGCTGCCTTCCACCACCGAGTACACGGTGGCATCAGTACTGCGCCAGGTGCGGCCACGGAAGCCTGCCGGCAGCAGTTGCATGCAGGTCGCGATGGAGGGCATCGCCCAGCCACCGGTCGCAGGATTGGCATAGCGGAGCTTGATGCCATCCCAAGGATCCAGATCACCATTGCGCAGCAGGGTTTCAAGCGCTTCGCGGGTGCGTTCGTAGGGATAGTGCGAGAGTGGCGATACGGGCGTTGCCACGCGGTGGCGTACCGGCAGCAGGGCCGAACCGTAGCGGGCCAGTGAACTGCCCTCCAGCTGCGTCAGGGGCTGCTCATCGCTGTCGTGGTCCTCGGCGAACTGCGCACCCTGGAAGCCCAGCAATGGAATGTCCAGCCCATCCAGCCAGACCACAGGCTCTCCACCTTCGGCCGCTTCGCGATTGCCGTGGTCATGCCAGGTCCAGGACGGGGTGATGATGAAGTCGCCCGGGGCCATCGGAATGCGTTCGCCATCGACAACGGTATGCGCCGTGGTGCCTTCGATCACCAGGCGCAGCGCCGATTGCGTGTGGCGATGGCTGGGCGCGACTTCGCCGGGAAGGATCAGCTGCAGGCCGGCATACAGGCTCTGCGTGACCGAGGCGCGGCCACGGATCGCGGGATTCTCCATGACCAGCACCCGTCGTATCGCTTCGGCGGCCGTCAGCAGGCCGCCTGCGCGCATCAGGTGCGGACGCAGGTCGCGATACCGCCACAGCGCTGCCTCCACCTTGGCTGCCGGCGCGCGCGGCACCAGTGAATGCAGCTGTTCCCACAGCGGCACCAGATGGTCCGCGTCGATATCGCGGTTGAATGCGGAACGTGCGTCGAGGGCCTGGACTGCGTGCATGAGCGACTCCACCGTGCGTGCCGGCACCCCGGAGCGGTGCCTTCGAAGCAGAGACTAGGCGGTTAACCTACAATGCGAAAATGATCTTTGAGTATTCATCCATATAGGAACGGATATGCCTGGGATTCTCGACTGGTCGCGCCGCCTGCATATGCGGCATCTGCAGTGGCTGTTGCTGCTGGAACAGACCGGCAGCCTGTCCGAAGCCGCGCGGACGGCGCACACCACACAGCCGGGCCTGTCCAAATGGCTGCGCGAACTGGAAGAGGACATCGGGACGGCCTTGTTCGACCGGCACGCACGCGGCATCAGCCCGACCCCGGCGGGCCGTCTGGTGCTGCTCTATGCGCGACGCGTTCTCAACGCGATGCAGCGGGCGGAGGAGGATGTGGAGGCAGTACGCCACGGCGGCCTGCGCCGGGTGATGCTTGCCACCTCACCTGCGGCCACGTTCGATCTGGTCCCTGATGCGATCGCGCGTTACATGCGCCTGCAGCCGGACATCCAGATCGGGTTGCGCGAGGGGACGATGGATGAACTGTTGTCACAGCTGGAACGCGTCCAGGTGGATGTGGCCGTCGGACGGCTGAGCGGCAGCAATCCGCCACCTGGCCTGCAGTATGAGCTGCTGTACGTGGAGCCGATTGTGCTGGTCGCGCGGCCGGGTCATCCACTCACACGCAAGCGTTCGCTCACCTGGCAGCAGGCGTTCGACTACCCGTGGATCGTGTGGCCCGTGGGAACGCCGATCCGTGCCAATCTGGAAACCGGCCTGGCTGAGATCGGACTGACGCCGCCGCCCTATGCGGTGGAGTCGGCCTCCATGCTGGCCAACATCTCGCTTCTGCGCGACAGCGATCTGTTGCTGGCCGCATCGGCACATGTAGCGGATCACTTCGTGCGCCTGAAGCAGATGGCCCGGCTGCCCTTGTCGATGGGGTCGGCAGGAGCACTCGGCATGTACTGGCGTGAAGCGACGGGCAGCGATTCGGCCATCGCAGGGTTGATCGACAGTCTGCGCCAGTCGGCACGACGGATTCGCGAGGCCGGGTAGGGCATGACCCTCGCCCAGTCTGGATCAGAGGTCGAGCTCGCTGTCGAGCAGGGGGTACTCCTGACGCCTCACGGTCCATTGGCCTGAAGGGCCCTTGGCACGAAAATGATCAAGCACGAACGGCACACCCTCGCTGCTCATGACGCCGGGGCCGGTTGTCACCTGGAAGTGCAGATGTGGCCATCTGGCATCGCCTGAATTTCCGATGTTCGCCAGCAGCTCGCCACGCTTGACCCGTTGCCCGGCCTTGACCGCGACGCTTCCACGTTGAAGATGGGCATAGTGCGCGAACTGGCCATCGCCCAGGTCCAGAACCACGGTGTTGCCCGCCAACGATTCCATGCTGAGTGGCACGGCCGGAGTGAACCCGGCCGGTGTCCGCGGGGTGTTGTCCGGGAACCCGTCCATGGCCTGGATGATGGTGGCATCAGCAACGGCAAATACCGGTTCCCCGTACGCATGGTAGCTGCGTACATCCAGGGGGTCTCCCGCCAGCAGCTTGCCGTCGACTCGGCGCTTCCAATCAATGGCGTATCGGCGCGAAATCTGGGCTGTCCCTCCGGCGACAAACACGCCAGGACGGTGATGAAGGTCAAGTGCGAGCCCGTTGTCCGCCAGCCAGTGGCTGCCACGGACGGGGCTGGACAGCACCTTCACGGCGTCGTGCTGCGTGCCCACCTCGGGGCCCTGCGCCACTGCACTGTCCAGCACGACGCGATGCAGGAGGCGATCAGGCACCGGGAACGATCCGTCGAACGCAACGCATAGGAAGACCGTCCCCGCACGTCCTGTCTCCAGCGTCTGCGCGGAATCAACAGCACCGCTACCGACCAGTCTCATCTGGTCGCGCAGGGCCTGTCCTGAAATCCTGAGGAGAAGCTCGGCCCCATCCGGTGCGGGCGTCAATACGTCCACTGCTTCTACGCGCAATGATGCTTCCGAGTAGTTCTGCAGCTGCAGTTCGTACACAAGGTAGCGATAGCCGCCCGCACTGAAGGCACTGGGCTCGAAGGGGGTACGGACATCAAGCTGGACAGGCGGAAAAACGGGTACGTCCATGGCCTCCATCGGGCGTGCCTGCGCAGAACGCTGGGCGGGTTTGCACCCGGCCGGAAGCGGAAGCCGCTCGAGCGACGATGCAGGCAGCGGCACGGCGGCGCAGATCCCCGCAAGGAGGCTGAGGCAACGTGGGGCGTAGCGGGTCACGGCATATCCTTAGGCGGGCGGGCGCTCACGGCACGAGCCGAAGGGCGCCGCGATGAGGTGACGCGAAGACGATAACGTAGCTGAGGCGCACCGGCGGATGCGGACATCAATCCTGCGGATCGGGACGCTCTAGACAGAGCCAAACCGTGCCCGGTACTCGCTTGGCGTCACGTTGAGCTGGCGGAGAAAGGCGCGCCGGAGCGCATCCACCGAACCGTATCCGCACTCACTGGCAACCCATTGCATGTCCTTGCGCGTGCCCTCAAGCAATGGCTTGGCTGCTTCGACGCGCAGCATTTCCACATACTTCTGTGGCGTAAGCTGGAAGGTCGCGACGAATCTGCGATTGAACTGCCGGGGGCTCATGTGCAGACGCTGCGCGAGTTCGTCCACGCTCAGGCGAAGATGCAGGTTCTCCCGCATCCACTGTTCCAGCTTCTGGAAGTGGTCGGGTAGATCCATAGACTGCAACTGGCGGCTGAACTGGCTCTGGCCGCCGGAGCGTTTGCTGGTCATGACCATCCGCTTGGCCACCTTCAGTGCCAGCGATTGGCCACGATCTTCTGCGACCATCGCCAGGGCCATGTCCATCCCCGCGGTGATCCCAGCCGACGCCCACACATGGCCATCGTGCGTGTAGATCGCATCTGGCTGCACGTGCACCTTCGGATAGCGCTCGCGCAGCTCGCGAACATCACTCCAGTGCGTCGTGGCCTCACGGCCATCAAGGACGCCCGCCTCGGCCAGCAGAAGAGCGCCGCTGCAGATCGAGGCGATCCGCCGCACGCGTGTTGCGGCTCGTCCCAGCCATTCGACCAGTGCCCGATCAGCCCTGATGACATCGAGCGAGTCACCCATTCCACCGCACACCAGCAGCGTGTCGGTATTGTCGGGCATCTCCTCGCACGTCATATCGGGGAGCAGGCGTATGCCGGAGGAGGCCACAACCCAGTTCGAGTGTCTGCCGATCAGCTTCACGGAGTACAGCGGTGCACTGCCAGCGCGGTCTTCCTCGGCCTGGCGACTTGCCAGAGCGAACACTTCCACAGGGCCGCTGATGTCCAATGACTGCGCGCCGTCGTAGATCAGCATGCAGATGGTACGTGTGAAGGCCTGTGCCATGGATTGTGGTCCTGCCAGTGGCAAGGGTGCGATCAGCATATCCGACATTGAATGTTGCGGTTAAATGCCGCTTTTGCGGGCTTTGCCTGGCGGCACCCCGGTCCACTTCTTGTAGGCCTGCGAAAAGGTGGTTGGTTCACTGAATCCCAGTTCCGCGGCAATCTGCGCGAGGGACAGGCGCCCGTCCTGCATCAGGATGTCTGCGCGGGCCAAACGCGCACCGTTGGATATCTCGCGGAACGTTGTTCCTTCGCTCTGCAGCCTGCGTTTGAGGGTGCGCTCGGTGGTGTTGAGCATGCGTGCATATTCGCCGACCGACGGCGGATGCCTGAATGATTGTCCGGCAAGGTGTTCGCGGATGAAGGCCGCCGTGTCCACCCTGGGGCTACGCTTCCTCAGCAGCTCATTGCACATCTGTTCGCACATTCTGGCCGTGATCGGGTTGGCCTGTGGCAGTGGACGCTGCAACAAGGCGGATGAAAAGCCCAGAGAACCCTTGATGGCGCCATGGCGTACCGGTGCACTGAATACGGTAGAGACACCCGAGCCTGAGCCACTGGCTGCCCCGGCGAGCTCGAACCATTCCAATCGGAAGTCCCGCCCGATCACGTCATGTAGTACACGTGCGGTGGCACCCATGGCACGTTCCACCACAAAGCGCGCTGTGTCACCGATCAATTCGGGGGCAGGGGCGAATGCCATCTGCACGTTGCGCCCATCCGATGTGATCGTGATGGAGGCAAAGGTGTAGGTCAGCGGGAGGAGGCGCCGGGCGAGGGCAAGAGCAGCCTCGCCGCTTGCGCTGCTTAGCAGCCCATAGCCGAGCAATCCATACGCCGAAAGCCGATAGGTCAGGCCTACCTCCAGCCCGGCGCGGGATGCTTTCGGCAACGCTTTCAGCAGGTTCTCGATGACCTTCAGTTCCTGGGTCGCCGAAATGATCGCGTCGGGGTCCTTCAGGTCGGCGGCCGCCAGGCGGGTGCCCGTCATCAGCTGCGGGGTCTTTATCCCACGGCTTTCGCCAAAACGCAGCATGAGCTCGATCGAAGCAGGGCTGCGGGGGTAGTGCCAAGGATCCATGATCAAGTCCGTTGGTTGGCACAAATTCTATAGCGCCTGTCCCGAACAAGCATCCCTGGCCGCCGCCGCCTGGAGGAGCATGCCCTCTGTCCTTGAATCGAGGTGAACATGAACGCCAAGCCAGACTACTACCGTGATCAGCAGGAATGGAGGGACCTGCAAACGCGGCTACCTGCGCGCCTTCGTCTTGACGAGGCAACTGCCCCCAAGGAGGTGTACTGGAGTCATCGAGGACACGAGGTCCACCTGGACAGGTACGTTAATGCGGAAGCACCGGCGAAGGTCATCCTCCTTCACGGCGTAGGCACCAATGGTCGCCAGATGTCGATGATCCTGGGCGCGCCTTTGGCACGTAGAGGTCTGGAAGTAGTGGCACTGGACAATCTTGGTTACGGGCTCACCAAGGTAGCGCGCGGTGCCCCCTTCTCCTACGACGAGTGGGTCGATCTCGTTGTCGACTTCATTGCGTTTGAGCGGGCGCGGGACGTGCGCCCCATCGTGCTGTATGGCCTTAGTGCTGGCGGGATGCTGACCTATCACGCTGCTGCAAAGGCGCCAAAGGGGACAGTGGCTGGGATTGTGGGCATGACCTTCCTTGACCAGCGATCACAGCAGGTGCGCGATGAGACGGCCCACGACCTGCTGACCTCACGGCTTGGAATTCCATTGATGGGCCTGTTGGCGAAGTCTCCAATTGCTGCATTCAGATATCCAATGACGCTGGCGTCGAAAATGAGTGCGCTTGCCAACGACAAGGTCGCAATGGAGATCTTTCTGCGCGACCGGACATCTGCTGGAAACCGGATGTCGATTCGGTTCCTGGACAGCTATGGGAACTATCGGCCTGCACTCGAACCCGAACAGTTCGACCGCTGCCCGGTGCTCCTGACCCAGCCGGCAGATGATCACTGGACACCGTTGCATCTCAGTACGCCCTTCCTCTCGCGCATCCGCCAGGTTGAGGTCGAGACTGTATTGCTCAAAAATGCCGGGCATTACCCGCTGGAGGATCCAGGTCTGCAGCAGATGGAGGAGACGATCGCAAACTTCGTCATGCGGGTGGCGTCTGTGGGCGGGATTGGATGACCCATTGGCAAGGAGCTGGGATTGGACGGGGCAGGGGAGGGTTGCAGTAAGCACGGGTTGTACGGAGGATGACATCCGTGCATGGCAGTAGGAATCCTTGGCGACTTCATTACAGAGAACCCGTGATGACTGCGGCGACCAGATCTCCCTCTCTTGCCTCATCGGGGCACCACGCGCTCGTGGTGAGGATCGTAGTACTGACCCTGCTGGCCTGGGTGTGTACTGCCGCCGTCCTTGCCATCGGTGGTCGGCCTGATCCATCCAGGCTCCGCGCGGTGGCGCCTCTGATCGATGGGGCGTGGAAATTCCAGGTCGGTGACGATCCGCGCTGGGCGGATATTGCGTTGGATGATTCGTCCTGGGAAACGCTCGACCTGAGCGCACCGGCCAGCAGCATCGACGGCGACGTGGGGCTGCCCAACCATGTCGCCGGATGGATGGCACACGGTCATTCCGGGTATCAAGGATATGCCTGGTACCGGCGCACGCTTGCGATTCCAGAGGGCGACCGCCTGTGGGACATCCTGGGGCCTACCGCCGTAGAGGATGGCTATGAGTTGTACTGGAACGGCAAGCGCCTGGGGGGCTCGGGCAGGCTAGGGGAGTCGCCCCGTGTCGTGGGTACGCGGCCGATGATCTTTTCGCTGCCCGCCGATGCCGCAGGCACGCAGGGCGTGATCGCCATACGAGCATTCATGCAGCCCGGCAGCGCTGCCGGCCCTGCGAGCGGCGGCATCCACGTGGCGCCGACACTTGCCCCGCAGCCAGAAAGCCGTGAGCTGTATCGCGTGCAATGGTGGCGTACCGTCGCGGGCTACATTGTTGAAGTCGTTGAGCCGCTTGCGATGGCCATGGTGATCGTGCTGGCACTGTTGCTAAGACCGCTCAGCAGCCAGCGGTCGTTCATCGCCTTCGTTTGCGTCGCGCTTCTGCTCTCTGCCGTGAAGCGGCTCGATAACGCGATCGTCTCCTGGACGGATCTGCTCAGTCTTCCTGCCTATGCATGGCTGAACAATGTGCTGTGGATGCCGCTCAGCCTGGCGGCATGGGCACTGGCGTGGAATCGCTGGGTACTTCCACCTTCGCGGATGATCGACGGTAGCGCCTTTGTTCTGGCGGCGCTGGGGGCCGCGGGAGGCGTCATGGGGGCTGCCTGGGGCACTCAAGTCTTCCGCCTCGGCACACTCGCGCTGCTCGTGCTTGTTGCCGCGCGGATTGCCCGCAATGGGCCAATGCGAGGCATGGCGTTGATCGTGATGCTGATGATCACCGTATCGCAGTACACGAGTGAACTCGGTTCGCTGGGGTTTCCAACGATCTGGTTCCCGTTCGGGATTGGCGTGACACTGACCCAGTACGTGTATGGAATCGCCATTCCGCTGCTGGCGGTGCTGATCGTGCGGAGTGCAACGACTGCGGCGCCAGTGAGCGGCGCTCGCCCTTGTTGATGTGAGGCATATCCACGGGCGCTAGACTTCCAAGGGTGGGAGGCAGGGCTGTATGTGGTCAGCGCGATGATGCGTCGTTGATACAGAATGTCGCGTCATGGCCGCAACGCGGGGCTCACTCTGTCGGCGACCATTGCTGCGCATGGCAGGACACCCATGAATTGGATCAATTCCGGCATTCAGTTGTTGAGGCAACCCGTGTTCAAGCGTGGCGCACCGAGCTTCTTCAGTCAGGTGGTTCGCGGCGCGCTCGATCAGGAGATGAATGATGGTGTCGGGAGGCTTATCGGGCAACAACCCACAACACCACCACCGAAAACCTTGGGTGAACTGACCGGGGCGGTGTTGGTCAGTGCTGTAAACAAGGCATACGGCTGCGCCGTTCCGAAGCCCGTCCGGAAACAGGTGACCCGCGGCATCCATAACCTCGTGCTCACCAGCCATACCCAGGAGGAGTTTGACGGGAAGTTGAAAGTCCATGGAATGACCCTTGTTGAGATCGGCATCATCAACAAGGATCCCACCGGATCGACCTACAACGACCCATTAATACGGAAGATACATGCCCATCTGCCGGTGCAATGCAGGTCGTGCGGAGCATTCGTGAGTTCGCATCTTATCGAGCAGGGTCGCTGCAGGAATTGCCGGGTGCTGAATGTCCTGCCGCGCTGAGGTACCTGCGGGTGCTCACGCTTGAGAATCGGGCGAACGTCCGCGTGGATCGAGGGTTCAAGCGGGCCAAAGAACTCCAGGTGCAGTTTGGTAGCACGGTCGCGTACCAGAGGGTGCTTGAGAGTCGGGGGTTCAGTTCACTTGAACATAATATACATTATGCGAAATCGCGTATCCGTCGAATCTGGGCCTTTGTTGGATCCGCGTGGCAATGGCTGGGCCTCTGGTGACTGCCACAACGGAAACGCCCCAGATCCCACAGCTGTCCGCCCGTATTTCCCCACAAGGACGCCCGCGATTTCCAGATCTCCCCCAAAGATGCCCTTGATTCCTGGATCCGCACCTAAGACGCCCTCGATTTCTGGCTCCACATCCAGCTCGCCCTTGAGTTCCCAACTGCGCACCTGATCGGTCAGAGCTTGTCGCCTGCACTTCCCAGTTCCGCCAGTCGCGACATTGGTCGCAAGAACAATTAGACGAGATCTCGGGCCTGAACGTGCGAACAGTTCAGCGGGTTGAGCAGGACTACAACACCGCGACTTCCCTGGGTGACGCGCCACGCCCCGCTCCACCTGCTCAAGCGCGTCGCTCGCCCCCTGACCAAGCTTTGACCTTAACTGGGCGTCGGTGACTCCCTCCCGTTCTGGTCGGCATCTGGGCCTTGTAGCGGCTCAAGCGCTGAGCTATAACGCCTTAGCCAGTCGCTATAAAGCGCCGGTGTTGTGCCCGCATAGCCAATAGGCTCCGGGTGCCCGAGGTCCACCCAATGGGGGCACGGGAATCCTTCGATTCCGGAGCCATCCATGACCGCCAAACGCCGCAGATCCCTTCGCACTTCTGCCTTCTACGCCCAATCGGGCCGTTGCTTCTATTGCGGCCTGCCGATGTGGCTCACTGCACCCTCAGAGCTCGGGCTGAAGGCCAGTAAGGCCCGAGCCTTTCAATGCACCGCCGAGCACCTGGTGGCCCAACAGGACGGGGGCAGAGACGTGTCCGGGAACGTGGTGGCCGCGCATAGCCGGTGCAACCAGGGCAGGCACCAGCGGAAGGGACCAGCCCCTTCCGCTGAAGCGTTCCGGGCGCTGGTTCAGACGCGGCTGGCAATGGGGAGATGGTGGTCCCGACTGCCATCAGGGATTGCACGTGCTTCCGTATGGCCAATTGAATTGAATCTTTGCAAGGAATCGGCAGCTGCTTGCCTGATTCGCTAGTCCACACTAGTGGCGCCCGGTTGCGGTGCTAGAACGGCGAGTCTGCTGCGAAATGGTCGCGCATTGGGCCTAACAAGGTCTGCGACCCTGTCAACACGTCCGAGAATTCCACCTGTCGCCACCTTCTCGTTCCAATATCGTTCCATCCACTCGGCTTTATCCAGGATCTTACCCGGAGCGCCTAGCAGCCTCTTGGCGATGAAATGCCGGATGAGAGCGGCCTGGCTATCGAGAATCACGACGCCCGCCCTTGGATTAGAGTCATAAGCGCTGTACGAGATCAGATAGTGGACATAGTGGCGGTCTGGCTCTTCGTCATCCCACGTCAACAGGTTGCTTAACCCCGCAGCGCGAGCATCCGATCGCACCTCTTCGCTCACGAGCACCATGGGATTGCGTGCTTCCTTACATTCCATGCGATAGGCGTCCAGCATCGCCGGTCCGAAGATCATCTGAGAATCATGATGAATGCTTCCAACTGTGAGCCCTCCACGTATCAATATATCAACCACTAGCAGGTTCTCGGCCAACATTCTGATGCAGCTCAGGATGTCGGCAAGGCCAGCAGGAGAGCGGCTGCTTGATATGACGATGCAGTCGCTGAAGTAAGTGAACAAAAGTCCTGTTGCTGGGTTGCAGCACGCTGTGTTCTTTAGTCTGTCGATGGCCTCTGCTATTTCATCAAGCTTGCTCATGTCGGCTGCCGACTCTTGGACAAGTGCGGAGAACCCGAGCATGTCGATGAAGGCGACGTACTTATCTTGGTAGAGCATGAAGAACTCCTTAGATGGTCGTGCCCATGGTGCCGAGGGCGGTTCCATTTGACCAGCGGGTGCGGGGCACGTCATAGGCCATGGAGCAATGTCAGCGACCTGGCTCGCGCACTAGTCTCGCAGAGGCTTGTTACGGCGCATCTTCGCATCGGATAGAAGCGAGCGAACGAGAGAGTTGAAGTCCATCCTGGCCCTAAAAGTTTCCTTCACCCTTGGTTAAACGAATGTCCGCTTTCGGTCAGAAGCGGACCAAAGTAGCCGGTGCTCTTCGCAGCCCGTACGCGACTTGGAGTCATATCATCAATCTGTATCAGGGCTCAGACCTAAGTGCCTGATGGTCCAATTCAGCGACACTATCCAGCTTCGGCGTCATCGCACACTTCGGGATACAGCCAGCGCGATCCGCTTATGGAACCAAACCGCACTGTGCCTTACTCTTAAGGAACATTGCCAACGGCAACCTTCGGCAATTGAATTTAGAGAATCCGGGCGGTTCATCCCGCGCGGCCCGTTAATGTCTACAGCTGTGGAGTTGTGAATGGCAGAAGATCAAGGTGGTGAAGAGGTAATTAGGGAGATAGGGAAGGCGCTAGCCCTTGCGTCTGAGCTTGATCCACAAATTGTTAGATCGCTTCGCTCCGCGATTGTTCAGGCGATGTCTGATTACGAGGACGACACGAATGCACAAGCTGCAGCCGCACTTGCGGCGGTTCTCGATTTTAGACCTGTGACGACCCAAGACGCCCTCTCGCAAACCTTGGGTGAGATCGGGAAGCTGGTCCAAGGTCTCACCGGACTGGAGGACGTTCATTACACTGTTGAGACACCAGAAGGTCGCCGAGTTCGCTCAATCCGGTCACATCTACCAACTGTATCACCCCAGCGTTTGACGGATCACGAGCAGGCAGATCTTGAGGCCTATATCGCTCGATATCTGCCACCGGACGACCCTCGCGAGGAACACGCGCCACGAGGACCGCGACTGTGACGATCAGTAAGTTAGCAATCCTCAACGCTGTGAAAGCAGCCATTTCGCGTGCTAAGGCGAGCGGGTCTCCCTACGCGCAAGGAAAGGCTTACGAACTTCGGGTGCTGCTTAGGCTTCTGCGAATCATCGATAGTGCGGGCTACAAGCTCACGTGTACCCCCAAGATGGCAGGCGTCCTGACGTTTGGAGGATCTCCATGCAAAGCAAACCATCCGGATCACGATTACATCAGTGGATCTACGTCTACTGAGAAGCTCGAGATTAGGATTTCAGTGCAGGTCACCACACTAAGCCATAGCTGGAAAGGCACGACGGTGGTCAAAGCGGCTGACCGTCACGAGATTGACGTCGGTGTATATCGTCCGATTAAGACCCGTCGCTATCCCGCATTTACGGAGTTACTTCTTGGGGTCTCGTGCAAGACTGGCGGCTGGAACAAGGCGTACGTCCGCGAGGCGCTAGGTATGCGTAGGGAGCTAGGATTCCTCACATCACCTAGGACGAGCTTGACGAGCTCAGCTCCGTGGTTCATCGCAACAGTTCCCTGCGATCCTCCGGTTCCCTTTGCCTTGTACGCGACCAACGCTGGGTCCGCCGTGTATGCGTCGTTGGCAGCTTTGGGGCTCTACGTCGAGCACTACAAGGGGTAGCGGAAACAGGCTTTGGAGTACGGATCAACTCAGGTGTGTCGAGAACGATGCCCGCTTTGGGTCGAAGGCGGATGCCATCACCGGGCCGGTCGCCGCCCAATGTCCGCTTCCGGCCAGAAGCGGACATCCACCCTGCCCTCGATAAACATCCCAAATCCACGGACGACCTTGGTCTGCTTTGGCCTTCTGCCTTAGGGCCAGACCTGAACTTCGATTTCAGCCCCTAGCGTATTTGACTCCCGCGACCTAGATCTCTCCTAGATCCTTGAGCAGGGCTTGCCCCTTCTGCAGAAACCCAACTAGCAGTCGACCTCCTGCTACTTTCCGGCCCAATTGCCCATTGAGGTAGCTGACCTGGAGACGCGCATGGGCCAGCAGATCCACCTGGGCCATGCTAGGGGTCGCGGCCTGGAGCGGTTCGCCCGGCGACGCCATCTGCCCCCCGATCGGCTGGACAACGCAAGGGCGCCGGCTGTCACTCTTCGCATACGCCGTGGCCATCATCCGGCCGTTCTTCAACGACCATCCACCAAGCACCAACTCGGTCCCGAGTTGCTCGATCGGCAATCCCGCTTCGCTAACCGCTTTCTCAAAGTTCGGCCAGAGTTGGTCCACCACCAGCCCTAGCTCGGCAGATAGCTGTTCTATTGTGAAATCTGCGCGGAAGCTGGCCTGCAGTGCAAGCTCGTAGATGCGGAGGAAGGGGGAACCGCAGAATTCGGAAAAAATCGTACGCTAAGCTAACGGTGTTCTCGTGACAGCTCTTTGACTAGGCTTTCTAAGGGGTCGTCTCAGAAAACGGAAAATAAAGCACGCTAAGGCATAGCCGAACCTGCCAAGCTTGCTCCACCCTGTAGTGACGCGATCAGCGGGCAGGAAACGTTCCCCCTTCGCGCATGGCAGGCGCGCACCAACTCAGACAGCACGGCCTCCATGCGCGCCAGGTCAGCCATTTTCTCGCGCACGTCCTTGAGCTTGTGCTCGGCCAGACTGCTGGCTTCCTCGCAATGGGTGCCATCCTCCAGCCGCAGCAGCTCGGCGATCTCATCCAGGCTGAAGCCCAGCCGCTGGGCTGATTTCACGAAGCGCACCCGCGTTACATTCGCCTCGCCATAGCGGCGGATGCTGCCATAGGGCTTGTCAGGCTCCAGCAACAAGCCCTTGCGCTGATAGAAACGGATGGTCTCCACATTGACCCCGGCCGCCTTGGCGAAAACGCCAATGGTCAGGTTCTCCAAATTGTTTTCCATATCGCTTGACTCCGTACATGAGTACGGAAGTAAGGTTACGCTATCCAATTTCAATTCGAAAGGACAAGCGCATGTCTGAACCAAAAACCGGGCGCGGCGCGCTCTTCACTGGAGGGCTTGCCGCCATCCTCGCCTCGGCTTGCTGCCTCGGGCCGTTGGTTCTGATCGCCTTGGGGTTCAGCGGCGCTTGGATCGGCAACTTGGCGGTGTTGGAACCCTATCGCCCCATCTTTATCGGCGTGGCGCTGGTGGCGTTGTTCTTCGCCTGGCGGCGCATCTACCGGCAGGCAGCGGCCTGCAAACCGGGTGAGGTCTGCGCGATTCCCCAAGTGCGAGCTACTTACAAGCTCATTTTCTGGATCGTGGCCGCGCTGGTTCTGGTCGCGCTCGGATTTCCCTACGTCATGCCATTTTTCTACTGATCGGAGTTCACCATGAAGAAACTGTTTGCCTCCCTCGCCCTCGCCGCCGTTGTTGCCCCCGTCTGGGCCGCCACCCAGACCGTCACGCTGTCCGTACCGGGCATGACCTGCTCCGCCTGCCCGATCACTGTCAAGAAGGCGATTTCCAAGGTCGAAGGCGTCAGCAAAGTTGACGTGACTTTCGAGACACGCCAAGCGGTCGTCACCTTCGACGATGCCAAGACCAGCGTGCAGAAGCTGACCAAGGCAACCGCAGACGCGGGCTATCCGTCCAGCGTCAAGCAGTGAGTCACTGAAAACGGCACCGCAGCACAACGGACGTCATTGTCTGGCGCCACAAACGATAAAGGATCTGTTGCATGACCCATCTAAAAATCACCGGCATGACTTGCGACTCGTGCGCGGCGCACGTCAAGGAAGCGCTGGAAAAAGTGCCAGGCGTGCAGTCGGCGCTGGTGTCCTATCCGAAGGGCACAGCGCAACTCGCCATCGTGCCGGGCACATCGCCGGACGCGCTGACTGCCGCCGTGGCCGGACTGGGCTACAAGGCAACGCTAGCCGATGCGCCACTGGCGGACAACCGCGTCGGACTGCTCGACAAGGTGCGGGGATGGATGGCCGCCGCCGAAAAGCACAGTGGCAACGAGCCCCCGGTGCAGGTAGCGGTCATTGGCAGCGGTGGAGCCGCGATGGCGGCGGCGCTGAAGGCCGTCGAGCAAGGCGCGCAGGTCACGCTGATCGAGCGCGGCACCATCGGCGGCACCTGCGTCAATGTCGGCTGTGTGCCGTCCAAGATCATGATCCGCGCCGCCCACATCGCCCATCTGCGCCGGGAAAGCCCGTTCGATGGCGGTATTGCGGCAACTGTGCCTACGATTGACCGCAGTAAGCTGCTGGCCCAGCAGCAGGCCCGCGTCGACGAACTGCGGCACGCCAAGTACGAAGGCATCCTGGGCGGTAATCCGGCCATCACCGTTGTGCACGGTGAGGCGCGCTTCAAGGACGACCAGAGCCTTACCGTCCGTTTGAACGAGGGTGGCGAGCGCGTCGTGATGTTCGACCGCTGCCTGGTCGCCACGGGTGCCAGCCCGGCGGTCCCGCCGATTCCGGGCTTGAAAGAGTCACCCTACTGGACTTCCACCGAGGCCCTGGCGAGCGACACCATTCCCGAACGCCTTGCCGTAATCGGCTCGTCGGTGGTGGCGCTGGAGCTGGCGCAAGCCTTTGCCCGGCTGGGCAGCAAGGTCACGGTCCTGGCGCGCAATACCTTGTTCTTCCGTGAAGACCCGGCCATCGGCGAGGCGGTGACAGCCGCTTTCCGTGCCGAGGGCATCGAGGTGCTGGAGCACACGCAAGCCAGCCAGGTCGCCCATATGGACGGTGAATTCGTGCTGACCACCACGCACGGTGAATTGCGCGCCGACAAACTGCTGGTTGCCACCGGTCGGACACCGAACACGCGCAGCCTCGCGCTGGACGCAGCGGGGGTCACTGTCAATGCGCAAGGTGCCATCGTCATCGACCAAGGCATGCGCACGAGCAACCCGAACATCTACGCGGCCGGCGACTGCACCGACCAGCCGCAGTTCGTCTATGTGGCGGCAGCGGCCGGCACCCGTGCCGCGATCAACATGACCGGCGGCGATGCGGCGCTCGACCTGACCGCAATGCCGGCCGTGGTGTTCACCGATCCGCAAGTGGCGACCGTGGGCTACAGCGAGGCGGAAGCCCACCACGACGGGATCGAGACCGACAGCCGCACCTTGACCTTGGACAACGTGCCGCGTGCGCTCGCCAACTTCGACACACGCGGCTTCATCAAGTTGGTTATCGAGGAAGGCAGCCATCGGCTGATCGGCGTACAGGCGGTCGCGCCGGAAGCGGGTGAACTGATCCAGACGGCGGCTCTGGCCATTCGCAACCGCATGACGGTGCAGGAACTGGCCGACCAGTTGTTCCCCTACCTGACGATGGTCGAGGGGTTGAAGCTCGCGGCGCAGACCTTCAACAAGGATGTGAAGCAGCTTTCCTGCTGCGCCGGGTGAGAAAAAGGAGGTGTTCAATGAACGCCTACACGGTGTCCCGGCTGGCTCTTGATGCCGGGGTGAGCGTGCATATCGTGCGCGACTACCTGCTGCGCGGATTGCTGCGCCCGGTGGCGTGCACACCAGGCGGCTACGGCTTGTTCGATGACGCCGCCTTGCAACGGCTGTGCTTCGTGCGGGCGGCCTTCGAGGCGGGCATCGGCCTCGACGCGCTGGCGCGGCTGTGCCGGGCGCTGGATGCGGCGGACGGCGACGAAGCGGCCGCGCAGCTTGCCCTGCTGCGTCAGTTCGTCGAGCGTCGGCGCGAAGCGTTGGCCGATCTGGAAGTGCAGTTGGCCACCCTGCCGACCGAGCCGGCACAGCACGCGGAGAGTCTGCCATGAACAACCCCGAGCGCTTGCCGTCCGAGACGCACAAACCGATCACCGGCTACCTGTGGGGCGGACTGGCTGTGCTGACTTGCCCCTGCCACCTGCCCATCCTCGCTGTCGTGCTGGCCGGCACAACCGCCGGTGCTTTCCTCGGCGAGCATTGGGTCATCGCGGCGCTCGGTTTGACCGGCCTGTTCCTTCTGTCCCTGTCGCGGGCGTTGCGGGCATTCAGGGAAAGAGAATGAGCGCTTTCCGGCCGGATGGATGGACGACGCCGGAACTGGCCCAAGCGGTCGAGCGCGGGCAGCTTGAACTGCACTACCAGCCCGTCGTCGATCTGCGCAGTGGTGGGATTGTCGGCGCGGAAGCCCTGTTGCGCTGGCGTCATCCGACGCTTGGACTATTGCCACCGGGCCAGTTCCTGCCCGTGGTCGAATCGTCCGGCCTGATGCCTGAAATCGGCGCTTGGGTGCTGGGCGAAGCCTGCCGCCAGATGCGTGACTGGCGAATGCTGGCATGGCGACCGTTCCGGCTGGCCGTCAATGTTTCGGCGAGCCAAGTGGGACCGGACTTCGACGGGTGGGTAAAGGGCGTGCTGGCTGATGCCGAGTTGCCCGCCGAGTATCTCGAAATCGAGCTGACCGAATCGGTCGCGTTTGGTGATCCGGCGATCTTCCCCGCCCTGGACGCCTTGCGGCAGATCGGTGTGCGCTTCGCCGCCGATGACTTCGGGACGGGGTATTCCTGTCTGCAACATCTGAAGTGCTGCCCAATCAGCACGCTCAAGATCGACCAATCGTTTGTCGCCGGGCTCGCCAACGACCGCCGCGACCAAACCATCGTGCACACCGTGATTCAGCTTGCGCACGGGCTGGGCATGGATGTGGTGGCTGAAGGCGTGGAAACATCGGCGAGTCTTGATCTATTGCGACAAGCGGACTGCGACACAGGACAAGGCTTCCTGTTCGCGAAGCCAATGCCGGCGGCGGCATTCGCCGTCTTCGTCAGTCAATGGAGGGGTGCCACCATGAATGCAAGTGACTCGACCACCACCAGTTGCTGCGTGTGCTGCAAGGAAATCCCGCTCGATGCCGCCTTCACCCCGGAAGGCGCGGAATACGTCGAGCACTTCTGCGGGTTGGAGTGTTATCAACGCTTCGAAGCGCGTGCCAAGACAGGGAACGAAACCGATGCCGATCCGAACGCCTGCGACTCGCTACCGTCAGATTGAGGCATACCCTAACTGGATGTCAGGCAGGGCCGCGCCGCTTAGTCAGAATAGAGTCATCTTTCGCATTTTTTGACACATGCCTGCGAAGGTCATAGATTTCAGCCTGACAGAAACGGGGTTTGAGGCACAACGGAACAGAAGGAGCACTTAAGCCGCCTTCAACCAAGGAGACATCGTGCAGGGGCACCGCATCGGCTACGTCCGGGTCAGCAGCTTCGACCAGAACCCGGAACGCCAGCTGGAACAGACACAGGTGAGCAAGGTGTTCACCGACAAGGCATCGGGCAAGGACACCCAGCGCCCCCAGCTCGAAGCGCTGCTGAGCTTCGTCCGCGAAGGCGATACAGTGGTGGTGCACAGCATGGACCGGCTGGCCCGCAACCTCGATGACCTGCGTCGCTTGGTACAGAAGCTGACTCAACGCGGC
Organism: Stenotrophomonas sp. MH181796; assembly: GCF_009659995.1. Taxonomy (NCBI): domain Bacteria; kingdom Pseudomonadati; phylum Pseudomonadota; class Gammaproteobacteria; order Lysobacterales; family Lysobacteraceae; genus Stenotrophomonas; species Stenotrophomonas sp. MH181796. The sequence goes on from NZ_RAHU01000003.1 coordinate 157,212, forward strand.
GTGCGCATCGAGTTCCTGAAGGAGGGCCTGGTGTTCACTGGCGAGGACTCGCCGATGGCCAACCTGATGCTGTCGGTGATGGGGGCCTTCGCTGAGTTCGAGCGCGCCCTGATCCGCGAGCGGCAGCGTGAGGGCATCACCTTGGCCAAGCAGCGTGGCGCGTACCGGGGCCGCAAGAAAGCCCTGTCCGATGAGCAGGCTGCTACCCTGCGGCAGCGAGCGACGGCCGGCGAGCCCAAGGCGCAGCTTGCCCGCGAGTTCAACATCAGCCGGGAAACCCTCTACCAGTACCTCCGCACGGACGACTGACACATGCCGCGTCGCTTGATCCTCTCGGCCACGGAGCGGGGCACCCTGCTCGCGTTGCCAGAAAGCCAGGATGACCTGATCCGCTACTACACCTTCAACGACTCCGACCTGTCGCTGATCCGTCAGCGGCGCGGCGACGCCAACCGCCTCGGCTTCGCCGTGCAACTCTGCCTGCTGCGCTACCCCGGCTATGCGTTGGGCACTGACAGCGAGCTGCCCGAACCGGTCATCCTGTGGGTGGCCAAGCAAGTCCAGACCGATCCGGCGAGTTGGACGAAGTACGGCGAGCGCGATGTGACCCGTCGCGAGCACGCCCAGGAACTGCGCACCTACCTTCAACTGGCCCCGTTCGGCCTGTCCGACTTCCGCGCCCTGGTGCGCGAGCTGACCGAACTGGCCCAGCAGACCGACAAGGGCTTGCTGCTGGCCGGCCAGGCGCTGGAGAGCCTGCGGCAGAAGCGACGCATCCTGCCGGCGTTGAGCGTGATCGACCGGGCTTGCTCGGAGGCCATTGCACGGGCCAATCGGCGGGTCTACCGCGCCCTGGTTGAACCGCTCACGGACTCGCATCGGGCCAAGCTGGACGAGCTGTTGAAGCTCAAGGCCGGCAGCAGCATCACCTGGTTGACCTGGCTGCGCCAGGCACCGCTGAAACCCAACTCTCGGCACATGCTTGAGCACATCGAGCGGCTGAAGACATTTCAGCTGGTGGACTTGCCCGAAGTCCTGGGCCGGCACATCCACCAGAACCGCCTGCTCAAGCTGGCCCGCGAGGGTGGGCAGATGACGCCCAAAGACCTCGGCAAGTTCGAGCCGCAGCGGCGCTATGCGACCCTGGCCGCCGTGGTGCTGGAGAGCACTGCAACCGTGATTGATGAGCTGGTGGATCTGCACGACCGCATCCTAGTCAAGCTGTTCAGCGGCGCGAAGCACAAGCATCAGCAGCAGTTCCAGAAGCAGGGCAAGGCGATCAACGACAAGGTGCGCCTGTACTCCAAGATCGGCCAGGCGCTGCTGGAGGCCAAGGAAGCCGGCAGCGACCCCTATGCCGCCATCGAGGCGGTGATCCCCTGGGACGAGTTCACCGAGAGCGTCAGCGAAGCCGAGCTGCTGGCCCGGCCGGAGGGCTTCGACCACCTGCACCTGGTCGGCGAGAACTTCGCCACCCTGCGCCGCTACACGCCGGCTCTGCTGGAGGTATTGGAGCTGCGCGCCGCCCCGGCCGCGCAGGGCGTGCTGGCAGCCGTGCAGACGCTGCGCGAGATGAACGCCGACAACCTGCGCAAGGTGCCGGCCGATGCTCCCACCGCCTTCATCAAGCCGCGCTGGAAGCCACTGGTGATCACCCCGGAAGGCCTCGACCGGCGCTTCTACGAAATCTGCGCCCTGTCCGAGCTGAAGAACGCCCTGCGCTCCGGCGACATCTGGGTCAAGGGCTCGCGGCAGTTCCGCGACTTCGACGACTACCTGCTGCCGGCCGAGAAGTTCGCCGCGCTCAAGCGGGAACAGGCCCTGCCGCTGGCGATCAACCCGAACAGCGACCAGTATCTGGAAGAGCGCTTGCAGCTGCTGGACGAGCAGTTGGCCACTGTCGCCCGCCTGGCCAAGGACAACGAGCTGCCCGATGCCATCCTCACCGAGTCCGGGTTGAAGATCACCCCGCTGGATGCGGCGGTGCCGGATCGGGCGCAGGCGCTGATCGACCAGACCAGTCAGTTACTGCCGCGCATCAAGATCACCGAACTGCTGATGGACGTGGACGACTGGACGGGCTTCAGCCGCCACTTCACCCACCTGAAGGACGGGGCCGAGGCCAAAGACCGGACGTTGCTGCTGTCCGCGATCCTCGGTGATGCGATCAACCTCGGGCTGACCAAGATGGCCGAGTCGAGCCCCGGTCTGACCTACGCCAAGCTGTCCTGGCTGCAAGCCTGGCACATCCGCGACGAGACCTATTCGGCGGCCCTGGCCGAGCTGGTCAACCACCAGTACCAGCATGCCTTCGCCGCCCACTGGGGCGACGGCACCACCTCATCCTCCGATGGCCAGCGTTTCCGGGCTGGCGGCCGGGGCGAGAGCACCAGACACGTCAACCCGAAGTACGGCAGTGAGCCGGGACGGCTGTTCTACACCCATATCTCCGACCAGTACGCGCCGTTCAGCACCCGCGTGGTGAATGTCGGCGTGCGCGATTCCACCTATGTGCTCGACGGCCTGCTGTACCACGAGTCCGACCTGCGGATCGAGGAGCACTACACCGACACGGCCGGCTTCACCGATCACGTCTTCGCCCTGATGCACCTGCTGGGCTTCCGTTTCGCGCCGCGCATCCGCGACCTCGGCGAAACCAAGCTGTACGTGCCGCAGGGCGTGCAGACCTACCCGACGCTGCGGCCGCTGATCGGCGGCACCCTGAACATCAAGCACGTCCGCGCCCATTGGGACGACATCCTGCGCCTGGCCAGCTCGATCAAACAGGGCACCGTCACTGCCTCGCTGATGCTGCGCAAGCTCGGCAGCTATCCGCGCCAGAACGGCCTGGCCGTGGCCCTGCGCGAGCTGGGCCGGATCGAACGCACGCTGTTCATCCTAGACTGGCTGCAAAGTGTTGAGCTGCGCCGCCGCGTGCATGCCGGCCTGAACAAAGGTGAGGCGCGCAACTCGCTGGCCAGGGCGGTGTTCTTCAACCGCCTTGGGGAAATCAGGGATCGGAGCTTCGAGCAGCAGCGCTACCGGGCCAGCGGCCTCAACCTGGTGACGGCGGCTATCGTGCTGTGGAACACGGTGTACCTGGAGCGCGCCACCCAGGGGTTGGTCGAGGCCGGCAAGCCGGTGGACGGCGAGCTGCTGCAATTCCTGTCGCCGCTGGGCTGGGAGCACATCAACCTCACCGGCGATTACGTCTGGCGGCAGAGCCGCAGACTGGAAGACGGGAAGTTTCGGCCCCTACGGATGCCCGGAAAACCTTAGCGTACGATTTTTTCCGAATTCTGCGAGCCCCCCAGGAAGAATTGCGTAGACCCGCGCGCAGCAAGCACTACGTTGTGCTGAGGGATCAGCAGCAGCTTTGCCCCCGCGGAATACGCCCCTGTGAGAGCATCCTCTGCCAGGGTATCCGCTGCGACGACGAGGTGGTCACGAGTGAGGAGAACGTTGAGGATGCTCATTGCGGGATCGTCTAGACGTTTGCAGACTATCGCCTTCCCCTCCCCTCCTGTCCAGACTGCTATGGCCTCCGCGATCACACAAATTCTTGGTCGCCCCAATGCTTGCGAGAACGCACTTGAGATACGCCGCGGCTACCTCAAGGCGATGGAAGATGCGCTGCGGGTTTCGCTTCTGATCCACCAAGATCCAAGGCTTCTGTTCGACACGTGGGCCAGACTGCTCCCCTTGATCGCTCAAAGCCACGAGAGTGACGGCAGCCAGCCATTTGCGACCGGGATCGTCCGCTCGCGCGATCATGGATCCCGGCGGTTGGCTGGCTGAGCGTATGGTTGCAATATAGGAAGCAATCGCGCGCGGACCAGAACGCTGTTCATCGCAGACATTCTTAGGGTGCCATTGCAGAGATTTCAGCTTTTGAGGAATAAAATTTCAGTGCAAGACGGTCCATTGCAGAAAAATTTGACTTGCGACTGACGCAACGCAGAAATTGCTGATGCACGGATGATGCAATGCAGAGATTACCGGCTAACAGATGCTGCAGCCCAGCCGGCCAACTGAGGGCTTTGCCCGATGGACGAGCCGTTACTCTTGCCTGCAGATCACGATTCTAGGATGACTTGTGCCTCAATCGGCTGACCAGGATCGGGCGTCTGTGCTGGAGGGCTCCTTAGAGCTCTTGGGTGAAATTCGAGCCGCTTGGATGGAGATAGAGCATGGACGTGACCGAAGATCGACGGCGGTGGCGGCACTTTGCCAGATGTCCCTTGATCACGCCGTGGCAGTACAGTCCCTGATCGCTACTCTGCCCCAGTCAGCAATCTCGCTGGTCCGGCCCCAGTATGAGGCCCTCGTGCGTGCAACCTGGGCATGTTATGCAGCTACCGACACCGACATCGAGAAGCTTCTTGCGCCCCTGACTCTGGAGAGTCAGCAAGCGGCAAAGAGGCTCCCTGGCGTTCAGGACATGCTCGTAAAGCTTGAGTCCTCTGGGCCCCGAGGAGCATCACAGTTGTTGGGCAGAGCCAGACAATGCCTTTATGTCGGCTTGAACTCCTATCTCCATGCCGGGATTCACCCCTTGGCAAGGCAGTTAAATGGCTACCCGGGCGCGCTTCTGGCGGGGGTGGCCATGAACAGCAATGCGCTTGCCATGCTAACCCTTCTGAATCTGGCGCACCTGTGGCCAGGCGAACCAGTTCTGGCATGGATGAATGCACTGCATCATCAATTTGGGGGTGTTTTGCCAGAGTTGGAGCCATTGACCCCCCATCAGCCCTCGCCATAGAGCTGTCCCGGATCGCCTGCGCGTCTAGGGTGGGGTCTGTGGTGAGTGACTAGGCAGTTGGGCCTCGCCCCCCTCTGGGGGCACGGGGAGAACATCACGGGCGCATAAGCAGTTGCCCCGGATTTCTCGTTGGGGCAAGTCCTGGCAGTTGATCTGTGTCGGGGGCCTGTCGGGCGACTGTCATGTTTCCAAGTTCGGCACCCTCCTAATCTGGGCTCCCTACCCCTCCGGAGTTATCTTCTATGACCACCAAGACCCCGCCTCGCCTGCTTACCGCTGCTGAGGTTGGCGCCTGCATTCGCCAGTTCCGCCAGTTGCGTCATTGGTCGCAAGAACAATTGGCCGAGATCTCGGGCCTGAACGTGCGAACAGTTCAGCGGGTTGAGCAGGGTGACTCGGCCAGTTTCGACACCCGTCGCGCACTGGCGCGCGCCTTCGATTTCAATGACATCGATGCACTCAACAAGCCTTTCTCGCTGCCGACAGACGAGGAACTGCAGGCGGCGCAAGCGCAGTTTGAGCGCGACTACATCACCCTGGCGGTGTCCCCGCTTGCTGCTGGGCGCGAGCTGGCCAGCCTGATCGTTTCGTGCGACATGGATCTGTCCGAACCGGCTTTCGAGCTGTCGCGCGAGGCGGCGAGCGAGTTTGCTGCACTGGTCGACTACTACCGTGAGTATCGCGACTGCCAAGACCTGTATTCAGAAGTCGACAAGCTAGACATCTACGACGGGCTGCAGCAGCGCATTGAGGTCCTGCGGGAACTGGGAGTATCACTGTCGCACGGTCAGCGTAAGGTCGTCATTCGGATGGGCTCAGGTATGCCGATGGATGCCACGGTCCTGTACGTCGTGGCGTTTCGCCTCGGCCACGAGTGCAGTCAGATCGTAACTCCTAAGGCAGCACGCATCGGCTGAGTCAGCATTCATTAGATCGATAGTGGTGGCGATACATCTGACAGATGTCTATTGATCGCGCCGTCGCAGTACAGTCCCTGGAGGTTGCCCTGCCTTAGTCAGCGATAGCGCTGGTCCGGCCCCAGCACAAGACCCTGATTCGTGCGACAGCAAGGTTCTTAGCTTTCGAGGCAGCGAATTTTTGATGTGCCCTGAACCCTCGCGAAGATCCACTATGGAGACGCCGTCGATTTCTGGATCCAGACCTAAGAAGCCCTCGAGTTCTGGATCCACAGGCAACTCGTCCTTGAGTTCCTGACTGCGCACCTGAGTGGTCAAGCTCCGCCCGGGTGAAGGCTCTGCGCCCAGTACTCTAGGAACTCCTCTTGAGCAATCGTTTCGATTGCGCCTGGCCTGGCATGCCGCACCATGTGGATGGCATCCGATGCCCGCTTGGCCTCGCCAGACTGCAGCAAAAGCATGGCAGCGACCGTTCCCGCGCGTCCCAACCCCCCCTTGCAGTGGACCACGATCCTTTGACCGCTCAGCATGTCAGCGACGAGCTCAGCACTTAGCTGTAGCCAATCTTTGAGGAGTCTGTCGTCTGGTGCGGCTCCATCAGTGATTGGCAGTCCATGCCAAGAGATGCCCTTCCCCGCCACTATCGCCGGTAAGCTCTCGATTCGAAGGTCCTTGAGCTCCCAAGGCTCAAGCAAGGTGACTAGGTGAGTGGCACCCCAGTCCTGAATAGCCGAGACGTCCACATCTAGGTCTCTCGCCCATACTCCAGTCATGGCGACTTCCTGGTACTTGCCTGGCGCAAATGTCACCCCTATGCCGCCTCCATGGGCTCCAACAGGCAACTCTGCAATCAGTAACGGGTGGCTAGCGCTGGTGCGCATCATTTCGGCTCTCCCAACATGCGGTAACGTTCTGCGTCGTGCGCCGGGGCGCTCCCCGCTCATTCGCTGCACGGCTAGGATATCGGATGTTCAGATATCGTTGAACTGGAGAGAACACCTAAGGGTCAATATCGGAAAGTCAGATAGACAGTCTGTGGGCAGGTTGATATCCTGACAACTGGTATCGCGATTTGAGGGCTGTGTGGCCTATGTCGTTAGCCAACCGACCCTCATCGCGCCCTGGCCAGAACTGGACAATTTCGTTCGTTCAATAGGTCCCTTTCTTGCGTGCGCGTGGTGCGCGCTAGAGCGCTCAAGAACGGCTAGTTCGCCGGTAGCTGCTGAGGGGTTGGCCTCGCAGGCACTTGACACGCTTGCGACGCTGCGCGTCCTCCATCGCGAACCAGTCGAATGTTCTCGGCTTGCCGCAAGATCTCTGTATGAGCCCCTGGCTTGGTCCTACAAATCTCCGTGGTCTCGCAGTGACTTGAACCTTGAGTCGGCATTGACCCGGTCGCTCACCCAGTGGGCGGCTGAGTGCACGCCCAGTGCGAGGCGGAATCTCGGAATTTCACTGGCATCCACCGAAGCTCGAGCGTACTTGGCAAACCTTCTGCGGAAGCATCGGTTGGACCCGAAGCTAGGCGACGGGCTTCAGTCGATTGGATCGCCTGAATGGAATGCGCTCAGCTTGGGGCGTAAGCGCTACGTGCTGTGGGCGAGCATGCGAAATTCTGCCTCGGAGTTCATACAAAGCGGTTTGGATGAGCATGCCGCGAGGCGAGCACTTGATCGCGAGATAAAACGCAGATGCATCTGGTTAGCTGGACGCGAGCAAGCTGGAACCCTCGCCCGGAAGGATTTTTGCTTCTTGCCTGGTCAGGGTTGGCGTCAGCCGTTGATCCTGGACGTTGCAATGGAGACTTTCCTGCCGCTGGGCATGGCGTACTGGCTGGAACCTAGCGGCAGTTGGCAGCTTTAGCTTCTAGTCTGAGTAGACCGACCAGCTGCCACGGGTCCATGAGATGGTTTGAGGGGGCTCAGGACTCTATCGCGGTAAACGCCCCCCCAGGTCTATATCGACGGTTCTCCAACGAAGCGCTGGACCTTGGTTGACCGGCGAGCCTGTGGCCCATTGGACGCTGGCCAAGAGATGGCCCTCTAGTACTCGTTCAGTCGCTTACGGATTGCCTCGATGGCATCGTCCAGTCCCGCGTCGTCCTCGGGGTAAGGAGAACAAAACAGTTGAACCGGGACCCAGCAATGTTCCTGTCCCGGTTGTACATAGGGGGCGTAATCATCTAGTAGCCATGCAGAGCCGATGGGCTGGGAAACGTTGGCAAGATCCTTCGTCGGCCCAGTCCAGTCTATGTATGGCAAGCGGGCAAACCAACCCGGGGCCGCTCCTTCGCAAGCCAATAGGTCGGCAATCTCGCGAAATCTAGGCTCCGGAACTGTGGTGAAGATGACTAGACCCTCAAAGAGCGACTTTGCCGACTCCAGAAATTCGTAGAGGCCCGGGCGCGGGATCTGGCTTACAGCGTTGGAAATCAGCGTTCCTTCTAAGTCCAAGGCGAGGATGGACGGGCGCATTGTGTAATGGTCCTCTTTGGCGGGGGTGAACGTCGGTACCGCTACCAAGCCCCGCCGGAGGGTGATCCGCCGGCGGGGCTTGGTAGCATCAGACATCTTCGAACTCGCTCGCTTGCTTGAGTTGGTTCTCAAGGAAATCAATGCGCTTCTGAAGATCGGCACTTAGATAGGCTTTGTCCGTAAAGTCCATTGCTGTCTCAGGGATCATCTCCAGCTCGACGCGTGTGGATGTAGCTGATGTACAGCGCCGCATTCCAGCTCGCTTCGCTCAATGGCAGTGTTGAGCGGTTGATGATGCGGGCGGTGATGACTGGCTTGGGCCCAAAGAAGCTGTTTTCCATCCGGAACTCTGGATCAACCGCACTGACCCTCTTTAGCTCGGCGATAGTAGGAAGTTGATCGTTGGCCTCCTGTCATAGCGCTTCTATCTCCTTGGGATTGCTATCCCTGATGTGCTTAACCTGCCCTCTCACCACCTGCCTTACGGAAGCGTTTGGGTAGGTCTGGTTCAGTTTTTCAAGAAGGTCGGCAGGGATTCGTGAGAAAAACAGCCGAATCGTCTCTAACACCATGATTCAACGAGGAAACACCCCTCGACGTCAGGCAGTTCGTGGATTACAGACCTAGGCTTGATTGAACCAGAAGCCGCGTGACACAGGCATTCCTGGAGTACTGCTCAGGCACGCGTGCCCTTCTTGAATATTGGATTCAAGAGTTTCCACGCTCCTGACCCAACGGAAACCTTCAAGAAGGCTCTGACCGTCGCCTGATCCATTGCAGTAGTTCCTCGTGCGGGATCGTACGTCCAGCGTCGACGTCGGCCATACCCTCGCGGGTCCGCCGTTCCTTCTCTTCCTCGGTCAATCCCGGAAGGAGTGCTAGTAGCTTATCTTCAGGGCTCATAGGCCGATGAGCTGTGCTCAAGTTGGCTTGATTCTCGTGAAAAAATATGGGCAGGATCTGGGGATCATCCAAGCCCGCCGGCAAAGGCAGCGATACGTCGTGGACCGCCAAGTCGATGATGACGTCCAAATCTGAGCATAAGGGCTGTATGGCGGTGGTCACCAGACGAGCCGCCCGCTCGGCGAAAGCCAGGTCCACCACCAGCCAGATCAACAGACCGGGAGGCTGTTCGACGCCCCCTGACGAGTGAGTTTCCAGGAGATAGGCCGACGAGACGAAGTCGGCGTGCTCAAGGCTGCCGCTGATGGCCGGAGCGAGCCAAGCCGGCGCGGCCTGGGCAGGTCTCACCGCGAACTCCGCCGGCGCCAGACGTTCCACCCTGGCCAGAAAGCCCGTATCCAACAATGTCGCAACCTCTTCCGGGTACAGGACAACGCCGCCGTAGTTGGGATTGAGCATCAACGTCGCGCCGCGAGTACCGGTTAGCAGCTCACGGCCTGAAACTCCCAGAATTCTGACAGCAGACGAGCTGGCCGCCTGCGCCTTGTCGAGCGAGGTAAAGAAAGGGATCGCATCGAAACCGTCAGGATGGCGGAACTGGACCAGCCGCAGTGTCTGCGCGTCGTCCGAGATGGGCGCATGCACGTACACGATCGCATCCATCAGTCGCTTGAAGAATGCGCGTTCCTCGGCCGCACTGTCGCGGGCCCGTTCAAAGGAAGCCTCCAGCGCTGTCTCCGCAGACGTAGTCCCTCTTCCACGCGGCCTGCTCGGTTGCTTCATGGTCAGATGCGATGAGGGCCGAGCGGGTACCCGGAGAACCAATCCGCCTCGATCTCGCTGCTCAGGTAGGGTCGTACGAAGGCCGACTGGGTCAGCGCTCGCAGCCGCTCTTCGTGCTCAGCAATCGCCTCGATGTCGCTGACGGTTGGATAGTGCCGCAGCAGTCGATATGCCTCTTGCCGCACCTCTTTAGGCACGGCTTGGCTGGCCGCTAGCTGCCTGAGGAACGCGCCCGCCTGCAGCACATTGCGGGTGCGCTCAGATGGCATCGTCATGACATCAAGAATGACTAGCACTAAGGAATGCTTAGCTTATCGCGTTTGTGGCCGGCCAGGGCACGGTGCAACTACAGACCTTGCGATTCCTGTATTAATGTAATATAATCAATAACTTAATTCGCATAAGTGAGCGTTATGTCCATGGAGTGAGGGCCAATAGGAACGAGCAGGTAGCCTGAGCCTTCCCATGATGGGAAGGTCAACAACGCGGGACGGATTACCACTCAACTTGCCTGTCGTTTGACCTTCCCACCGTGGGAAGGCTCATCGTCACGCCGTCGGCAAACCGCCGATGCTTTTGGAGGGTTGTCCATGAATCTCGTTGTTGAAGGTATGACCTGTGGTCACTGTGTCCGAACGGTCACCCAAGCCATTCAGGCCCTTGACCCCCACGCCCAGGTGGACGTCGATCTGGGCAGTGGCGTGGTCAAGATCGAGGGCCTGCTTGCCGTAGAACAGGCGGTTGAGGCTATCCAGCGGCAAGGCTATGTGATCGCTGCGGTGCTCCCTTCTGAGGCTGGTACGCCGGCCGCCCCGGCCGTCGCATCCTCCTGCTGCGGCGGATGCCACCGCTGAGTCCGCGCGAGGGCTTGATCCTGATCAATGACAGTCGGCCCCAAGAGGGCTAGACTGGCCATCATGAGAGCTCGCACGTCCCCTGCCCTGATCTGCCCAGCGTCCGCAGGCGCTGCTTCGGGCGTGCGGGAGCTGTCATGGTGAGGCTGCTGAGGCGGTGGCGGCGACCCCGTTCTCGTGCCCGACTGGCATGGCTGGGACTGTGGGCGCTGCTGCTGCAGCAACTCGCGCTGGTGGCTTACGCCTGTCCGCTGGAATCGGTGGAAGCTGGACAAGCGACCCTGATGGTCGGTTGCGAAGAGATGTCCACGCCGGATCCCGATGCTCCGGCGTTGTGCGACCAGCATTGCCAGCGCGATCACATCGCCACGGCCGATGCGAAGGCCCCTCAAGTGCCTTACCAGCCCGCGCTGGCCGCCTTCGCGCTGGTGCAGGCTCTGTTGCCACCGGTACACGCGCAGTTGTATCGGGATGTTCCGGTGTGCGTGTCCGATCCGCCTCCCCTGCAGCGCTTCTGTAGCCTGCTGATTTAAGCCCCCTCCTGGATTGACCCGTGCTCGTGCTGCATGCGTTGCAGCGCGCTCGTTGTCGTTTCCCGGAGGTCTTATGGAGATGTCTTTCTTCTTGCGTGCAAGGCGCAAGATGGCGTGTGGGTTCGTGTTTGCCCTGGCGCTCAGTGGTCCTGTGCTGGCGGCATCGCCCGCTATCCCGATCAGCTACACAGAAGCCCTACAACGGGCGCTTGCTAACGCCCCAACCCTGCACGTGCGCCGATCGCAGATCGATGCCAGTACCGAAGAAGCCGCGCGTGCTGGCGCGCTTCCCGACCCACGTTTGATCGTGGGGCTGGCGAACTGGCCCGTCAGCGGACCCGATGCCTTCAGCTTGCGGGCCGATGAGATGACCACCCAGCAAATCGGTCTGATGCAGGAGTTTCCTGCGCGTGCGAAACGACGTGCCGAGCACGCGTTGGCGCAAGCGACGCTGGCGCAAGCGCGCTCACTGTCGATGGCCGAACAGCAGATGGTGGCCCAAGCGGCCGCGCTGGCCTGGATCGAGCTGTGGAGTACGCAGCAAGCCGTAGATGCGTTGGAAGGTCTGCGCGAGCCGGCCCGTATAGCCGAGCGTGCGGCGCGTGCTCGCTTGGCAGGCGGCACGGCCGGGGCCAGTGATGTGCTTGCCGCCCAGGCCGCCCTACTGCAGTTGGACAATCGCCTGGAGCAGGTACATGCGGAGCACGCCGCCGCGCAGGCCGGCCTGGCGCGGTGGTTGGGTATTGCACCAGAGGCGATCTTGGCCAGTGGTGCGGCACCGGATTTTTCGCAGTTGCCATTGGAGCCCACCCAACTGCTGGCCAAACTGGACCAACACACGCCACTACTGGGCTGGGAGGCACGCGAGAGCTTAGCCCAGGCCCAGGTGGATGCGGCCGTGGCCGAAACCCGCCCGGATTGGAGTGTGGAGCTCACCTACGGACGTCGCGAGCGCGCACCCGACGGCATGGCGCGCAGCGACATGCTCATGGTGGAAGTGGGTGTGGGCCTGCCGCTGTTCCAGAAGAACCGCCAAGCACGAGGCATCGCGGCACGGCGGGCCGAGCTGGAGGCGGTGTCCGCAGAGCGCGATGAGGCCCGGCGCATCCAAGCCGAGTCGGTGCAACGCGCGATAGCGCGATGGCGCGGGTTAACCGGCCAGTTGGAGCGCCAGAACACGCAGAGCCTGCCTTTGGCGCGCGATCGTGCACGCACGGCGTTGGCCGCCTACGGCGCCGGTGCCGACCTGCAGCCGTGGCTGGAAGCGCGGCGCGATGAGATCGAATTGCACCTGGAGAACGCCCGTCTGCTGGGCGAACAGGGCCGTGCCTGGGCGGCACTGGCCTATCTGCTACCCCATGAGGAGAACACGCCATGAGCCCGACCAAGACGCGTCTCACACAGCTCGCCGTGGCCCTCGGGTTGCTGGCGCTCGGCTTTGCCGGCGGCTACGCCTGGATGACTCGAACCTCTGATACCACCCCGCCCCCCGGCACGAGCGTCGCAGATCAAGCACGCAAGGTGCTGTACTGGTACGACCCCATGGCGCCGGAGCAGCGATTCGACAAGCCGGGCAAATCTCCGTTCATGGATATGGAGTTGCTGCCCAAATACGCAGATGAGGCCATAGGGGGCGGAACGCAGATCGATCCGCGCCTGCAGCAGAACGTGGGCATACGCACTCAGGAAGTGACGGTAGAGTTACTAGGGACTGCCGTACGCGTGCCGGGCACACTGACGTGGGATCTGACCCAGGAAAGCGTGATCAGTGCGCGCATGGAAGGCTTGATCACCCACGTGCAGGTAAAGGCGCCGTTTACCGAGGTTCGTCGTGGTCAAACGCTGGCCACCGTGCAGGCCCCGGCATGGAACGCGGCCATCGCCGAAGCACATGCCCTGAGCCAAGCTCAGTCCGCGGGCGCGCGTGAGCTGCAGGGTGCGGCGCAACAACGGTTGCGTTCGTTGGGTGTTCCTTCTGGCGCCTCGGCCAGAAGTGGCGTCGTGCTTAGCGCAGACCACAGTGGTGTCGTGACCGAGATCCTGGCACGCGAGGGACAGACGGTGATGCCCGGTACGCCACTGTTCAAGATCAATGGGCTGGACACGTTGTGGCTGGAGGCCTCGGTACCCCAGGCAGCGCTGGGCACCTTGCGGCCGGGGACCTCAGTGCAGGCCACGGTCAGTGCCTGGCCGGCAGAGCGCTTTGCCGGACAGATCCAGGCGTTGCTTCCCCAGGTCGACATGGCTAGTCGCACGCAGCGGGCGCGAATTGTGCTGCGCAACCCGCAGCGTCGGCTGGTGCCGGGCATGTTCGCCGAGGTTCTGGTGCAGCCCGACGCCGAGCAGGCCCTGCCAGTCGTTCCCACGGAGGCGCTGATCGCCACCGGGCGGGACAGCCGGGTCATCGTGCAGGATCCGGACGGGAGCTTCCGGCCAGTGCGGGTGAGTGTGGGACGTAGCGTGCAAGGGCGCACGCAGATCGTGGCAGGCTTGGCCGGTGGTGAACGCGTGGTCGTCTCGGGTCAGTTCTTGCTCGACTCCGAAGCCAGTCTCTCCGGTGCGTTGGAGCGCCTGGGTGCTGCACAACCGACACGCCCTGCCAGCGCATCAGGTGTGCACGAGCGCCATGACGCCGGGCACGAACCACGCACTGTCGTGCCGTCACCGTCCAGACAGCCGGCGCCTGTCGCGCCAGACACCTCCACCTCTACGCCGCCGCGCTGCCCGGTGCAGTACTGGTATGACCCGATGGTGCCGGAGAAGCATTTCGACAAGCCGGGCAAGTCACCGTTCATGGATATGCAGTTGGTACCCAAGTTCGGCCCCGCCGCAGCCGCTGATTGCCAGGCAAGCGAGGTCATGTCCGAAGCGATGGAGGGCACACCATGATCGCGCGCCTGATCCATGCTTGCATCGCCAATCGCGTGCTGGTGCTGGTTGCCGCCGCGCTGCTGGCGGTGGTCGGTATCTGGTCGGTAAAGAACACGCCGCTGGATGCGCTGCCGGACCTGTCCGATACCCAGGTCATCATCCGCACGCAATGGGCGGGGCAAACCCCGCGCATCATCGAAGACCAGGTCACCTACCCGTTGGCCACCACGATGTTGTCCGTGCCGGGCGTGAAGGCGGTACGCGGCTTCTCCTTCTTCGGTGATTCATTCGTCTACATCCTGTTTGACGATGCCACTGATCTTTACTGGGCGCGCTCTCGAGTGCTCGAGTACTTGAGCCAGGTACGCGATCGACTTCCGCCGAATGTGAATCCGGCGCTGGGTCCTGATGCGACAGGACTGGGCTGGATCTACCAGTACGCCTTGGTGGATCGGACAGGTCAACGTGATGTGGGGCAGCTGCGTGCGTTGCAGGACTGGTTTCTTCGTTATGAGCTAAAAACCGTGCCGGACGTGGCTGAAGTAGCCAGTGTGGGCGGTGCGGTGCGCGCCTGGCAGATCCAGCCCGATCCGCAGGCGTTGGCGGCCCGTGGACTGACGGTGGCCGAGCTCATCGAGGCGGTGGATGCGGCCAACGGCGCTACCGGGGGCTCGGTGATCGAACAAGGCGAAGCCGAACTGATGGTGCGCAGCGAAGGCTACCTGCGCACACAGGAGGCGTTCGAACAGGTGCCGGTAACCGGCAACGACGGCATCCCCGTCCTGCTCGGCGAGGTGGCCACGATCAGTCGCGGGCCGGTCTTCCGTCGTGGTATCGCAGAGTTGGATGGTCAAGGTGAGGTGGCCGGCGGCGTGATCGTCCTGCGGACCGGCAAGGATGCCTTGGGGGCCATTCGGAACGTCAAAGCGCGACTGCAGGCGTTGCAATCCAGCTTGCCCGAGGGCGTGGAAGTGGTGCCGGTGTACGACCGCTCCGAGCTGATCCAGGATGCGGTACGCAACCTCACCCACAAGCTTGGCGAAGAGTTTCTGGTCGTAGCGCTGGTATGCCTGCTGTTCCTGTGGCACCTACGCTCGGCGTTGGTGGCCGTCATCACCCTGCCTTTGGGTATCCTGGCGGCCTTCATCGTGATGCACGCCCAGGGGATCTCCGCCAACTTGCTGTCATTAGGCGGCATCGCCATCGCCATTGGTGCGATGGTCGATGCAGCGGTGGTGATGATCGAAAATGCACACAAGCATCTGGAGCACTGGCGGGAGGCGCACGGCCGGGAACCTCAGGGTGAGGAGCGCTGGCAGCTGATGGCCCGCTCGGCGGCCGAGGTCGGACCGGCCCTGTTCGCCAGCTTGCTGGTCATCACCCTGTCTTTCGTGCCGGTTTTTGCCCTGCAGGCGCAGGAAGGGCGATTGTTCTCGCCTCTGGCCTACACCAAGACCTACGCGATGGCCGCCGCAGCAGGGTTGTCGGTGACCTTGATCCCCGTCTTGATGGGCTACCTGATCCGCGGCCGCATCCGCCCGGAACAGCAGAACCCCATCAATCGCATCCTGATCGCTGGCTATCGGCCCATCCTGCTGTGGGTCCTCAAACATCCCGGTGTCACCTTGCTGCTCAGCGGCCTGCTGCTAGTGCTCACCTTGATCCCCTTTAGCCGGTTGGGCAGTGAGTTCATGCCGCCCTTGGAAGAAGGCAGCCTGTTGTACATGCCCACGGCCCTGCCCGGCCTGTCCGCCGACAAGGCCCGTCAGTTGCTCCAGCTCTCGGGCCGGATGATCAAGACCGTACCGGAGGTTGAGCACGTGTTCGGCAAGGCGGGCCGTGCCGAAAGTGCGACCGATCCGGCACCGATCGAAATGTTTGAGACCACCGTGACCTTCAAGCCGCGGGATCAATGGCGCCCGGGCATGACCCCCCAGAAGCTACGCCAGGAGTTGGACGCAGCGGTCAAGATTCCCGGTCTGACCAACCTATGGGTCCCGCCCATTCGCAATCGCATCGATATGTTGGCCACCGGCATCAAGAGCCCGATTGGGATCAAGGTCTCCGGACCCGATGTGGAGCAGATCGAGCGCCTGAGCCAGCAGATCGAGCAGGTGGCCAAGACTGTGCCCGGCGTGAGTTCGGCACTGGCCGAACGCGTCACGGGTGGGCGCTATGTCGATGTACAGGTGCGCCCGGAAATCGCTGCACGTTACGGATTCACTCAAGGCCAACTCCAGCAACTGATTGCCACGGTCGTTGGCGGTGATCCAATCGGGGAAACGATCGAGGGGCGCGAACGCTATCCCATCGTCTTGCGCTACCCCCGTGGCCAGCGTGACTCGTTGCAGGCCTTGCAGGATCTGCCGCTGATCGCGCCAGGCGGTGTGCAACTGACCTTGAGCCAGGTGGCGGAGCTGTCAATCAGCCCAGGCCCGCCGATGCTCAAGAGCGATAACGGCCGGTTGGTGGGCTACATCTACGTGGATGTGGCCGATCGCGACTTGGGATCGGTGGTCCAGGACCTGCAAGCCGCGGTGCAGACCCAGGTGAGTTTGCCTGCCGGCTATGGTCTGGCGTGGTCGGGGCAGTACGAGTATCTGCAACGGGCTTTGGCACGCCTGCAATGGGTGGTGCCCGCGGCGTTGGCGATCATCTTCCTGGTCATCTGGATGGTGTTTCGCCGGCTTAGCGATGTATCCATCATCCTGCTCAGCTTGCCCTTGGCGTTGGTGGGCGGTTTCTGGTTGATCTGGGGGCTGGGCCATGCGATTTCGGTGGCCAGCATGATCGGATTCATCGCCCTGGGCGGCGTTGCGGCTGAGTTCGGCGTCATCATGCTGCTGTACCTGCGTCATGCCTGGGAGCAGCGCTTGGCCAGCGGTGCGCCGGAAGATGTGTCTACCCTGCAAGAGGCTATCTACGAAGGCGCCGTGCAACGGGTGCGCCCGAAGGCGATGACGGTAGCCGTCATCCTGGCCGGGTTGTTTCCGCTTTTCGTCGGTGCCGGTGCCGGCTCGGAGGTCATGCAACGTATCGCCGCGCCGATGCTGGGTGGCATGCTCACCGCACCGGTGCTCTCTATGGTGGTGATTCCCGCAGCGTTCTATCTAGTGCGGCGACGTGGATTGCGCGCGGCGCGGGGCGACCAATGAGAGACAGACTGAGCACTTGAGGTAAGTCCCCACAAAAAGACGCCAGTCATGGAAGAAGTCATGACTGGCGTCAAAGGGGAGAGTACCGCCTACATGCTTACTTATCAGTGCCCGGCGTGCGGGGAAATCTCAAAGCTCAGCGACGCCCGATCCGACACAAAATCCAAACCCTTTTGTGTAGAGGGCACAATGTGATTGGTGTGGATGTACCAGGTCTTGGCGGTGGTCACCTGGAAACTGGCTTGGCCTTGGGCATCGGTGCGCAGGAGCGTAGCGCTACCGTGCCCACCCTTGACCGGTGCGTCAGCACGATGACCGACGTACACGCGTAGGTTGGGCACTGGCGTGCCCTGCTGCAGCACCTGGAACGACAGCTGTTCGCCGACCTTCACGCTTCCAGGATTGCGGGCCAAGCGGATCTCCAGCGGATAGCCCAGCGAGGCAGCGAAATCGTCGGTCAGTTTTGTGCCCACCTGTCCAATGGTACGAGCATGCTTGGTATAGCTATAGGTGACCCCTTTGGGAAACTTGCTCGCATCATAGGTGGCCAGGGTATCGGGCAAGTCTTCCAACTCCAGGTACTTGCCGAACTCGCTGGCCGTACGCGTGCTGGTGGAGGCCATCGTCGAGACCCCCAGCAGATAGGTGCCCTCGCCCGCCGGATGCACGGTGAGCTGGCTCTGCTTGCCGACCTCTTTCCAACTGGCCAAGTCCGGTGCAGCCTTAGCGCCGCCCTGACTCAGCGAAACGTCCTGTAGACGCGCTCGGGTGACTGCACCTGCACTTTCATCGAAGGTGCCATTGTTCACCAACGCTGTGTTCGCCTCGCCCGCTGCGGTGCCAGGCTTGGAGAAAGCGACAAACAGGTCGTGCGCACCGGCACTGCCGGCCACAGCGAACAGCAGTAGTGTGGCGGATAGTTGCGTGTTTCTCATGATGTGTAGCTCCTCGTGATCGTGGCTTACCAGTGGTAACCAAAGCGGACATTCCAGCGACGACCCAGCAAGTCGTACGTCATGGTGTCGGTGTCGGTGTTGGGGTTGTTCTTCACGAACGGCGCCTTCTTATCGAGCACTTTTTCAACGCCGGCGGAGATATCCCACTTCTTCTTGATGCCGTAGCTCAGTTGCAGGCTGTGGTACACCACGCTGGACACATGCGAGCCGATCGTGTCGGGCACGGCGATGATGTCGTCCGCGCTGCCGATGTACTGCGCCGAATAGACGCCGGTCCAACGGTTCTTGCCCATACGCAGTGAGCCCAAGCCACGCCACTGGGTGTAGCTACCCAAGCCGCTGGTGATCTTGCCGGCGTACTCAATGGTGGTGGCCCCGGGCGTGAGCGCCCCCAACCCACGCGGGGTGAGTCTGGAGGTCCTGGAAGCCCTGCTGGATCTGGTCATGGCCTCGGGCAAGGTACGTGTGGTCGACGTGGCGGAACTGTGTCCGCCCCTGGATCCGGATCAAGCCACCGCACGTGTGGCCGCGCGTTTGATCCACCGAATGGTCAGTGCGCAGGCTCAGTGAAGTGATATCGGCTGGCAAAAGGCAGTGAGCTAATGGGAACGCTCAGCCAGCAACTGCTTCATTTGCGCGATCTCCTGTGTCTGCGAGGTAATAATGTCCTGGCAGAGCTTCACCAACTCAGGATCCTTCAGACGATTCTCCTCACACATCAGGATGGCGCCAGCGTGGTGGGGAATCATCGAACGGATGAACTGTTTGTCAGTGACCGCTGCTTGAGTGCGAATGCCCCACCAGCAGAACAGCATGAACGCCACCGTCAGACCAGCCAGAATCAGATTGCGTCGGCGATCGGGGTACATGCTGGACATTAGCCACAGCTCGATCAGCAGCATGGGAGCGGCCATCAGGCCCGCCATGTAGAACTGGTTCACGTTGTTATAGACGTTAGCCCACTGATCGACCATTGCGTACATCAATGCGTACATGGCCACGAAAGACAGGCCCATCATCAACAACAGGCGGCCGTAATGGCCTTGATGCCCTTGTTGTGCCTGGTGGGCAGGTTGGTGTGAGGCGTGCGGTTTTGCGTGCTGGGACTGCGGGTCTTGCGCGTTTTCGTGCGTACCGTGCGAAGAGGACATAACAATCTCCGTGGGAATGGCAGAACGGCGGAAGAACCCGCGAACTGTTGGAACAGCTCCCGGGCTGAGAACACTTACATACCCTTGCCGGCAGCGAATTCCTGCGGGCTCAGCTTGCCATCTTTGTTGCTATCGAGCATGCCAAAGTGCGGCGCCAGCTTGTGCTTGGCCAGTTCTTCCTTGGACAGCGAGCCGTCCTTGTTGGCATCGAGCTTGGTGAAATCGGCATCGGCCGCCGCCGGCTTGTGCTGACCGTGGTCGGTGGTGGGCGTGGTGGTCTGGCCGCCGGCGAAGGCCGCGCCCGCCATCAGGAACAAGGCCATCATCGAGAGGGAGGCATAACGCTTCATTGCAGTACTCCTTGTGGGATATGAGCCATCAGTGACAGGAATGGCCGCGCGCAGGCTCATCGGCGCGGTCAGGGTGGGGGGTGGCAACAACGGTGGAGCCGGACAAACGCAGGGCATTGGTGACCACCGAAACCGAGCTCAGGCTCATGGCCAGGGCCGCCATCATCGGACTGAGCAAAAGGCCGAAGCTGGGATACAGCAAGCCGGCGGCGATAGGCACGCCGATGGCGTTGTAGACGAAGGCGAAGCCCAGGTTCTGCTTCATATTGGCCACCGTCAAAGACGAGATGGCACGGGCTTGCACGATGCGCCTCAAATCACCCTTGACCAGGGTGAGCTGGGCGCTGGACATGGCCACATCCGTGCCCGTCCCCATCGCGATGCCCACATCGGCTGCCGCCAGGGCCGGCGCATCGTTGATGCCATCGCCAGCCATGGCCACGCGACGACCCTGGGCTTTGAGTTGCTGGACCAGGTCGGCCTTGTCCTGCGGCTTGACGCCACCACGCACATCCTCGATGCCCAGCGTGCGCCCCACGGCCTCGGCCGTCGCCTGTGCGTCACCGGAGGCCATCACCACGTGCAGGCCATCGGCACGTAGCAGGTTCAAGGCAGGCAAGGTCGTGGCTTTGATGGGATCAGCCACCGCAATGGCGCCGGCCAACCGACCATTGACCGCCAGGAACATCACGCTAGCGCCTTCTTTCCGAAGACGCTCGGCGCTGCTTTGCAAAGGTGCTACATCGGCGCCAACCGACGCCATCAGGCTTTGGTTGCCGAGCACGACATCCTGATCGGACACGCGCCCGCGGACGCCTTGGCCGGTGAGCGAATCAAAATCTTGGGCGGCCACCAGGTTCAAGCCACGTCGCTGGGCTTCAGCCACGATGGCCTCGGCCAAGGGGTGCTCACTGCCCTGCTCCAAGCTGCCGGCCAAACAAAGGATCTGATCGGCGTCGAAGCCGGCGTTGGAGAGCGTGTCGCGAAAGGCTGGACGCCCCTCGGTCAACGTACCGGTCTTGTCCACGATCAACGTGTCGATCAGACGTAGCTGCTCGATCGCCTGAGCATCGCGGAACAGGACCCCGACCTGCGCAGCGCGGCCAGTGGCGACCATGATCGACATGGGGGTAGCCAAACCCAAGGCACACGGGCAAGCAATGATCAGAACCGATACGGCATTGAGGACGGCAAAGGTCCAGGACGGTTCGGGTCCAAACAGACCCCATCCGAAGAACGTGAGCACCGCCGTGGCCAGCACGGCCAGGACAAACCAGTACGCCACCTTGTCCGCCATACGCTGCATCGGCGCGCGGGAGCGCTGGGCTTGGGCTACCAACTGCACAATCTGCGCCAGTACCGTCCCGGATCCGACTTTGTCCGCCCGGATGACTAAGGCGCCCGTCCCGTTGAGCGTGGCGCCTATAACGTGATCACCGACAGCCTTCTCCACCGGAATGGGTTCACCGGTCAGCATCGACTCATCGACACTGGCGCGGCCTTCGATGACTTCCCCATCGACCGGCACCTTCTCGCCCGGTCGTACGCGAAGCAGATCACCCACGTGCACGTGATCCAGCGCAACGTCCTCTTCGCCCCCATCGGGTTTGACGCGGCGAGCCGTCTTGGGCGCCAATCCCAGCAGGGACTTGATGGCCGCCGAGGTTTTGGAACGCGCCCGCAGTTCCAGCAGCTGTCCGAGCAGGGTGAGCGAGACGATGACCGCTGCCGCCTCGAAGTAGACCCCTACCCGTCCATGCTCGCGGAAAGAGTCCGGAAACAGGTCCGGTGCCACGGTGGCCACCACGCTGTAGCCAAACGCGGCGGCCACGCCGATGCCGATCAGCGTCCACATGTTGGGGCTGCGATTGCCGATGGACTGTAGGCAGCGCTCAAAGAAAGGCCACCCCGCCCAGAGCACCACCGGGGCGCTCAGCACGAGCTCAATCCAGGTGCGCGCCTGCGTGGACAAGCCGGGCAGACGGTGTCCCAGCATGGCCAAGACCAGGACGATCAACGTCAAAGGCAACGTCCACCAGAACCTTCGGGTGAAATCGCGTAACTCTGGATTGTCGTCCTCCTCCAGCGAGGGCATCTCCGGCTCCAGCGCCATGCCGCAGATCGGACAGGTGCCGGGACCTGGCTGACGAATCTGCGGATGCATCGGGCAGGTGTAGACCGTGGCGTGGGTACCGCTGGGTTGGGCCACCGCTGCTGGGGCGGTCACTTCAACTTGCTGGGGAGCATCGTCCGTATAGCGGACGGGATTGGTGATGACCCGTCCATCCGCAGCCTCGACAGGGGCTGCGCCTGCAGAATGGTGATGGTCATGGGACGACGGTGAGTTCATGCCGATGCTCGCTTTAGTGGGGATGGACTGCCAAGGCAGTGTGCCATTGCGGGTTACACAGCTATTCGGGGCTGAGCGTCCCGAGCACTGAAACAACAATCAGGATCAAGATGGCCAGCGCGGCCTCAGCCGTAACACTCTGCCGCAAAGCCCGCACCTCCTGCGCGGGATCTCCGCTGGTCAGCGCTCGTTCCAAGCGCGGCACCAGCGTCCATCGGTGCAGCGCTCCCAAACCCAGCATTCCAGCGAACAGGGCCAGTTTGAAAAGCAGCAACTTCCCGTAGGTGCTCTGGAACAGGGCCGAAAACGACCACGCGGTGAGATCCCCGTAGTGCGCGATGCCGGACACGATGAGCGCACCAACGAAGATCGTTCCCAGCGTCGAAAAACCATGCAGAAAGTCATGCGTTGATCGCAGACGCCCGCTGCCGTTCGTCTCTTTGCCGCGCAGCAGCATGGCAAGGAACATCAGGACCGCTGCGATCCAGCCGCCTGCCGCGAGAAGATGGACGATGCCTGCAGCAAGCCGGACCGCGCCTGCCAAGCCCTCGCCAGCGGCGGCGTGGCCGTTCCATGCCAGCGAAGCGAGTGCGCCGCCCGCCAGCATCGCCCCCAGCGGGAAGGCGGTCTCCACCTTCCCGCGGCGACGATGCCATCCGAGCACGAACATCAGGGCGACCAGCAGCGCGCCTCTCGCCATGGCTGCCCGGCCCGCGGACGTCTCGAGCAGATACCAGCCAAGCGATGCGCGATCAACCTCGGCAAGCGGCATTCCCATGATGCCCGCGGTCTTGAAGACGACATCGAGCCCGGTGAGCACGAGACCGGCTACGGCACCCGCCAATAGAACGCCCATGAGTGACCACCCGGCCAAGGCGTCGGCGAGTGCCGATCGACGCGACCCGTACCAACCGAAGAGTGGAACCCCGAAAAGAACCATGATGACAAGGTATTCCAAGAATCTCAGTGCATAAGCCGACAGGTCGAACATTCGCGACTCCTCAGCGCACCGTGAAGCTGAAGCTGCCCGGCATGGGGTGGTTGTCACCACCGACGGCGCGGTATTCCACGGTATAGACGCCCGGAGCCAGCGGTCCAGGCAACTTGGCACGCAGGGTCTTGCCGTTGTTGACGATCTCGGTCGTGAAATTCTCGATCGGCATGGTGGAACTGCCGTGCTTCATGAGCAACTTGAGACGCGACGCCCGCGGAATCAATGTCTCGTTGAACACGAGATCGATCTGGCCTGGCGAGGCCACCACCGCATTTGCCGCCGGTGTGGACTGCTGCAGCGCGGCGTGGGCGTGCGCGACCTGCAGCGAAAACTGCCCGGCCGCGATTGCGAGGACGAGCGCGAAGGAGCGAATGACGTTGGACGACTTCATATGGATAAATCCTCATTGGAATGTGATGCAAAGCCCGTTCGGGAGGGGCCGCGCTGTGTTCGATGCGACAAGCGTTAGATGTCGGACTGTCACTGAAACCACGATTTGTCGGATTTTCTTGATACTTCCGCTTTCGCGAGACGAGGATCCCACCGGCTCAGGCGGGATCCTCGACGCATTACGCTGCCATGGCGCTGCAGCTTTCCGCGCAGCGGCGACAAACTTCGGCGCAGCGCGTCATCTCAGGGTCGTTCATGGCGTCGCATGCATCGGCGCACTGGCGGCAGATCTCCGCGCAGGCACCGCAAACCACGTCGTGAACGCTGGCACCGCGCAGCATCGCGTCGGCACTGGTTGCGCAGGTATCGGCACACGTCGCCAACAGCGCGATGTGCTCCGGGGCCGCGTGAACACCTCCTTTGGTCAGGCAGTAGTTGATGGTCTCCAGGCAGATCGCATGGCATTGCGTGCAGTTGTCGATGCACTCGTTCATGGCCTGGGGCCGGTGTGCTGCGGAATGGTGAGTCATGTAGTTCTCCTTCTTCCTCGCGGGCGAGAATCGGCGCGCCCGCAACACCGTCCCCTGTTGCTGCGACGGATCAGTGCTGTGCGAACGGTTCAGTGGTTCCGTCGCGATGTATCAGCTCGACCGTGAACGGCTGCTGGCGTCCCTCCGGGACCTCCATGCCCGGAGAACCAAGCGGCATCCCTGGGAGGACCAGGCCGCGTGCGTTCGGCTTTTCTTCGAGGAGACGCTTGATGTCCGCGGCCGGAACGTGGCCTTCGATGACGTATCCGCCGATCTCGGCCGTGTGGCAGGAGCCCTTTGCATAGGGGACACCCAACCGCTCCTTGACCAGACCCAGGTCATCCATGTCGTGCACATCCACGGTGAATCCCGCCTTCTGCACGTGGTCGATCCAGACACCGCAGCACCCGCAGGTCGGGGTCTTGTGGACGGTCATGCGTGGCAGGGCTGCTGGAGTCGCGTCGGCTGATTGGACGACAACCTGTGCGGAGGGCGAGGTTGTGGGTTGCGCGGATGAAGCATCCTGGGTGCAAGCACCCAGACCAGCCACGGCAAGGACCACAAAAGTCAGACGGTGCAATGTGAGCGTAGTCATTTCAATCTCTCGACTCAGCGCTTGGTCCGCGAGGACCAGTGGATGTGGACGATCCGCCAGCCGTCCGCGGTCTCCTTCAGCACCATCGTCTCGTCGCTCTGGACGGTCAGTGGCTGGCCGTCCTTCTGGGCATGCAACTCGCTTTCGGTTCCGACCCACGCGAACTCGCCAGCGGCTCGTGCGCGCTGACGGAGCAGCTGGCGATGGGCGCCCTTGAGGAACGCCGCATCGCTGACTGCGTGATGGCCCATGTATTCCTCGCGGCTGCGTTCGGCGCCCCCGGACTCGAGGATGAGAACGTCGGCAGCGAGCAGGGCTTCGACCGTGGCCAGATCGCCGCTAGACAGGGCCCTGTTGAAACGCTCCGCTACGGCGACCGCGGCCTCTGCAGTGACTGGGACGTCGACGTCCGCAGATGCCGCGGCAGCGGGGTGATGTGCGTGCGGCTGTGTCGCCTGCGCCATTGCGGGGGACACGACGGCCAGTGCCAGTGCGAGGGTGAACGAGATTGCTGTTGCGTTCATTGCGTGGGCTCCAAGAAGATCAATGGGGGTGCGCATGGCCGTCATCGGCCACGGGCGTGTGTGGTGCAGGGTGCGACTCCACCTTGCCGTCGGGATGGCCGTGGCTCACCAACCCGACTTCCGTGTCGCTGGGTGTCGGGCCGTGGTGATCGTCGTCCACGCCCGGCGGGTGCGCATGCGGCATGGAGTTGTTGCCCGGCTCGAATAAGGCAGGGTGATCCTCGGCCTTTTCGTCGTCATGGTGGCCTTGCGTCTCGCCGCCGCCATGCGAATGGCCCTCGCTGCTGTCGACAAGTTCCTTGTACGCAGTCGCGTCCAGCGTGGGCAACTTCTGCAGGAAGGCCGACATGTTCCATATGAACTCATCGTCCATGCTGCCGCCCCAAGCGGGCATGCCGCTGGCCTTGATGCCGTGCTTGATCACCCAGAACGCCTCAGCTGGAGCGACCGGCTGTTTGCTTAGGTTCGGTGGCGCGGGGTACAGGCCCTTGCTCATCTCGGTGGCCGCCGCGTCTGGTGAAAGATGGCAGGTCACGCACATGGCGTTGTAGTTGCCCGCACCCTGGCGGATACGCTCAGGATCATCAAGGTTCGTGGGTAGCTGAAGCTTGGCGGCGCGCACCTCAATGGAACGCTCGCGCGCCGTTTCAAGTAGCGCATACACCGGGCGACTATGCGGATCGTCGGCGGCCACGTTGTACACGCCCAGAGAGAGCGTGGCGGTTGCGACCACCGCAACCAATGCCACGCCGGCACCGAGCCATACCCACATCTTTTTGTTGGATTTCATTGTCAGTTCCCCTTAGAACCAGGTACGAAGGCCGATGACCAAGCGCGTGTCTTCAAAGGACTCGCCATGCTCGCGTCGCATGTCTGCGGTATTGCCAAACGCGCGCTCGTACACCACGCCGATGTAGGGAGCGAACTTTCGGGTGAACTCATAGCGAAGTCGTAGCCCCGCCTCAGCGGCACTCAGACCCGAACCTATCCCGCGCAATGGATCGTTCTTGCCATAGGCGGTGACTTCCACCAGCGGCTGCAAGATCAGCCGGTTGGTTAGCAGCAATTCGTACTCGGCCTCGACATTGGCGGCAGTCTGGCCCCCTTCGCCGAGATAGGCTGTGGCGGACACTTCGAACTTCATCGGCGCCAAGCCCTGTACACCGATAGCGGCGAAGTTCTGCGATGCCCCAGGCTTGAAGTCATGACGCACACCGGCCACCACATCCCACCACGTGGAGATACTGCGGCCGTAAAGCACTTCCAGATCAGCCGACTCGGTCTGACCATCCGTGCGTTCGCCTTCACTGCGGAGCCAGACGCGATTGAGGTCCGTACCGATCCAGCCCTGGCCCTCCCAGCCCAGCCCGGTGCCCGGATCGGCATCCCAGGTTTCCAGGCGATTGAGCAGCACGTAGCTCTTGATCGAGTTGTCATGCACCGGATGCGCGTGTTCCGGCGCGATGGCCGCCTTGCGATCCGCGTCCGTCACCGCGGGAATCGGGGTGCGCGGCTGCGTTGGCGCTGCAGGCCCGTGTCCCATCTGACTGTGGTCCATGCCCTCCATCGATTGCATTCCCGCTTCTGGTGTAGCGGGCGCGGGCGAATCATGGCCCATCTGCGAATGGTCCATCCCCTGCATCGCAGGCGTGGCCGTGCCGGAGGTGTCGGCTGCAGCGGGCTGTGCCATCTGACTGTGATCCATGCCCTGCATCGACTGCGCCTGCGCTGTGGGCGCCGCAGGTGTGCTCGCGGGCGAGCCGTGCCCCATCTGCGAATGGTCCATGCCCTGCATGGCAGGCTCGGCTGCGTTAGCCTGCGGCTCGGCGTGGCCCATCGCCGCATGATCGATCGTCGCTTCGCTCGTCTTGGCCGGTGTTGCAGGCTTTTGGGCTGGCGCAGGTTTTGATGTCGGTGCCTGATGTGCAGAGTGATCCTGAGTCTGGGTCTGCGCGCCCTGCTCCATCTGCATGGAGCCGTGCTGCATAGATTGGGCGCTGGCCGCATTGGCCAGGGCCAGCGAGATAGCCGTCAGCGCAGTCAGGGTGGTATCGCGTCTATTGATGTTCATTCGTCGACCCTCACCGTGCGCATCATTCCGGCTTCCATGTGATAAAGCAGGTGGCAATGGAACGCCCAGCTGCCCAACGCATCGGCACGCACGCGATACGTGCGTCGGCTACCTGGCGGCATATCCACCGTGTGCTTGCGCACCATGAAGTTGCCGTTGTCGTCCTCCACGTCACTCCACATGCCGTGCAAATGGATGGGATGGGTCATCATCGTGTCGTTAACCAATACGATGCGCATACGCTCGCCGTAGTTCAGCCGCAGCGGCTCGACATCGGAAAACTTCTGACCGTTGAAGCCCCAGGAGAATTTCTCCATGTGTCCGGTCAGATGCAGCTCGATCTCGCGACCGGGGTCGCGTCCGTCAGGGTCTTCAAAGGTGCTCTTGAGCATGGAATACGTCAGCACATGACGGCCGTTATCGCGCAGGCCATTGCCCGGATCATCCAAGCGCGAACTCACGCTCATGGCTTGGTTGTCCAACAGGGGATTGTTGGTCTCGCTAGCAGGGTGTGATTGCATGCCCCCGTGCTGCATGCCTGCCATGGCACCATCGCCGGCGGCGGGCATCGCATGGCCTGCATGGGCCGAGGTCGCGTTACCGCTGACAGGTGGGGTCATGCCAGGCATGCCCATGGCCGCACCACAGCCGCCTTCCATGCCCTTGCTGCCGCCAGACATATCCATCGACCCATGATCCATGCCCATGTCTGCCATCGTCAGCAGCGGCCGGGGATCCACAGACGGAACGGGCGCGCGTAATCCTTCGCGCACAGCGAGCGTGCCGCTGATGTAGCCGGTGCGACCGGAGTCTTGGGCAAAGATGGTGAATGCGTCCTGCCCGGAGGGCTCCACGATCACATCGAAGGTTTCTGCTACCGCGATGCGGAACTCGTCGACGGAAACCGGATGGACATACAAGCCATCTGCCGCCACCACGGTCATCTTCAGCCCCGGAATACGCACATCGAAGTACGTCATGGCAGAGCCATTGATGAAACGCAGGCGCACCTTCTCGCCACTGCGGAACAAACCGGTCCAGTTGCCCAGTGAGGTCGTGCCGTTCATCAGGTAGGTGTAGGTGTTGGCGTTGACGTCGGACAGGTCCGTGGGCGTCATCCGCATCACGCCCCACATCTTGCGATCTTCCAACGTGGCCGACAGGCCGTTGCGCTTCACATCGCGCGCAAAATCGCCGACCGTGCGCTTGTAGTAATTGTCATGGCCCGGCATCTTCTTCAAACGATCGAACAGGGCCGTCGGGTCCAGGTCTGTCCAATCGCTCAGCATCACGACGTAGTCGCGATCGAAACTGAAGGGCTCCGGCTCCAATGGGTCGATGACGATCGGGCCATAGAGCCCGGCTTGTTCCTGGAACCCTGAGTGGCTGTGGTACCAGTAGGTTCCGCCCTGATGCAGGGTGAACCGGTAGTGGTAGGTCTCACCACGTCCGATACCGTCAAAGCTCAGACCCGGCACGCCGTCCATGTTGGCCGGCAAAATGATGCCGTGCCAATGGATGGAGGTGTCCGCGCCATGGATGGAGTTAGCGGGCAATGCATTAGAGACGCGCAAGTTGACCGTGGTGCCTTCCCGCCACCGCAGCAACGGCGCCGGAACGGACCCGTTGACCGTGATCGCGGTGCGGGTCTTGCCGGTGAAGTTCATCGGCGTCTCGCCAATGGTCAGGTCAAACTCAGTGCCCGATAGTACGTTGGGTTGTCCCGGCCCCTTGAGCGCCCAACTGGCTTTGGGCCAGAAACCTAATCCTGCGACTGCGCCTCCCAAGGCCAAGCCTTGGACAAATCGCCGCCGCGAAGGCAGCAGCGGTCCACCGCGTGGACCACGAAAATCATCATGCGACATGAAAATGCTCCAAGCGTCGTGTTGCCACCGGCGGGCGGTGGTACAGAGCGGGCGGCTGGCCTAAACAGGCATGCAAGCCACACCAACGGCGCCATTGCGGCGCCTAGGGACGCTTAGCCGATCGGTGGTCGGATCAGATGAGGCAAGGCAGGTGCCGCATGCCCTAGGGGCAGCGGCATGACATCCAGGCCCAAGGCCAGTTGCACCGAAACATGCAGGCGCGCAGGAAGTGCGCTCGCGCAAGCGTGTACGCAGGCGCACCGGCACGCAGAAGACTTGCAACAGTCGGGACCGGCATGGTCGCCATGCCCAGTGCCAGCCTTTTCAATCGATGTGGCATCGGGATGATGCTCAGCACTGTGATGGGCGAAGCAGTCTTCGTCGACTTGCACCGCGGCAGCCACTTCGCTGGCCTGCTCTTCCATGACCGGGTTCATACTGACGGACGCAAACGCCGACCACGCGCCGTTAAGCACGAGCATGGCGATCAGGAACAGTCGCAGTAGAAGTGAGGAGGCTGACACGGGCGACATGGTATATCACTTTAGACAAGGCGCGTGTGTATCGGTCGTGAACAAAATCTCAAGTAAGCCTGAGATGTCGCGACTTGTCAGTCGCACTAGCCGCGGACACTGCAGCTCCCTCCAGAAGCGCCCAAAGGGCGGGTTGAGGCGAAGAGTTGCCCATAGGGCGAGCGCTTGTTCGGTTTACTTCTCGGGCGTGGCCTCGATCAGCTTCACCAACTCGCGCTTCTGCTGCTTGCTTAGCGAGCCCCAGCGCAGGAGCAACTTGGCCAGCAGATCATCGTCGGTGTAAAGGAAGGCGGCGGGGATCCCCAACGCTTGGGCCAACCGCTCAGCAATCTCCAGCATGGGCTCGTGCTTGCCACGCTCGTACTGGTTGATTCGGGGGCTGGCCACGTGAGGATCCAGACCGGCCCGGATGCCCAACTCCTTCTGCGACAAACCCGTGTGCAGGCGGGCTTGTTTGAGGCGTCGAGCGAAGGTCGGTGTTGAGTCGACGGACAAAGTCACGCGCGCACCCCATGGAGACCCCATAAGGATGGCGGATGTACCCAGCCTTGCATACTAAGATATTCTTAGCTTTGAGGCAACCGGCGACACCGGTAGCGCCGCCCCCCCCCCAGGAGCCACGCCGCTCCCTCATCCCCGGAAACCGCATGCCCGGAACCTCGTCAATGACGCCATCTGGGGTCGCCAGCATCGAGGAGTTGGGCCTTCGTGGCACCCTTTTCCTAGCCGCACTGTTAGCCGCGCAGCTACGACGCCTACCGGTGGCGCCCACACGCCGCTCCACCTTGCTGGTGCTGGACACGCTGCGAGACTTGGCCTTGATCCAAGTTCCCTGGCCAGCGGATCGATGGCAGATCCGCCCCGATGCCGAGGTCACGCCCATCGAAGATCCGCAATGTGCTTTCGCCTGGTCTACCCACGAGCGCAGGCACCTGCTCCCGGTGCTGGAAGACCAACTCGGCGATATGGCACACGATGTAGTCTTGGCGGACGCGAAACTGGAGCTGTGGGATGAACTTGCACTCTGGGAGACCGAGCAGTTTCTGGAGCAGCAATTGCTCAAACATCACTTCGACCCAGGCTGGGCACGTGATGTGGGGTTCGTCTTTCAATCCGGACCGCGGGGCTTGCCGATCGCGCGGTGGCGTTACTGCTGCTGGGCGGCGGTACGCCAAGGTGCCTCGGTGGCGATGCGTCTTGGCGTGCACGACAGCGCCCATGTGCGGGAAGCCATCTTTCAGGAGGTCCAGAAGCGCCTGCGCTACCTGATGACCAGTTCGCCCGAGCAAGGCATGTTCAAGCCCTATCATTTGGCACCGGAGTCCTCAGTAGCCAAACTGTTTGTAGATTGGGTCGTCCCTATGGAATGGGCGTACTGGACAGGTGAGCGCCACCCCAGCCGCTAGCAGACAAACGAGCAGCCTCGTCAGTCGGCTCCCCCATCTTGCGCATGGCCGCGCCGAGTTTTCTTCACCGCATTTTGTGCTGGCGTCAGTTGATTCAGTAGAGGCTCTAGCGCTTCAAGACGTGCATTGGCACGCAACGCATCGGCTTCAGCGCTCTCGCGGCGCTCACGCTCCCGCGCAAGGGTGTCTTGAACTTGAGCTAGCTCGTTGCGCATGGTATCCAAGGTCTTGGCGTCAGTCTTCCAGCGCTCCTGCAGTGCCAAATAGTCCGTCGCGGTCTGGCGCAACGCCACGACCTCGCTGTGTTGGCCTTCGTGGGCCTGTCGTAGCTGGGCAAGCTCACGCTCAATCCGCCCGTGGCGCTCCAGCCATTGACCATTGTCGCGGTTCAGCACCAACAGCTCCTGATTCTTCGCGCCCAAGGCTTCATTGGCCTGACGTAAGGCTACTTGCAGCTCTTGGACCTGATGCTCGTGACGGCGAAGCTCTTGCTCACGCTGCTCTTTGGTTGAAGTGCGGTAGTGCTCAAGCGCTTCCCGGGCATGGGCATGCTTGTCCTCCAGAGAACGCGTATGCGCCTCATGATCAGCCAGCCGCACCGTCATGCCAGCGATGCGCTCGTTCAACTGGGCGATTTCCGCGATCCTGTCACCTAGATTCTGTTGAAGGAGGGCGTGAGCAGCTTGCTCTTGGTGCAGGCTTGCTTCGGTGCGCTGCAGCCGACTGCTCAAGGCGGCAGCCTCCTCTTGGGCACCGGAAAGCGCCTGTTGCCGACTGTGGAGCTCAGCCTGATGGCGCTCACGCTCCTGGGTGAGGATGGCCTCTGCTTCCTCCTGGAGCCGCGAGGCCAAGCGCGCAACCAAGTCCTGCAAAGCATCACTAACGGCTACCGTCCTCGCCGGACCGCCGCCTTCCTCTCCTTCCAGTTCACGCAAGTAGCGGTGGATCGTGGTCTTGGAGCCCGTGTTGCCCAAGGCCACTCGCACCGCGTCGACTGACGGCGTCTTGCGTTGGGCCAGCAGCGCGTCGCGCGCCTTCTGGACGTCACTCTTATAGAGTCCTGCGCGCGCCATCGTGCCACCTCACTTTATTTCGTAATGTATTACATACCATGTAATTACATACTATTAAAGCAGGTAGACGACCGCTCGTCGGCGAAAATAGTTATACGGGATAATATTGAATTATCCCGCGTAAGGCGGATTCTGACCCTTCCCGGCGTCCCAAGCAGTACGAAACCGCCCAGGGCCGGCGATCGCTGGGTAGTATGGCCCAGAGCGGAAAGGAGGCCAGCCAGGGTGCAGGCAGGCTCCGCCACCGAGCCCGTTGGCCATCATAGGACTGTGCATGCCGATCGAACGTATCGTCATCGACAACTTCAAGTCGTTTCGCCATCTGGACCTGCCCCTCAATGCCCACATGAACCTGGTGGTGGGCGACAACGAGGTCGGTAAATCCACCCTGCTGGAGGCCATCCACGCGGTGGTCACCGGCCAGCTGCATGGGCGCAATCTTGCCTACGAGCTCACGCCCTACCTGTTCCACCAGCCCACGGTGCAGGAGTACTTGGGAGCGCTTGCCACGGGCACGCCGGCCTCGCCGCCACGGATCTCCATCGAAGCCTATCTGGGCGCCGACGCCGCGCTGGCGTCGTTACGCGGCACCAACAACTCCCTGCGTCTGGATACCGCCGGCATCCGGCTGCTGGTCGAGCTCAACGACGACTACCGCGAGGAGTTCAACGCCTACCTGCAGCAGCACCAGGGCGCGGTCAGCCTGCCGGTGGAGTACTACACGGTGCGCTGGTACTCCTTCGCCAACAATGGCGTCACCGCCCGTAGTATTCCGTTCGACTCGACCATCATCGACACGCACGGCATCAAGACCTTGTCCGGTGCCGATCGCTATATCGCCGGCATCATCGAGCAGGCACTGACGCCTGCGCAGCGCGTCTCGCTGTCGCTGAGCTTCCGCCGCATGCGGCAGAGCTTTTCCGAAGAAGCGGATGTGGCAGCGATCAATGCCTACTTGACCGAGCACACCGGGGACATCAGCCACAGGGCATTGACGGTAGGCGTGGACACATCGCCGCGCTCAACGTGGGAAACCAGCCTGTCACCCTACCTGGATGAGCTCCCGTTCACCCAGGCCGGCAAGGGCGAGCAAAGCGCGGTGAAGATGAAGCTGGCGATGCACGCGGCCGGCGCGGCTCACGTGCTGCTGATCGAGGAGCCGGAGAACCATCTGTCCTATTCCAGCATGACCCAGCTGATCGACAAGATTGCGGCCCTCTCCACCGCCCAGCAGGTGATCATCGCCACCCACAGCAGCTTCGTGTTGAACAAGCTGGGCGTGGACAACGTGATCCTGTTCAGCGCGCAAGGCCAGATGAAGCTGGACCAGCTGCCCAGCGATACCCACGACTATTTCATGAAGCTGCCGGGCCACGACACGCTGCGGTTGATCCTGGCCAAGCAGGCGATCCTGGTGGAAGGCCCTTCCGACGAACTGATCGTGCAGCGTGCCTACAGTGACCATCACGGCGTGGCGCCGATGGCTCACGGCGTAGACATCATTTCGGTCAAGTCGTTGGCATTCAAACGCTTCTTGCAGATTGCCGATCGACTGAGGATTCAGGCCAAGGTGATCACCGACAACGACGGTGATATCGCAGTTGTGCAAGAGCGCTATGCCGAGCACATCAACGCGATCTATTACGATTCCGACGAGAGCGCCCCTTCGCTGGAAGAGCAGCTGATCAAAGCCAACTCGCTGGCCGAACTCAATACCGTGCTGGGCAAGGCCTTTGCCGATGAGGTGGCGCTGCTCAAGTACATGAAGGGCCATAAGACCGATACGGCCTTGGCGATTTTCAATAGCCCGCACTCGATCAGGTTCCCGGACTATGTCCAGCGTGCCATCACCTAACCGGGTCCTGCTCTCGGCAGCCGGCTCGGGCAAGACCACGTTGCTGGTCCGGCAGGCCTTGGAGCGACCTGAGCGCCGCATCGCGATTGTCACCTACACGCTGGAAAACCTGGAAGAGATCCGGCGCTCGTTTGAGGCCCACGCAGGCGCGGTCCCCGCGCATGTCACCTTGCACAGCTGGTATGGCTTTCTGCTGCGCCAGTGCATTCGCCCGTACCAGGCTGCGCTTTGCCCTGAGCCTCGCATCGAGACCATCCTGTTCGTAGAAGGTGTCACCAACAACCGCGCCCCACGCACCCAGGTGGCGCGCCACTACCTGGCGGGCAACCGGATGTATTCGGACCGAGCGGCCGATTTCGCTGTGCGCTGCGATGAGCTGACCCAAGGCCAGGTCGTGGCGCGATTGGCGGCGATGTACGACGAGCTCTACATCGACGAAGTCCAGGATCTGGCCGGCTTTGATCTGGATCTGGTCGAACGGCTGTTGAAGAGCGAGATTGCCATCACGTTGGTAGGCGATACGCGCCAAGCCACGTATGCGACCAACTATGCGCAAAGGTACAGCCAATACCGTGGTCCGAATCTGGCAGCGCTGTTTCAGATTTGGGAGGCCGACGGCTTATGCCGGCTGGATCACCGCCTCACCAGTCTGCGCTGCGTCCAGGCCCTGTGCGATATGGCTGACACGCTCTATCCGCAGATGCCGCGGACCCAATCAGGCAATGGCGAGGTCACCGGACACGATGGCATCTACCTCGTCGCTCCAGGGGATGTGGCCGCGTACATGCAGGAGTTCGCCCCCACCGTGCTCCGGCATGACCGGCGGCAGGCGTGCGACGGACTGCCGGCGGTGAACTTTGGGCAGTGCAAGGGCCGCACCTACAGTCGGGTCCTCATCTTTCCGAACGGGCCGTTGACGCAGTACCTGCGCACGGCCGATGCAGCGCGTATCACCGCGCCGCCGAAATACTACGTGGCCTTCACCCGGGCGCGGCAAAGCGTGGCCTTTGTGTATGCCGGCGCGTGCGCGTTGCCGGGTCATCAGCTCTATGCGCCTGCCAGCGCAGACGCATAGAGCCAGGGGCTGCGATCACATCTTCTTTAACGGCGCCGCGGTGGGCGGCGGCGGTACCGGGCCCGGGTCGTTGAAACACAGCATGATCTGATCGATGCCGAATTGATCGGCCAGGACCTGGGCAATCACAGCATGCACCAGGTCCAGGTCGACCGAGGGCGCCGCGACCGTGATGGTGGCCGCGATCGCACGGCCATGCTCACCGGCGACCAGGCGCAGGTCGTCCACCGCTTTCACGCCCGGGTCGGTAAACATCGCCGCACGGACCTGTTCCAGGTTGAGCTCGTTCATGGGGACTCCAAAGCAGTGCTACCGGCGCGGGGAGCTCGGTCGCGATGCAGCCAACGATAGAGCACCGGCAGCACCAACAAGGTCAATGCGGTGGATGAGACGATGCCGCCGATGACGACAGTGGCCAGCGGCCGCTGCACTTCCGAGCCAGCACCGACATTCAAGGCCATGGGTAGGAAGCCCAGCGAGGCTACCAGGGCGGTCATCAACACCGGTCGCAGGCGTCCAAGGGCGCCGTCGCGCACAGCGTCGTCTAGCGGATCGCCCTGTTCGCGCAGACGGCGGATGAAGGCGATCATGACCAGCCCGTTGAGTACGGCCACGCCCGACAGCGCGATGAAGCCCACGCCGGCAGAGATCGACAACGGAATCCCGCGCAGAGCCAGTGCCAGCACACCGCCGGTCAGCGCCAGCGGCACGCCACTGAACACAATGGCCGCATCCTTGGCCGAGCCGAAGGCCATGAATAGCAGAGCGAAGATCAACGCCAGTGTCACCGGAACGACCACGCCCAGGCGTTGGGTGGCCGAGATCAGCTGCTCGAAGGTGCCGCCGTAATCGATCCAGTAGCCCTCTGGAAGCGCGACATCCTGGCCGATGCGTGTGCGCAACTCGCCGACGAACCCGCCCAGATCGCGCTCGCGCACGTTGGCGGTGATCACCACGCGGCGCTTGCCGTTCTCGCGGTTGATCTGATTGGGCCCGCGCTCTACCTGGATCTTCGCCACTTCCCGCAGCGGCACCGTGCGAGGCCCCCCATTGGCGCCGGCGGCCAGACGGCTGGACTCATCGACACTGGTGCTTGCCGGCAGCGGAATGGGCAGATCTGCCAGCACAGCGGGGTCTTGGCGCTGCGCTTCGGGCAGGCGCACGACCAGGTCGAAGCGGCGGTCGCCCTCGATCAACTGGCCGGCAACACTGCCCCCAATGGCGGTGGCCACCGTTTCCTGCACATCGCCCGGGTTCAGGCCATACCGTGCCAATGCCGCCGGATCTGGCGTGATGGTCAGCAGCGGCAGGCCGGAGACCTGCTCGGCCTTGACGTCTTCGGCGCCGGGGACGCTACGCATGACCCGCTCGACCCGGCTGGCCAGGCGCGTCAACTGGTCAAGGTTGTCGCCGTAGACCTTGACCGCCACGTCCGAACGGACGCCGGAGATCAACTCGTTGGTGCGCATCTGGATGGGCTGGGTGAACTCGTAGTTGCTGCCCGGGATTTCCTTGGCCGCCGCCTCCAGCTCTTCCACCAGCTCGGCCTTGGGCTTGCGCGGGTCGGGCCACTGGTCGCGGGGCTTGAGCATCAGGAAGGTGTCGGCCATCGACGGCGGCATAGGATCGGTGGCCACCTCGGCGGTGCCGATCTTTGAGAAGATGTTGGCCACCTCCGGGAACTGGGCCAGGCGCTTCTCCAGCGTTTCCTGCATGGCCACCGACTGCTCCAAGCTGGTGCCGGGAATACGCATGGGCTGCAAGGTGATGTCGCCCTCATCCAGGCTCGGCACGAACTCCGAACCCAAGCGGGTGGCCAGCACGCCACAGCCCACCACCAGCACGGCCGCGCCGGCCAGCACCACCACGCGCCGACGCAGGGCCCAATCCAGCAGCGGCGTATAACGGGCACGCGACCAGCGCATCAGGCGGTTGTCGTGCTCAGCCACACGGCCGCGCAGGAAGCTGGCGATCGCCGCCGGCACGAAGGTCAGCGACAACACCATGGCGCCGGTCAGGGCCAGCACCACCGTGATCGCCATCGGGTGGAACATTTTTCCTTCTACCCCGGACAGCGAGAAGATCGGCAGGTAGACCGCGGCGATGATGCCCAGGCCAAACAGGCTGGGACGGATCACCTCGGCGGTGGCCGAGGCGGTCAGGTCATAGCGCTCTTCATCGTTGAGCTGGCGGCCTAGCGCGTGCTGCGCCTCGCCGAACCGGCGCAGACAGTTCTCGATGATGATCACCGCCCCGTCCACGATCAGGCCGAAGTCCAGCGCGCCCAGGCTCATCAGGTTGCCCGACACGCCGCCACGCACCATGCCGATGATGGTGAACAGCATCGCCAACGGGATCACCGCCGCGGTGATCAACGAGGCGCGCACATTGCCCAGCAGCAGGAACAGCACCACCACCACCAGCAGCGCGCCCTCGATCAGGTTCTTGGACACCGTGCCGATGGTGCGATCCACCAGCGCGGTGCGGTCATAGACGGCCTTGGCATGGACGCCGGCAGGCAGGCTGGCGTTGGCGGCATCCAGCTTGGCCGCGGCCGCCTGGGAGACTTCCCGGCTGTTGGCGCCGAACAACATGAAGGCGGTACCGACCACGACCTCGTGGCCATTCTGGGTGGCCGCGCCCGTGCGCAGCTCCTTGCCTTCGCCCACGCTAGCGACGTCGCGCACCCGAATGGGCACGCCATCGCGCCGGTCCAGCACGATGTTGCCGATTGCCTCCAGATTGGCTAGCTGGCCCGGCACGCGCACCAGGAACTGCTGTCCGTTGCGCTCGATGTAGCCGGCGCCGATGTTCTGGTTGTTGCGCATGACCGCGGCGACCACGTCGTTCAACGTGAAGCCCAGCGCCACCAACTGAGCTGGATCGGGAGTGATGTGGATCTGCCGCTCGAAGCCGCCGATGGTGTTGACCTCGGTGACGCCGGGCGTGGTGCGCAGCTGCGGCCGGATCACCCAGTCCTGCAGGGTGCGCAGGTCCGTGGCCGTGTACGGGGTGCCGTCGGGCTTGCGAGCGTTGGGCTCGGCCTCCACGGTGTACATGAAGATCTCGCCCAACCCGGTGGAGATCGGCCCCATTTCCGGGTCCAACCCTTCGGGAAGCTGGGAGGCGATCTGCTGCAGGCGCTCGGCGACCTGCTGGCGGGCAAAGTACAGGTCGGTGCCGTCCTTGAAGACGACGGTGACCTGCGAAAGCCCGTAGCGCGACAGCGAGCGGCTGTAGTCCAGCTTGGGCAGACCGGCCATGGCCGTTTCGATGGCAAAGGTGACCCGTTGTTCGGCCTCCAGCGGCGAGTAACCCGGGGCCTGGGTGTTGATCTGGACCTGGACGTTGGTGATGTCGGGTGTGGCGTCAATGGAAAGGTGACGGTAGCTCCACACGCCCAGCGCAACCAGCGCAGCGGTGAGCACTAGCGTCAGCCAGCGATGGCGGATGGACAGCCCAATGAGGCGTTCGAGCATGGCGGGCCTCATTCTTCTTCCACGGTGGACTTTTCGATGTCGGCCTTGATCAGGAAGCTTTGGGCCACCACCACCTGTTCACCGGCCTTGAGGCCTTCCAGCACTTCGGCGCGTTCGGCGTCGCGGCGCCCCAGCTTCACCGGCCGGGTGTGGTAGGTTTCGCCCTGCTGCACGTAGACCACGTCCTGGTCTTCTGCGGTCTGCAGCGCCGTGATCGGCACCACCAACGCTGCCGATTGGCGATCCACGGTGACCCGCGCCTTGACCGCCGACCCCGGCCGCCACAGGCCATCGGTGTTGGCCACCGTGCCGCGCGCAATGGTGCTTTGGCTGGCGGTGGCGGTGCCGGGCAGGACGCGCTCCAAGGTGGTCTGTGCGGTGACGCCATCGCTCAAGCGGGTAACCGTCACCGGCACGCCAGCACCGATGTGCTGGGCGTCGGCGCCGAAGATGTGCAGGTCCACCCACAGCGTGGACAGGTCGGCGACCTCAAACAGCGGCGCGCCCTCAGCGGCGGCCATGCCTACGGCGGCCGTGCGCGCCATGACCACGCCACTGATCGGCGCGGTGACGGTATAGGTGGTCAGGCTCAGGTTGCTCTCTACCGTGGCCAGTGCCTGGCCGGCCCGTACCTGATCACCCACGCCCGCACGCACGGAGCGGACCGGTCCGGGGAAGCGTGCCGTGACCTGCGCGATGCGACCGTCAATCGGGGTCAACAGCCCTTGCACCTCATGCTCGTCAGCAATCTCACCGGGGCCTGCCGGTGCGACCTGGATACCCGCTGCCTGCGCAGCTTTGGCGGCAATCTTGGTTTCCAGCGGCGCTTCCTCGTGCTCGCCGTGCTCTTCGCCCTCAGCGGCGGCGCCGCCTTCGGACGCTTCGTTGGGGGCCGACGCGTTGCAGGCGGCCAGCATCATCAGGGCCATGCCCAGTGCGGTCCAAGAAAAGCGATTCATGGGGTCTCTCCGGTGGAAGCAGCCGCCGGCGGCGCGACAAGCGCTTGGCCGGTCAGGCGTTGAATTTCGATCAGGGCGCGCTGCGCATCGAGCGCCACGTCCAGCTGCTGCTGGGCCATGGCCGTGCGTTCGGACTGCAGCTGTGCCCATTCCAGGTAGCTGATCGCGCCGGCGCGATAGGCGCGCTCGGCGGCCTTCTCAGCCCGGGCCAACTTCGGCAGCACCTCGCCTTGCAGCCGTGCCACCTCGGCCTGCGCCACGGTGTAGCGACCATGGGCTTCGACCAGCGTGGAATACAGCGACAGGCCCTTGGCCTCGCGCTCGATCGTCAGAACCTCCAGCTCGGCTTCGCCGGCGCGGATCTCCGGCTGCGCGCGGCTGCGGCTGCCCAGTGGCATGGACAGGCTGGCCACCAGCGCGGTGTCGTCAGTCTCCTGCAGGCGGCGCACGCCCAGCTGCCACGACAAGTCCGGCGAGGCCGCCGAACGCGCCAGCTGCAGTCGTGCCTGCGCGATCCGGCGGGCATCGGCAAACTGCGCCAACTCGGGAGTGCGCTCCAATTCCTCGGCCAGCGACTGCATGGACGCGATCGCCGGCAGGGTCATGGGATCCGCCGCGGCCACCTCGAAGCTCGGAGCACGTTCGCCCCAGAGGGCAGCAAGGTGCTGCCGGGCGGCAATGCGCTGCTGCTCGGCCCGATCACGGGTCAACTCTGCTCTCGCCAGTGCTGCTTGTGCGGTGAGCATCACCGATTCGGGAGACGCGCCAGCCTGCAGGCGCTGCCGGGCAGCGGCGACGGTCCGCTGGCGCTGGCCGACATCCATGTTCGTCAGGCTGCGTTGCCGGTCGGCACCGACAACGGCCAAATAGCGCTGCGCCGTCTCGGCGAGCAGGTCCAGCCGCCTGGTCTCGCGCTGCACGGCCAGTGCATCAATCCGGCTTTGGGCCAAGGTGCGGCGGGCGTCGAGCTTGCCGCCGCGCTCCAGGACCGAGCTCAGGCTCAAGGTCAACTCCGCGCTGTCCAGGCCACGGGCCGCGCCCGTGCCCAGCGCATTTTCAACCTCCGCCCCCAACGTCCACGGTGGCCGCTGCACGGCCTGGTCGCGCTCGGCAGCGAGCACCGTGGCTCGCGCATCGACCAGGCGCAGCTCGGGGTGGGTTTGGGCCACGCGTGCAAACGCGTCGTCCAAGGTCATCAGCTCTTCTGCTGTCGCCGGCGTTGCCGCCGCGCTCAACAGTAGCCACGCGGCCAGGGCCGCCAATCGCACATGCATGAAGTACTCCAGAATTTTCGATAGCCAACAGGGATCCGGCGCACGCCGGCGCGCATCACCCTGCGATCGGCGGCCGGAACGGCGCGAGCAGGTGCTCATGCCGATATCTGTCCGCATGGGCTGTCGCCGACGGCCAATGCCGGCCGATATGAGCAATGGCCAACACTATTTCTGGAGCCGGCGCGGCCTGGCTACAGCACAGCACCAGCTGCTGTAGCCGGTGCAGCGCGGCGTCTACGCCACGCTCGGAAGCTGGTGATGCCACTGCCGGGTCATGGTCGGCCGCGGCCAGATGGGTTTGAGCATGGAGCTCGCCAACCACTGCCAGCACCGGCTGCGTCACAAGGCCCACGGCCAAGTGCGCCAGCAGCAGCCAGCGCAGGCCACAGCTCAGCCGGCCAAGCGCTGTCATGCAGGCGTTTTGCGCGCGTCGGCACGCGCCCGGCGAGCATCACCCAAGATCTCGAAAGCCTCCTTGATCACATACAGGCCGATCAGGGCGCCGATCACGAAATCCGGGTAGGGGCTGGCCAGCCACCACACCAACAGGCCGGCCAGAATCACCCCAACGTTGGCCACCACATCGGCGCGGGTAAACAGCCAGGTCGCTCGCAGATGCACTTCGCCAGACTTCAAGGGGGCGAGCATACGGAGCACCTTCAGGTTCACGGCCAGCGAGACCAGAGCGGTACCGATCATCCAACCGCTGACCGGCTCGGCGCCGTACATCACCCGGCGGCCGACTTCGACCAGCACGCCTACGCCCAGCACCAGCAGCACGCTGCCACTGACCCACGCGGCGTTGGCCTTGAAGCGCGCCGTGCGCCCGATAGCGACCAGGCCAATGGCATAGGCGGTGGCGTCAGACAGCATGTCCAGCGCGTCAGCCAGCAGCCCGGTGGAATGGGCAATCCAGCCGGCAATGCCGCCGATCACGGCCATCGCTGCATTCAGGACCAAGGCGATCCAGAGGATGCGTCGCTCCTCCTTGTTCTTGGCTTCGTGGTGGCACCCGCAATCACTCATGTCTTGGTCCTCTGCTGTGTTGTTTCATTGCTTGTTTGCGCCTGGCTGTCTACGCACACCGGAACGGGCATTGGCGAGGAACCCCACGATGGCGGCGGTGCCTACCAATACCTGCGCCAGCAGCGACTGCCAGGTGGGATACAGGCCGATCCACTCGATGCGCGGCAACGCGAGCGGTGTTTGAGAGATCCAGCCCGCTTCCTGCAACGCGGCCACGCCTTTACCGATCAGGATGACCGCCATCACCGCGATGAGAATCGAGCTGATCGAAAAGAACCGGCCAATCGGCAGCCGCCTGCTCATGCGCAGCATCCAGTACGCCACCGCAGCCAACACCGCGATTCCCGCCGCCAGGCCTGCGAGGATGGCGGTGGACGCCTGATCGCTCCACATCGCGATGTAGAACAAGATCGTCTCAAACACCTCGCGGTACACCGCGACAAAGGCCAGCATGAACAGGAAAACAGCCGAGCGCCGTGTCAGCGCAGTCGTCAGCTTGGCGTGCAGGTACTCCTGCCACCGCCCTGCAAGGCTCTTTTGGTGCATCCAGATGCCTACGCTGAGCAGGACAGCGGCAGCGAACAAGGCCGAGACGCCCTCAGTGACTTCCCGGTTCGCACCGCTGATATCAACAAAGTAAGTGGCCACCGCCCAGGTAGCTGCGCCTGCCAACAACGCGCAGATCCAACCCGCATGCACATACGGCAACACATCAGACCGCTCGGCTTTACGCAAGAACGCCACGATACCAATCACGATCAGCAGCGCTTCCAGTCCTTCGCGTACCAAGATGGTAAAGCTGCCTAGAAACGCGGTGCTGGCGCCTATTCGGGTGTCCTGCAGCGCCACGTCCGCGCGATCAAACAGCTGGGCAATTTGCGCTGCCTGCCCGGCAACGTCAGCCGCGGGCGCATGCTGATCCAGCTGCGCGCGGTAGCCTGCCATGGCCGTCTCGATCTCTCGCAGCAATGACGGATTGCGCGTGGCCAGCGTGGGTTCAAGCGGCTCTACACCATCCAGATAGGACGAGAGCGCAAGCTTTTTGGCTTGAGCCAGGTCCTCATCAGCGTAAGCGCGCTGGCTGGCGGCCAGTCGCTGCCGCGCCACCGCAAAGCGATCGGCTCCTGGTACCGCTTCGTTTACTACCTGTGGCTGCGAACGCAGGTAGGCGATGATCGCGTTTGCCTGATCGGCGGGCATCGTGGTGGCAAGATCGGCCTCTCGCGTGCGTGTCAGCGCTTCGAGCGAGGGAATGTGCGTATGGGCCTCGGCACTGGTGCGCCATAACGCCTCACCTTGAGCCTTGGCTTGCGAGGAGTACCCCAAGCTGCCCACATAGAATGCCAACGCCCAGCGATCACTTTCTGACAGCCCAGAGAAGCTGACCATGCCGGTACCCGGCACACCCTGGGAAATGACCTCGTACAACGACAGCGGCGTTCGCTGCGCGGCGCGAGTGGCATCGGTGAACGCGATCGGCGGCGGACTTAACGCTTGCGCGGCGGGGCCATCACCGTGACCTGTGGGGCCGTGACAGGCCGCGCACTGCTGGCTGTAGATGGACGCGGCCTGGGAGGTCTTCGGCGCGCTCGCCGGAACAGCGCCGATCGGGTAGCGGGCCAACAGCGTCGTGCCGAGCCCGCGCGCCAACGTTGCCACTTGCGCCGGGTCGGCCTTCTCTGCCACCGCCTGGACCAGGCGGTCGGCCTGGGCCGTCAG
The DNA here is from genome assembly GCF_009659995.1 of Stenotrophomonas sp. MH181796. Taxonomy (NCBI): domain Bacteria; kingdom Pseudomonadati; phylum Pseudomonadota; class Gammaproteobacteria; order Lysobacterales; family Lysobacteraceae; genus Stenotrophomonas; species Stenotrophomonas sp. MH181796. The sequence continues at coordinate 200,639 of NZ_RAHU01000003.1, forward strand.
CTCCTGCTGGTTCTGGCCACTGGGCAATGCTGCCAGCTGACTGCGCACGGCGCCGGCAAACTCGCTCATTTCGGCGTATTCGTTGGGGGCAATTACGCGACCGGCCTGGACCGCGCCGGGGTAGTCGACCGCGATGTAATCGAGCATCTGCCAGGTTTGGCGCAGGTCTGCTGCGGCAGGCTCCGCCTGAGCAGAAGCGGGCAGAACCCAGCCGATCAGCAAGGCAATCAGGCAGTAGCGAATCAAGGCGATGGGCAGTGGCATGGTCGTCACATGCAGCGCCGCGGCCGGAGTGGCGGCGGATACGGGTTCAGCGTAAAGTCCGTAGCTACTACGGAGTCAAGCGTACTACGAATGAAAATCAGTGAGGCTGCCGACGCCAGCGGATGCCACTTGGAGACGATTCGCTATTACGAGCGGATCGGGTTGCTGCCGCGCCCGGGGCGCACGGGCAACGGCTACCGGGTCTATGGCCCGGCCGACATCGAGCGGCTGCGCTTCATTGCGCGTGGCCGGGACCTGGGCTTCAGCCTGGAGGAGGTCCGCAGCCTGCTGCAGCTGGCCGGCGATGAGGAGCTTTCGTGCGGGGACGTGGACCGGTTGGCCCGCAGCCATCTGGCCGACGTGCGCGCCCGCATGGCCGACCTGCAGCGCATGGCCAGCGAGCTGGAACGGGTGATTGCCAGTTGCCATGGCGGGCAGCGGGCGGAATGCACCATCCTGTCGACGCTGCGCCAGACGACCTCGGTGGAGGCCACGCGCCAGTGACCGAACTGGACCGCTACCTCGATGCGGCCACGCGCCAGAACACGGTGCGCAGCTATGCGTCGGCGCTGCGGCACTTCGAGGTTGAATGGCAAGGCCACCTCCCAGCGACACCTGACAGCGTGGCCCGGTACCTGGCCGCTTATGCGCAGACCTTGGCGACCAGCACCCTCCGCCAACGTCTGGCGGCCATCGCCTCTTGGCACCGCGACCACGGCTTTGTCGACCCGACCCGATCGCCGCTGGTGCGCAAGGTGCTCAAAGGCATCCAGACCCTGCACCCGGGCCAGGTCAAGCAAGCCGCGCCGCTCCAGATTCGGCGGCTGGTCGAGCTCGATGACTGGCTGGCCGCGGCGATCGCTGCGGCACATGCCCGGGGCGATGGGCCGGCGGCGCTGCGCCATCAACGAGACCGAGCGCTGGTGCTGCTCGGGTTCTGGCGGGGATTCCGTGGCGATGAACTGCTGCGTCTGGACGTGGCCCATCTCACGCTGGTGCCGGGACAGGGGATGACCTGCTTCTTGCCACGCAGCAAGGGTGATCGCCAAGCAGCCGGCGTCACCTACAAGGTGCCGGCGCTGTCGCGGTTATGTCCGGTGGAGGCGACCCAGGCGTGGCTGCAGGCGGCCGACCTGCAAGAAGGGCCGGTGTTTCGGGCAGTCAACCAATGGGGCCAGGTGAGCGCCGAAGGCCTGCATCCCAACAGCTTGGTGCGCCTGCTGCGCGAGTTGCTGACCAGTGCAGGCTTTGCCGATGCGGGGCTCCACAGCAGCCATTCGTTGCGCCGCGGCTTTGCCAGCTGGGCCAACGACCAAGGCTGGGACATGAAGGCCTTGATGGAGTACGTGGGCTGGCGCGATGTGCAGTCGGCCATGCGTTACCTGGACGGGCGTGACCCGTTTGCCCGGGACCGCATTGAAGCAAGCCTGCCCAGTCCAACCGTGCCGGTACCGGCGATGGCACTGCCGGCGCCGGAGGGCAAATCGGCCCTGCAGCTGCGCCTGCGCATGGTGCTGACCCCGTTTGCCCGCACGGGCCGCGGCGCGGCCAAGGCCCGAGGCCGAATTGAAGAGATCTGCTTGGCCCCGTTCCAGGCTGTGCGCCTGAACACCGCCAGCAGCGAGTACCAGTTGACTGCTCCCACCGATCCCGAAAGGGATCTGGATGAAATCCTGGCCACGTTGCTCGATGACATGCACCGCATGGCCGATACGCACCAGTGCTTCCTGGAAGCGTCGCTCAGTACAGACGACGGCCGGCACTGGGACTGATCCCCCTCACACCCTCCGGATCCAATGGCTACCCTTCACGAGACCGCCTACCCGCGACTGAAGCCTGATCCCACCGCCAAGGAACTGGAGGAGATCTATACCCCGACCGCCGCTGAGATTGCATTCGCCAAGCAGCTGACCACCCAGCCGGGTCCGCAGCTGGCGGTACTGATTCATCTCAAGCTCTTCCAACGCTTGGGCTACTTCACGCTGTTGGCCGACGTACCCGAGCGGATCCGGAAGCACATCGCCAAGGCCGCCCGACTCGGGCGCGTATTGGACACCGACCAGCTCGAACGCTACGACGCTTCCGGCAGCCAGCGCCGGCATATGCCGCAGCTTCGGCAATTCATCGGGGTACGTCCCCTGGATAAATCGGGCTTGGCTTGGCTGGACACAGTGGCCACCGGAGCAGCCCAGACCAAGCACACCATCCCGGACATCGTGAACGTCCTGCTCGAAGAGCTGGTGCACCATCGCTACGAACTGCCCGGTTTCCGCACTCTGGAGCTGGCCGCCATCGGCGCCCGTGAGCGGGTCAATCTGGGCTACTACCGCAGCATCAGCCACGCGCTGACGCCTGCCACGCGCACGCTCATCGACGAACTGCTGCGCGCACCGGAAGGGTCCAGGTTCACCGGCTGGCAATCACTCAAGCGCGAGCCCGGCCGGCCCACCAACAAGGAAGTTCGGTTCTACCTGCAGCACATCCGCATGCTGCAGCAGTTGGCCGACCAGCTGCCTCCCATCGATGTGCCGGTGCCCAAGCTCAAGCAGTTCCGTGCAATGGCTCGGGCCTATGACGCCAGCGAGCTGGCCGAACTGGCTCCGGACAAGCGCTATGCGCTGGCCACCATCTTCATTCGCGCCCAGCATGCCAAGACACTGGATGATGCAGCCGAGTTGTTCATCAAGCAGGTGCGCGGGCTGGAGAACACGGCCCAGCAGAAATTGCTGGCCTACCAGCTCGAACATGCCAAACGGGCCGACTTCCTCATCGGCCAGCTCAAGGAAATCCTGCAGGCCTATCAGCTAGACGGCAGCGATAGTCAGCGCGTGGATGCCATCGACAACAGCCTGGAAGCGGAAGTGTCGACCTTGCTGGCCGAATGCGAAGAACATATGGCCTACGCCGGGAAGAACTACCTGCCTTTCATGCTGCAGCCCTATGGCGCGGTCAGGCCGCTGCTGTTCAATGGGCTGGAGCTGATGAAACTTCGGGCGACCAGCCACGACGCCGGCATGGAGCCGCTGATCGCAGCGGTGCTCTCGCTGCGCAACCAGCGCCGTGAGCTGATCGAGGTCGCCTCCCTCGGTTTGGACCCGGAAAAGGACTTTGACTGGATGTCCAAGCTCTGGTGTCAGCACGTGTTCGGCAAGCGGGCCAGTGCAGCCGGCGCCGGCTGGATGCACCGTAAGTACTTCGAGCTGGCCGTGCTGGTGCAGGTCAAGGACGAACTGAAGTCCGGAGATCTCTTCATTCCCAGCAGCGAACGGTTTGATGACTACCGTGAGCAGCTGGTCGATGAAGCCACCTTGGCCCAGGAACTGGAAGCCTACGGCCAGGTGTCAGGCCTGCCCACCGACGCCGAGTCTTTCGTGGCGGGATTACGTGCACAACTGACCTCCCTGGCCGATGAGGTCGACGCGCGTTTCCCGGAGAACGTACATGCGGACATCCTGGATGGGCGCCTGGTGCTGCGGAAGGGGCAACGCGCCGAAGTCTCCAGCGCGATTACCACGGTGGATCGCCTCATCGCCGAACGGCTTCCAGAATCCAGCATCGTCGATGTCCTGATCGATGCCAGCCAATGGCTGGATCTGCACCGTTTCTTCCGCCCGATCGCCGGCACCGAGAGCCAGGTCGAAGATCTGCCCCGACGTGTGATCACCACGCTATTCTGCTATGGCTGCAACCTGGGGCCGACGCAGACGGCGCGGTCGATCAAGGGCTTCAGCCGGCGCCAAGTCGCTTGGCTCAACCTGAAATACGTGACCGAGGATGTGCTTGAGAAGGCCATCGTGGAGGTCATCAATACCTACAACAGATTCGACCTGCCTGGCTATTGGGGCAGCGGCAAGAGCGCATCAGCTGATGGCACGAAGTGGAGCGTCTACGAGGACAACCTGCTGTCGGAGTATCACATCCACTACGGCGGCTACGGTGGCATCGGCTACTGCCACGTGTCCGACAAATACGTAGCGCCGTTCAGCCACTTCATTCCCTGTGGCGTGCACGAGGGCATCTACATCCTCGACGGTCTGTTGGCCAACACTTCCGACATCCAGCCTGAGATCGTCCATGGCGACACGCAGGCCCAAAGCTATCCGGTCTTCGGCCTGGCCCACATGCTGGGCATCCAGCTGATGCCCCGGATCCGGAACATCAAGGACCTGACATTCTTTCGGCCCGAACCGGGTAGGGCTTATAAGAACATCCAGGCACTGTTCGGGGACAGCATCGACTGGCAACTGATCGCCACCCATCTCCACGACATGCTGCGGGTGGTGATCTCAATCCGATTGGGCAAGATCACCGCGTCCTCGATCCTGCGCCGGCTGGGCACCTACAGCCGGAAGAACAAGCTGTACTTCGCCTTCCGGGAACTTGGCAAGGCCGTTCGAACGCTGTTCTTGCTGCGCTACATTGATGACAATGAGATCCGCAAAACGATCCATGCTGCCACCAACAAGAGCGAGGAATACAACGGCTTCGTGAAATGGGTGTTCTTTGGCAGCCAGGGGATCATTGCTGAGAACGTCCAACACGAGCAGCGCAAGATCATCAAGTACAGCCAGCTGGTGGCCAACATGATCATCCTCCACAACGTGGAAGGCATGAGCCGGACCTTGGCCGAGATGAGGAAGGAGGGGATTGAACTGACGCCCGAGATCCTGGCCGGCCTGTCGCCTTATCGGACCAGCCACATCAATCGCTTCGGCGACTACCACCTGGATCTTGAAAGGGAAGTGGCGCCGCTGAGCTACACAGCCAAGGTGCTTGAACAGACCCCATAGATGGGGAGAACCTGATCGAGAGACGAGCAATCAACTTTGAAATTCAGTCGCTTAGGCAGCTTTTGGCCCTGTACGTAATGATTCCCTGCCGACCCTCTTCAAGGTTCATCCCAGCGACTGCCCAGTTGAAGGCCGCTCTTTCGTGGGCATTGAGTTCCGCGTCGATAGCGTCAATTGACTGCCGGTATTGCTGCTGGGTTCCATTCGTAACCATCTTCTTGTCTGTCGGACCGCTGCAGGCAGCTAGCAGTGCTGATGCTGCCAGGATCAGTGTTGCTCTGCTTCTGGCCGCGGTGATGAAGCGGTATGGCTGTTCGCTCATGCGTCCCCCTGTCAATGAAGAAGACAGAATATCTGGTTTTTAGATATCGGAGAACTGGATATAGCTTTCTAGGCCGCTCAGCCAAGGCGCGGTCGTGTCGAAGTCCATCCATCGAAAAGAGTACGCTGCCCTCATTGAGGCTGTTCGCGAGGCGCGGCTAGCTGCCGGTCTGACCCAGGCCCAGGTGTCCAGCATGCTGGGCCGCAGCCAGTCATTCATCAGCGACGTCGAAACAGGCAAGAGAAGGGTTGATGTGGTGGAGCTGAGAGATATCGCCCGCCTGACAGGCCTTTCGCTGGGCAAGTTGATCACAAACTTTGAGAAGCGAATCAAAGACTAAAGCCCCTTAGGGTGTAGCGGTAGGTTCGCGCTTCTTGCCGGCCGGTCGGGACCAGGCGCACACGCCAGTGACAGACGGCCAACCGGATGGAAGGGGCACGCCCTGCCGGAAATCCGTGACGTAGATCGGCCTCGGCGTGCCGGGTCGAAACTTTAGGCTGTTTTGTGGAACCGTGGGGTCTGAACCCTCGTGTAGATCCGGGTGAAGCGACGTCTTTACAGTTGTTGATGTGAAGACATTTCTCCGGCCCACTCCACAGCAGCTCCACAGGTCGCTAAAGCGAACCCCTAAATGCCTCCGATGGGCTTGTCGCGGGGCCTATACCCTTTCGGCGCGACTGTCTGACGTGGAGGATTGCGCCCTACACAAGCTTCGAGACGCAAAGGCTATCGCTTGGCGGCGGCAGCGCAAGATGCGCAGCTGGGCCGCGAAGCATCCCCGGTTCCTACTGTTAGCCTTTCCGCTTTGGGGTGATCCCCGGTCATTCGCTGAGTTACCGGAACAGAAGCTTTGGCCGCGCATTCTTGGCGTTTTCGCGCTTGTTAGCCCCCATCATCGATGCGCTACAAGCCGATCCAGGAAGTGGCCAGTCACTAGTTCAATGGGCAGAAGTTGCTGGCGTATCCTCTCGGACTCCTGCAAGACGCTGGGTTGCCGCTACTGGCCTGGGATGTTGTGAGTGGCGCCAGAGGCTGAAGCTTGCTGCGTCCCTCCCTCTCCTCCAGAGCGACTGCAAAGTTGGTGATGTTGCCAAGCGGCTGGGCTATAGCGGCCCCTCCCCTTTTATTGCAATGTTTCGCCGACTAACCGGCATGTGCCCAACTCAGCTGAAGAGCGCTGTCTAGATGCAACTTCACCTTGAGGAGAGGGCCCTTTGAACCTGGCTAGCCGAAGAAGCGTTCCCCGAACAAGGAGAACGGGCCTCAAGCGGCCCGTTTTCATTTGAACTGCAGCTATGCAATTGTCTTTCAGCGCTTGGTCGAGGTGTCATCCACGACCATGACCTCGTCAGGCTTCTTGCGAGCTGCGTACTCCGCCAGTACCACACCAAATACTGCCATCAAACCGCCACCCACGACCCAGGTGCTCAGAGACTCTTTGAGGACCACCACCGCAAGCAATGCAGTGACGATCGGGACGAGATTGAAGAACCCGGCCACGCGAGCAGAGCCCAGCCGATGCAGGCCGGTCATCCATGCCAACGGTGCCATGATCGAAGCGCCGATTGCTGCGAATGCAATGCAGCCGATGGCTGCGCCACCCTGGACGCCAGTGCCTGCGACAAGGAAAAGAGGTAGCAGCAGGATCGTTGCAGACATGGCTTGAAGAAACAGGGATTCGATCAGCGTTACGGGAATGCGCCACTTGTGCATCAGCAAATTGTAGGTGGCAAAAGCCAAAGCGCCCAGCAGCATCAGGGCGTCACCTTTGTTGATTCCATGGGAAACCAAGGCTTCAAAGTCACCATGGGACACTACCGCTATCACCCCAACCAAGGAGATGATCGAACCAATCACTGCGCCACCGCGGACTGCGTGACCCATGAAGATGCGCGACAAGGCAAGAGCGATCAACGGGATGAGTGCCTGGATAACGCCCATGTTGGTCGCAGAAGTGAAATGTGCGGCGTAGTACGCCAGGCATTGGAACATGACACCGCCCAAAGCACCGAGCACGAGGAAGCGTGCCCAATTGGCTTTCAGGACCGCTAGGTTCGACTTCAGGCGCGGCAGGGCGAATGGGAGCAAGATGATGGCCGCAGCAAGCCATCGCCAGAAGCTAATATCGACCGGGCCGACGGTCCCTGCAGCGAGCTTTGTAACGATGGTGTTGGCGCCCCAGAGAAGGCAGGCCAGGAGGGGGAGCAGGTAGTACATGGCATCCTCAGATACTGGATATCAACAGCCAGTAGCGTAGACTTGGCGGAATTTCGTTACATCCATAATTTGCGCCAATCTTCATCTTGAATGCGACATGGCAATGGACCCCGTCCCCTCGTTCAGCTCCATCCCTGGAGACATCTACGTTCGGCAAGGGACTTTGCCTCCCTCCGACTGGGATGCTCGTGTGCATCCGTGGGGGCAGTTCAACTATGTTGCGCAGGGTGTCATGGAGTTACAGGTAGGCGAGGACTGGATGGTGTCCCCTACCCACTATGCGATATGGATTCCGCCTGGTGTTCACCACTCATCCCGAAACCGTGGTGCGGTTGCTTATCGATCCGCATACCTTTCGGTCGGCGCGTCGGCGCAGATGCCCAGCATTCCGACTGCGTTAGCGGTTAGCTCGTTGCTTAGGGAGATCTTGGACGAACTGGCCCGTCGTGACATCGGCGAGGCCGTTAAGCCAGAAGACCGGCGACTCTCCGCGGTCGCCCTTGACCTGATTCTGGCCGCGCCGGTGATGTCGAGCTTCCTGCCGCTGGCCAGCGGTGACGTGCTAAAGCGGATTCTGAGCTATGCCGAGACCTCCCTTCAGGACTCTCCGTCGGCACTTGAGGTCGCAGAGCGCCACCACATTAGTGTTCGATCACTTGAGCGCTTGGCAAAGCGCGAGCTAGGGATGGGGTTCGGAGAGTGGCGCAGTCGGCTTCGTTTTCTGAGGGCAATTGATGCCTTGGGTTCAGACCGATCAATTACGCAGATTGCAGACGATCTGGGCTATGCAAACTCAACGTCTTTCAGTGAGATGTTCAAGCGACACTCTGGCCGGACCCCAGACCAGTATAGAAGGGGCCTCAGTCCGCTCCAGCGAGAGGTGGAGCCCTCCTCCCGCTGAATCGAGGCAGGCCTCGAAGCTGTTGGGTCAACCATTTAGCTGGCCCAGACAGTGGCCATTCGGATCGATGGATCATCCAGAGGGTGTCAACCACCGGAGATCCACAGTCAACCACCTCAATTGCGTCTTGCCGAGCGAAGGATTCACGGGCGTGTCGCGGAATGACAGTGAATCCCAGCCCGAGCGATACCGGCTCAAGGATGAGCGCAACCTGATTGGTGAAGCCGTGTATAGGAAGCGCGCGTACGCCTGGATTTCCTGGGAACTTGCGGGCGAGAAGGCGGGTGGCCATAGCCTGGCCATCTGGATGATCAACGAAACCCAACTTTTGAAGATCCGCCCAGCTGTCCGCGCAGGCACCTCTCGGAACTACCAGCTCAAGCGCCTCCTCGGTGAAGGGCTCAGCCCGCAGCCGAGGGTCATCCGGCCGAAGTGCAAGTAGACCCACCTCGTACTTCTTCTCCAGTACCGCCGATAGGATTTCTGGGTCCGGCGAGAAGCGATGACGAATGATCAAGCCGGGATGGGTGCGCTGGAAGTCCAGCAACACCGGGTAAAGAGCAAGGCCAACACTCCCGGGGGTTATCAGCGCAAACTCCCCCTGATCGCTGTCCGCGCTCGCGAGCTTGGCTTGAAGCCGGCGATCGGCCGAATCCATCTCTTGGCAGTACTGCAATAGAGCCATTCCCGCCGGCGTCAGCTCAATAAATCGTGGTCTGCGCAGAAACAGGGCACCCAGCTGTTGCTCAAGATGACGTACATGCTGACTGACCGCAGCCTGGGTGAGCTGCAGCTGGCCTGCGGCCCTGGTAAAGCTCCCGACCTCTGCGATAGCCCGAAAGGATCGGAGCCAATGCTCATTCAGCATAAGAATATTTTATCAATCTGATAAAAATGGATCAGATCATGGTTGAGTTGCAGGGTCTAATCTTGCGGCTACCCCTCTCTTCAGTGGTGTGCCGTGCCTGCCCTACCCCCTCCCTACCCTCGCGCCTTCTCCCACATCGGCCTGTCTGTTACCGATCTCGATGCCGCGGTTTCCTTCTATACAGAAGTCTTGGGCTGGTACCTCGTCATGCCGCCGACCAGGATTGCTGAAGACGAAAGCGCAATTGGCGTGATGTGCACGGATGTGTTTGGGCCTGGATGGGGCAGCTTCCGCATTGCACATCTATCCACTGGTGACCGGGTTGGAGTCGAAATCTTCCAGTTCAATAACGCCGAGCGTCCCGCGAACAACTTCGAGTACTGGAAGTCGGGCGTCTTCCACTTCTGTATTCAGGATCCGGACGTTGAAGGCCTGGCCGCTCGGATTGTGGCAGCTGGTGGAAAGCAGCGAATGCCGGTTCGAGAGTACTTCCCAGGGGAGAAGCCCTATCGGATGGTTTACATGGAGGATCCGCTGGGCAACATCCTGGAGATCTACAGCCACAGCTACGAGCTTACGTATTCAGCTGGCGCGTACGTCTAGCTCCACGCACACCCTCAGCCAGCTTTCGACTGCCAGGCAGTCCTCGCCAAACTGAGACACGACGGTACGGAGCAAGTGTCTCGGCTGTAGAAGTCAGAGGTCTGCAAGTTAGAAGCTGGCGAACGTAATTTTAACGATTCATCGGCGAGCCGCGCCGCTAGCCCTAAGGAGCATATGATGAAAATGAACGGCATTCGTTGGCCGGAAGGCTACCTTCCTGGTTACACCGAAAACTTTGTCTCGAATGAGCTGATCGTCCTCGGCCTTGCCGCAGCTGATGTTTGGCCGTTGCTTGAAGAGCCACGTCTGTGGCCGACCTACTACGGAAATTCAGCCAATGTGCGCTTCCACGATGGCGCCGGCCCTCTGTTGCGAAACGGGGATCGATTCTACTTTGAAACCTTTGGCTTCCCCGTGGAGGCTCAATGCGTCGAGCATGAGGCTCCTACCTCCGAGGGTCCGGGCCGGATCGCTTGGCATGGCTGGGCCGGTGAGCCCGGGTCTGCCGATCGACTTGACGTTCATCATGCGTGGATTGTCGAAGACCTTGATGGTGGCCGAGTGCGGATCCTCACGCAGGAGACGCAGAAGGGACAGCCTGCAGAAGCCCTGCGTCTGGCCAAGCCGAATCCAATGATCAATGGTCACCAGGATTGGCTGGACGGCCTGGTGGAAGCAGCTCGAGCCGCCAAGTCAACGTCCTAAGCCGGAGTAAATCCCCGTGCTTGCTCCTCTTGCTCTCCCCAAAGCCCCGTTTATGTCTGCCCTGTTTAGCCCATTCGAGCTCAAAGGTGTCACTCTTAAGAATCGTATCGCGGTGCCGCCCATGTGCCAGTACAGTGCGGAGGACGGCCGTATCAACGATTGGCATCTCAGCCACTATGCCGCGCTTGCGCGCGGAGGCGCTGGGCTCGTGATTGTCGAGGCTACCGCCGTGTCTCCGGAAGGACGCATCACCCCGGGATGTGCTGGCCTGTGGGGTGATGAGCAAATTCCAGGAATGGCAGCCATCGCTTCTGCCATCAAGCAAGGCGGTGCCGTAGCTGGCATCCAGATCGGCCACGCAGGGCGCAAGGCTAGTGCAAATCGGCCATGGCAAGGCGATGACCACATCGCAGCCGATGATCCCGCAGGATGGGCGATCCTTGGTCCCTCGCCGATCGCCTTTGGCGGCTCGCTCGATAGAGTTCCCAACGAGATGACGGTTGAGGACATTCATCGCGTTCAAGCGGATTTCGTCGCTGCAGCCAAGCGTGCGCTTGCTGCAGGATTTGAATGGCTGGAGCTTCACTTCGCTCATGGCTATCTGGCGCAGAGCTTCTTCAGCCCCGACAGCAACAAGCGGGAGGATCGCTACGGTGGCAGTGCGGAGAACAGAGCACGCTTCCTGCTGGAGACATTGGCGGCCGTCCGTAAGGTTTGGCCCGAGCATCTGCCGCTGACCGCGCGCTTTGGAGTTGTGGAGTACAACTCGCGCGATGGCCAAGCACTGGTCGACTCCATTGAGATTGGCAAAGAAATGCGAGAGTTGGGGCTTGATCTGCTCAACGTGAGCATTGGCTTCAGTGCTCTTGGTGGCCGCGTCCCATGGGGTACACAGGCGTTCCTGGCACCCCTTGCTGAGCGATTTGCTAATGAAACTGGGCTTCCGGTGGCCACAGGTTGGTGCATCGATGATCCACAGACTGCCGAGCGCGTTGTAGCGGACTGTTAGGTTGACCTAGTGATGATCGGGCGGGCCCACCTATCCAATCCGCACTATCCGTACCAAATGGCCATTGCGCTTGGCCAGGAGCTCCCAGCCAGCGTGCTACCCACGCCTTACAGCTATTGGCTGAGCAGATACAAAGGCCCGGGCAAGGCGTCGGCTCAATAGGAGCGAGCCAGCCCCCTCCTCCATCGAGCAATAGGGGCAAATGATCTGGCTCCCATCGAGAATCCCTAACGCCATTGCAAGCTGCTACCCCGCCTCAACACAGGCGGGGACAGGCACCATTAAAGTTGCTCCGCCTTGTCCGCCAGGGGTCACCGAAGCGGCTGCGTGAGCGAGACGGGATGGGAGGTCTGACTAGGCGCCGAAGAAGACTCGAGCTAGCGAGAGGCACTTGGCCGACGCTGCCTTGCCGGCATGCTCAAGCGCGAGCGCTCCGCCGCCGACAAGATGACCATCAGCACAAAGGGGTTGGCTACCTGAATCATGACTACGGACGTCTCTGAGATTGCACCTTGCAGCAGGAGAATCATCGGAATAGTGAGTAGGGCATGGAACAACACTCCCGCACCAACCAAAAGGGCTAGTGCTCGATAGCTCATACGACCCGCGCCAAAGGATGTGTAGATCATCCAAGCGCAGAGGGGGATGAAGATGATGATCGCAGTTAGCGTTCCCGCGCCGTAGCCGACCCCGAGAATCAGCGGGATCACGTGGAAGACAACGTTGATCATGATGATGCTGTAGATCGCATAGCCCCTTGAGCCAGGGCAAGGCTGGAAAGATTGAAGGCGGCGATCGCCTGCCCTGGGTGAAGACGCGTGGTGAGGACAACTACGCGATCTCAGAGCAAATCGGCTGGCAGGTCCATGTCTATGGACGAGCCAGTACTGAACTAAAGGGCTGGTGCGACAGCCGCGGCATGGCTCTTCGCGAGTTTACCTGGCACGAAGAACATGGCCGCGCTGGACGTCAGCAGGACGCTGTCTACGTTCTGCGGCCTGACACTTGGGTGGGATTGGCACAGCCAACGCAGTCCCTAGACGAGCTGCAGCGCTATTGGGATTCCCGCATGGGCAAGAGATTGAGCACGTGAGCGAGATGCAACCTAAGTGGAGTCGTCGCAAGGAGGCGCGGCCGCTCGAGATTGTAGACGCTGCGGTAGATGTTTTCCTTGAGAACGGCTTTGCTGCCGCAAAGCTCTCTGATATCGCGAAGCGCGCACGAGTCGCGAAGGGCACGATCTACCTCTACTTTGAAACCAAGGAAGAGCTGTTTCGAGCCGCAGCGCGCCAGTTGATCTCCACAAATCTGGAAGGCCTTGAGACGGCACAGGCGACCTTCGACGGGTCGATTGAGGAGCTAATCCCGACGCTCCTCCAGCGAGCGGTCTCATCAGGTGGCGATGCCCGCTTGTCTGCAGCATTGCGAATGGTGCTATCGGAGAGCCGAATGTTTCCTGAGCTTGCGAGGATCTGGCATGACGAAGTTGCATCTCGCATGATCCGGCTGGTGGCAAGCGCTGTCGAGCGGGCGCAGGCCAAGGGGACCGTCCGCGCCGGCGACTCAAATCTCATGGCCTTTTCAATCATGGCTCCGATCGTAATGGGTGTGCTGTTCCACGAGCTGTTCGGGACCTCGAGTCCGCATGCACCTGCGCTGGACAAACTTGCGTCCCAGCATGCTTCAATGATCCTTCATGGCATCACTGTGGATGCGATGTAAGCCGCCCTCACGGAGTTGTTAAGGGTTAGGCCACATCTATCCCTCCATGATTGAGATCAGTTGTCCTAGCCCTGCGACTTCGAGGGTGATCGTCTGCCGGCCAGAAGCAGATTCAGCGCGGCACAATCCTAGCCAGCGCATGCGCCCAAGGCATTGCTACTTGAAGGATGGGCAGCCATTGGCAAGCCACCAGCAGGCTACCGTCCTTCGTCGCCCCATGCGCACCGTCACGCAGTTCGAGCAGGGCATCCGGCCCGGGTTAGTCGTCCATCCCGCTGCAGACGATCAGGTCGAAACGACCCGTCGGCCACTCCTGCAGTTTCTGGGCGCAGGCCGCCGGAAGCGATAGAACGTTGAGTGTCGGTCCGAGGGCTGGCGCACCTCGTAGCCGCTGCCTCGATATCCCCCCGAGAACCGCTGGCCGAACGCAAGCGTCAGCGCCTCCACGCTCAGCACCACGTTCCAGATCCTTCGTGGCCCCACTTGCCGCTTCGCTTCCTGCGTTACGACGGCCAGCGCAACGGCCCCGATGACCGCGGACTGGTACCGGAGTTCAGGCACCACTCGCCGAGCTCCCGCGCGCCTGCGATCAGACGAAGACCTCATCGAGCAGGTCCCGCAGCGCGCCGTTCAGCCTCGGGTCGCCCTGTCCCTGCAAGGACAGGTACAGCGACAACGGGTCCACGACGGTGCCCGCGCCACCCAGGCGGGTGGAGTACGCCCAATGCTGCACGTCTGCATAGCCCTCGCCGGCCACGGGAAACCATTCCGGCTCCGGATGCCGACGGAAGCAGTCTCGTCCGATCGCAGCGATCGGACGCGATGGCGCCGCCAGTTCGGTGAGAACGGACAGGCCGGTTTCTCCCGCAGCACGACAATGATCGGCCAGCAGCATGTCCAAGCCACTTTTGCCGATGCAAGTGGTGCGCAGCACCGGCGAGCGCAGCCGCGGCAGCGCGACCGCCCACAAGGAGCGGCGCGCTTTCAAGAACCGTAGCTTCGTCTCCCGCCCCTCGCGCTGGGCGCTGACGAGGTTAGCCGCCACCAGTTCACGGGCGACCCGCGAGGCAGTCATGCGTGAGTAGCCTGCCTCGCGCGCCAGGTCGAGCGGCACCCACGGGACGCTGCCAGGGATGCCGCGCTCCTCCAAGTCGGGCCGCAACAGGGCCGCGATCAGAACCGCTTGTGCCGGATGGCTCAACCGCTCCCCAGCGGATGTGAGCACCCTTGGAGACGAATCGCGCTCGCGTAAGCTCATCAGGAAGCTCGGAGCGAACAGTTGGCTACCAGGCACAACGAAATCCACCCGAGACTCGATGAGCTTGGAGCGAATGTAGGGCGAAACGCCGGAGAGCACGAGAATGACCCTCAAGCCGGCCTTTTCCGCCAATCGATGCACCTGCGCGATCAGCCGCAAAGGTGGCAACGGTTCCGTCTGCGCCGGGACGGTGGCCAGCAGCACCCTGTGGCCGAGCAGGTCAAGCTCGGCCAGGCCGAATAGGGTGGCGAGGAAGTGGGGTAAGCCGCGCGTCTTGGAGCTGGGCCAGGGCTCGAGCTCACCGACCATGTCGGGTAGTAGACCCTGAAGATAGCGGGCTGCGGCGTCGAGGTCGTTCATAGCAGCGAATGTAACGGAGGTTCTTTACCGTAACAAGGCGCGGTGACAGTGAAACTGCTCTGTTACAGTCCAGTGCACCAGGCCCCTGCTACATCGCCAGGCGAGTTCCCCCGTTCAGACGCCAGCTACTCCCTCCGACTCCGCACGATTTGCCGGATAGCCCTCGGCAGTGGATTACTAGAGAGAGGTTTGTGACTATTACCGCGTAGTTGTAACGAACAGCATTTGCATGGGCTATTCATTAGGCAGCACGATTGTGTCGTAGTTGAAGTCTCGAGGCCGCTGACCGGTTGCCTTGATTGCTTCTTCGACGGCTCTATCGAGCATGAGCAGGTACTTTTTAACGATCTCGCTCCCCCGCCCCTTTTTCATCTCTTCTTTTCTCAGAAAGAGTTCCTGGATCTCCTTAAGTGCACTCACAGCCGTTGCTGATTGCTGCAGCGCAATCGCCAAGGATCGGTTCGGCACGTCAACATAGTTGACTGAATCGAAAGCCTTATGAAGCTGGGTCAGATGCGCCAAGATCAGCCGGGGGCCGCCGAATCCTCCCTCGAACTGCGCCAGCATCAGTGTCGCTGGAAATCGCGCATAGGAAATCAGCTCTATGAGGGACTGTGTGACCTCCCGTCTCCTGACTCTGGCGTGCCAAAGGGGGATCAGTCCCGCGGCGATGATGGCTGCGATGCTGCCGATCGCTTGCACCCACGCCGGCCAGTCAAGCGCTAACGTGGCGGATTTGGGACTCGGCTTGCTCATGAGTGCCCAAGTCAAGACGGCTCCTGCGGCAAAGGTCATCACAGCGACCACCGCCCAATCTCTGTCAGTTCTTCCCTGCTTCATGGCGTTCCTCCTCCGGCGTGCTGGTTTCTACCGTTCGTACGGGGCCTGTCGCGCCGTGCTCTCGGGCGCGGTCGAGGATGAACTTTGGGGGGGGCGTGTACGTCCTCCAAGTCTTTCGGGGAAAGAAGCCTTGATCGAATGGATGGCCTCAAGTCTTAGATTTCCTGCTATTGGGTTCTTGTGTCGGCTCGCCCACTCTTCTGGGCGCGGTGCGGCGTGGCTTGCTTTGCCTGCTTGGCGTTGCCGTGTTCGCTCTCCCTTGTCGGAGTGCCTCGGTAACTTGCCGAGTGGTTTCCTTCAGTGACGTCAGCTGCGCCTCCAAGCCATCAGCCCGCGCGTTCACGCCTTCCAGTCGGCGCAATGCCTGTTGCTCGCGGTTGGCAGCAGCAATGGCTTGTTGCTCGCTCTCTCGCAATGAGGTGGCCAAGGCCATGCGCTCCCGCCCCCACTCCTGCTCGGCTGACCGCAACGCCTGGCGATGCCGGTCAACCTCCGTATGGGCACGATCCTCCACTGCCCTGACGTGCGCCTGGAGCGCCCTCCTCTCTTCTTCGTGAGCGGCCGCGGCCTCGCCCAGACTGCGGCGTACGGCATCCAGTTCCTGCTCGAGTCGCTCCGCCCGTCCATAGGCTCCATCGCGTTGGCGCAGCAGGTCTTGTACTTGTGCCGTCATCTGGGAGACCTGTGCCGCCAACTGCTCCGCGGTGGTGGCGGCGGCCTGAGTCTGGACCTGAGCCTCCCTTTCGCGCTTCTGGCTGGCCTCAATCGCCAGCGTCAGGGCCACCCGGTCCTCCTCCAGCAGGCGCTCGCGTTCCTCCAGTGCGTGCCTGGTCGACTCCAGCTGGGTCTGAGCGAGCTCGCCGGCATCCTGCAGCGCGGCCTGCCACAAACGCTGGCTCAGGTGAGCTACCCGCTCTGGGATGCCTGGAACCGCCGCCTCAATGGCGCGCTGGCGCAGGCGAAAGCCTACGGTCTGCCACCAGGTCTCCAGCCAACGCGTGACGGTGTTGGGCGAGCCGGTGCCCAAGTGGGCTCGGATTCGCTCGACGGTGGGACGTTCGCCGGCGGCGATGATGTCGTCCGCTGCCTGGTGCACATCCAGTTCGCTGATGCCCTTGGCCATTGGGTGTCCTTCTGCGGAACGGTGAGAATTGGCAGGCCATGTCTGATAAGGCATATTTATCAGATGTAGCTCAACCTAATCATAGTGCACAATACATAGTACATATGAATAATATCACTGCTGCGTCAGGGGAACTCGTTTCGGGGCTGGTTCCGGAGCGGCTGGCCACTTCCGCCGCAGAAGCGGTGCGAGACATCCTGCAGGAGGCCGAAGCGCCTAACACCATTCGCAGCTACGCCGGCGCCCTGCGCTATTGGGCGGGCTGGTTCGAAGGGCGCTATGGCAGGCCCATCGCCCTACCCGTCCCCCCGGCGGCAGTGGTTCAGTTCATCGTGGATCACATGGGGCGCTCAGGCGATTTGGGGCTTCGTTGGGATCTGCCTGCAGACTTGGATAGTGCCTTGGTGCATGCGGGCCTGAAGAAGAAGCCTGGGCCGCTGGCGTTCTCCAGCCTGGTCCACCGGGTGGCGGTCTTGTCGGCGGCCCACAAGCAGGCCCGCCAAGACAACCCTTGCGAGAATCGCGCCGTGAGGACCCTACTGTCCAAGGGGCGCAGGGCTTCTCACAAACGAGGCGAGCGCCCGGCCAAGAAGACCGCGCTGTCAGCCGCAGATCTGCGCGCAATGGCGGCCACCTGCGACACCTCGCTCAAGGGGAAGCGCGATCGCGCCCTGCTCTACTTTGCCTTTGCTAGCGGCGGGCGCCGCCGCAGCGAAGTCGCCGAGGCGACGGTGAATCACCTCACCCGACTGCCCGAAGGCGGCTACACCTATCGCTTGGATCACGGAAAAACCTTGCAGTCCGGGCCAGTGGTTGGCAGCAGCCCCGACAAGCCCATCCTGGGAGAGGCAGCCACCGCACTGCAGGACTGGCTGGACGTGGCCGAGATTACCGACGGCCCCCTGTTCCGGCGCGTCTGGCCACGGTCATTGGGCGGCGCGCTCAGCGGCAAGGCGGTCGCCGCCATCGTTAAGGACCGGGCGCGGTTGGCCGGTCTGGACGGGGACTTTGCCGGCCACAGCCTGCGCTCGGGCTTTGTTACCGAAGGTGCGCGGCGTGGGGTGGCCCTGCCGGCGCTGATGGCGATGACCGATCACCGCTCCGTGGCCAGCGTGATCGGATATTTCCAGCAGGGCGGCGTCGGCAGCAACCCCGCCGCGCGCCTGATGGATGAGGACTGAGCCTCCGGCCCGAGCGGCCAGCAGTGCGCGTTGAATGTGCCCCGCTCGGGCCCTATCCTGCACAAGACGCGCACCATCCACGGCAGGAATCAGGGGGCAGCATGAAGCTAGTCAAGGCACGGATCCGAAACTTCCGTTCTGCAGAGGATTCCGGAACGTTCGATGTCGGAGAGCTGACCTGCTTGGTCGGTAAGAACGAGGCGGGCAAGACTGCAATTCTGACGGCGTTGTTTGGTACCCGTCCCATCGCCGACCAGTTTGCTTACGACACGGTGCGCGATTACCCCCGCCGCTTCCTCACGCGGTATGAGGAACGCCACGACGACGAACCCGCACCGGTTGCCACCCTGACCTGGGAGCTCAGCCACGAAGACCAAAAGGCGGTCGCCGACGTCCTGGGTGCCGGCGCGTTAAGTAGTACGACCGTTGACGTAACGACAGATTACAGTGGCCACAGCACTTGGAGCATTCACGTCGATCCCAACGTGGTGCGCGCGTTTCTGCTCTGCCAGCACGGTGTGGCAGGCGAAGAGCGGGAGAAGTTTTCCAAGATATTGCTGGATCGACTCGTGGTCGAGATAGATGCGCACCCCGAGCCGTCTGACCAATTGCAGGCGGTCAAGCGGTCCATCAGCGGCTTCCGCAAGGGGAAACCAGTGCTGGCGGCCATCGATATCCTGCAGAAAAGGATGCCGGCGTTCTTCTATACCTCTCACTTTGATCGCATGTCCGGGGAGATATCGCTGGACAAGCTGTCTCGTGACACCCAAAGCGGCGCGACGATCTCCCCGGGTGACCAGATTTTCCTCGACTTCCTCGAGTACGCCGGGACGTCGGTCAGCGAATTGCAGTCCAGCACACGCCTGGAAGAGCTCAACGCACGTTGCCAAGCCGCCTCCAATGAAATTACCGATGAGATCTTCGAGTTTTGGAGTCAGAACGACGCGCTCAGTGTAGAGATAGCGCTTGCCCAAGGCCTCTCCGAGGATCCCGCCCCCTTCAATAGCGGGACTGTTGCCAAAATCCGCATTCGGAATGACAACCACAAGGTTTCGGTGCCCCTGTCTGAGCGCAGCGCCGGATTCGTCTGGTTCTTCTCCTTCCTGTCGCAGTTCAAGCAGATGCGAAAGAGGAACCCCGGTGCGATCATCCTTCTGGATGAGCCTGGATTGACGCTACATGGAAAGGCGCAAGCTGATCTGCTCCGCTACATCATTGAGCGTCTACTCCCCGACCACCAGGTCATCTACAGCACCCACTCGCCCTTTATGGTGCCGGCCGATCGTCTTGCGGACGTTCGCGTCGTCGAGGACGTTGTCACCTACGACCAGCGTCGCCGCCCCACCGTTAAGGGCACACAGGTCTCCGCGGACGTCCTGAGCGTCGATCAGGACACGCTGTTCCCCCTTCAGGCCCATCTCGGTTACGAGGTTACCCAAAGCCTGTTTGTGGGAGCGCATACCCTGTTGGTCGAAGGACCTTCGGATGTGCTCTATCTTCAGGCGGCATCGCACGCGCTCAAGCAACGCAAGCGCCAAGGCTTGGACAGCCGGTGGGTGATCTGCCCCACAGGCGGCATAGACAAAGTGCAATCGTTCGCCTCGCTCTTCTCTGGCAAGGGCATCCACATGGTCGCCTTGTGTGACTACGGCAATGGCGATAAAGGCAAGGTGCAGCGGCTGAGGGAGTCTCAGATCATGAAGACTTCCGGCGTCTTGGTAGCCACGGATTTCACCGGAAAGGCGGAGAGCGACATTGAGGACTTCTTCGCACCCGCCGTCTTCGCCGACATCCTCAACGGTGCCTACGGTCTGAAGGGAAAAGGGCAAATTTCCGCCCGGCAGTTCAGCCAAGACGGTGCCCTGACGCGCCAGGTCAAACAGGCCGAAGCACTGTTTAATGTCATGGGGGCTTCCGTTCCGCCCCTGGATCATTTCACTCCCGCCAACTGGCTCATCCAGAATCAGCACGTGCTGGCCGCGGAAACTACGGCCATCAATGAAACGCTGGAGCGCTTTGAGAAGGCCTTCGCTGAGATCAATGCGGCGCTAGGGGCCGGTGCGTAGATGAACCTCTGCCAGAGCTCCGCAATGGCAGCGGGTTCCTCTCCCGGCGCGCACTCATCGGAGGGCAGGACTCGGCTGCCTGACTCCCGCGCCATGAAATCGGCCTCTAACAGTGCGCCCTTTCCCTGCCATGCTGGCCCTGCGAATGCCGGGTCCGCAGAGGGCGCTTTAGACGCGCCAAGCCCAGTCTGATCCGTGAATGCGGCGACCACCCTGCCGGTTCCAGCGGAACGCCTCCCACATCAGAGTCGGCGGCGTTCCACCGTACTTCAACTCATCAGCCAACCGGATGAACACCTCATCGGTAATCCAGGTTGACGGGGCAAGGTCCAGGTCCGTGAGCTTGGCCGCATGATTGGCCGCGCGTCCAACCCAGACGATGTCGTTGCCGCCTCGAATACCCGTGCGAGCAGCTCGGATTGGGCTGCTGTCGATTCCGACGACATGCCTCACGGTACCTGTCCAGTCGGGGTACTGCTTTTTCAACGCTGGCATGACGATCATCTTGACCGCATAGTTGATTTTCAACCCGGCCTTAGCCGCCGGCGTGGCTTGCCGGTCACCCACCCAGATGCCCATGACACGATCTCCGTCGTAGGAGGTGATCTTGCCGCCCTCTTTCCTGATGATCGTCGCTGCACAGTGCAGGAACGCTTTGTAGATCTCTGCACTCAACTGCCAGGCTTCGGTGTCGACCATATTCGTTGAGCCGTTCAGGTCCGCGTACAAAACAGTGGCACGATCAAACTCCACTGCGTCATTGCCCAATCGCAGATCTTCTGGATCGGGTACAACTTGACCTCTCCGTGTAGACCATCGGGTTTGTGCTATCGCCTGCACGGCGGCCGTCATCTCTTCCAGCAGTGCCACCGTCAGTCCCTCGGCCCAGCTTCGAGAATGCGGGAGCGAATTTGTTCGCATGCCGGTGCAATCAAAGCCCGGGCGTCCGGGCCAGGGGTGTATCGGTAGGGGACGGTCGTGAGCCCCGTGAGATCACTGGGAAGCTTCAGCTTGTCTTCGCGCGGCTCCATCAAGAAGGCGCGCCGACGCCCCAGGAATCCAATGAACATACCCAGTTCAAAGACGACGTTGTCGCGCATGACAGGCCACTCGTCACCGCGGCTGATGACCATGTCATCCGCGTGGGCCACGGCAATGGCAAAGTCTGCCTGTTCCAGCTGGCGCTCGAGCTCGTCAAGTGTGTAGTTGGCGGCGCGGAACACCCCGTGGTCCCATACCACCGTCAGGAACGGGTCGTGCTCGAAGTGCTGTACCAGCAACCGCGTGACAGGGAGCGCCTCCACCGACGACATCACAAAGACCCGGACCTGTCCGCGAGGTTGGGTAATCATGTGATTGCGCTCTTTTAGACGGCGCGAAAGGGTCGCGGCCAGCCGCCGCCAGATGACGGGGTGTGAATCCGCAATCCTGCTGAAATCGATTTCCGGCACCTTTAGCACTACGGTCGGCTCGCGTGCAGTAACAGTTGCCGCCCGCAGTTGCGCCGGTTCGATGGCTGCCATTTCGCCGACGTGGTCCCCAGCCCTTCGGGTATTAACCACTTTGCCGTTGACCAGCACGTCCACGGAGCCGGAGACAATGAAGAAAACGTCGGTCTCTGGGGCGCCCTGAGTGATAAAGGCCTGCCCTGTCCCCACGTCGAGCAATTCCCCGGCCTGTGCCAGCTGGGCTGCGGCCGCGTCCAAGCCGGCCAGCAGGCGGAACTCAGCCAAGGCGGCGATCAGTCGCCTGCCATCATCCGCCGCGAGGCGCTCGACGATCCCAGTCCCCATACTGCCCCCTTGAAAGTGTGAACTGGGTCACAATATACGCCCAAAGGAGCTGGAATGAATCCGGCTGCCAGCCACGCCGTAGGCGACGCGACCCGCCCGGCCTGGCCTCCTCTTGGGCGCAGGGAGTAGCACGATGGGACACAGCTGGAAAAAAGATCGCACCAAGAAGCGCATTGCCACCCGTTACGCCGAAGTCCGCGACGTGGACATCCGCGATTACAAGCGGGAAACCTCGCTGGTGGATATTCCAGTCAATCGCGCCTATCGCGTCCAAGGGGCGCATGTCTACATCGACATCGTCAATCTGGCGGACATGCTTAGCTGCACTGACATCGAAGGCGAAACCTGCCACAAGCGGGCCCTTCGATTCCTGAATCAGCACTACCGCGCCGTCCATCGCATCCTCGTTGAAAGTGATGCCATCCGTGTGGACTTTCACAACCAGCGGCTGCATGCGGTTGTGACCAAGCCGTACGGCGATGCCAACGAACGCGCCCGGATCGAGCGCGCGGTTGCGATCGCCCAGCTCGCCATCGATGTGCTGGCTGAAACGGGCGACTCGGACGCGCACATCCCCAATGCCCAGGTTCGTGTCGGCATTGACAGCGGGATGGCGTTGGCCGTCAACAATGGTCGTCGCGCCAGCCGAGAACCTCTTTTCTTAGGCTCCCCAGCCAATCAGGCGGCCAAGTGTGCCGGGCATGGAGGGGCTGAAGGCATCTACCTGACGCACGGCGCACGTGCCGTGCTTGAACTGCCTACCTTGACCGGCAACAAGGACCGCACCACTTCGCTGACCGATGCTCAGATTTCCGCATGCGTCGAGGCCGCTGCACTCGGCATTTCCAAGTCGCGCATCATCGAACTCTGGAAAGATGAACAGGCCGAGCTCCCTATCGGCGAATTCAAGTTCAGTCGACCGACGCCTCCGCTTTCTGATCTGGACTTCTCCCTGCTCAGCGCGGCGAACTCAAGGCGATTTGATGGCGTTTCGATCTATGCCGACATTGACGGATTCACCGACTTCGTGGACAAGCACTTAGAGGAGGATCCCGAACATCTGGTTCGAACACTGCACGTATTGCGCTCTGAGCTGGATGCGGTCGTACACGAGGATTTTGGAGGGCGTCGTGTCCGTTTTATTGGCGACTGCCTTCATGGGGTGCTGCTGGAGGGCACGTCACAGACGACAGATGCGCAGGACACGGTCAGCACCGCTGCCCAGTGCGCGGGTGCATTGCGCAGCAGTTTCTCCACTGCCCTGGAGCAACTGAGCGCCGAAGGCGCGGAAGTGGCAGAGCTGGGATTGGCCATTGGCTTCGAACTTGGCCCCCTTGCCATTTCCCGCCTGGGCATGAAGGGGAGCCTTCTGCGGTGTGCCACGGGGCGAGCGGTGTTGGAATCTGAAGCCCAACAACGACTCTGCGACGGTGTGGAGACGGCCATTGGTGAAAATGCCTACAAGGCCGCCAGCGCCGCGATACGGACCGTCTTTACCGACAAGCGAAAGGCGGCGAACCTAGACTATGCCGCAGCGGTGGAGGAACTCGCCGCATCCGGGGACCGCGTGGCGAAGGCAACACTGGAGGCACACTACGCTGAAGTGGCACCCGCAGTGGCTCCTGCGCTCGCGCAGCCGATCCGTCCTCATGTGGCCGCGACGTGACGCCAAGGCCTTTGGAGCTGCTGCAGCGCGTGGCACCGGACTACGGTGCCACGTTGATCGTAGACCCTGTCGGGGGGCTGGTTGGGATCACAGTGGTTCGGGCCGGCGGAGCCGAGTACGCATTTAGATTGCTCGTCTCCGTTGCAGGCGAGCACGTCTCAGTGCGCGAGATCGCCGACCCCGGCATGCTGCCGGGGTTCTGTCCCGATCGGCATATCAACGGTGACCGTAGCTTCTGCCTCGGCTGGGGAGAAGACAATCCGAGCCGGATCCAAGACGAAGCAGCAGCGAGGCATTGGTGGGCCACGGTCTACCAGTACCTGACCTACCAGATCGGCGCGAACGCCCGCCGGGTCTTTCCTGGAGCGGAGAACGGCCGCGCGCACGGTCGTGCTGCGCAGCATCAGGCCAATGCTGAGCAGGCAGCCGAACGACTGGGTCCGGCATTCAAGGCAGATGTGCTCGCGGGGCAGTTCATGGTCCGCAAGGATTCGCGCCCTCAGAAGCGGAGGCTCGAGCTCTGGCACGGCAAACTACTCCTTGCTCGGGTGTCGACGCGCACTGAAACCTTGGTCGGGAGACCCCCAGTCTGCCCATGTGGCCGCGATCCTGACGGTGCGATCACTGCATGTGGCGACCACGCTGCGGCCCTGGTCACTTTCATCTTGGAACAGCACCGATGTGCGCTGGCCGACACAGCTTTCCTTGAGGATTGTGCGGCTGCAGGAGCGCGCTGCTGCGGAACGCTGGACATCTGCGGTCTTCGATCTGCCATCAAACGAACACAAACCGTATCCCTCAAGACAGAGAACTCACCCCGTGCAAGAACCTCAAAATTCTGGCGGCCACCCGCCAAATCAAAGCGACCGCGTTAGTGCCGCTTGGCAGCAGCTGAATTTGGTCTTGGGCTTCTTCTCCCGTGTAGACACAAAACTCTCGGTCGGCCTGGGTATCAACCTGGGCATGCTTGCCATGATCGCGACGCGGCTGCCGAAACTTGATGAACTAACGGCCCTGATCTCGGTTGTGGGCGTTTTGTTCCTTACACCGCTTACTGTTAGCTTCTGGCACCTGTGGTACGGATATTTTCCGGAACTGCGAGGCGGGTCAAATTCGCTCATCTTCTTTGAACGGGTGTCGAGCATGGCCGAGCACGAGTTCTTGCAGAAGTGCGCGGAGCGTACGCTGATGGAGTTCGAGGAAGACCTCCTGGGTCAATGTTGGCGCAATTCCAAGATTCTCTCGTCAAAATTCAGCTGTTTGAAGTACGCGTACATTGCCACTGTTCTGGCAATCGCCCCATGGATGGCACTCATCGTTGTGCTGCCTCCGCCGGCAAAGTGACACACAAGTGGCTTCTGCTCATCCAGTTGTTGAGCCGGAGCCCCGGGCAGCGCTGACAGGGCCGGGCCTTCCGGCCCAAGTCGGCCCAAGGTGAGAAACGGTGCTGGCCATTGCCGGAGTTTGGCCATCGGCTATCACACGCACGTCGCAGTTAGCTCCCTTTCGGAAGGGGATGCCAGCCTAGACGTGCAGCAAACTCACGACGATAGACGGTGTCAATCTGGGGCGGGGCTCGCCGGACGTACTCTTCTGCGAGCGTCGCAGTTTGCCCTGAGAGGCTTGCGAGGTAGGCAACTGCTTCTTCCACTGATGGGACGCGTTGATTTTCCCCGTTGAACTTCGGTGGCAGCGCCGTCCATAGCACAGTGGTAATCCCGCGAGCAGCGGCCCAGTCAGCGAGCCCAGGAATACTCGCCGGTGCTGGACAGCCATGTGTCCAGACCCCCAAGTGTCGCTCCATGTTCTTTGAGGGAATGGCTTCCCGCTCACGCAAGGCTCGCTTGGCGTCGCCCTCGTCGTCGGTACCAGCCTCAACCCAGAAGGAGGTGACAGCAGACGCGGCCGCATGCATGACCAACGTAAGCCGTCCATTGCCGGATTGCCTTAAAAACTCTACGCAAACCGTTGGCCCGTCTGCCAGCCACTGTCCACGAACCGGTAGACCGTCGGGTTGCCATACCAGCGACCCCCAACCAAGATAGGCAATCATCTTGAGCCTCTACTCGACTGCGACAGCCGTGCCGCCCACCACAAGCGGCTCATTTCGTAATCGGTCGAGCCTTTAGTCTCTGCGCTCACCATCCTGGATGCCTCCTCGTCTCAACAAGACTCTGTATTGATAGCGCTACCGCGCCATCTGCCGCGATGTTGCGCTGCAGGGTCCGACGCCGGGCGAGAAGAAGCGCAAAGACGGAGCATGCTGCTGATTGCGGACTACCCGCAAGAGCGGGTGACGCATGCCTGGGAGATAGTCGAACCCGCTGTCTTCAAGCTCAAGTACGAGGCGGGAGAGAACCTCATGCTGCAGGAGCAAGCGGCGTCGCGACGATGCAATCCGAACACCCCGGCACCCTGTGAAAGGAAGCACGAAATGGCTGAAGTACCAGAACAGCTCTTCGGCAATAAGCTGGATGGGACTATCCTGCCCCACCAGTAGCAGGCAATCGTGCAGTGCACGCCCCAAGGCAAAGCAGTCATGCCGTCTGCCCTGCTCATGGGCGACCCTCAACATCACCACTAGTGCCGCCAGGCTATCCAGAGTGCCCAGCCCGCACAAGCCCTCGGTGATCTCTCGTAACCGACGGTCTCGGCGGACAAACATGCCGGCTCGCAAGCTCGCTCCGCTGAACACTTCCAGTTGCACAGGTGCACTGAGCGACATGAGTATTGATTCTCCACAACCGCCAAGTGCCTCGTGGACATTCAGAGCGGCCCAGACCGGTGAACATAGAACCATGCGGGAGCCGGGATAGCGCGCCTCGGCTGCTGCCTGCGTCGCCTGGGACGGGACGTGTTCCGCATGGGCATATTTCACCCACACATTGGAGTGGCAGCCGGGACGCTCCGGGGATATCGACTGTCCGAGCGCGTATGCGCTGGATAGGCCCATTCGGCTTCGCAAGCATTCAAACCACAATCCGACACTGAGTGATCGCAGGCAGTACGGCACGGCTCGGTTGGCGGGAAGTATGCTCGTGCTTGCACGCATGCGGGCAAGTCGCGCCTCGCCGTAAAAGGGTATCTCTTTGAGCGCCATGGCCGTGCCCCTCCCCATTCACCTTTGATGGGTAACGAAACGCGAGTTTGTTACTCCTTCCACCATCCGTATTAGAGGGGCAGAATCAGGAGGACACAAGCGACGGGGTGTGACCACGCCATGACGGAGCGGACCAACGAATCAATCCTGGCCCCGGAACGCCGTGAGATCGAAAGAGAATTGACCTTTCATTTCGGGCCTCTCATCGGCTATGAAAACTTGCCGCGAGCTCTTGGCTATCGCTCCAGCCACGCGCTCCGCCAAGCAGAGGCACGCGGAACCTTGCCCGTGAAGATATTCAAAGTGCCCGGCCGCCGCGGCAAATTTGCCTTTGCGATGGACATCGCCGACTGGATGGTTGGGCTGAGGGCCGCAATCAGTCCGCCGGCAGTATCTGGCACCCCGCAAGATGAAGCGGCTGCTCTGAAGCCCAACCAGGAATGACGCCCCACAACCCAAACTCAAGGGGCCGGGCTTGTAGCGTTTCAAGAACAGACTCAAGACGTCCCCGAAGATGCGCTCGCCGAGCGCCGAGGAGAGTACCAAGAGCCGGAAACTAACATCTCCGAACCCTGGAAATGACTTGCCCCCGTTGGCGCGGGGGCAAGTGACATCTGTTGGAGCAGATGGTGGTGAAACTCAGCCTGTACCCTGAGGCTCACCCTTTTCCTTGACAAAGTCAAGCGACTTCCCGTTCGCGCGGAGGGGTGCGCCCATTTCCTCCCCATCTCATATGGCGGAGGCGAACCTGAATGGGCACCTTGTTCCAATCTCGAGACCGGGCAGACGTTCGCAAGCCGACGGCTGAGGAGCAGGATGATGACCGCAGGAAAAAGCGCGACCGCCAAACCGACGGACGAAGACCGCCGTGAGGGGCATCTGCCCCATTCCCCTCTCGAGCTAGCACGCGGCAAGCGCGACCGCCGCGAAATCTTTGTATTTCAGTCCCCGAAGAATGGGCGGACCGTAACGGTGGCCGACCTGGTCAACTTTTGCCAGGCGCTGATGCTCGAATTTGACCCCCAGGTGGAGATGTATGTTGAGAGGCCGCGTCGAATCACGGTAGGCGAGAAGCGCGACCTTGAGTTGAGCTTCTGGGTCGGGCGGAGGGATGGCACCCAGCACTACCAGTTTGTAATCCCTACAAAACGGGTGGCTTCACTGAGCGTTGGCTTAGTCAAGCTTCCCGCAGATGACGAGCTCATCCACATGGCCTTGAATCAAGGGCTCGTATTGCGACTTGTCCACGAAAACTCTCTGGCATCTCGCGCCAGCGAGGTCGCTGTTGCCTACGAACTACTTCCGCTTGTCTGGGCCAATGCAAAGATCGCGGGGGCCAGGCAGTTGGAAGTGAGGATTGAGGACATGCTCCAGAACGTTGAGCGCCTCACCATGAGCGCATTACAACTGCAGACGGGCCAGGCCCGGTTCGCAGTGGCTTGCGCAGTGGCAAGCCTCGTCTACACCGGCCGCGTACAACTCGTGGACTATCGCCCAGGGGATCCGGATGCCCTCGTGGAGGTGCGTCATGGCTAGGTACGAAATCTATGATCAGGCGACACTCGACGAGTGGTACTCCCCACATCCGGTTGATATTGCACCAGATCATCTCTCCAAGTTCCGCGTGGCCAAGGAAGCACTCACCGCCTTGCTTCTGGGCCGTTCCACCATCACCGCTATATCCCGGAGATATGGAATCTGCCACAAACGCCTGAAGCGCATGGCAATGAAAGCGCCCACGATAGCCCACGATGGCATGCCGCACGGATTTCGCGTATGCATTCCATGGGGCAGTTACTCGACTGAGCTTTCCTTCGAACCCGCGGAATTGCCGCTGGTTCCAGGAAGATTTGCGTGGCACAAAGTCTCCGAAGCTGTGCCGAGTGTTAAAGCCTTGATCGATGGCTTTGCAACCCATCTGCCGCCGGGCCGCCCTCCAAGCGCGTTCGTAAAATTGCACCAACGAGTCCTTGCGGAGCTGAAGCAGCACAACCTGGAGGACAAATTCCCCCTGAACGATCCTGGCAAGGGGAAGCGCTCGCTGCTTGCTTTGCTCAAGCGGCGGCAGTCGGCAGTAGCCGACGTGGACCTTTATGAACCTCAATCGGCATCGAACGCTCCTGTCGCTTTGGAGCAAGCAGTACGGATGGGCCTGTTCGCCAGAACGGAGTTTGACGCGCACCAAATCGATGTTGAATGCAAGATCTCCATCGATATGCCCAATGGCGCGCGTGTTACGCGCAAAGTGTCACGGCTATGGCTTCTCATCGAAATAGAGACTGAATCCAGGGCGGTAACGGGATGGCTTCTCTGTGTCGGCCAGAGCTATGACAATCTTGATGTAGCGCTCTGCTTGTCCAAGTCAATGGAACCCTGGGCTCCCAGGGACCTGACGATCCCGGACCTCTTCTACGCACCTGGCGCTGGAATGCCCGTCTATCAGGCAGCAACGCCGATAGTCACGCGCTCGGCCGCTGTCGCACTGGACAACTTCCTTGCGCACTCGGCCCATGCACTCGAAGCAGCATTCTGCAGGGCTCGGGGAGGTGTGATGATCTTCGGAAAGTCGCACACACCGCGCTCACGACCCATTGTAGAGCAATTCTTCTCGCGCTTGGAACGTGGTGCGCTGCGTAAGATCCCCGGCGGTTTTGAGCCCGCCAAACGGCTGGGGGAAAACAAGATCAGGATCAGCAACTTCTCTCCGGATGCCCATCCCATCCAGATGCACCTTCTCGAGGAGCTCCTGGACGTCATCATAGCCAACTACAACGCGACGCCTCACTCCGCACTCGGACAGATGACGCCGCTAGCGTATCTCACGAATCGCAAAGAGTCAGCGTTTGCGTTTGCGCCGGAAACCTGTGGCCTGGATGCTGCAGATATGGCTTCGACAATCGTAAGCCTGCCCGTAAAAGGCAACAAGGATAATGGGGAGTTGCCCCATGTCACCTACTTGTATGCGGACTACCGATCCCCTTCCCTTAACGATAAATGGGGACTGATTGGCACCAGGATTCTTGCGCGCGTGAATAGGCGCGATCTTCGTTCAATCGTGCTACTTCAAAGTGCCACCGTGCCATTCGGAGTGGCTACCGCGCGAGCGCCTTGGTCGCGCGCGCCGCATGACGAGAGGACGCGAAGGATCATCTGTCGTTGGTCCAAACAGCGCAGTGATTTCTCAATCGCTGGCGTGGAGTGTGCAATTGAAGCCTTCATAGCGCATCTTCGATCTACTGCAGACACGTCCCAACCCGCAGTCGACCAACTTGCGCGCTTGCAGCAGTTGCACTTCGGCCGTCTGCCCGACATTCGGTCCCAGCCAGCTCACATCCCGGTAAGAGTCCCCCGGGGAGGCAAGGTGAATCTTGATGACTAGATCGGACCTTGCGGAGGCCATCATGGCCGTCCGTCGCCTTGACCCCGACCATCCACTTTTCATTGAGTCTGGCTACCGTATCAACACGAAGCCTGTCGAACGCATGGCGGATTTCGTTCTGTACAACATTCAGCAGGGTCATCATGGGTGCTCTCTTTACTCCGAGAGCGGGGTTGGCAAATCCACGGCGCAAGACTATCTAGTCGAAACCGACTGGCGCTGGCTCGTGGAGGACGGACGCCGCGCAGGTGTGGCCAGGGCAATCGTCGCAACCTCAGATGCATGCAGGAGCCCGCTGAGCTTCTGGCACGCGCTTTCACATCAACTGGGAATGCCGCGCTGGTCATCGGCCAGGCCTCACGAGCTGAGGGCACGAATACACAATCACATGCGCGCCGCGTGTGGGCACGCCGACGTACGCAGGTACGTATTGTTCATCGACAGTGCTCAACGGCTCACCAATCTTGAGTTTCAGTGCTTAGAAGATCTTGATAACTTGATGAGCAAGGACAGGCTTACTCTCTTTTTGGTCTTTGTGTACCAAAGTGACCAGCAGGGCATCGAGCTTGGCGACATGTGGCAGCACCATCCGTCACATGTTGTTCGCCGGTGGTTTCTGGACTCAGCCCCATTTCTTCCTCTTGCGGCGCGAGATGAGGTCAGGCATGCCCTGTCGCGCTACGACGGCGCAGCATGGTGGCCGACAGAGGACATGCCATTTTCTAGATACTTCGCCACCGACGCATTTGATCGCGGATGGCGGCTGGAATCTGAAACGGAGATGATTTGCGATGCTGTGTCCGCCCTCCGGAGGGAGGTGGGACTTCCCGAACATAGTGGCTGGCCGATGTGCTCCTTCACATCGACCGTGCGGAATCTGCTAACGAACGCTTGGTTTCAGCAGAGTTTCGAACGCTTCACTCCATCTGACGTCCGTGCTGCGCTTGTGCATGTCGGGTACCTGCGAACCGAGTTCATTCGCATGCGCGAGAAGATGTCCGACAAGGCAATCGCCATCATTGAGAAGATACAGAATACGGCAAACCAGGTAGGGGGAAGCAATGAATAGCTCTCGCGCCGTAAATCCTTCTACGCCTCGGATTGTCGGCGCAGAGCATGAGTTCTATCCATACATATCGGGCTACGGCGTGCTGCAGCGGATCGTTGCACTGGGCATGCCAACAAGTGAGCAACTCATGATCATGGGGGTGAGGCGTAAGACTGGGCGCTCCATGCTCCGCCCTTTGCTTCTGCCGGGCCGGGTGCAGGATACTTTTGCGTCAGCCATCGAAGTCCGTGACGTCACAACGAAGAATCTATGGAATCCGGCCGCGTGGCTTCCAGTTCAATCACTTCGACTTCTCGCGGGTAGTGAGCTTCCATATATGCGGTGCCCCGCATGCGCACTTCACGGCTACCATTGTTCACTATTTCTCCTTCCTTCCATCTCTGCGTGCCCTTGGCATGGCGAGAAGCTCATCAGCCACTGCGAGGCATGCGGAAGGACGCTGGGCACCAGTTTTGACCACTCCGGTGGTCTCGGGACTTGTACTTGTGGATTTCAGCCAATCGACGCCCACACAGCGCTACTGGACGTCAGGCAATTTCCCGCTCGTGAAGTGTCGCAGTGGGTGGATGACTACCTTCATTGGGCATCACGCCAGCGGGCAGGCCGAGTGATTCACTTCCCCAGTGATGCGCAAAGCTGGCCTTCAGCTCTGGCGCGCCTGATTGATAGAACGACTCCTATGCCGCCCGTCCACCAGGACGATGGCAATGCTCACGTAAGGTATGAGGCTTTCCAGCCATCCGCTGACGATCCGGAGCCAGGGGCGTTCTGGGGCTGGGCAATGATTGGCGGCAACTCGGGCCTCATGTGCGCTCCGCTCCCATTGATGGCCTACGATGCTTTGACGCGGGCCACTGCAGCGGCATG
The DNA here is from genome assembly GCF_009659995.1 of Stenotrophomonas sp. MH181796. Lineage (NCBI taxonomy): Bacteria > Pseudomonadati > Pseudomonadota > Gammaproteobacteria > Lysobacterales > Lysobacteraceae > Stenotrophomonas > Stenotrophomonas sp. MH181796. The sequence continues at coordinate 232,742 of NZ_RAHU01000003.1, forward strand.
CGCCAGGGTCGGACTTGAAGGCCTATCTGTCCTGAGCTTCCGCTCAACGCACTACGACACCCAAGGACCCACTGAGGTAGAGCGGCACGAGTCGTTCCTAGCTCCCTATGGTGTTTCTGCCAGCGGCGCGACTTGGCTCAATCTCTCGGTTGTCGACCCGATGGTAACGTTAGCGTGCGGCACAGCGCTGGAGCTGGCCGCTGCGGCCTTTGGTATCGCGAACGACAAGCCGGATAGGTCCCCTTCCGTAATCGTCGCTTCGGTATTGGACAGCATTAAGGGAAGATCCGCCTTGGTCGACGCGCTTGTGTGGGTTCTGGCAACCGCTTATGAGGAAGGCTTGGCGTTGACGCTTGCAAGGGTGTTCAAGCTGAATCCGAAGGATGTACTGCCTTCAGGTGGGTATCCGGTCATCGAGCTTCAGGGTTCCGCCCGTTCCTTGAGAGAAGTCCGGGTCGCCTGGGTGACACCTCGAAAAACAGCTAGAATCCAGCAGAAATCCTAAGGCAGGCAGTTCTTAGCAATTTTTGCCATCATTGGGGCAACGGCACTGTCTCGTGCCGGACTGCGAACGGCAGTAGCCTTCATGCGAGTACGCAACACAAGGGGAGGCTTTGCCGCCGCGTGGGCTAATTGGCAATTCTAATGAACCCCCGGCAGTCGTGGGCGTGTTTTATGGGCTTCCGGAACTGTTGGGCGTTATTTATGTACTTCTGGAAATGCCGGGCGTCTTTGGTGAACTTCCGGGAATATCGGGCATCTTTGGTGGACTTCCGGAAATATCGGGCATCTTTGGTGGACGGAAGCTGCCAGGAAGAGGCTAAGCTCACCCCATCCATATCTTCTAAAATCAATGCGTTAGAGGCCGGGCGTTTTCGGTGCGGCAGACACCCGGCCAAGGATGAGATCGCGGCATGATTGAGTTCGACCCGCACCACCGTATCGACTTGACCGGCCCTTGGGCCGGTTTTTCTTTCCTCGGTGATCGTCTGATCACCCCTGAAGGCCGCGAACTGCAGCCAGAAGACCTGGCTTGGCTGTCGCTCACCGCCTGCCAAGCGCAGGAATGGCGACGGATGATGGAAGCCGCACGTTCGGCACCGTCGATCGACAGTTCCAGAAATGCTCGCAATCGCGACCCTGGCATTCGCCATCATCCTGCCACTGTCGTCAATCTGCGCGATGTGGTTAGCCGTCGCAAAGAGCGTTCGGCGTTGGCGATGGCTGGGCCCGACGCCGAATCACCCGCAGCAGTCCTGCCGGTACCGGGGCCGAAACGCCGCCAACGCGTGTGAGGCGTCTACGTATGGGCGTCGCCCCTACACCCCGGCTAGACTGCGCCCAGGACAACTTGGGGGCCATAGATGGCAAGTTCGAACGGTTTGATCTGGAAAGTTGCTCTGGGCGTTTTCCTCGGGGGTACAGCATGTCTACTGGCAACCTGCGGGCTGCTGGCAGTAGGCGGCAGCGCCGCAATGCAGCAGCAGGAACAGACCAAGGCTGCTGCCATCCAAAACTGGATGGACGAAACGACAAAGATGACCGACGAAAGCAATCGGCGGTATGAAGCGAACAACAAGCGCATCGAGGAACAACGCAGAATTGAGGCGCTCAACCAAGCGCGGATGACAGCGCCGGTCCCCTTGAAGAACGATGAGCGATGCGTCGGTGGCGCGCGCCTTCGCAGAGTTGAAAACGGCTGGGAACAGTCCGGCTCATGCCCATAGAGCCGCAATAGCGGCCAGTTGTAGGCCATCACCAGTGCGAACAATGGGAAGGCCACCCGCCCCGCCTCGCTGAGACCTGGCACATAGATGATTAGATGTTGCTCATAAACAGCCTAAGCCCGACGTCTGTCAACCCGGCAAATTCTGGAGCATCAGTTTGATAGTCATATTCGAGGTAGACGAGGCCCATCTCCTCCAGGTCTCGGAGCAAAAGCCCAACCGCCGCCGCACCCAGTTCAAGAGGGCCCGCCAATGTTGAGATCGAAACCTGATTGCCGCTACGACCAAGTACGTCTATCGCGCGCCATTGAAGCTTGCTTAGAACAATCTCTTGAACTCCGCCATGCTCCTCGTCCATCACCGGATCAGCGGCCGTGACGTGCACGTCGTTCAACTTTTTGAGAGCGCCGTCTCTTTCATCGATGGCTTGCTTAAGCTGCTCCTTCAGTGTATCGATGCGACTATTGAGCCTTAGCGTCGCAGACCTGTGCTCGAGGTCCATTTCTTCGAACTGCGCTCGAAGAGCGCGCGACTCCTCATGCGTAAGGACGGTCTGGTTGTCAATCTCACGCTTCAGATCAAGCGCCTCCTTGCGGCGTCTTAGCGAATAGCTATAGACCCAATTGGACGGATACGGGAAGGCAAGAATGTAGAATGCTGCCGTAGCCAATGGGCCAGCCGCCAGATGGACTGCGGAGTAGGCGTTGTCTTGATAGACCAGATGTAGCAAGTGTATTTTTCGAATCGCGGATTCGCCTGACAGCACTATCAGCAGTGCCTTGTAGTTCCAGAGGCACCATGACACCGTGAGCGAAGCCCCTAAAGGGCTCATGAATCTGTCAGATACGTACTCCCTGATCCCCTTAACTATGTCGTCAAACATTGCGCCCCCCTTGGCAGTTCAGATCCGACTGATCTCGCTGCTAGGAGCTTAACTGGCTTCGTTCTAGGTTCGCCATATGCCAAGCGATCCTCCGGCCGAAATGCAGGCCAGGTGCAGTACGTAGTAGCCGTAGAAGGCCCGCCGGCCCCGTGGCAGCTGCCAGCCGGCCAGCATCAGTAGCGGCCGGTCGGTGCGGAACCCGACCCACGCCAGCAGCACAAAGGCTACGCCCGACCACTGGTAATCAACGAATGCCGGCAGCACCACCGCGGCGAATGCCAGGACAATCCATCTGCGCTGGCTGGCCGCATACACCGCCGCCGCACATAGCGCGAACGTCAGCAGGATGTTGAGCGGCAACCAGTAGCCGAAGGCTAGCGCATGCACCGGCTGCGCGATTGCGCCCCACATGGCAAGCCTACGAACGGACTTGACCACATCGGCACCGGGCTGGGCGAGGTTGTAGGCCATAACCAGTGCGAACAATGGGAAGGCCACCCGCCCCGCTTCGCTGAGACCTGGCATATAGCCGCCATAGATCACCTTGGCGACGTGATCCCCGGTCATCAGGATCACGGCCAGCCACTTCAACAGTTCACGTGCGCCGCTAGTCATAGGAGGTTCGGTGCAGTGGCCGTGGTCAGGAACGTGCTAGTTCCGTGCGCCTTTGACTCGGGGAACGTACCTGATGCCCGCTCGACGTGCTGCATGACCGCCCCACCCGCTTCGCTGCGGACCCTTCGGGACTCTTCCTGATAGTGCGCAGACTGCTGGTAGTCGTTCATACGCCTCGCCTCCGCCTGATTGGTGTCTAGGAATGGCTCGTACTGCCCGTTGAGCGCGATCACGCGGCATTGCTCATGATCCATGGCGTACGTGGTGCCCTGCTCCGTTTTGCAGCTGCATCGGCCGATCTGATGCTCGCCATTTGCGTCCAGGCCATCCCCGGATGCCATGCAGTACACGCGCGGCGGCTGATTGGTCGGAATAGACAAGGCATCGTAAGCCGGTGCCGTCCAAGGCTGGCCCTGCACGCGCGGCGTGACCCACGCCAGATAGTCGTTATTGCGCGTGATCGCAGCGGGGGACGCTTGCTGCGCGGCTGCGACCGTCGCTCCCGCTCCGTTCTCCGCCGCTTGCTGCGCTTTGCGGTCTAGCTTCTGATGCTCAAGCTCTCCATTGAGCTGCTTGTTGACGCGCGAAACCGTGTACCAACCGCCAAGCATGACGCCGACAAGCAGAAGGATCGCAGTGGGGCAATACCAGGGGATCGACTTCTCGCTGGTGTCCATGACGGTGGACTCATAGGGCCCCATCGGACGCTTGGGCAGCTTGACCCGCTTGAGCACCAGCGGCGTGACCTTCTCCGGATTCTTTTCGTATCGATCGAATGTTCACAGATGGGCATAGGGCAGTCCGAATCAGCGGCGCACGTGAACATGGCGTTCGATCAAATCCTGCACGAAGTCGTCGCATTGCCGGTCGGTCGACTGGCTTACGAAAATGAAGTCCAAGCCGCGATGGCGATGCTTAGCCCGTTGCTCAACATGGTGCGGAACCGTGGAGCCCGGACGCCGTTTAGGCAGCATTCCGTGATCATACGCCTCATCGACCACGCAGACAGCGCCATCAGGGAGGAAGTTCGGCCAGTCGCAGAACTGCTCAGGCGTCATTTCAAGCATGCGCGCTTCATCATGCTTGAAGCCACGCACGTTGCAGACGTAGACCAAACGACCCGCATTGCGATAGTCGATGGCGTGATCGATGGCGTGAAGTGTTTTGCCGTGTCCAGGCTGGCCCGTATACCAGTAGATCATTCCTTGGTTACTCCCAAACGCTGCGCCGCTGAATGCGAAATTATGTGGCTAGTCTGATCCGGCCCTTGGGCTTCGCCTGGCAGTGATTCCGGCCCTTGCTTGGCCCTTCTTCTCTTCCTTGTTGGCTCCTCCGACAAGGATGAGATCGCAGCACGGGCAAGATCGAGCCCCATGATCGAATCGACCTAGCCGCCCCTTGGGCCGGTTTCTGATTCGACGAAATCCAGCGTCATCCATCTGGTCGAAGCGCTCAGAATTCGCCGAGAGCGACGCCTGGACGCGCATGATCTCGGCCCCGACGCCGAGGCGTCCATTGTGGTCTAGATGAGTCGTGGACAGAGATCGTGTCAGCGCGTGTAAGGCACAACTGTGCGGGCGACTGCCCTACACCCCAGTACAATGCAATCTGGACGTGATTGGGGGGGCGTATGGAGCGCGAACGGCCTGAGTACCTTCCGCCGATTGAGCGGAAGCGTTGGAATTTCCCATGGCTGATCACCGGGTTTTTGACTCTGGTGAGTCTTACAACCATCGGCGTACTTACGCTCGGCCGCACCAACAGTGCCTGGAGTGAGCGTTTTGAAGGTGTGCGGCGATCCATCGAGGCCGCTGAGCAGCCGTCTGCTGTGAGGACTGAGTCGCCAACGGCTGTCAGATCGGCGTCATCGGCTCCTCCTGAGCGTCAGCAGGTGCGGCCGACTCAGAAGGCGCAGGATCTGCGCTGTATCAATGGAATGTTCTTCCGTCGAATTGAAGGTGGCTGGGAGAACCTGCCGGGCTCTCGATGTGGCGACATCCCTAGCGGCGCTGTCCAGTGCTTCGCCGGAAAGCCCTACAGGCAGATGGCTGCAGATGGTGGCTGGGTTCTTTCGCCGCGAGATCGTTGCCCGTGATGCGTCACGTTAATGAAGGGCAGGTCATCGTTCGCGAGTTTGTCGAGGCCGATCGAGAGGCCCTTCGCAAGCTGTTTGTCGCATCCCGCGATGCCGCTTTCTCGTGGGCTGCCGTTGGTGCCCACAAGCTTGAAGACTTTGATGTGAGCACTGCAGGCGAGCGGATTCTGGTGGCAGAGCATTCGTGCACCCCCATCGGTTTTGCGTCCGTATGGCAGGACGACAGCTTCTTGCATAACCTATTTGTTCATCCGCACTATCAGCGATGCGGCGTGGGAAGAATGCTGCTGGCGGGCTGCGACAAGTTTTTTTCCGCCGCACCAACGCTGAAATGCCTGAAAGCCAATGATCCTGCCAAGCGGTTCTATCAGTCTCAGGGATGGCGCGTGTGTAGTGAGGCCGATGGTCCGGAGGGTCCGTATGTCCTCATGGTGAGGGCCAGGCCCAACGATTCATTGAGGACGAACCCAGAATGATTGTTTCGTCGCCGCTGGCGCACTAATGCGGAAGGTCGTTCCCTCGTCCCTGCCCTGCCCCGAACCACTGCAATTGTGGGCCTCCTGGCGAAGCGCGTCGGCTGAGTCAGTCAGTTCTGCACTTGCTCAGTCATTCCGGTGAGTAGAGAGGGCCATCCCAGCCGTCGAGGTACTTGGGCAGATCATCCACAACATCCACCACCCGCTGGCGGTAGAACAGGTGCATGGTGGGAGCCCAGCTGGAATGAGAGCCCTCACCGCTGATGCGGTGGAGCATGGCATTGGGAACTACATGCATGCCGAGCCGATTGGTGCCGAACACAACCTCGCCGCAAACGGCACAGAAGGTCTTCTTCAGTTGCTTTTCGGGATGGCTGAAGCTCCTCACGTCAGAGGCCTTCATCTGAACAGAGGCGGGCTCCCATGCCGTTGCAGAGAACATGGGTACTCCGTAGAAATCCCTGCAGGATGCGCAGTGGCAGTTGGCGCGCGCTACCGGCTGTCCTTGCAACTCAATGGCAACTTTCCCGCACAGGCACGCTACTCGAATCGACATGGTGGGCCAGCAAGGCGTGGACGATTCCGGATTGTACTGTTCCTACAGCCTGAAGAACGGCGGGAAATGTTCGTGATGAGCCTCGCGCGCCGATTACCGCAACTTCAGAAAGACTATCGCCCCCAGGATCAGCGCGAAAGCAATGCTGCCCCAGCAGCGGAAAGCGCCCCGAGCGGAAGCCTGTTGCACTTCCTTGTCGTGGTTTGCGAACTGCCTGCGGTTTCCGCTCAGTTGCAGCTCCAGAAGTTCGATGCGCGAATAGGCCTTCGCGAGTGCGGTGCCGATGTCCATGGCCTTGACCCCGCGAACATCGTCCAGCGCGTGGAGGTCAGATGTGGGCTGCACTTGGGATCGCCCATCTATCCCCGGGACAGTCCAGTCGATCTGGCTGCCGAACTGTTCATAGAAGCGGCTGCGTCGTGCCTGGTTCTGTTCGTGGGCATCGGCAGGAGCGAGCCAGAAGGAGTGGATACGCCCCGCCGGTTGCCGCTGCAGCCAAAGCATGACCTGATTCTGGCACCAGGTGCCGATGTGCAGACCTCTCAGCTCGCGGAGGTACATGTCGCCATCGGTGATGCTGTAATGCGGGCCCGTACCATCGACATAGTCCAGCTTGCCGCCGAAGCTGCCGATGAAGTGCCACCCATCATGCCGGTTCTGGGCAAAGACTTTCAGCTTGATGGCGGGGCGATCCCCCTCGGTGTACTCCAGTCGGATCAGGGCCTGTCGGGGGCGTCGGTATTCATCGGCTTCGAGTTCGAGGACATGCAGTGATGGATTGATCGGCGGTGATGTTGGCATTCGGATGCCCAGTTCGATGGATGGACTCAGGCGCCGGAAGCCTCTCCTGCGCCACTCAGTTCTGCGGCCCGTCGGCTGGTCGCACGATGTTCTTGCCTTCGACGCGGCGGCTGTCGGAGCGGAGGTATACAACGCACGCGTCACCTCAGATCCAGCATCACCCCATTGGCGCCCCACCCCACGCCCACTATAGTGCCAACCCCACAAGGACGAGGCGGCACACATGCCCTATATCGGAATCGGACTCCACGTACTGGCAGCCATCTACTTCGCGGTGCACGCCATCCGCTCGGGCCAGAGCCTCTACTGGCTGATCCTGCTCTTCTCGTTCCCGCTGCTCGGCAGCGTCGTCTATTTCCTTGCGATCTACTTCCCGGAAGCCCGCAACTCGCGCGGCGCCCGTCAGGCCATCCGCTCCGCCAAGCAGCTCATGGACCCGGGTCAGGACCTGCGCAACGCACGTGCTGATCTGTCGCGAACGCCCACCGTGCAGAACCGGGTTCGCCTGGGCATGACGCTGCTGGATGCCGGCCAGGCGGAGGAAGCCAGAACCCTGCTTGAGCAGGCGGCCAGCTCGTCACTGGGTGACGACCCCTACATCCTTACCGGTCTGGCGCGTGCTCGCCTCGAGTCCGGGCACGCCGCGCTTGCAGTTGAGACGCTGGACGGCCTGTTCGCCCGCCACCCGGATGTGCGTCGCAAGCCGGAACAGACCCTGCTCCATGCGCAGGCGCTGGCTGCTGCACAGGCACCTGGCACCCGCGCCGCGTTCGAGCGCGCTGTGGAGTGTGGAAACGATGCGGCCGCCCGCTGTCTTTACGCCGAGTGGCTGATGGCACAACCGCAGCCCGCCGACCGTGAGCAGGCCCGCAGCCTGTTCGCCAGCATCATCGACGATGCCCAGCATTGGTCGCGCCATGCGCGCAGCCACAATGCCGCGTGGCTGGAGCGGACCAAGGTCGCGTTGAAGGGCTACTGACGCCTGCCAGCCTTTGGTAATCCTGTCGCATCCGCCTCGCTCATGGTCTCTCCGGGCGGATGCCGACAGTCCGCAGGCCTGCACTACCGACATCGCCGATAGCATTGCAGCGCAAGGCTCGAGCTTCATTGCGCCGTATGCAACGATTCTGAAAATGTTGAAAGTGGTGTCGGCATCGGCCCTACTGCATTGGCATCACGCATAGGTCCGCGTATTCCTTGCCGTGCCACCGTGCATCGGTGGTCGGGATTCGAAACCCCGGTTGTGTGGATGTTGCTCGCACTTGCCAGCCGGCACCGCTACGCGCGGTGTCGGCTGGCAATCCGTCGGCCAGCTATGGCGGGCGGTGCGTGGAGGCCTTGCGCCTGCCCGGTCATCCACACACGGGGTTTCGAACCATGCACCGTCCGCCACCTTTATCGGTGGCGGCTTCTGCCTGCACGCAAGGAGCCCAGCCATGACCCAGACCCACTCCCCTGCCCCGCACCCGATCCAAGACGCGCCCGCCAACGGCCCCGCGTTGGATTCGAACACGCTTATCGCCCTGCTGCACAGCATCGGCTCCGGCGCCGCCTCCGACGGCCAGCCTTGGCCTGAGCGTCATCAGATGCCGGGCAGTCGCATCGCCCTGGCGGACACCGATTGCTCGCTAGCCGGCCTTCGTGTGGTGCTGGAGATCCTGCTGGCCGCACGGCGCGCCCGCGAGAACGGCGAACTGGAACAGTACGTCGGCCCGCGCGTCATGGAGGGGCTGATCATGGCCGGGCTGGGACTCACGGCGCATGCCATCGATCGGGTGCGCCCGGAGGATTGAGTGGCTTGCTGCCGCTGGGCGGCCACGGTGCTGTGCCTCGTGGCGGTGGTTGCGGCACAGACGCGATGGCTGACGCCCCCACTGCCATCTCCTATCGGGTTCCAAAGCATCAACGACGATCGATTCTCACAACTGCGCCGCCAGGCGATGCAGTTCGTGGACGCTCGGCCTCGGCAGGGCTTCCAGTTCGTGGAACGGCATCGGGATTCCGAGCTCCAGGTTCATTGCCGGGGCGTACCGGTGCTGTGGCTGGAGAGGCGCTCGCAACATCTGCTGTTGCGGGTCTCACTGGACGCGGAGCAACGGGCGCCCGCAGTTCTGCAGCTGCGGGCAATCCTCCAATGGCAGCTGGAGCCATTGGATTATCTGGAACAGGTGCTGGCTGGTGTGCCGGAGCCTGTTCTGATGGACCGGATGCTGCAGCGGCTGGCGGGTGCCGTGCCTGCGGGTGCTAGATGTGGTGACGGTTGATAGCCGAGCATGGCTCGGCTCTACAGTGGCTCTGGCTGCGGCGGCTCAGGTTCGTGGATGGACCCTTCGAGCAAGGCCACGTAAGTGTCCAGGCGGGTGCGCATGCTGATCAGCATCCAGCCCAACAGGTACAGCAGCACCATGGCGAAGATCAGCAATGCGCCGACCAGGCTGACGTCGAAAGCGCCCGCCCAGTCGCCCCACTTCCATCCGCGGAACTGCAGGTAGAGCGCAATCAACAGCGGGAACGGGCCAAGGCGCTGCAGCCCGCCGTACATCAGGCCCATACGCTCGATCATATTGGTACGGAGCGTGCTGACGTAGCGCAAGCGGCGCTCGCGCTCAATGCGAGGGAAACTGCGAAGCTCGGTAACCACCGCATGCCAGTGTGCGAAGTCGCCGTCCATCTCCATCGCGTGCGACAACCGTGGCTGACTGAACTGGCGGAAGCCTCTGCGGACGGCAAGAGCACCTCCAAGAAGAAAGCCTCCGATCTCGATCGACAGGCACGCAACAACCACTTGCAACACCACACTGACGGGTAGCCACCGATCAGGCAGTTGGCCACAGAGAATGCCAACGATCGCGGCGGCCAAACCAACGCGAAACGCCCACGTCTCCACCCTGCCGGCCTTGGGGTAGATGCTGTGCTCAACCAGCCCCTGCACCCGCTGGTAAAGCCAGTGGAAGGTCAATTCCTGCGAATCGGTCTTTGCCGGCGAATCGAGTTCGCCCCCTGTCTGCATGTCCATTGCGTCCCCTGCCCCGGCTACGATGCCGGCCGTGGCATCGTAGCCGACCCATAGCTGCTTTCAGAAGTAGAACCCGATGTTGAGGTTAAGCCGCGAATGCCAGCGCGACGGGCCGCCGTTGTTGATGCCAATGCCATCGCCGCCGGCAAACCACATGTTGCGGCCTGCAATCCAGTCGACATAAGTGAGCATCACGCCCTTCTGCAGGCTGCAACCGGTGACGTTCTGCCAGGAGTCGCGCACCCCGCTGCTGTGCCCCACCGGGCGCGTCATGCTGAGGTTGTTGTAGCAGGTCACATCGTTCAGCCAACCGCGCGGGCCAAAGGAATAGGCAACGTTGGCACTGGGTACATCGGCCTCGGCCGCGATTTCAAACGGAGCCTGGAACGCCGACAGTGCGATGCGCTCGTCGGGCACGTTGTAGCGGTACCGCGCCCATTGCAGCTGGGTGGTCCAGCCATCGCGCTTCCACTGCGCGTGCACGGCGGCGGCCTGATGGTCGTGATGGCGGCGGCTGCGGGTGTTCTGCACCTTGCCTGCGAAGGCCGATGCGCCAACCAGCAGCTCGCCGCCTGCCCAGTCGCGCGATTGCTCGACGCGAGCATTGAACCGCTGCCGTTCGCGATACGGCAACGCGTCGGTCTGTGCCACATCGAAGGAATAGCGGTCGTAGCGTGCCCCGGTTCCGTATTCGTCACCCGAGAACCAGCCGAGGTGCCAGGTGGTATCGCCAGCATGGTGAATCACCACAACGCCGGGATCGTAGTCATCCTCGATGCCCAGGTAATACCCTGACCCGAACCAGAAACTCTGCGAGACCGTGGGCAGCAGCCCGAAGGGTACCTGCTGGATGCCAGCCTTCAGCTGCGTGGCATCGGTGAATTGCCAGCCCGCGTAGGCGTGATGGATGCCGTTGAAGCCATCGTACCAACGGTACTGGGCGGAGAAGGAGAAAGGCCCGCTGCCGGCATCGATGTCGGCGCGAAGCAGCTCCAGCTGCAGGCGGCTGGTGGGCCCGTAATCGAGCCAGCCATAGTTGAATCGAACTGCGCCACCGAGATCGAAGTGGGGCGCGGTGTTGCGGTCTTCGCTGGCCGCGCGCGCATCCAGCAAGGGTGCGGCCAGTGCTGCTGCGATGATGATGGGAACTGCCCTCACGGTCGCGTCCTGCCTCCTGTTCTGCGAGTGAAAGCACTCGATTCTAGCCTCGGCGCGCGTCATGCCTCAACGTGAGGCATGACGTGCTGTGGCGTGCAGGTTACGCAATGGAGGGTGAAGCGAACGTCGGCCACCCATGCTCACATACCCAGGTCAGACAGCCCCGGATGATCATCCGGGCGACGCCCCAGCGGCCAATGGAACTTGCGCTCGCTTTCCTTGATCGGCATGTCGTTGATGCTCGAGAACCGGCGCTGCATCAGGCCATCCGCACCGAATTCCCAGTTCTCGTTTCCATAGGAACGGAACCAGTTGCCGGAGTCGTCATGCCACTCATAGGCGTAGCGCACGGCAATGCGGTTGTCGGTGAAGGCCCATAGCTCCTTGATCAGCCGGTACTCAAGTTCCTTGTTCCACTTGCGGGCCAGGAACTGCCGGGCTTCCTCGCGGCCATGGGTGAACTCGGCGCGATTGCGCCACTCGGTGTCCAGCGAATAGGCCAGCGAAACCCTGTCAGCATCGCGGGTGTTCCAGCCATCCTCGGCAAGACGCACTTTCTCGATGGCCGATTCACGGGTGAACGGGGGAAGTGGCGGGCGGGGTGCTTCAGTGGACACGGTGGGGCCTCCAATCAAATGGATGAACGGGGTGCTTCGACGGGTTTTGATGACTCAGGCGTCAGCGCCTGGCCTGCTCCAACAACACTTTTGCAACATCCCTGGCGGTGTCTGCAGCGCTGTAGTCGCCCATCACGCGCGAGACAGTGATGGCGCCTTCCATGAGAACCAGCAGCTGGCGCGCCAGAGCGTCCGGCTGCTGGATATCCAGCTGCGTGGTGAGTTCCAGCGTGTAATCCAGCAGCTTCTGCTTGTGGTGTTTTGCGATGTGCCGAATCGGATCGTCGGGGTCGCCGACCTCGCCTGCGGTGTTGATGAAAGCACAGCCGCGATAGCCCTCGGACTGGAACCAGCCCTTGAGCACGGCGAACATGCCGAGGATGCGTGCTTCCGGGGTGTCGGTCTTGTCGCACTCCTGCTGGAACCACTGAAGCCATCGAACGTCGCGCGCGTTCAAAGCAGCTGCAGCCACCTGGTCCTTGTTTTCGAAGTGGCGGTAGATGCTCTTCCGGGCAACGCCGGAGGTCTTCACCAGCAGGTCCATGCCGGTGGCGTGGATCCCGTTCTGGTAGATCAGCGCCTCGGCCGTGGCCAGGATCTTCTGCTGGGTGTCGGTGGTGATTGTGTTCACGGCGCCAAGGTAGAACGATCGTTCTACCCTGTCAATGGGCGGCGAAGCTGATCAAGGGCGCAAGGACGATGGTGTGCCCGGGCGCGCCGCATGGCCTGACCGATACCCACATCGACAGCCGAACATGGCTCGGCCCTACAGAGAGGCCAACTCCTTCGCAAGGAACGGTGCCGTCCTGCTGCCTTTGGCGCGAGCGACCTGTTGCGGCGTTCCCTTCGCCACGATGGTGCCCCCTGCCCCGCCTGCGCCAGGCCCGACATCAATCACCCAGTCCGCCTGCGCGACCGCGCGCATGTCATGCTCGATCATCACCACCGTATTGCCCGCGTCCACCAGCCGCTGCAGTTGGACCAGCAACCTGTCCGCGTCCGAGGCATGCAGGCCGGTGGTGGGTTCGTCCAGCACGTACAGCGTGCGCCCGCGCTGGCTGCGCTGCAGCTCGGTGGCCAGCTTGATGCGCTGGGCCTCGCCGCCTGAAAGCTCGGTGGCCGGTTGGCCCAGCCGCAGATAGCCCAGCCCGATCTCCTGCAGCAACTGCAGCGGCCGGGCAATGGCCTCCTCCTCGCTGAAGAACGCATGCGCCTGGTCAACCGTCATCTGCAGAACCTCGGCGATGTTGCGGTCATTCCACTGCACCTTCAGCGTGGCGTCGTTGTAACGGGCGCCGTGGCAGGTGGGGCACGGCGCATAGACGCTGGGCATGAACAGCAGTTCGACACTGACGAAGCCCTCGCCTTCGCAGGTCTCGCACCGGCCCTTGGCCACGTTGAACGAGAAGCGACCCGCATCGAAACGACGGCGGCGCGCGGCGGGTGTCGCGGCGAACAGCTTGCGTACGTGATCGAACAACCCGGTATAGGTGGCCAGGTTGGAGCGTGGCGTGCGGCCGATGGGCTTCTGGTCGACCTGCACCACCCGCTGGATGGCGTCCATATCGCCTGCCAATGTGCCCCGCGTCGTTTCAATCACGGTCGGTCCGTCGGTGGGCGCGCTATCGGCGCTGTCGTCCGCGGGCTCATGCCCGAGGTGCAGCAGCAACAGCTCGGGCAGCGCTTGCGCCATCAGGCTGGACTTGCCCGAGCCGGAAATGCCGGTCACTGCCGTCAGCAGCCCCAACGGCACCTGTGCGTCCACGCCCCGCAGGTTGTGGCGGTGGATGCCCTTCAATTCCAGCCAGCGGTTGGCGCTGCGCTGTTGGCTGGCAGGCGCCGGCACCTGATCGAACAGATACAGGGCCGTGCGCGACTCCTGGACGTGGCGCAGGCCATCGGGCTCGCCACTGTAGAGCACGCGCCCGCCGTGCTCCCCCGCCTGCGGGCCCACATCCACCAGCCACTGCGCGCGGCGCATCAGCTGCAGATCGTGTTCAACAACGAACACCGAGTTGCCGCCGTCGCGCAAGCGCTCAAGCGCGTCGTACAGTGCCTGGCTGTCGGCCGGGTGCAGGCCGGCCGAAGGTTCGTCGAGCACGTAAAGCACGCCAAACAGCAAGGAGCTGAGCTGCGTGGCCAGCCGCAGGCGCTGCAGTTCGCCCGCCGACAGGGTTGGCGTCGCACGGTCCAGCGAGAGATAGCCCAGGCCCAGGTCACGCAATTGGCGTACCCGCGCCATGACCCCGCCTGCCAAGCGTTGTGCCGCCAGGCGCTTCTCTTCGGACAAGGCCGAGGTCAGGCGCACGTCCGGAGCGCCCTCATGGGTCGCCTGGCCACTCGCGGCCCGCCGGGCGCGATCGCGGGGCGTTGCGCTCCTGCGGGTACGTGCGCCGTTGCTGTGCGCGCCGAAATCACCTTGTGCGATGGGCTCAAGCAGCGCCGCCAGCTGATCCAGCGGCAGCCGCATGAACTCACCGATATCCACGCCGGCAAAGGTGACCGAGAGCGCCTCCGGCTTCAGGCGCTTTCCGTGGCAGGCCGGGCACAGCTTGCCTTCCATGTAGCGCGACACGCGCTTGCGCATCAGCGCGCTCTGGGTGTTGGCAAAGGTGTGCAGCACGTAGCGGCGTGCGCCGGTATACGTGCCCATGTAGCTGGGCTCCTGCTTCCGCTTGAGCGCGGCACGCGTCTCGGCGGGCGTGAACCCGGCATAGACCGGCACGCTGGGGGCTTCTTCGGTGAACAGGATCCAGTCCCGGTCCTTCTTCGGCAGCGTCTTCCACGGCACGTCGATGTCGTAGCCCAGCGTGACCAGGATGTCGCGCAGGTTCTGGCCATGCCAGGCCGGCGGCCAGGAAGCGATGGCGCGCTCGCGGATGCTCAGCGACGGGTCCGGAACCATCAGCGCTTCGGTCACTCCGTAGACATGCCCCAGGCCATGGCAGGTGCTGCAGGCGCCCTGTGGCGTGTTGGGCGAGAAGTCCTCGGCGTACAGCATGGGCTGGTTGGCCGGGTACGCCCCCGCACGCGAGTACATCATGCGCACCAGGCTGGACAGGGTGGTCACGCTGCCCACCGATGAGCGCGCATTGCTGGCGCCGCGCTGCTGCTGCAGGGCCACTGCTGGCGGCAGACCATCGATGGCATCCACGTCCGGCACGCCCGCCTGGTCGATCAGGCGGCGCGCATAGGGCGCAACGGACTCGAAGTAACGCCGCTGTGCTTCAGCGAAGACGGTACCGAAGGCCAACGATGACTTGCCGGAACCCGATACCCCGGAGAACACCACCAGTGCATTGCGCGGGATGGAGACGTCGACATTCTTGAGGTTGTGCTCGCGCGCACCACGCACCTCGACGCAGCCGCTGGCCGCGGCAGCGCATGACGCTTCACCAAAGGGGGTGTTGGACATCGTTACGACCCTGCAGGCAGTGAATGGCGCGCTTCAGGGCGCGCCCAGTGGCCCATTCTCGCTGCTGAGAGGTGAATTTGGCGAGGGCGGGCACGGTGACCGCCGACATGATCCCGTGCGCCTCGCCCCTCCGCCCTACCCTCGCTGCAGCACTACCACCCACACCCCCATCAGGGCACTCCCCGCCGCCAGACTCAGCCACACCTTCCCGACATTGCGGGCACAGAAGACGCCCACTGCAACGGCAATCAACAGCACGAACCCCAGCAGTGAGCTGGCCAGGACCGAAACGGACGTCCTTACACCCACCAGCGCGGGCAGCAGCAACGCCAGTGCGGTAGCAGTAGCGGCGGTGAACACGTAGCCGCCCAGAGAGGCGGCCAGTACCCGGCTCGCCACCTGCCAGCGATAGGCCGGTTCCCGCCCGGCCGGAGGTTTGGCAGGGCGCGCCGCCTCCTGCGCCCGGGGCCAACGGCGCTGCAGCATCAGGGCCATTCTTGCCAACATCAGCCCGAATGCCAGTGCGACCAGCTCCACGCCGGCCTGCTGCCATGCGCCCCGCTGCAGATACATCAGCAGCCCCTGCCCGGTGGTTGCCAGATTCACCAGGGGCAGTGCCAGGCACAGTGCTGCGGCCAGCCACAACTGCTCGATCCAGGCCAGGCGCGGTGGGCGCCACAGCGCATGCAGCACCGAGGCAGCGCAGGTCAAAAGGAAAATGCGTATTTCCCACGCACTGCGATCGCTCATTTCCAATGGCAGCAAGCGATTGCCATACAGGTAGACGATGCTTGCCAGCGCCACCCCAGCCAGCGATGCGACGTTGAACGCTTCCACGCAGCGGTAGATGCCCGCCGTGGCCGCGCCGAACTCATGCTCGCTGCGCTTGCGCCGCTTGATCGAGAACAGCAGCGTGCCGATGGCGATCATCGCCGTGCCCAGCAGGCCGCTGATGAAGTACAGCCACTTCATCGGCCAGCCGCCGAAATCGGCCTTGTGCAGTGCTTCGATGGTTTCGTGCACCTGTACGGCGCCAATCGCATGCGGATGTGCGCCATGCTGTTGCAGCAGCGTGCCGCTGGCAGCATCGAACGCCGCCCGGCTGGTTTCGGTCAGCAGATGCCTGTCCGCGCCCCCCTCGGGCTTGCGGCCGATCACCTCCACCACGCTGTGCACGGTGCCGGGTGCCTGGATCACGATCAGTGCCGGCGGCTGCCCGTTGATGGCCTGCGCGCGTGCCAGCAGTTGCTGCAGGTCCGGCAGTTGCGCGGTGGATACCAGGATGCCTGGTGGAGCCGGCTGTGCAGGCGCCAGCTCGGCTTCATAGCGCGCATAGGCGTCATCGGCATCGCCATAGGCCGCATGCACCGGCCACGGCAGATAGCTGCTGTAGAAGAAGGTCAGCCCGGTGTAGCCGATCATGAACAGGAACGGCAGGGTCAGCACGGCACTCAGGTTGTGCGCATCCAGCCAGCTGCGCTGTCCCTTGCCCGGGCGGAAGGTGAAGAAGTCCTTGAAAATGCGTTTATGCACCACCACGCCGGACACCAGCGCCAGCAGCATGCAGGCGGTGATCCAGCCCACCAGCCAGTAGCCGGCCATGCCGCCGTGCAGGGTGTAATGGAAGGACATGAAGTGGCGCCCGCCTTCGGTTTCCCGAAGACGGGGTGGAGGGTGTGGCATGCCGGTGCCGGCATCCACCCAGCGTTCGTGCGCGGTGCCGTCGCCATCCTCCCAGGACAGTTCCAGCGGCCAGCCGTGCTGCGCAGGCCAACGGATCTGCCATGCCCGGGCATCGGCGGCGTTTGCAGCCAGCCAGTGCTGTGCACGCACCGCCTGCGTTCCCGTGTCCATCACAGGCGAGGAGGCCGGCACGGGGCCGGCCTCCATCCAACGCGTGATCGGCTCGCGGAACACGCTGAGCGTGCCGGTGAGGAAGATCGCGCACAGCAGCCAGCCACAGGTAAGGCCGCCCCAGGTGTGCAGCCACGACATGCTCTGCCGGAAGCCTGCCTTCATGCCGCCCCCGTGGCGGGCAGGCCGTTGCCCCGCCGGTTGCGGAAGATCACAGCGAGCCGCGCAGCGTCAGCATCACGTTGCGGGGTTCGCCAAAGAAGTTGCCGCGGCGGATCTGGCTGATCATCGCGTAGTAGCGGGTGTCGAACAGGTTTGCCACGTTGACGCCTACGCTCCAGCGCGGATTGATCCGGTAGCCGGCCCGCAGGTCCCACACGGCACGTCCCGCTGCGCCCATGCGCCAGTCCGGGTCGTCGTAGGCCGGATAGGAGTAGCTGCTCTGTGCCGATACACCACCGCCCACGGAGAATGCGTTCCACCTGCCGGGCAGCTGGTAGGACGTGGACAGGCGCAGCAGGTGGCGCGGTGTCTCGGCGCTGATGGTCGCGCCCTCATCGTCGCGGCTGGTGACGTGGGTATAGCCCGCCATCATCTGCCAGCCCGGCGCCAGTTCGCCGCTGGCCTCCAGCTCAAAACCCTTGCTGCGCAGCTTTCCGCCATTGCGGTAGCAATCGGACGACGCCAGCGAGCCACGGCAGCTGCCCGGGTCGGATTCGTCCACCACGGCGTTGCCGGTCTTGCGGATGGAGAACACTGCGGCGGAGACATTCAGGCGGCCATCGTTCAACTCACCCTTCACGCCGAGCTCGTAGTTGGCGCCGATGGCCGGATCCAGCACCGAGCCGGACGCGGTGACGTACGAACTCTGCGGCTGGAAGGTATCGGCGTAGCTGGCATAGACCGACCATTGCGGGCCCAGGTCGTAGACGAGGCCGGCGTACGGGGTGAATTCGTGTTTCTGTTCGTAGTCGCGGCTCTTGGCGCCAGTGAAGCCATCGCTGGACTGGTACTTCACCCAGCTCAGCCGGCCACCCAGCGTGAGGTGCAGCGGTTCTGCCAGCTGCAGGCGCAGGTTGCTGTACACGCCGCTCTGCTGGGCGCGGGCGTTTTCTGACCAGTCCCACGCGGGTTGCAGCGGCTGCGCAATGGCGCTGTGGTCGGGTGCGTAGACATCGATCGGCACATCGATGGCCAGGTCCGCCGAGCTCTGGCGGGTACGCTGGCGCGACCACATCGCGCCCAGCAGCAGCTGATGGCTGCGGCCGAAGGCGTCGAAACTGCCGGTGGTGTGCAGGTCGATGCCATCACTACGCACGCGCGAGCGGTTGAAATAGATGTCATAGAAGCGCGAACCGATGCCGGTGGCGCGGTCCACCCCGCCCAGCGGAACCGCGACACGCTGGTCCAGGTCCGACTCGGTGCGGTTCACCGACAGGCGTGCCTTCCAGCGTTCGTTGAAGCGGTGCTCCGCCTCTGCAAAGGCTTCGTCAACGGAGCCCTCCTGCCGGTTCCAGTCCTGGATGAGCGAGGTGGAACGCTTGATGTTCAGCGCACCGCCATCGGTGTAGCGCGGCAGGCCGAACAGCCAGTAGCCGTCGGTGTCACTGGCCTGATGGCGCAGGCCAAAGGTCAGCGTGGTGTCCGCACCCAGGTCGGCGTCGATCACTCCATAGGCCACCGGCGTCTTCGATGAGGTGCCCCGCTGGAAGTAGTCGCGGTCCTGGTAGGCGGCGACCAGTCGGCCGCGCACGCTGCCGGCGGCATTGAGCGGGCCACCACCATCAACCTCGACGCGGTAGTTGTCCCACGAGCCCACGGTTGCCGCCAGATCGAGATGGGCCTGGTCGCGCGGACGCTTGCGCACCATGTTGATCGCCCCGCTGGGGTCGGCCGCACCCAGCATCATGCCGCCTGCACCGCGCAGCACTTCAACGCGCTCCAGCACCGCGGTGTCGATCGGCAGCCAGCCCACCGGGGCATAGACGATGCCGGCCACGCCATCGACCAGATAGTTGCTGTCGTCCACGGTGAAGCTGCGGATCGAGAACTTGTGGTTGCCGAAGTTGCGGGCGGTCTTGGTCACGCCGGTGGTCTGTGCCAGCGCTTCGTCCAGCGTGGTGAGGTTGCGGTCGTCCAGCTGCTGGCGGGTGATCACGCTGACCGACTGCGGGGTCTGGCGGATGCTCTGCCCCAGCTTGCCCAGGCTCAGCTCACGTGCCGTGTAAGCGCCATCGCTTGGGGCATTGGCGGTCACGTTCACCGTCTGCAGGGTGGTCTGGGTGTCTTTGCTGCGCGCAGGTGCTGCTGCGTCCTGCGCCAGGGTGAACACGCCCGGACGCGTGGCAATGACACGCACCCCACTGCCCTCCAGCAGGCGCGCCAGTGCTTCCTGCGGCGTGTAGCTGCCGGTCAAGGTCGGGGCGCGACGGCCCGCCACCGCCGATTCGCTGAACAGCACCTGCTGCCGGGACTGCTCGGAAAAGCGGCGCAGTGCGGCATCCAGCGATTGCGCCGGAATATTGAACTGCACGCGTGCAGCCGGCTGCGACTGTGCAATGGCCGGCGCTGCCAGCGCGCTGGAAATGCACAGTGCCAGCAACGGCAGCCGCTTGGCGTGTACCCCCGTAGAGAACGCGCCAGCAACAAGTGCGCGCTTGATCTTCATGTACCCCATTACCGCTCCATCATGCTTGGCCGCTACTGGCCTCACTGGGGTAAACGGAAAATGGCGGTGGGGTGGGAACCCGCGCCGGAAGAAATATTCGCTCCGGCGTCAGCGGGTCACAGGCCGTTCGTCGATGCGATAGCCGCCCTGGGCAGTACGGGTCACCTGCACCGGCAACAGATCCGGCAGCGCTTCCAGGAAGGTGGCCGGGGCGTCGGTGGCTGCGTAGCCGGAGACCGGCAGGAACTTCAGCCCTGGCTGGCCCAGCGTGACGGGGTGGCCCAGATACTGCCCGACCTCCTGCGCCACTTCGTCCAGCGGGGTGCGCCGGAACACCAGGCGTCCATTGCGCCAACCGCCAATGCTGTCTGCGCTTGCGGCGATGGGGCGATAAGCAGCGGTGAGCGTGGTAACGGCCAGGCCTTGTTCGGCGTGCAGGCTGACCGGCGAGGCACCTTCGGCGCGATCCGGCTGCACCCACACGTGCCCATGCAGCACCTTGACCACGACTTCGCCCGGCCCATTGCGCACATTGAAGGCCGTGCCGACCACCGTCACCCGGCTGCGCTGGGCATCGACGGTGAAGGGCCGGTCGGCCGCCGGGGCGACCTCGAAGAACGCCTCGCCCTGGCTGAGCACCACTTCACGGCGGAATCGATAGAAATGCACGGCCAGCGTGCTGCGTGCATTGAGCGAAATCCGTGAGCCGTCCGGCAATTGCAGATCACGTATCTCGCCCGCGCCGGTGGCCACGTCCTGTACGTAGCTGGGCGCGGCGTACCAACCGTAGCCGACGTACCCCAAGGCCAGCATCGCCACGGCCGCAGCCGCCGCAACGCGTGGCAGGCGCCACGACCGTGCACGCCGCGCCGCCCTGCCTCGCCGTGGAGCGGCAGGTGCAGGTACTGCTGTGGCGATCACCGCATGCGCGTCCGAGGCCAGTACGGGGCGTGGCAGCTGGCCCAGGTCGTGCCAGGTTCTGGTCACATCGGCGAACGCCTGTCGATGTGCTTCGCTCTCGGCCAGCCAGTGCTGCAGGGCCGCCTCGTCCTTCGGTTGCCAGTCCGCATCCTGCCGTCGTACCAGCCACGCGGCGGCGGCCTCATGCAGGGCAAACGGGTCGGAACCTGCGGCAGAAGGGAGATCGGTCATCGGCAGGGAAAATCAGCATCGATGGCAGGCGCCAACGCCTCGCCCGCCTTGGTCGGGCGATGCAGCTCCTGCATCTGTGCCAGAGACGCATAGCGTACCCGCACTTCGCAGTAGGCAACCGCTCGCGACAGGTGCTTGACCACCATGCGGCGGGAGATCTGCATGCGAGCGGCCACGTCCTCCTGGGTCAGCCCATCGAAGCGGCAGAGCACGAAGGCTTCGCGTTGACGTTCCGGCAGCTCGGCCAGTGCCTCTCGAAGGCGTTCCAGGCGCTGCCGCTGGGCGCTGAGCTGCAACGGGCACTGTGATTCATCGCTGGCCATGGCGTGGCCAGCCTCCTCCGCGTCTGCCAGCGGCAAGGTCTGAAGGCGTCGCCCAGCATGATGCTCGCGGTATTCGTCGGCCACGGTGTTCATCACCGTCCGGCGAAGGTAGGCGCCCTGTTGATCGCAGGATTCCAGTGCAGGGCATGCCGCAATCCACTTCACCGCACCGTCGTGCAGGGCGTCCTCACCGTCCGCACCTCTGACGCGTGCAAGACCACGGAGGATGGGTCCGCGCCAGCGGGCATAGGCTTTCGCAAGGAGGTTCCCGCCCGTTGGCAAGGCGTCTTCAGGAATGCCCGGCTCTGTGGAGGAGGCCTGTTCCGCGTTGCTGTCCGTGCCCCGGCCTAGCGTGGACACATCACCCTCAGGGCAAATGCCTGCGGTCTGCACAGGTGGCGCGGGGAATTCACGTTGGGAGCCGGAGTTCTGGCCGCCATAGGCGACGGAAGGGGTTGGATGCCGCAAGTGTAGTGAGAGTCATTTGCAATTGGAACTCCCCTGGCCCGCTCTTGCCGTAATGCGAAGGCGAATCCAGGTCGTGCGGGGATCAACCCGTCCAGCGCACGCGGATATCCGTTACCGCCCGTTACGAAACGTACTGTCCAGTCGCTGCGCTTCAGCCCACCGCGCTGAGTGCACGGACCGAACATGCGCCATCGCCAGCGCGGAGCAACTGCTCCTCCAACGCTTCGATCGCGGGCGTCCGGACGGCCGCACTGCGCATCAGCCGGAAGCTCGCGGCGGGGAGCACAGGAAGCCCCAATCCACTGCCCGCAATCATCAGGCCATCCTGGATGTCATCCTGAAGAGCGACAGTGATGGCGAGCCCGGACTTCGCAGCCGATCGCAGGCCCTGCTGGTTCGCCGAGGTAAAGGTGACGCGCCATTCCAGGCCGGCTTCAACAAGTGCTCCGATGCACACGTCGCGGTGCATGCACGGGCTGGGCGCGAGTGCGAGTGGCAGCGCCTTCTCCGGTTCGTACTCAAATCCCGAGCCGATGGCCCAGACGAAACGTGTCCGCCTCAGAACCGGCCACTCAACGTCCTCCCGCAGGAACAGGTTCACCGCCAGGTCGAGTGTTCCCGCCTGTATCTGTTCGTTCAGTGCCCCATAGGACTCCACGACTACATCCAGCCGCACCGCGGGGAACCTGCGGGAGAAGCGCGACAGCATTGCGGTCAGCCGGTCGCCGGCATAGGTCTCTGGCACACCCAGGCGCACTGCCCCTGTAACAGGAGTCCTCTGGAACCGGCGAACCAGCAGGCTCTGGGCAGCAAGAATCTGCTCGGCATGTCGCAGGAAGTCTTCGCCGTCTTCGGTGAGTGTCACGCTTCTCGTGGTCCGTTTCAGCAAGGCGCTGCCCGCCTGCTCTTCCAGCTTCCGGATCTGGTGGCTGATGGCGGATTGGCTGAGGTTCATGCGCTCACCCGCCTTGGTGAAGCCGCCGGTCTCTACGACGGCGACAAAGGCACGCAGCAGGTCGGGGTCAAAGAACACCGGGGCAATCCATGATGAGGATTGATCAATTCTATTAAATCAAATCATTTTTATCATCATGGAAGTCCCTCCAAGATGGCCGCTCACTTGAAACGCGCAGCTGCAGTCGACCCGGCAGTGCGCCAGATCCCGGACCTGCCTGAGGAGACCCATGACTTCCCTTTCACCTGCCGCTCGAGACCGCCTGACGCTTTCTGCGGCGTGCTTGGCGTCCCTGATGTTCGGGCTGGAAATCTCCAGCGTGCCGGTCATCCTGCCGATTCTGGAGACAGAGCTTGGCAGCAGCTTCAGCGGCCTGCAGTGGATCATGAATGCCTACACCCTCGCCTGCACGACGGTGCTGATGGCGGCTGGCGCACTGGCGGATCGGTACGGGCGCAAGCGCATCTTCGTGATCAGCCTGTTGCTGTTCGGCATCACATCCCTGGCCTGCGGCCTTGCTCGAAGCGGAACGGCGTTGATCGTGGCTCGATCGCTGCAGGGTGCGGCGGGAGGCGCAATGCTGGTCTGCGTGTTTACAGTGCTTTCCCATCAGTTCAGTGACTCCGCACAGCGCGCCAAGGCCTTTGGCATCTGGGGCGTGGTCTTTGGCATAGGGCTGGGTTTCGGACCGGTCATTGGTGCTGGCGTTGTTGTCATCAGCAGCTGGAGCTGGGTGTTCCTGGTGCATGCGCCCCTGGCAGTGGGCGCGACAGCTCTCGCCGTTCTGGGCATCCGGGAATCGCGGGCGCCAAGCCAGCGGAAACTGGACCTTGCAGGAATCGTCTCGCTGTCAGTGGCCGTCTTTTCCTTCACCTGGTACATCACCCAGGGCATTCCTGCAGGCCTTGGAAGCGCCTCTTCCATGGCGGCCGCTCTGGTTGCCGTCATCAGCCTGGCGGTATTCATCGCGGTCGAGCGCAGGGTGCCGGACCCGATGTTCGATTTTTCCATCTTCGGCAACCGGCGCTTCTCGGGCGCATTGCTGGGCTCGATGGGCATGAACTTCAGTTTCTGGCCACTGATGGTGTACCTGCCACTGTTCTTCCAGCACGGACTTGGCTACTCAAGCATCGCGACCGGCCTGTCTGTCCTGGCATACACATTGCCGTCGCTGCTGCTGCCGCCTTGCGGCGAGCGTCTCGCTGTGCGCTTCGGGCCTGAGCGCGTGATCCCCGTCGGGATGTTTGCCATGGGCGGCGGGATGCTCATGATGGCGATCGGTGCAGGCGCGGAAAACGCGAGCTGGCTGACCCTGCTGCCAGGCTGCATTCTTGCGGGCTCGGGCCTGGGGGTGATCAATACGCCCATCACCAACACGACGACCAGTTCCGTGCCCAGCGACCGCGCTGGCATGGCATCCGGCATGGATACCAGCGCCAGATTCATCAGCCTGGCCATCAACATCGCCGTGGTGGGGTTGATTCTGGTGAAAGGTACTTACTACGCACTTGAAACGAACCTGCCCGGGGGCGATCCTTCGCATCTGCGATCGCTTGCCGAGGGGTTGTCCGCTGGTACAGCGCGCCTGGATGGGCTGACGGCCGCAGCCCAGGTTGTGTCCAGCGACGTTGCGCACCAGTCGCTGCTTTTCGGCTATCGGCTTGCCATGGCCTACGCGGGCGCATGTGCCTGTGCCCTGGCCGTAGTCAGTGCGCTTACGTTCCGGGGCGATCATCCCGGGCCCACATCGTCCGCCGGGGAATCGAAACTGCCAGAAGACATCTGAGGATTGAGCAGAACATGCTGCGCCCATCCGTGCGGCGCCCGTTCGTAAAACTGGCCGCGGTTATCGGCGGAATGGCAGAATGCCGTCAAGCCCGCCGCAACTTGATTGATGATGCGGCCGATGTTCTTTCGGGTCGGAAACAATCTGTGGCATGGAGGCAGGAGATGTCCATGATGCCGGGCAGGTTCTCAGCGAAGTTCGCGGCGCTCTTTGTTTTGATGGTTGCCGCCTGCACCTCCGTGCCCCCGCTGGCAGGTGCCAGGGAGGCCCGATCACCGGTCCTTGTCAAGCTCCCGCCTGAGCAGAGTGCGGTCCTTGCAACCGGGCTGCTAAGGGGAGTACTGCAGCCAATCAATGGCTGTGTCTACTTCGTGGACCCAGGTGGCACGGCTTATCTTGCGGCATGGCCCGATGGTTACTCGCTGGCCATAAGGGGAAACGTTCCCATAGGGGTGCAGGACGTACGATCGGGGAAAATGATGGCGTTCGGAATCGCTGCATCATTCGGAGGAGGTCATGGCAACGATCTGCTCCGTTCGAGCCTTGCCGCGACCATCCCGGCGGGCTGCAGCGGCCCACTCATGACCATTCATTTGATACGCCAGGCCAAGGGGCAGCCATGACCCACATGTACGCGAGGGTATCCCTCCATGGATGGCCGCAAACGGCCGCCGGTTCATCGCAAGGCCGTTGATCCCCTCACCACGCACCGGCCCGTCATCACCAGCCGGCGTACCGGCAGCTCCGGCGCGCGCAGGCGCTCAAGCAACAGCGACATCGCTGCGCGCCCCATCTCTTCGACCGGCTGTTCGATCACGGTGATGCCCGGTTCGACCAGTTCGGTCCAGCGTTCGTTGTCAAAGCCCGCCAGCGCCAGCGCGTCCGGAATTGCCAGGCCTGCACTGCGGGCGGCCTTCAACGCTCCCATGAGCAGCAGGCTGTTGCTGGCGACCAGCGCCTCCGGCCGCGATGGGCCGGCCAGCCACTGATCGACCGTTGCAATGGCCGCTTCAGCCGTGGGCTCAACCTCGCGGTAATCCGGCTGAAGCCCATGTGTACGCATCGCAGCGAGATAGCCGTCGCGACGCTCGGCCGCCGTGGTGCTGGTGCTGCCGAACAGGCCGCCGATGCGGCGATAGCCGCGCGCGACCAGATGCTCGACCAGGCCCGCCATCGCGGCCGGATTGTCGAGCACCACGCTGTCGATCGATCCGCCGGGTGCGGCGCGGTCCACCAGCACCGTGGGATAGTCCAGTGTGAGCCGCTCCAGCCGGCCCACCGTGGTCCGGGTGGGCGCGAAGATCAGTCCACTGATGCGCTCCTCGTGCATCAACTGCAGATACAGCGCCTCGCGCTCGGGGTCCTCGTCGGTGTTGCAGAGGGTGACGCGCAGGCCTTCGCGATAGGCAACCTCCTCCACCGCTCGGATCAGCGCCGTGAAGAACGGGTTGCGGATGTCCGCCACGATCAGCCCGATGATGCCGGTGTGCCGGGCACGCAGGCGCCGTGCCTGCAGGTTGGGGTGATAGCCGGTCTGGCGGATCGCCGCCTCCACCCGGCCACGCACGACCTCGCTGACCGGGCCGCCGCCGAGCACGCGCGACACCGTGGACTTGGAGACCCCCGCCACGCGCGCGACGTCGTTGATGCTGATGCTCATTGGAACCGTTCCCGGAAACTTTCACTGTTCGAGGCCGGATGGCCATTCAGGACAATGCTAACGCCAAAGGACTATTGGCTTTTGTGCAGTGCACATTGAAATGATCACTGGGAACGTTCCCAATACGCCACAGCACCCCTTTGCCGGAGCCCGCCTTGCAGCCCTTGACTACCCCTGCCCCCGTCAGCCGGGAATTGATCCGCCTGGATGCGCGGGCGCTCGACAAGGCCGACGCCATCGCCCAGGTGGCGCAGATGCTGGTCGCTGCCGGCTGCGTTGCGCCGGGTTACGAGGCCAGCATGTGGCGTCGCGAGGCGTTGGCGAACACCTTCCTCGGCCATGGCGTGGCCATTCCGCACGGGCTGGGCGAGGACCGTCACCTGGTGCGCCGCGATGGCATTGCCGTGCTGCAGTTCCCGCAAGGCGTGGAGTGGAATCCGGGCCAGGTCACCCGCTTGGTGGTCGGCATTGCCGCCCAGTCCGATACCCACATCACCCTGCTGCGCCGGCTGACCCGACTGATCCAGGATGACGCAACGCTGCAGCGCCTGTTCACCACGGCAGATGCGAGCGAGATCATCAGCGCGCTGACCGGCGATGTTGCGACCACGGCCCCCACTGTGCCGGTGACTGACCTGGCCGAGCGTTTCGACTGGACCATCGCCTATCCCAACGGGCTGCACGCACGCCCGGCCACGCGCTGGGCTGAAACAGCGCGCGGCTTCGCGGCCCGCGCACAGGTCCGCGCGGGCGATCAGGCTGCCGATGCCAAGAGCCTGGTGGCGCTGCTGCAGCTCGGGTTGCGCCATGGCGACGCGGTCAGCGTGTCTGCCGAGGGCGCCGATGCCCCTGCCTTGCTGGCCGCGCTGCGCAAGGTCATGGACGGGCTGGTGGCACAGGAAAGGGCCGATGCCGAGCGCGCGGCGCAGCGCAAGGCCGCGCCGGTTGCGGGCTGGAATCCGCCCGACGCACAGGCGGCGATCGTCGGCATCGGTGCCAGCCCAGGCCTGGCGATCGGCCCGGTGCATGTGCTGGCCAGCACGCATGCCGACGTTGCTGACCGCCCCACCCCGCTCGGCGAAGGCGGCGCACGCCTGCAGGAGGCGCTCAGCCGCACCCGCCAGCAGCTGGCTGCACTGCAGGACGACACCCAGCGCCGGCTCGGCGCCTCGGATGCGGCAATCTTCAAGGCGCAGGCCGCGCTGCTCGACGACACCGATCTGATTACCCGTACCTGCCAGCTGATGGTCGAAGGCCATGGCGTTGCGTGGTCCTGGCACCAGGCCATCGAGCAGATCGCCTCCGGCCTGGCGGCACTGGGCAACCCGGTGTTGGCCGCGCGCGCCGCCGACCTGCGTGACGTCGGCCGGCGCGTACTGGCACAGCTTGATCCGTCCGCGGCGGGTGGCGGCCTTGCCGACCTGCCTGCACATCCTTGCATCCTGCTCGCTGCTGATCTGTCGCCGTCCGACACGGCCAACCTCGATACCGGTCGCGTGCTCGGCCTCGCCACCGCGCTGGGCGGGCCGACCTCGCACACCGCGATCCTCTCGCGCACGTTGGGCCTGCCGGCGCTGGTCGCCGCTGGCGCGGAGCTGCTGACGATCAGCGCGGGGAGCGAGGCGATCATCGATGGCAGCAGCGGGCGCCTCTATCTGTCGCCGTCCGAGGCCGATCTCGCCTCGGCACGTGCGTGGATCGCCGAACAGCAGCAGATCCGCGAGCGTGAAGCGGCGCAACGCGCGCAGCCGGCACAGACCCCTGACGGCCACCGCATCGACATCGGCGCCAACGTCAACCTTCCCGAGCAGGTGCCGCTGGCACTGGAGCAAGGCGCGGAAGGCGTCGGCCTGATGCGCACCGAATTCCTGTTCCTCGAGCGCGGGAGCACGCCCAGCGAGGATGAGCAGTACGCCACGTACGTGGCGATGGCCAAGGCACTCGACGGCCGCCCGCTGATCGTGCGCGCGCTCGATATCGGTGGCGACAAGCAGGTCGCTCATCTGGAGCTGCCACGCGAGGAAAATCCGTTTCTCGGCGTGCGTGGCGCGCGCCTGCTGCTGCGCCGCCCCGACCTGCTGGAACCACAGCTGCGTGCGCTGTATCGCGCGGCGAAGGACGGCGCACGCCTGTCCATCATGTTCCCGATGATCACCTCGGTGCCCGAGCTGATTGCACTGCGCGCCATCTGCGAACGGTTGCGCGCCGCGCTCGAGGCACCCGAAGTGCCGATCGGGATCATGATTGAAGTCCCTGCCGCAGCAGCCCAGAGCGATGTGCTGGCGCGCCATGCCGACTTCTTCTCGATCGGCACCAACGACCTGACCCAGTACGTGCTGGCGATCGACCGCCAGAACCCGGAACTCGCGGCCGAGGCCGACAGCCTGCACCCGGCCGTGCTGCGCGCGATCCGCGCCACAGTGGAAGGCGCACGCCTGCATGGACGCTGGGTTGGCGTCTGCGGTGGCCTGGCCGGCGATCCCTTCGGCGCAATGCTGCTGGCCGGCCTGGGCGTGGACGAACTGTCGATGACCCCGAACGACATCCCGGCCGTGAAGGCACGCCTGCGTGGCAACGCGCTGGCCGATCTGCAAGCGCTGGCCACTACCGCGCTGGACTGCGAAACCGCCGAGCAGGTGCGTGCCCTTGATGGAGCGCACGCATGAGCGCCCAGGCCCTCACCGTTACCCTGAACCCGGCGATCGACCAGACCGTGCGGCTGGCGCACCTGCATCCGGGACAGGTGCATCGTGCCCACAGCTCCCGCGACGCCGCCGGCGGCAAGGGCATCAACGTGGCCGCCTGCCTGGCCGATTGGGGCGTGCCGACCACCGCGATGGGCGTGCTCGGCAATGGCAACGACGGCGTGTTCAGCGCGTTGTTCGCCGAGCGCGGCATCGCAGACGCTTGCCTGCGCGTTGCGGGCCGCACCCGCACCAACATCAAGCTGGTCGAAGAGGCCAGCGGCGAGACCACCGACATCAACCTGCCCGGCCTGTCACTGTGTGATGCCGATCTGGACGCGGTATCGTGCCGACTCGACGCCCTGCTCCAGCCGGACCTGCCGGTGGTGCTGTCCGGCAGCCTGCCGTCCGGGCTGCCAGCCGATGCATGGGCGAGACTGCAGGCGCAGGCGAGCGCCGCCGGTGCGCTCGTGCTGCTGGATACCAGTGGCGACGCGCTGGCCGCGGCGTTGAGCGGCGCACAGGGCGCACTGCCCTACGCGATCAAGCCCAACCGCCACGAACTGGAGGCTTGGACCGGTACGCCGCTGCCGGATCGCAGCGCCCTGCGGGCCGCAGGCCACGCCTTGGTTGAACGCGGAGTTGCGCTTGTGGCGGTCTCGATGGGCGCCGACGGCGCGTTGTTCATTGATCGCAGCGGCGCCCTGATCGCGCGACCGCCGCGACTGGCACGCGGCAGCACGGTCGGTGCTGGCGATGCCATGGTCGCCGGCATCGCCGCCGCCTTGCTGGAGCCCTCCCTGGATCTGACGGGTTGCGCCCGATTGGCGACGGCGTTCTCGATGAGCCGGCTGGAGAGCGGCGACGCGCGACGACTGGACCCGGCGCAGGTGCGCGCGTGGACCGGCGACGTACTGATCGAGCGGTTGGATTGAAACCCCTGCAGAGGGAGCTGCGGCTGGCCCGCCCCCTCCCGCAAGGACGAACCCGAAGAATTCCAGGAGTGCCCATGCAAGCTTCCCCCGTAGTCATCGCCGCAGGCGAACGCAGCATCGAGGCGGTTCTTGCCGCCGAAGCGCTGCGCCGCGCCGCCCGCCAGCAAGGCGCTGAACTGGCGATCGAAATTCGCAGCGACCAGGGCGTGACCGGGGCACTGCCCGCCACGCAGGCCGCCGCCGCAACGCAGCTGCTGCTGGTGGGTGACGGCGAGGCGGATGCCGCGCGCTTCGGCAGCGCCCAGATCGTACGCGCCAGCCTCGGTGAGGTGCTGGACGACCCGCTTGCCGTGCTGGCGCAGCTTGCCGCGACGTCCGGAACCGCGCCCGCCCCGGACGCCAGCAAGCACATCGTCGCCGTTACCTCCTGCCCGACCGGCATCGCCCACACGTTCATGGCGGCCGAAGGCCTGCAGCAAGCCGCCAAGGCATTGGGCCACGCGATCCGGGTGGAAACCCAGGGCTCGGTCGGCGCGCAGGACGCATTGAGCGACGAAGAAGTCGCTGCCGCCGACCTGGCGCTGATCGCCGCCGACCGCGAAGTCGATCTGTCACGCTTTGCTGGCAAACGCCTGTTCAAGAGCGGCACCAAGCCGGCGATCAATGACGGCCAGAGCCTGATCCGCAAGGCGCTGGCCGAGGCCAGCGTGCAGGCGGGTACGGCGGCTTCAGGCCGCACCACCGAAAAGGCCAAGGTCACCGGTCCCTACAAGCACCTGATGACCGGCGTGTCGTTCATGCTGCCGTTCGTCACTGCCGGTGGCCTGCTGATCGCACTGGCGTTCGCGCTCGGCGGCATCTATGCCTTCGACGATGCACACAAGGGCACGCTGGCTTGGTCGCTGTTCCAGATCGGCGCCAAGTCCGGCTTCATGTTGATGGTGCCGGCGCTGGCCGGTTACATCGCCTACTCCATCGCCGATCGCCCGGGTATCGCGCCGGGCATGATCGGCGGACTGGTGGCAGTCAACATGGATGCGGGCTTCATCGGCGGCATCCTGGCCGGCTTCATCGCCGGCTACAGTGTGCACTGGATCAATCGTGCGCTGCGCCTGCCGCGCAGCCTGGAAGGCCTCAAGCCGGTGCTGATCCTGCCGGTGCTTGGCACGTTGCTGGTCGGTCTGTTGATGATGTACGTGATCGGTACGCCGGTTGCCGGACTGCTGGCCTGGCTGACCGACTGGCTGCGCGGCATGCAGGGCAGCAGCGCGATCCTGCTCGGCCTGCTGCTGGGCGGAATGATGGCGGTGGACATGGGCGGGCCGGTCAACAAGGCCTCCTACGCGTTCTCCACCGCACTGATTTCCAGCCAGGTCTACACGCCGATGGCTGCGACGATGATCGGCGGCATGACGCCGCCGCTGGGCATTGCGCTGGCAACGTGGTTGTTCAGCAACCGCTTCACTGCCGAGGAGCGTGGCACGGCCGGTGCCGCGGGCGTGCTTGGCCTCAGCTTCGTGACCGAGGGTGCGATCCCTTACGCCGCGCGCGACCCGCTGCGCACCATTCCGGCGCTGATTCTCGGCTCGGCCGTGGCCGGTGCGATCTCGATGGCCGCAGGCGTCGAGCTGAAGGTGCCGCACGGCGGGGTGTTCGTGCTGCCGATCCCGAACGCGGTCACCCACCTTGGCGTCTACCTGCTGGCACTGGTGGCCGGCGTGGCCGTCACCGCGGTCGCGCTGCGCGTCCTCAAGAAGCCGGTCACGGCTCCCACCCTGTAAACGGAACCTCGCCCATGACCTGCTCTTCCCGCCGCCTGTTGCCGGTAGCGATCCTGCTGGCCCTGCCGTCCGTGGCCGCAGCCGCCGACGCGAGCGACGTCTTCACCCCCAAGCTGGCGTACACCGGCGAAGCGGCTGCCACGCTCGACGGCGGCAAGCGCAGCGGCACGGCGTATGCCGGCCAGCTGATGTTCGGCGCCGACGTGAACCTGGATGCTGCGTTTGGCTGGCAGGGCGCGACGATCAAGGCCTACGGCATCAACCGCCATGGCACCAATCTGGCCAACAGCAGCACTGGCAACAGCACCTCGGTGCAGGAAATCTACGGCGGCCAGGGCACGCGCCTGGCCAACCTGACGCTTGAACAGAAACTGCTGAACGACCGTTTGGTGCTGGAAGCCGGGCGCAGCGTCGCCAACATCCATCACCTCGGTTCGGAGCTGTGCCAGTACTTCCAGGGCAATTCGGCCTGCGGCAACCCGACCTACGTGTTCCGCACCAGCAATTTCACCTGGTGGCCGGTATCGAGCTGGATGGCCGATGCCACGGCCTGGGTGACGCCCGATGTCTATGTGCGCGTCGGCGCTTACCAGGTCGATCCCAGCCAGGCCGAGGACGGCCAGCACGGTCTGAAATGGAGTACCCACCAGGCCACCGGCTGGATCGTGCCCTACACGCTCGGTTGGCGCAGCCCTGCTTCGGCACGGCTGAAAGCCCGCTACGAACTCGGTGGCTGGCAGGACAACTCGACCTATCTGGATCCGCTGCGAGATGCCAACGGCAGCCCGGCGCTGCTCAGCGGGCAGGACTATGCGTCCCGTCGCGGCCGATCCGGTGCGTTCGCCCGCTTCGAGCAACAGCTCACCAGTGATGGTGGCGGCCGCGGCCTGACCCTGTTCGGTGCGGCGCTCAAGGGCACCTCCGGCCAGTTGATCGAGGATCATTTCCTGCAGGCTGGCATGGTGCAGAAAGGCACGTTCGCCAGCCGGCCGCAGGACAGCATCGCTTTCGTTGTGACCCAGCAGAAGTACAGCAGCATCGCGCTGGAGAACCTGCGCCTTGCCCGCGCCGCGGCCGGCGGTAGCGGCACGCCGCACGGGAGCCAGGTGATGATGGAACTGAGCTATGGCATCCAGCTCACCCCGCAGCTCCGGATCGCCCCGAACCTGCACTACATCGTGCATCCAGACCAGTTCAACGAGCCCGCCCGCCAGCGGGACCTGCCGAATGCGTTGATCGCCGGCATGCGGGTTGATTGGAGCCTGTAGGGACAAGGGGCGCCGGCCAGCAGTCGGCACTACCCTCCCGGGCTATTAATGTGATGCATCACGGCGGAGTGGGATTCAGCCTGCGACCTCCAGCCCCTTCCCCGCTGCGTCCCGTCGCAACGAGGCCAGATAGCGGCAGTACTTGCCGATGAAGAGGCCGGTGAATCCACCGGCAAGCAGCAGGTAGGCCGCACTGGCGCCGGCATTGGCGATCAATGACGGTGACACCGCGAATGCAACTTCGAAACCGTACTTCACCAGGAACGTGACCAGCAGCAGCGGCAACACGCTGTAGTCCGCGTTGCGCCAGAGCTTTCCGGTGGCGCCATCCAGAGTCAGCTTTACGTGGCCCAGCAGCAGCCACCCCAGTGCCGCGCCGGTGCCGATGCCGGCCAGCCACTCGCCCCAAGCGCTCCAGGACACTCCGTAGCGATGGCTGATCGACCAGGCGCCCCATACGGTGAACAGCGCAGGCACGACGGCCAGTTTCTGCAGTGACGTTTCGCCCGGCTTCATCGCGGCAATGCCGCGCGTGACCAGGAACGCCAGGAGCAGCCAGACCCAGATCGGCGTCTGCGAGGTGAGTTGCTGGAGCATGTTCATGAGCGGTCGCCTTGGTGGGTGGTGGCGAGGTGCCCTCGCCTTGGCGCCCACTATTCGCTTCCGCCCGGGTTGCAACCAGTGACAGCTGTCAGTCTTCGGGTGTTACTGGGCGGTAAACGGGCGCACTCAGGACGCTCTCGATCCAACCCACATAGCGCGATACCCGAACGTTGTGCACCACCTGGCCATAGAAGCCGGCTTCAAGGGCATGCTCGGGAACGGCGGTGATCCAGGAGCCCAGTCCGACCAGTTGCCAGGCGCCGTGATCCTTGATCAGCAATGGGCCGCCGCTGTCCCCGTTACCGAGCACGCCTTCAAGTGGGAGACCCTGTGGCGGGGCATCGAACCGATACCAGAGATAGCGATCATTGCCACCGGTAATGGCGTTGTATGCCCGCCGCAGCGTGGTGCGATGTGGCCCGCCCGGTACCAGCCCCATCGCACCGTTGCCGGTGGCGCCCTTTCCGATCAAGGCGGCGACCTGCGTGACCTCGGCGCTGCCGCGATAGAGTGCTACGGGCTGCACATCGTTCACCGGGGTGGCGAGCCGGATCAATGCAATGTCATCCGACCCGGCCAGGAACGCGTGGATCTTCGCCGGGCTTCCCGTCGCCAGCGCCTCCTTTCCCAATGCGTCGGGCATTCTCCTGTAGCCGGGGTGCACGAACACGCGCTCCACGCCGTAGTCCCTGCCGTTGATGGCGATGGCCAGCCCCATCCCTTCCATTGGTGCGGCATGCGCTGCCGTCAGCACCCACTGTGGGGCGATCAGAACGCCCTGCCCTTCACCCGGCATGTCGGCCAGGGCGGGAAATTCTGATCCCTCGATCCGGTAGCGGGCATCGTCCACGTCGTGGCGGATGACCACGGCCCCGGCAGCGAGCGGCAGCGCGGCAAGCGCGAGGAACAGCCAGCGGATCATGGGTGTCTTCATCCTTGCGGTCAGTCGCTGCAGCCTAGCCGAACACCTCCCGCGAAGGGAAAACGTCCGACCAACCTCACGTGTTCGACGACGAATGCCGCAGAACCGGCTACGAAACCGGGGCGGCCACGGGCCTTTAACAGCCTGTCTCTATGCTGGGACCTCATTGCAGACCAACGAGGTATGACCATGACCAAGCTGCACACCCTGATGTTGACCGGCTGCCTGTTGGCACTGAGCCCCCTGGCCTCCGCCGAGAGCGTGAACTTGACCAACAGCGCCGACGGCGCCAATCGCGATGCGGGCATCGCGGCGGTCAAGAAGAAGCTGCAGGACGCGTGCACCGACCGCAAGGGCTCGCCCGATGCGGCTTCCTTCGAGGTGGTCTTCGAGAAGACCAGCGAGAACCCAAACGTACCCAAGCCGTACTACGTGGACGGCAGGATGAAGTGCGAACTGCCGGGCTGAAGGGCCCAGCCACGCGATCATCGATAGAGCATCAAACGCTGGCGGCCGACGTGCGCCGCCGGTACCGCTCTATCCAGCCGAGTGATGGCGCAATGCCACCGAACGGGAAGAAGTGCGGGCTGACCGGGCCATGGGCGTCCGTCAGCCCACTCAGCAGGCGATCCATGAACACCTCCGGCCCTGCCGTTCCCAGCAGCCGGCCGATCGAGATGCCGTACCGCGCCAGCATCGATGCACTGGCACCCACGCCGCACATCGCGGCGTAGCGGGCCAGTCGCGCAATGCTGGCCGGGCCGGGCACGCCCACCAGTACCGGAACCGTGATGCCACGGGCGCGCAGCGCATCCAGCCAGGCCAGCACGGTATCGGCATCGAAGGCGAACTGGGTGATGATCAACGGCGCCATGCCCTGCGCTTCGATGGCCTGGCATTTGCGTTCCAACACGCGCCACCGATCCTCGGCGGTCATCACCGGATGGCCTTCCGGATGCCCGCCGATGGCCACAACCTTGATGCCGGAGCGCTCCAGAAGCCCTGTCTCGATGAGCGAAATGCTGTCAGCAAACGGCCCGGCAGGCGTGGCTAGGTCACCGGCGATCAGCAGGCACTTCTCTACCCCCGCATCGCTGGCGGCGCGTTCCATGAACCGCGCAAGCGCCGCACGCGACCCGATGCGGCGGGCAGAGAGATGCGGCATCGGCTCGAAGCCGAGTTCGCGCACCGTGCGCGCGGCCGCCAGCCGGGCGTCGTCGTCCTCGCTCGCCAGGTAAGGGATCGAGATCGTCGTTCCCGGAGCGATGCGATCCGCTTCCGCGCGCAGTGCCGGCATGGCCTTGGCGCTCACTTCCAGCGAAAACCTGTTGATGAAGGCTTCCGCCCGATCAGGCGCGCGTGCAGGCATCAACGCGCTCCGCCCACATTGCCGGCAACCGGCGTGCTGTTACGCGCCAGCTCGACGAAGGCCTGCAGATAGTCGATGCCGGTATCGGCCTCACGCGCACCCAGGTAGATCTGCTTGGGAATGCCCTTCGCCCCCAGGCGCACCGGCACCACGTCCATGCGCGCCGCGTACTCCTCCACCAGCCAGCGCGGCATCGCGGCCACACCACGGCCGCTGGCCACCATCTGCATCATGATGTCGGTGGTTTCGATGGTCTTGTGGCGCCGCGGCGTGATGCCGGCCGGCAGCAGGAACTGGTTGTAGATGTCCAGGCGCTCGAACGGCACCGGGTAGCTGATCAGCACTTCCTGGCCGAGCTGGCGCGGCTTTACGTGATCCACCTTGGCCAGGGGGTGGCTCCTGGCCACCACCAGCACCTGCTCGTAGTCGAACACGGGCACGAACTTCAGGCCCGGCTTCAGCAGTGGATCGGGCGTGACCAGCAGGTCGATCTCGTAGCCGAACAGCGCGCCGATGCCACCAAACTGGAACTTCTGCTTGACGTCCACATCCACGTCCGGCCAGGCGGCCAGGTACGGCGAGACGATCTTCAGCAGCCACTGGTAGCAGGGATGGCATTCCATGCCGATGCGCAGTGCACCGCGCTCGCCCTGTGCGAACTGGCCCAGTCGCTCTTCGGCCAGGTCCAGCTGCGGCAGCACGCGATTGGCCACCGCCAGCAGGTACTGCCCGGCCTGGGTCAGGCGCAGGCTGCGGCCTTCGCGCAGCCAGACATCGGTGCCCAGCTGCTGTTCCAGCTTCTTCATGCTGTGGCTCAGGGCAGACTGGGTCAGGTTGAGTACGCCCGCGGCGGCGGTCAACGAGCCCTGCTGCTCGACCTGCTGCACGATGCTGAGGTGGATCCGTTCCAGCATGACGATGAATCCTGCTCATGGATTAGTGAAGTAATACCATTTTACGTCATGGAAGGGCATGACTAGGATCGGGTCATGCCTTCGGTTGCCTGCCAGCCCGGTCACCTCGCCGGCCTGCAGGACTGCGCCCCCGCAGATCGCCCGAAGGAGCTCCCCCTCCTGCTGAAAGCGAACAGATGACCCGCCCCCTCCGTATCGTCGCCGTCTCCGGCGGACTGCAGCGCCCCTCCAGGGCTGCAACCCTGGCCGAGCACCTGCTGGACCTGATCGGCGAGGACGTTGCCTGCGAACCGCACCTGATCGAGCTGGGCGAGCTGGCGCCGCAACTGGCCGGTGCGCTGTGGCGCTCGCAACTGCCGGCCAGCGTGGAGCAGCAGCTGATTGCCGTTGAACAGGCGGACGTGCTGGTGGTGGCCACGCCGGTCTACCGCGGTTCGTACACCGGCCTGTTCAAGCACTTCTTCGATTTCATCCACCAGGACGCACTGGTCGACACCCCGATCCTGCTCGCCGCCACCGGCGGCAGTGAGCGCCACGCGCTGGTGATCGACCACCAGCTGCGGCCACTCTTCAGTTTCTTCCAGGCCCGCACCCTGCCCCTGGGCGTGTACGCCACCGACCGCGATTTCGCCGAGGGCCGCGTGCACAACGACGCCCTGATCCAGCGTGCACGGCTGGCGGTGCAGCGGGCGCTGCCCCTGCTTGCGCTGTCCCATCGTGCAGCGCCCGCTGCCGCCGAGGCCGCTGCAGTCCTCTGAATGCCGAATGCCAGCGACCTGCATTCGGATGTCACCCCCGCAACCCGGAACGCCGCCCATGACGACCGACACCTTCACTTTCAGCATCACGCGCATCCCCTTCAACGAGGACTACCAGCCCGCTGACGGCACGCGCATCACCACCAACTTCGCCAACCTGGCCCGTGGCGCATCCCGCCAGGAAAACCTGCGCAACACGATCAGCATGATCAACAACCGCTTCAACGACCTGGCGCACTGGGACAACCCGAGCGCGGACCGCTACGCCGTTGAGCTGGACATCATCTCGGTGGAGATGCACATCGATGGAGCCGATGGCAGCGATCCGTTCCCGCTGATCGAAGTGCTGCGCCCGACCATTGTCGACACGCGTACCGGCGCTCGCACCGAGGGCATCGTCGGCAACAACTTCTCGTCCTATGTGCGTGACTACGATTTCAGCGTGGTGCTGCCGGCCAGCAACGAGGGAAAGGCAACCTTCGGCATTCCGGAAGGCTTCGGTGATCTTCACGGCAAACTGTTCCAGCACTTCCTGGAATCGGAGGCCTACCGCGCCAACTTCAGCAAGGCGCCGGTGATCTGCATCAGCGTCTCCAGCAGCAAGACCTACCACCGCACCGAGAACCACCATCCCATCCTGGGCGTGGAGTACCGGCAAGGCGAGTTCTCCCCCACCGACCAGTACTTCGACAAGATGGGCCTGCAGGTGCGCTATTTCATGCCACCGGGCAGTGTTGCGCCGCTGGCGTTCTACTTCCAGGGCGACCTGCTGGGCGACTACTCGAACCTGGAGCTGATCGGCACCATCAGCACGATGGAAGCCTTCCAGAAGATCTATCGCCCGGAGATCTACAACGCCAACTCCGTGGCCGGCAAGGTCTACCAGCCCAGCCTGAAGCACCAGGACTACTCCTCCACCCGCATCGTCTACGACCGCGAAGAGCGCAGCCAGCTGGCGGTCAAGCAGGGCAGGTTCACCGAAGAGCACTTCATCAAGCCGTACCGCGCCGTGCTTGAACAGTGGGCTGCCCGCTGATCCATCGATTTTCCATTCGCCCCCAGGACACAAGACGCAATGTCGACGAAGAAACTGCTCCCCACCTCCACCGCCGGCAGCCTGCCAAAGCCCTCCTGGCTGGCAGAGCCCGAAAAGCTCTGGTCACCCTGGAAGCTGCAGGATGAAGGCCTGACCGAAGGCAAGCAGGATGCCCTGCGCCTGTCCCTGCAGGAACAGCAGCACGCCGGCATCGATATCGTCAGCGACGGTGAGCAGACCCGGCAGCACTTCGTCACCACCTTCATCGAGCATCTCAGCGGCGTCGACTTCGAGAAGCGCGAAACCGTGCGCATCCGCAACCGCTACGACGCCAGCGTGCCGACCGTGGTCGGCGCCGTGAGCCGGCCCAAGCCGGTGTTCGTGGAGGATGCGAAGTTCCTGCGCCGGCAGACCACGCAACCGATCAAGTGGGCCCTGCCCGGCCCGTTGACCATGATCGACACCCTGTACGACGCGCATTACAAGAGCCGCGAGAAGCTGGCCTGGGAGTTCGCGAAGATCCTCAACGAGGAAGCGAAGGAGCTGGAAGCCGCTGGCGTCGACATCATCCAGTTCGATGAGCCCGCCTTCAACGTGTTCTTCGACGAAGTGAACGACTGGGGCGTGGCCGCACTGGAGCGTGCGATCGAAGGACTGAAGTGCGAGACTGCCGTGCATATCTGCTACGGCTACGGCATCAAGGCCAACACCGACTGGAAGCAGACGCTGGGCTCGGAATGGCGCCAGTATGAAGAGTCGTTCCCGAAGCTGCAGACCTCCAACCTCGACATCATCTCGCTGGAATGCCACAACTCGCACGTGCCGATCGATCTGATCGAGCTGGTGCGCGGCAAGAAGGTGATGGTGGGCGCCATCGACGTGGCTTCCAGCACGGTGGAGACGGCTGAGGAAGTGGCCAACACCCTGCGCAAGGCGCTGCAGTTCGTGGATGCCGACAAGCTTTATCCCAGCACCAACTGCGGCATGGCGCCGCTGGCGCGTGACGTGGCACGGGGCAAGCTGCGGGCGCTCAGCGAAGGGGCCAGGATCGTGCGCGAGGAGCTCTCGGCGTAACCGCTGCAAGCGATCTGCGTCCGGACCTCTGTGCGGGGTCCGGACGCATCGGCACTCAGCGCTTGCGCGCGCGCCGCTCGGGGCACTGCTTCGGATCGAACAGATCGTAGGTCTGCTTGATGGCCAGATTGCGGATCGCCCTGCGATTTCCCTGCGCTGCAGCCTCACAGGTCCAGTAGATGTCCTCATCCTGGTCCTTGGGCACCCCATGCCCGATGGAGTACAGGTATCCCAGCTCGGCCTGTGCAGGCGCGTAGCCCGCCATTGCCGCCTTGCGATACAGGTCGGCGGATCGGGCCTCATCCTTCTCTACGCTGATACCCTTGGCATACATCAGGGCGAGCCTGGTCTGCGCCTCCACATCACCGCCATCGGCAGCCGCTGTGAATGCTTCAACCGGGCCAAACGCGCCGGGCGTGTCCATCTCGGCACACCACACCTCGTTCTCCTTGCGATTCAGGCACAGCTCCAGGCGGGCCTCCTTGACTCCCGCCAGGCCGAGCTCCTGCACGGCTGCCCTGGCATACCACTGCATGGCCTGGGCCTCGTCTTTCGTGAGGCCGGCGCGTCCCTTCTGATAGAGATTGGCAAGGCTGTACTGCCCGGCTGGCGAGCCGAGTTCAGCGGCTCGCCGGAGCCACAGGACAGCCTGGGCATCATCCTGCTGCAGGCCCAGGCCCTGCAGGTACATGATCCCGAGATCGGACTGTGCGTCCGCATTGCCCTGATCGGCAGCCTTGCGTACCCAGTGCAGGGCCTGAGCGGAATCCCTCGGCACGCCATTGCCTCGCAGATACAGCACACCCAGCATGGATTGTGCCGGCGCATAGCCCTGATCGGCCGCCTTGCGGTACCAGTCCGCTGCCTTCGCTGCGTCCCTGTCGACGCCTGCGCCGCGCAGATACCTGTCTCCAAGTTCATTCTGGGCTTCCGCGTTGCCGGCCTTCGCCGCAGTCATCACCCGATCCCGCTCGGCTGCGTTGTCATTGCCAAGCGCAGGCGTGCTGCAGGCCAGGGCAGCCAGTCCCGCACAGAGTGCGACGCGCCGCAGGGCGCCAATCCATTCTTCCGTGAACGTCTGCATTCTTGATCAACTCCAGATGGATGCCGCAGGTAGACCCGGCAGGTGCCTTGATCAGCAAGTGATCGGGCCCGGGGGCGGCATTATAGGTGCGCGCAGGACTACGTGGCCGAGGTTCTATCTGGGTAGCGGGCGTGCCTGCTCCTGCGCTCGCGACATCGCAGGGGTCCGTCTCAGCGCCAGCGCCTCCTTGATCCGGCCCATCTCGCGCGACCCGGCCTCGGCCAGGCGGCGGGCCTGCTGCCGCTGCTCCCGCGTGAGCGCGGAAGGTGGTGGAGTACCGGCATCCAGCAGCCGCGCCACCGCATCGCGCAGCCGCAACTGCGGGCAGAGCCGGGCGGCGCACCAGCGTTCGGCGTAGCGCTTGGCCTGCCGCGCATTCGCGGCAGCCACCACCTTGGTCTGTGACATTTTCCGCGCGTCGAGGAACAGGCGGACACCGAGCACGGCATGCGGCACGACGTTGGCCACGCAGCGGCCGT
Organism: Stenotrophomonas sp. MH181796; assembly: GCF_009659995.1. Lineage (NCBI taxonomy): Bacteria > Pseudomonadati > Pseudomonadota > Gammaproteobacteria > Lysobacterales > Lysobacteraceae > Stenotrophomonas > Stenotrophomonas sp. MH181796. The sequence goes on from NZ_RAHU01000003.1 coordinate 273,874, forward strand.
TCCACCACAGGTCCCAGCGGTCACCGCTCTGCACCCAGCCGGAGGGCCGGCGGGCCGTCATGAAATCGGGAGGGCTGGAGGGCGAATGCATGGCCGGAAGAATACGGTCGGCCGTCGCATGGACTGAGATTGCGGAGTGGCGCTGGCAACCTCACAACGCTTCTGCCGCAGCGAAGCCCTTTTTACCACTCTGGGCCGAGCAGCTTCTCCACCTCGGTTTCGAGCCTCTTGGCGGCTTCCTCCTGCGAGGCCACCTTGATGCACAGCCCGGACTGGGCAGGCCCGGGGGTCAACCGGTAACGGTTGATGGTGCCGCCGCCGTCGCCATCCAGTTCCACCCGGGCCACCAGGGTTCGGCCATTGGCGTTGAAGGTCCAGTCCTGGTATTCGAACATCGTTGAGTCCACCGCAACGCCTTGAATGGCTCCCACCTTATGCGGGGTGGTGGTGAAGAACGCCCGAAGAAAACGTTCGCGGAGCGTGCGTGCCAGCGGCACGCGGCAAACAGCCGAGCCTGGGCTCGGCGCTACAGCCAGGGCGCGGCTCGCAGGGTATGATGCCGCCTTCCCCGAACCACCGTGATTGCAGCGGGCGCGTCCTGTTGAGGTACGCGTCGGCGCCGCTGAGACACCCCGCCCGATGCTCGCTTCCTGCTCCTCTTTCCTCATCTGGGCGGCCGTGACCGTGGCGACCCTCGGCCTGCTGTTCCGGCCGTTCCGCATTCCGGAGTACGTATGGGCACTGGGGGCGGCGATTCTGCTTCCACTGCTGGGAGCGGTGTCGTTCGGCACGACCTTGCACGCGGTGGCCGAGGGCCGCGATGTCTATCTGTTCCTGGTCGGCATGATGGTGCTGGCCGAGCTGGCCCGGCGCGAAGGCCTGTTCGACTGGCTGGCGTTGTATGCGGTCCGTCATGCGGGAGGCTCGGGACGACGCCTGTTCGACCTGGTGTTCCTGGTCGGCACGCTGGTGACTGTGTTCCTTTCCAATGATGCCACAGCGGTGGTGTTGACCCCGGCGGTCTACGCCGCCTGCAAGGCCGCCCGCGCCAACCCCCTGCCCTATCTGTTCGTCTGCGCCTTCATCGCCAATGCGGCCAGCTTCGTGCTGCCCATTTCCAACCCGGCCAACCTGGTGGTGTACGGCCAGCACATGCCACCCTTGATGCAGTGGCTGGCGCAGTTCGCGTTGCCGTCACTGGCCGCGATCGGTGCCACCTATCTGGTGCTGCGCTGGGTGCATCGGCGCGAGATCGCGCAGCCGCTGGTGGCGGCGCCGGAGCATCGCCCGCTGACCGAAGGTGGCCGGCTGAGCGCGCTGGGCGTGTTGTTCACCGGCACCGTGCTGCTGGTGACGTCCGCACTGAACGGCCCGCTCGGCCTGGCCACGTTCTGCGCAGGCACGCTGAGTGTGGCAGTAGTGGCGATGCGCCAGCGGCGCAGTCCGTTGCCGCTGCTGCGCCATGTGTCCTGGGGCGTGCTGCCGCTGGTGGCCGGCCTGTTCGTGCTGGTGGAAGCAGTGGCCCAGACCGGTGTCATCCAGACGGCGGCCAGCGCGCTGCAGGCCGTTGCGCAGGCTTCCCCACACCAGGCCAGCTGGCTGGCCGGTGGCGCGGTCGCGCTGCTGAGCAACGTGGCCAACAATCTGCCGGTCGGCCTCGCCGCAGGCTCGCTGGGCCAGATGGCCGAACTGCCGGCACAGACCCGCGCCGCATTGCTGGTCGGCGTGGACCTGGGCCCCAACCTGTCGGTGACCGGCTCATTGGCCACGATGCTGTGGCTGGTGGCGCTGCGCCGCGAGGGCGAGCATGTCAGCGCGCTCGACTTCCTGCGCGTCGGTGCGCTGGTGATGCCGCCTGCGCTGATCGGGGCGCTGTTGCTGCTCTGATCGACGCAAGCGGCACACAGGATTCGGCACGCAGATGCTAGAAGGCCACCTGCAGGCGGGTATTGAAGGTGGTCCCCTCGTCCCTGCCCTGCCCGGTGCCACTGCGATTGTGGGTCTGCCAGCGGATCGCTTCGAACATCACGCGGCTGAAATCGTTGAGATACCAGTTCGCGCCCAGCGTCCACGCATGCCCTGTTCCGCCAGTGGGCAGCTCGGCATAGTCCACGTCCTCATAGCGGCCCTTCAACTCCCACGCGCCGGCACCGCCGCGGGTGACCGGATCGGCCACCTTCACCCGGCCCCATGTACCGGCCTTGCCCGAATAGGCCGGCATCGCACCGGCCAGGAACCAGCCGGCCGAGATCGCCCAGGCCTGATGGTCCAGATCGTAACGGCCGCTGGCGTCGGCGCCGCGCAGGTTGCGCGTGCCCCATTCGCCGGTCGCCCAGGCCGGGCCAAAGAAGCCGGCAAGCTCTGCGCCGTAGGCGGTGCTGCGATCAGCCCCCGACAAGGTGCCCGGCGCGATCTTCACCAGGTCGTTGAAGTGCCCTGCGATGGCCGAACTGCGAACGACGCCACTCGCGCCCGCGGCGATCTCCTCGTGGAAGGCCCAGGCGCCCAGGTGCACGGTGGCGCGGTCGCTGGCCACGGGATTCCAGTGCACGCGCGTGGCCCAGGTCTGGCTGTCGTTGTCGGTGCCTGCATTGTTGAGGTCATTGCCGGCCACCGACAGGCTGGCATGCCAACCCTTGCCGTAAACACGTTCAGTCAGGCCCACGCCGAACAGGCCGCGTTGCGGCAGCATCAACGTGCCCACGACGTTGCGGTCCTGGAACGGCGTGTTGGATGTGCTGCTGGAGCCGTCGATGCCGCGGTCGTTGAGGCGGTTGCCGATGGTGAGGTCGGCTGGCAACCCGAACAAGGTGTGATCCAGCGTGGCATAGACCGACTTCCAAGCCACTGCGTTGTCGGCGAAGTCACCCTCCACCGCCCAGCCGAGGATGCCGTAGCGCCCTTCCGCACCCAGGCGCACCGAGCGGATCTCGGTGCCGGAGATGTTGCGATCGCCCACGGTGGCGCCGTCGGTACTGGAGGCATCGACGAACAGGCGTCCACGTGGGCGGAAAGCCACAGTGCCGTCAGCACTGCTGAATTCCGGGGCACCCTTGGACCACGATACCTTGGGCAGCCTGGACTGGCCGGACTCCAGTGCGGCGACCCGCGCCTCCACTGCAGGCTCGGGCGGGGCGGGCCGCATGGCCGCAATGCCCTGCTCGCCCTCCACTGCCCGCAGGCGCGCTTCCAGCTGTTGGATCTGCAGTGCCTGCTGCTGCACCAGGCGTGACAGTTCTGCCTGGCTGAGGGGCACCGGCGGGGATGACACGGCCTGTGCACCTGCAGGGCCGCTGGCCAGCAGCAGGCCGAGCGCGACCGATAGCGCTGCGCGTGGCAGCACACTGGAGTGTTTCATGGCTCTCTCTCCGGCCAGCCGGCCCCCTGGCCTGGCGCTGGCCTGTTGCGGTGATGCGGGGGAATGACGGGGAGGTGCGCGCCGCCGGATCAGGCCGGCGGCGCGACAGGCAGGCTCAGGCGGCCGTGCTCAGCTGGTGGCCTGTGCCTGGGCGTTGGGACGCCAGGTGATCAGCTTGTTCTCGACCACGTCCAGCAGCGCGTCGATGACCAGCACGAAGGCGGCCAGGATGATGATGCCGGCAAACACACCTACGGCATTGAAGTTGCCCTCGGCCTGAGCGATCAGGTAGCCGAGGCCGGCCGAAGCACCGAGGTACTCGCCGATGATGGCGCCGACGACGGCGAAGCCGACCGATGTGCGCAGCGAGGACAGGATCCAGCTGGCGGCCGCCGGGAAGTACACGTGGCGCAACAGGTCGCTGCGTCCGGCACCAAGGATGCGCGCATTGGCCAGCACCACCGGATTGACCTCGCGCACGCCCTGCATGGCGTTGAAGAACGTGGTGAAGAACACCAGCGTTACGGCCAGTGCGACCTTTGACCACAGACCAAGGCCCAGCCACAGCACGAAGATCGGTGCCAGCACCACGCGCGGGATCGCATTGAAGCCCTTGATGAAGGGATCCAGGATGCGTGCCGAGCGCCGGCTCAGGCCCAGCCAAACACCGCCGGCCACACCCAGCCCGGTGCCGATGATGTAGCCCAGCGCGGTCTCGGTCAGGGTGATGTAGACATGCTGGTAGAACGAGGTGTCGGACAGCCAGGTCCAGGCCTGCTGCACGATCGCCGTTGGCGACGGGAAGAAGAACGGATCGATCACGCCGAGCGCGATGCCGCCCTCCCAGCCACCGAACACGACGACCACCAGGGCCAGTTGGATGAACTTGTCAGTCTTGGCGTGCATAGCTCTTCTCCACTTCACCGCGCAGGCAGGCCCAGATGTCGCGGTACAGGTCAGTGAAACGGTCATCCAGCTTGATCTCTGCGACGTTGCGCGGGCGCTCCAGATCCACATCGAAGCTGCGCACGACCCGGCTGGCCGGCCCGGACGACAGCACCACCACGCGGTCCCCCAGGGCAATGGCTTCTTCGAGGTCGTGGGTAATCAGGATCACCGAGCGCCGATCCTCCTGCCACAGGCGCAGCAGCTCGTTCTGCATCAGGTGGCGGGTGTGGATGTCCAGTGCCGAGAACGGTTCATCCATCAGGATCACCTTCGGCTCCACGATCAGTGCCTGCGCCATCTGCACGCGCTTGCGCTGGCCACCGGACAGCTGGTGCGGATAGCGATGCTCGAATCCGGTCAGGCCAACCTTGGCCAGCCAGGCATTGGCCTTGGCCTTGCGTTCGGCTTCGGCGACACCGCGGAAGCGCAGGCCCAGCTCGACGTTCTGGAATGCGGTCTTCCACGGCAGCAGTGCATCCTGCTGGAACAGGTAGCCCACCGATTCCTGCACGCCGCTGACCGCGCGGCCGTCGATGCTGACCTGCCCGCAAGAAGGCTTCAACAGGCCGGCCACGGAATTGAGGATGGTGCTCTTGCCGCAGCCGGTGGGCCCGACAATGGCGAGGAACTCGCCATTGCCCACCTGGATGTCGACATCACGGACGGCAGTGAATTCACCGAAGGACATGGTCACCTTGTTGATGGCGACCATGGTCTGTGCAGGCTCCAGCTGCGGCGCGCCGTTGAACTGGCGCACGGTGGCATTGAGGGCCATGGGATTACCTCCGCTTACGGTTGGGTTGCCGGCGCCGCGGCGTTGGCACGCTCGACGAAGGCATTGGTGTAGGTCCTGGAGAGATCGATGTTGGCGCTGGCCACATCCGTGTTGAACTCGCGCAGTACCTTCAGCGGTGTTTCCAGGTCGGCGGGGGTGAAACGGCCATCGCGGGTGAAGATCGCGCGCGCATTCTCCACGGCGCGTGCATAGGTGGCACGGTCGCCAGACACGTAGCTGTCCGGCAGTGCCGCAACGATGTCCTCGGCGCTGCTGTCGGCGATGAACTTCAGTGCCATCTGCTCGGCGCGGGCGATCTTCTCCGCCGCCTCGGGGCGCTTGTCGAGGAAGCTCTGGTTGGCATACATCACCGAGGTCGGATACAGGCCGCCATAGACCTGACGGGCACCGTCGTCGCTACGGGCATCGATGATGATCCTGCCGACCTTGCGCTCGGTGATCAGGGTGGCGGCAGGGTCGTAGTTCACCAGCAGGTCGATCTTGCCCTGCTCCAGTGCGGCAACCGCTGCGGCGCCGGAGCCGACGCCGATCAGCGAGATGCTGTCGACCGGAATATCGTGTTGCGCCAGGAAATGGCGAACGAAGAAGTCCGACGACGAGCCGGGTGCGGTGATGCCCACCTTCTGGCCCTTGATGGTCTCCGGGCGTGCTGGATCGAAGGTTGCATTCTCGCGCCCCGCCATCACCAGGCCGGAGTTGCGCGAGAGCAGCACGAAGGCGACCACGTCCTTGCCCTTGGCCTGCATCTGGATGGTGTGGTCGTAGAAGCCGACCGCCACGTCGGTGGAGTTGGCCACGAGTGCCTGCAGCACCTTGGAGCCACCCTGGGCGAAGTTCTCGGTCTTCACTTCGAGGCCGACGTCCTTGAAATAGCCCTTGGCGTCGGCGATGAAGAACGGCAGGTTGTTGAGGTTGTAGGAGCCGACGCTGATGCGCACCGGGGCACCTTCGCTGCTGCGTGCGGACGTGCCAGCTGCATCGCCGTCGGGCTTGCTGCACCCGGCCGCGGCCAGGCCCGCCGCGCACAGCGCGGCCATGAAGAACTGCTTGTACATCATCCCTCCCAGGAGTGAAGCATCTACGTTGTAATGGCAGACAGGCGCGCCTGCGCCGGCCGACCGCGTTCAGATCATGCCGCTGACGTCCATTGGCGGGCTTGGGTGGAACTGGCCATGGCAGATGCCGGCGTAGTCGCAAATACACGGCCCTCAAACAGGCGGCGTGCGGTACGCACCACGCTGGCAACCACTGGCGTGTCGCCCGAACTGCGACTGAGGCCCACCTCCAGGGCCCCGCTCGGATGTTCGAGGGTAATGCTGCCGGGCAACTGCACGCATCCGACCAAAGTGTGGGCCAGCGTGCCTGGGGTGACCGCCGCCGTGGCCAGGCCAACCGCGCCGGTGATCGCCAATGCGGTATGGCATTGGTGCGGCATGAAATAGCGCACCTGCAGATCGCCCCCATGCTGCGGTGCCGACAGCAGCACCGGCTTCGGGATGACCTTGTTGCCGGCATCGGCGATGCCCATGCGGGTCCCCGCCTCGATGCGCAGCGCCTCCAGTCGCGCCAGCAAGGCGCTGTTCGCATTCAGCTCAGCCGGCGAAGCATCACCGCGCACCCCCAGGTCTTCGGCGCGCACCAGCATCATCGGCATCGCGCAATCCACCAGGCTGACCGCCACGCCGTCAATGGTTTCCGCAGCATTGCCACTGGGCAGCAGCTTGCCGGTCCGGGCACCTGCCGCGTCAAGGAACGACAGCCGCACCGGCGAGGCCGAGCCCGGCGCGCCGGCAATGCGCGTGTCACCCCGATACACCACGGTGCCGCCAGGCGTTTCCACTGTGGCGATGATCAACTTGCCGGTATTGACGTTGTGGATGCGCACCTGCGTCTGCGGGTCCTGCGCCTGCACCAGTCCACGCTCGATGGCGTACGGACCCACGGCGGCCAGCATGTTGCCGCAGTTCGGTGAGGTATCCACCACCTGCTGCTCCACCCGCACCTGGGCGAACAGGTAGTCCACGTCGGCCTCGGGCCGGCTGGAACGGTCGATGATGGCGACCTTGCTGGTAAGCGCGTTGCCACCACCGATGCCGTCGATCTGCAGCGGATGACCCGACCCCATCACTTCCAGCAGCAGGCGATCGCGCTCGGCGATGTCCGCAGGCAGGTCGCTGGCCAGGAAGAAGGGGCCTTTGGAGGTGCCACCGCGCATGAGTACGCAGGGAATGCTGAGCAGATCGTTGGACATACGTGTGCTAGATTGATGCGTATAGGGGATGAATGACCCCTCTGTGATTCGATACTGGCATGGCGCCAATTGATCTGTGAATTGCTGATTTTTTGATGATTGATACCCAATGAGCATCAATTGCGAAATCCTGGATCTGCGCGCGTTCCTGCTGGTGTCCGAGACCCGCAGCTTCCATCGCGCCGCCGAGATCCTGCATGTCTCCCAGCCGGCGCTCAGCCGACGCATCCAGAAACTCGAACAGGCCGTGGGGTCACCGTTGCTGGAGCGCACCACGCGCAGCGTCAGCACGACGGCGGTGGGCGAGAACCTGTTGCCGCTGGTGCGGCGCATGCTGGAAGAGTTCGATGGCTCGCTGTTCTCACTGCGCGGCCGCGAAGACACCCGCGGCGCGACGGTGACCATCGCCTGCCTGCCGACGGCAGCGTTCTACTTCCTGCCCAGCGTGATGGCGCGCTTCCATGAGGCGCATCCGAATGTGCGCTTCCGCATCCTGGACATTCCGGCCACCGAAGGCCTGCAGGCGGTCGAGCGTGGCGAAGTCGAGTTCGGCATCAACTTCATGGGCGCGAACGATCCCAATCTTGATTTCGACGTGCTCGCTGAAGATCCATTCGTGCTGGCATGCCGGCGCGATCATCCCCTGGCTCGCAAGCGCAAAGTGGAATGGGCGGATCTGGCCGAGCACCAGCTGATCACCGTGCACCGCACCAGCGGCAACCGCACGCTGCTGGATGGTGCGTTGGCGCGTGAGAACCTCAAGCTCAGCTGGCACTACGAAGTGACGCACCTGTCCACGTCGCTGGGCATGGTCGAGGCAGGTATCGGCGTATCGGTGCTGCCGAAGATGGCCACGCCCGATGGTGATCATCCGAGTCTGGTGACGCGTTCGATCGGCAACCCGGTGGTGTCGCGCACGATCGGCATCGTGCGCCGGCGGGGCGCCCTGCTCTCCCCCACTGCCGAGCGCTTCCTGCAGATGTTGATGAGCCAGTGGCGCGGCGATGCCTGAGCACGACGGCGGCCCTTGAACCTGCAGGAGGCCCGCATGCCGCCGCTGGCTCAGCGATCACTCTCCAGCTCGATCACCCGGTCAGTCGGGCTCACGATGCCGCGCCGATGGGTGATGGCCACGACGGTTACGTCATTCGCCAGTGCGCGAATGTGGTCCATGATCTCGCGTTCAGTGGCCTCATCCAGCGCGGAGCTGGCCTCGTCCAGGAACAGGATGGCCGGTTCGCCATACAGGGCACGGGCGATCGCGATGCGCTGGCGCTCACCACCGGACAACTTCAGGCCGCGCTCGCCCACCGTGGTTTCCAGCCCCTCGGGCAGTACTTCAATCAACGGCAGGATCGCAGCCTTGCGTGCGGCATGCCGCAGCCGATCATCATCACGCGCGCGCCCCAGCAGGATGTTGTCGGCCAGGCTTTCGTTGAGCAGGATGACATCCTGCGGAACCACCGCGACGGCGGCATGCCACGCCGCACGGTCGATCCGGGACAGGTCAACGCCATCGACCAGGATCCGGCCACGCTGGGGATCGATCGACTTCAGGCCCAGCTTGAACAGCGTCGACTTCCCTGCCCCGGTCGGCCCGATCAGGAAATTGATGCCGCCACGTTCGGCCTCGAGGGACACATCGCTCACCCCGCGCCCATTGCCATAGCGGTGGCTGATCTGCTGGAACTCCAGGCGGCCGCCTTCCCCGGCGAAGCGCTGGGCATCGGCCACCTGCTGCTCCTCGGGCGCCGCCCACAGCGTTGAAAGCGGGCCCAGCATGCTCCAGGAGCGCGCGACGTCGTCGATCGAGCGGGCGATCATCTCGAATGGCATGTTGAGCTGGAGCAGCAGCAGGTTGAACAGCACGATGTCACCGATGCTGAGCGCGCCGCTCTGGTAGCGCGGCAGCAACAGCTGGAAGGTGACGATGAACTCGACAGCCAGGCCGGCGCCCAGCAGCGCGATGAAGCCGATGCGCTGCAGTACATAGGCACGCCAGCTGTCGCGCACCTCCTGGGCCTTCTGCTCGAAGCGCTGCACCATCCAGGCGCTGCCACCGAACTGCCGCAATGTCTCCATCGCATTCATGGCATTGCCGACGAAGCGGGCGTTCTGCTGCCCGGCCTCGACCGCGGCTTCGCGATGGATCCGCGCACGCCGGGTGGCAATCGCGGAAAGGGCGACAGCCACTGCGCCGTAGACCAGCACGATCAACACCACCTGCAGATTGATCAGCGCCCCCAGCGTGACCAGGGTCAGCAAAATCTGCAGCGCACTGGGAATGAAGGCCACCAATCCCAGCTGCACGACGATCTTCAGCGCCCCGCGGCCTTTTTCGCCAGCCACCTGCAGCTCGGCCGCGTTGTGGTCCAGGAAGAAACTGTTGGTCTTTTTCAGCAGGCGGGTGAAGTAGCGGGTGCTGGTGATGAAGCCAAGGTTCTCGCCACTGAGGAACGACAGGTACTGCACGATGTTCTGCAGGGCGCTGCCAGCGCCAAGCATGACCGCATACAGCACAAAGCCGCCAGCGAGAGCGCCGACCCCGTCGCTGGGCAGACGGTCGATCAGGCGCGAGAACAGATAGGGTGCCGCAACAGTGGCCAGGCTGGACAGCACGACACTGCTGGCGATCAGCAGCAACAGCCGACGATCAGTCTTCCAGTACGCACCCAGAATCTCCGCCACGGGAGGCGGAACGGCGTTCTTCGTCATTGGCCTCGCTCCAGCATGGGGTCGGCCCCTCTCCGTCGTTCGCCTTAATGATATGATATAACATCGCTATTCAGGAGCGGCGTGACCCTGCCGCAGGCCACACTCCAATGAGATCGATGGACCGGGGAATGACGAACGCATCCACTGCCATGGCGCGCGCGCGCCTGGCGATCAGCATCGCTGCGGGCTTGCTGGCCAGCCTGCCCGCACTGGCCCAGAACCCCGGCAATGACCGCAGCGCGAAAGCGCCGGTCACACCGCCCGAGGCGCCGACCGCCACCCTGGACAAGGTGCTGGTGGTCGGCAGCAACATCCGCGATGCCGTTGGCGGCGGTGCATCGCCGGTGATCGTGATCGACAAGGAGGCCATCGACCGCACCGGCGTGGCCACCGTGCAGCAGCTGCTCGAGAAGCTGCCGCAGAACTTCGGCGGTGGCGCCAATGGTGCCAACGTCGCCAATCTCGGCGTCGACCGCGATACCGGCAACAACTTCGGCCAGGGCACCGCCCTCAATCTGCGCGGGCTGGGAACCGGCACCACGTTGACCCTGATCAACGGCCATCGCGTGACCTCATCGAACCGCTACCAGTACGTGGATGTCTCGCTGATTCCGCTCAGTGCCGTCGAGCGCGTGGAAATCCTCACCGATGGTGCCTCGGCCATCTACGGCACCGATGCGGTCGGCGGCGTGGTCAACATCATCCTGCGGCGCGACTTCACCGGGTACGAGACGGCTGTGCGCTACGGCGCTGTCACCGCCGGCAGCATGGAGGAGTACCAGGCCTCGCAGTCGGCAGGCTGGTCATGGAATGGCGGCCATGTGCTGGCCAGCTATGAGTTCCTCAAGCAGAGCAACCTGCCGGCAGTGGACAAGGACTTTTCGAAGAACGTGCGGGTCAAGCCGTATGACCTCTACCCGGGATCCAAGCGCCACAGCCTGTATGTGGACGGTGTGCAGCAGCTCAGCGATGTGCTGACCCTGAACGTGACCGGCTCGTTCGCCAAGCGCGAGATGGACACCACCATTTCCGGCACCGCCGACGAAACCCGGTTGTTCCCGCACACGCGGCAGTTCGACCTGTTCGCCGGACTCACCCTGGATCTTCCACGCGGGTGGCAGGCGCGCCTGGATTCGGGGTTCGGCAGGAGCGATGTGTCCTATCAGCGCACCACCATCACTGGCAGCTCGGCCAGTACCGCGCCGCCCACGAATACCAACTCCGAATCGCGTTACCTGGACCTGGTCGCCGACGGCGAGCTGTTCAGCCTGCCCGCCGGTGGGGTCCGCGCGGCATTCGGTGCGGGCTACCGCCGCGACGGCTATGAACTGGTCGATCACCGCGGCCTGGAAAAGCCGCTCGACCTGCAGCGTACCGTGAGGTCCGCTTTTGCCGAGCTCAACGTTCCGCTGCTGAAGGATCTGCCGGGCGTGCGCAGCCTGTCCCTGACCGCTGCAGCGCGCTATGACGACTACAGCGATTTCGGTTCCACGCTGAATCCCAAGTTCGGCCTGCTGTGGGAGGCGACCCAGGGGCTTTCGTTCCGTACCAGCTACGGCCGCTCCTACCGGGCGCCGGTGTACCAGGACATGCAGCTGAACAACACCGTGGTGGTGGCGAACGTGCCCAACCCAGGCGCGCCCGGTGGCAACACGATCCTGATGATGCTGTCCAATGGCAACCCGGATCTGGGGCCTGAGCGTGCCAAGACCTGGACCGGCGGTTTCTCGTTCGCGCCGCCGTCCATACCCGGCCTCAAGATCGACGCCAACTACTACCACATCGAATACGCCGACCGCATCGGCAGTGGTTTCGGCGGCAGCTTCCCGTCGCTGTTCCAGCAGTCCACCGCGCCCTATGCAGACATCCTGACCACCAACCCCACGCAACAGCAGATCCAGCAGGCACGCCAGCTGGGCATTTCGGGCCTGGGCCTGTTTGTCTCACGCGTGGGGCCGTACGCGCTGCCGGCTGGAATGGATGAGAGCAACAGCCAGGTGATCCTCGACAACCGCTTCCGCAACAACGCCTTTACCCGGCAGCGGGGTGTGGACTTCAGTGGGTCCTATGCCTTCGATGCCGGCCAGACCCACATCGCGGTGAACCTGGCCGGGCAGTACATCATCGAATCGAAGCGGCGCGTGACCAGTACCTCGCCCGAGGTGGATGCGGTGAACGCGGTGTACTACCCCGTGGATCTCAAGATGCGCGGCGGCATCACGCTCAGCCGGCAGCAGGCAGCGGGCGGGCTCTTCGTGAACTTCGTGGACAGTTATCGCGACCCTGCCAATGTCGCGCGGCCGCACGTCAGCTCCTGGACGACCGTCGATCTGAATCTCGCCTATCACTTCGGCCCATCGGCAGATACGCAGCGTGGCACATCGCTTGCGTTCAACGTGCAGAACCTGTTCGACCGGGATCCGCCGTTCATCGTCAACAGCATCAACACCGGCTATGACCCCACCAATGCAACAGCGCTGGGTCGCTTCCTGTCCATGACGCTGACGCATCGCTGGTAGGCCGCCGCATGCGCGCCGATACCCCTGCCCTGTCGCGGACCGTCATGGCCATCCAGCAGGCTCTCGCTGTCGCGGCAACCCAGCTTGCGCTGATGTGGCGCGAGCGGCGCGTGCTGTGGCTCGCCCTTGCCCTGTTGCTGATTGCGGGAGCATCGGTGCTGAGCGGTGCCGCACGCCTGACCCTGCAGGCGCAGGAGCGCCAGGCCGTGAGCGCGGAAGAGGCGCGGTTGTGGGACAGCCAGGGCACGATCGACCCGCACAGTGCCGCGCATGTCGGGCGTGCCATTCCGGCCCCCGTGCGGCCGCTGGCTGCACTGGATCCGGGGCTGACGGATTACCTGGGAACCTCGGTGTTCATCGAGGGCCACGCACAGAACCCGGCCCGGCACCGCGCGGTTGATGCCGGTACCGCACTCAGCCGCTTCGAGGGCTTCTCTGCGGCGTGGGCGCTGCAGGTCGTGGCGCCGCTGCTGATCATCCTGGCCGGGTTCGCGACACTGTCTGGCGATATTGCCCGCGAGACCCTGCGCCAGGAACTCGGCACCGGCGCCTCGGCGGGCGTGCTGATCTGCGGGCGCCTGATTGCCCTGGCGACCGCGTCGCTGCTGCTGGTGCTGGTGCTGGCCATGCTGCTGATCAGCCTTCCGGGGCTGTCCATCCAGTACGGCGGCGCCGCGGATCTCGCTGCCCTGCTAGCACTGGCTGCCGCCTACGTACTCTATCTGCTGGTGTTCTGCGCACTGACCGTGGGGGTCTCGGCGCTTGCAGGCTCCGCACGGACGTCACTGGTCGTGCTGCTGGGCTTCTGGGTGGTGTCCACGCTGCTGGTGCCGAGGGTGGCGCCTGCCATCGCCGAATCCCTGTACCCGACCCCCTCGGCACCGTCGTTCAGGGCCAGCGTGACCGAGGAAGCGGAGAACGGCGCGGATGGCCACGATCCGGCCGACAAACGCCTCGATGCCCTGCGCGCAACGTTGATGGCGCGCTACCGGGTCGACAACGTGGACGACCTGCCGGTGAACTTCCGCGGCGTGGCCCTGGAGTTTGCCGAGGCCAACTCGACGCGCGTCTACAATCGCCACTTTGATCGCCTGCATGCCACCTACCAGCAGCAGGACGCCACCCAGCGCCTGTTTGGCCTTGTCTCGCCGATGTTGGCGCTGCAGTCCTGGTCGCGCGCCTTTGCCGGCACGGATTTCCCGGCGCATCTGGCGTTCCTGCGTGGCGTGGAGGACTACCGCTATCGGTTGATCCAGGCACTCAACCAGGAAGTGAAGCTGCACAAGGCGCCGCAGGGCGGAAAGCATGTGGCCGACATCGCCGGCATCACCCGTTCAGTGCAGTACCGGCCGCCGCAACAGACCCTGGCCGGTACTGCTGCCGCGCAGCGCGGAAATCTCGTCATTCTGCTGGCCTGGCTGATGCTGGGCTGCGTGGTGGTGCTCATCTCCGCACGGAAGCTGGGGAGATCGCCATGAGCGGTGTGTCGATTGCCCGCTATGAGATCCGCCGACTGCTGCGTGATCGAGCGCTGCCGGTGCTGCTTGTCCTGCTGCTCGCGCTGGGTACCTACGCTGCATGGAACGGCCGCGCATGGGTGGGCCAGCGCGAGGCGGCCATCGCCCTGATCCAGCAGGAAGAACAGCAGACGAAGGAGCACAGCCGCGCATTCGTCGGCAAGGCGCCCTCGGTGCTGCCGCGTGCACAGCCGGTGCTTGCGCCCGGCGCCATGGCACCGCTGTCGATCGGCCAGGCAGACGCCTACCCCTACACCGCCGATGTGGTCGCGCTGGGCGATCCGACCCAGCTGCTCAAGCACGTCTGGGCCGACATCGGCAATCCAGCGGCACGGGCTGCGGGACGGTTCGACCTCGCCTTCGTCATCGTCTTCCTGCTGCCGCTGGTCATTCTCGTGGCCACCCACGATCTGTGGTCACGTGAGCGCGAACGCGGCATCGCGGCGCTGGTGCTGTCGCAGCCGGTGTCGGCAACACGCCTGCTGGTGGTCAAGGTCCTGGCGCGCGGCCTGGTAGTGCTGTTGCCCGCGCTGGCCATCCTGCTGGTGGCGGCGATCGGGGCCGGCGCGCGCAGTCCAGCAGGCCTGGCCATGCTGGCGCTGACCGTCCTGCTGTACGGCGCCTTCTGGCTGGCCCTGGCACTGCTGATCGGCTGCCTTGCCCGGCGTACCACCGAGGCGGCCATCGCCGCCGGCGCGCTGTGGCTGCTGATCGTGGTCATGGCGCCGTCGCTGGCGCTGGCCACGGTGAACCTGATCGCGCCGCCGCCGTCACAGATGCAGTTCGCCACCGAGGTAAAGGCGATGCAGTCCGACATCGCCACGCGCCAGCAGCGCGAGCATGCGACGTCGGCGCCAGTGAATTCGCCGTCCGCCGTCATCTCCGACACTGTGCGCCAGGCGTACGCCGATCGGGTTGCAGCTGACCGGGAGCTGGCGCGCCTGATTGCCTCGCATGCGCAGGCCGAGGCCGCACACCGCCAGGTTCTGGACAAGGTGCGGCTGCTGCTGCCGGCCGTCGCGACACAGGACGCGCTCGACCGCATCGCAGGCTCGGATGCCGACCGCGCGCTCGACTTCCAACATCAGGTCCACGGCTTCTGGCAGGCACGACGGCTGTTGCACAAGGACTATCTGGACCGTGACGCGCCGCAGACCCTTGAAGAGTACGACGCACTGCCCCGCTTCCAGTACCGCGAGCCTGTGGGCGTCGTCCAGCCCGGGGTCCTGGCCGATCTTGCTGCGTTGATCATTGCCACCCTGCTTGTCCTGCTTGCAGCCGGTGCATTGCGCAGCCGGCTGGCAACGCCCTGAGGAGACGTCCACATGCTGTCTGCAAAAAGCCTGGTAATGGAACACGGCGCACATCGGGCGTTGGACGACGTCAGTTTCGAGGTGAAGCCCGGCGAGATCTTCTGCCTGCTGGGCGCCAACGGCGCCGGCAAGTCGACCACCATCAAACTGTTCCTTGGCTTTCTGAAACCCACCTCCGGTGCGGCCGAAGTGGACGGTCTCAGTGCGCACCGGCAGCCGCAGGAGGTACGCCGGCGGTTGCTGTACATCCCCGAGACCGTGGCGCTGTACGACGAGCTCACCGGCTATGAGAACCTGGACTACTTCGCCCGCCTGGCCGGTGTCGAGGAACGCTCGCCTGCGCGGCTGAAGGACGCGCTCAGGTCCGCCGGTCTGGCGACCGACGCATTCGGGCGACGCGTGGGCCTCTATTCCAAGGGCATGCGGCAGAAGGTCGGCATCGCACTGGCCATCGTCAAGGAAGCCAGCGCCCTGCTGCTGGATGAACCCACCTCGGGCCTGGACCCAACGGCGTCAGCCGAGTTCCACGAGTTGATCGTGCGGCAACGCGATCGCGGCACGGCGATCCTGATGGCCACCCACGATCTGTTCCGTGCCCGTGAGGTGGCGACCACGATCGGCCTGATGCGGGCCGGTCGCCTGCGCAGGACGCTGGATGCGAGCACGATCACCGCGAACGATCTCGAGAGTCTCTATCTGGAAGAGATGAGCCGCAGCGCCTAGGCCACGGCAGCCGCCTGCGCGCCACGCTGGCCGGACCAGCGCCGCAGCCACGCCTCGATATTGATCTGTGGGCCGAAGATGCCGAGCACCTGCGACGAGTGGTCCGGGCCGACCTGCTGGATGCCCGCATCGGCCAGCGCGCTGTCGAGATAGCCGCGCCTGGCCAGCATTCCATCGACCAGCAGATTCCTGATGAAGTGCTGGTGCCCTTGGGTGACCGCCACGGAGTGATCATCCAGATAGGATTTCACCTTCCGCGACAGCAGCGCATCCGGCAACAGTCCCTTCATTGCACGCCGCGCGATGGTGCGGTCTTCCGCGTCCGCGATGAGCAGGTGCAGCGGAATGCGCGCGAACAGTTCGACAAGCGGCTGTGCACTGATCGGCGATACGCCATGCCAGTGGCCTGCACCTTCGAAGGGATCAAGGACGCTGGTCGGAAACACCATGCGGCCGATATGGGCCAGCTTGTAGGGTGATACGTGATGGCCCTGCGCCTGCGCATGCCGCAACCAGGCCGGCTGCAGGCCATCCTGTTCGGACAGGTCCACCCGCACCCATGGGCAGGGTTTGCCCCAACGGCCATTGATGCTGCCTGGCCGCTTGAACAGGCCATGGACCATCGCATCCTTCAGCACGCCGTACAGTGAATCGCCGGACTGCGCGGTTTCGAAGGCGACGCGGAAGAAATCCCGGTCGATGCCGCGGCGCCAGGCATAGTCGATCGCAGCGGCGTTGCCCTTGAAGCGCAGGAACACCGCATCACCGCCGACACCGGTGAACTGCACGGTGTCACCGTCGAAGACCACGTCACGGCGGTGGAGAAGATAGCCGGAACAATGCGCCGGCCGGGCCGTGCGTGGGAAGGTCATGATCTCTTCCAGCGCGCAGTGAGGCTGCCTTCGGTACTCGATGTATTCGCAACGCCTGCCCGAAGAATCACTGGCCCCTTGCACTGCCATCCGTGCGAACAGCCGTTCGTCGGCGCCAATGCCGTCATCGTAGTGATGGATGCACGTCACCTCGGGTGCCGACGGCGCCTGCAGCAGGCCGGCCAGAATGATCGAGGAATCCAGCCCACCCGACAACTGCAGCTGGATGCGCCGGTGCGGGCTGGCCAGTGCACCGATGCAGCCCAGCAGCGTGGAACGCGCCAGCGACACGGCTTCCTGAAGATCCTCGATCGGCGCGTCGCGGGCCAGTCGCACCACGTCCCACTGGCAGTGGCGGCCCACCGGCTCTCCATCGCGGATTGAAACCGCCTCGCCCGCTTCGACCGCCGTGACCTCCTCGAAGCCGGTCTGCAGGCCATCACGAAACGGGTACAGCAGCGAGTACGACAGGAAGGACCAGTCAACGCTGAAGTCGCGCAGGCCCAGCATCAGGCAGTCTTCCATGTTGGAGAAGACCAGCGTCAACTGGCCCACCGTGGTCAGGTAGCACGGGATCTCCGCAGTGGGATCGCGCAGGACGAACCAGCTCGATGTTTCCTGCTGGAATCCGAACGCCACGTAGCGGCCCCAGTACTGTTCGATGATGCTGCGGCCCTGGCTGCTGCAGGCGGCATGCGCTGATGCGGCATCGAGGTCCACGCGACCAGGCACGGCGCCTTCGCCGAACGTCTTGTGGAACAGCTTGCCCAATACCACCAGCGCGTTCGAGCGACCGCATTCGAAATAGCCGTGGTTGTCGCTCTGCACATGGATCGCCGCACCGTTGCCGTTCATCACGCAGGCGGTGCCAGGCAGCCTGGCGCCGATCCTTTCCACGATCCGTTCCGCCTGGGTCGTCGCGGAATCCGAGTGGGTGTTCCAGAGCACGGCGAGGTATCGGTACATGGCAGGTTTCGTTACAGCACCAGGATGGGAACCATCCGGCGCAGGTTGAAGGGAATGTCGGTCAGCACGTGATCGCCGTGCTGCAGCCAGCAGTGCGCGGCGAACGGCTGGGTTCCGACCGCGAACACCCAGGCCGGAACGATGCCGTACTTCGACAGGAATCCGTGCATTGCCAGGCAGTAGAGAAAGCACTCATCGGTCTTGCGGAAGGCTACGGGCCGGAGCCAGTCGAACACCCGCACCCTCAAGGCCAGTTCTTCAATGCTCACCGGCCTGCCGTGGCCGCGATCCGCCCGACGGCGCACGGCCGACACCGTGGCACTGAAAGGAAGGACTGTTCTGCTGCAGGCGGCATAGGCGCACGAGGCGATGAATCGACGCAGGTCGCGCGCCTTGATCGAAGGACGGCCACGCGGCTCGCCTTCGCGTGCCCAGTATCGTGGCAGCGCAATGGCGGGGCTGGCAGCGGATTTCCCCTGCTGCGGATCCGCGGTGATCAGGCGGCGGTCGATCAAGGCCTGCAGAAGCCTGGGGGTGCTTGCGTCATCGGACTGCAGGGGCCAATCGAGAACGAGCCTGCCAAGGCCTGCGGCGCCGCGTTTTTCGAGGGAAAGATACTTTCCCGTGGCCTGGTCCAGAATCACCATCGCATCGCCGGTGACACAGACGTGGGCGTGCTTTGACAGGAAGTACGGTGCGGCAGCCTGCTCCATCATGCGCTCCTGCGCCGGAACCGGAGAAGCGGTGCATGCAGGGCATGCACCGCAGATGCAACATTGCGCGGTAGATCAGGGCGACGTGGTCGGGAACACGCCGTCCCACAACGTGCCGTGGTTGTGCGCCTTCGTTTCCGAAACCACCGAGCCCAGCTCGATCAGTTCGCCACCCACACCCTGATCCTCAGGGTTCTGCTGTCCTGCCACCACACCCAGCTCAATCAGCTCGTTCATGAACATCTCCTATCGTCAGTGGATGTACCCGCGCATTGCGTTGGATCGCGTTGCATTGGATACGGAGCAGCCAAGCCACCATCGCCGCCACATTGCAGGGCGATTGCCGCCAAGGCACCGAAATGTTACGATATAACATATTATTTTGGCGTGACGAATGACGCTGCCTGCCCGCTGTCGATGCGACCCATGAGAGGCAAGAGGGATGAACACCGAGATCAGTGATGCCGGGCTGGATCCCACGCTTCTGCTGAAGGGGATGTTTCCCCTGCCGAAGCTCATCCGCTTCGTACGGGAGCGTTGCCCCCCGGGACGCTTCGACGAGGCTGCGCTGGTGGAGGAATGGCGGACGGCACGTGCCGAGGTGCTGAGGCTGCAGCAGGAGGAAGCCGGTGAGGCCGACGCCATCAATGTCCATGCGTTGCCGGATGAGATGACGCCGCTGGCTGATCAGGCCCTGCGGCAACCGTCGATGCACCGCATGACCACCGTGCTGCCGCGCGCCTGGCAGATGGTCGATATCGATCGACTGGTGATCTTCCAGGAGTGCATCAACCTGCGTCACATCGACCAGCTGGCGGCATCCCTGACCGCCTCGCCCACCGCGCAGGAGGTCATGCAGCTTGTCGCGCGAAGCGGCAGCCATGCACATCCGGAAGTGCGCTTCACCCAGTCCGATGGCAGCTACACCTTCGCGTCCACCTCGAACGACCTGCGCTTCCTCGATGTGGCTACCCTCGATCCGGCTGCCATCGCCGACTACGAGCCGTTCGGCGCGGCCAGCCACGCCGTCGTCATCTATCTGGGTTTCAGTGACAACCTGATCAGCGCCACCCGGTTTGGCAAGCGCATGGTGCTGACCAATGGCTCCCATCGCCTGTACCTGCTGCGCCGGCTCGGGTTCAGCCATGCGCCCTGCCTCGTCACCGATGCCTCCGACAGCGACCTCAGCGAGGTTCTGCTGCCGGCGGCGGTCAAGCAGGATCGCGGATTCTACCTGTCTTCCCCGCGTCCGCCGCTGTTCAAGGACTATGTCGATCCTCGCCTGACATGCGTCGTGCCGGTCACCCGCAAGCACTACGCTCTGAGGGCCAAGCTCGACCTGCAGAGGATCACGGTTCCGGCCTTGTAGGCCTGGCTGTCCAGCTGCTTCGATGTCGTGCGGTCGATATGGCCGGATTGGTGAATCACCTGGCGGAACTGTCGAATGACGCCTGCGGGCTTGCCGCATACGCTTCCCATCCTCAACCAGAGAGGATGCCAACGTGAATGAACAAGCACTGGCTGCCGCAGCAGGAAAAACCGATCCGCCCATCATCCACGTCCTGATGGGATTCATTTGTGTATGGCACAGGCGTGAACCACGGCAGGTGCAACATGAAGATTGACCGCGCGCACTTTCCCATTGTCTGGATGCGCAACGATCCCGCCCTTGCCGAGCCCCTGGATCAGGTTCTTTCTGACCTGTCCTCTTTGCTTTCCCTGCAGAAACCCTTTGTATGCATCGCTGAGGATGCTCCACAACGCAGCAGTAGCGGGAATGACGTTGACGAGCGGCGTGCGCTGGCGGCCTGGGTGAAGCAGAACACCCACAGCATCCAGCAGCAGATCAGAGGCCATGTACAGATCGTCCAGGAGGCGCAGGAACGAGAGGCGATGGAGGCTTTTTCCGTTGCATTCTTCAAGTTCTGGGGCTACCCGATGTACGTTGTTGCGGATGTGGATGCCGGGCTTGCCAAGGCGCTTTCACTTCTGACTGACGCCTGACATGCAGGAGGCGGAGTGACAACCTCGAGCATGAGGCAACGTGGAGTCGGGCCGGACTATCCTGATCTCGTCGATAGCCCTGTCATGGTGCTTGGGGTCGATCCCATCACAGATACCTGGGAGATGCCCTTTCATCAGCATCGCAAAGCCCAGCTTCTGGTCGCAACGAGCGGATTGATCACGCTGGAGACCAGCGCAGGCCTATGGGTAGTTCCGCCACAGGGGGCGATCTGGATTCCGGGAGGCCTGCTCCATCGTGCCAGCAGCAGCGGAAAGCCGCACGGCTTTGTTGTCTTCGTTGAGCCCGAGGTAGTTCCAGGATTGCCAACACACTGCTTCGCAATGGCGATCACGCCCTTCATGTATGCCCTGCTCGAACGCACGGCACGGCTTCCCCAGCAGTATGAAATCGGGAGCGCCGATTCCCGCCTGATGGCTGTGCTTCTCGACGAACTCATCGCGGCGCCGCCGGAGTGGCTGCACCTGCCCATGCCCTCCGACCCAAGGCTGCGCAAGCTGGCCAGTGCGATGCTGGACGCGCCGGCGGAGCGGGCAACGCTTGGGGTGTGGGCAAGCCGGATCGGGATGAGTGAGCGCAACATGTCGCGCCTGTTCTCCGGCGAAACGGGCCTGAGTGTCAGGCGATGGCGCAGGCAGCTGCACGTGGTGGTCGCTTTGCCGATGCTTGCCAAGGGCCGGACGGTACAGGCCGTGGCCGATGATCTGGGGTATGACAGTTCAGGTGCATTCGTCACCATGTTCCGGAAGGCGGTCGGAGCGCCCCCCAAGCGCTTCCTTGTCGAACGAGGGGGGCGGCTACCCGCATCCGGCGCAGACATTCAGCCGCCTGGAGGAGTGCCCCGGTAAGTCCCAACGGCTTCAGCCCTGTTCGATTCTCCAGCTTGACTTGGAGCGCGCTCCAGGTCGTAGCGTGACCCCGGGATCTGAGTTCCCACTCCCGTCATGTGACTCGACACCAAGGGTGCAGGCTGATGAAGCGCGTCATGAACATCCAGAACCGCAGGGCGCCACTCGGCGTCCTGCTGGTGGCCATGGTTTTCGGTATTCCCGCTTCGGCAGCAGAGCCGGACGGACGCCGCGAACGCGGCGAGGCCATGTTGAACAGAATCACAGCTGATGAAGGCAGGATGGTCGTTGAATCGTTGAGCGACATCTCTCCCGAGCTGGGAGACTGGATCATCGAGTTCGCCTACGGCGACGTCTTCTCGGGCACTGAGCTGTCACTTTGCACGCGAGAGCTTGCGACCGTCTCGGCACTGACTGCGCTGGGCAATGCGCGCCCCCAGCTCAAGGTCCACATCGACGGAGCGTTGAATGTTGGTTGCAGTCCGGATGCCATTGTGGCTGTCATCATTCAGATGGCAGTGTACTCGGGCTTTCCAAGCGCATTGAATGGTGTAAGCGCGGCCAGGGAGGTCTTCGCGGATAGAGGCGTAGGCGTCACTACGGCCAATTCGAGGACCGGTGAACGCTGAGGTGCAGGCCAGCGTTTCCCGGGCCAGCCCAACTCACCCACTCCCAGGGCCAAGCGATGGAATCACATCTGACGATTGATCAAGTCTCCAGGAGAACCGGCCTGTCGGCCTACACCCTGCGCTACTATGAACGCATCGGCTTGATCGCACCGATCAGTCGTGCCGTCGGAGGACGGCGCTGCTATCTCACCTCGGACCTTGCGTGGATTGAATTCCTGCTGCGCCTGCGGATGACGAACATGCCCATCGGGAAGATGCAGGCATTTGCCAAGCTGCGTAGCGCCGGAGATTCGACGGTGGCGGACCGACGCAGGTTCCTGGAAGAATACCTGATAGAGGTGCTGTCAAAGATCGAAGCGATGGACCGGTCGGTCGAAGTTCTACGCGCGAAAATTGACTACTACCGTTCGCTCGAGACGTCCCTGATCTAGGTTCCAGGCGTCGCTCACGATGACCACGCCAGCCAGGTCCCCAGGTCCGGTCAGTTCATGCACGTGCCAACGCGTGCGGCGATCTTCAGTCGGTTCGCAGGGCAGCCAGGTGAAGTTGTGCAGGGCATGCAGGGCCGCAGGCGTGACACGCCTGCGGCCCATCGATACCCCGTCTCGTGCGGGAGAATGCGCTTACATGAAGTCGTAGCTCAGCGTGAAGCGCACATTGCGACCCGGTTGCGACCAGCGGCCGATGCCCTCCGCACTGGTCGCGCCCTGGAAGATCGCGCTGCCGGCGCCGGCCGTGCGCACGCGGTTCCACAGGTAGTATTCCTTGTCGAAGACGTTGTAGACGCCTGCGGTCAGGTGCAGCTTCGGGGTGATCGCGTAGCTGCCGAACACGTCCAGCAAGGTGTACTCGCGCGCCTTGTAGGCATAGACGGGAACTACTTCCACACCGTAGCTGCCGTTGGTCACGCTCTTGCCGTAGTCGGACGGGTCCTTGCGCTGCTGGTGGGTGAGGTTGGCGGTGACGCTCCAGCGCCGCGACGGTGCGTTGTAGGTCAGGCCGCCGACCGCTTTGGCCGGGATGATGCTGGCCAGCGGCGCACCGTCGTTGTCGGTGCCCTCGTTGTAGGAGTACGCCACGCGGGCCAGCCAGTCATCGGCCAGCAGCCACATGCCCTCCACTTCCACGCCCTTCACTTCCACCTCGCCACGATTGATCGGCATGGTGTAGGTGTAGCCGTTGGTTACCGTGGTCACGCCGCGGCTGGTAGTGCTGTATCGGGTGCCTTCGTCCGCCACGAACTGCGCGGTATCGATGAAGTTGCTGTACTTGTCACGGAACAGCGATACACCCACGCGCAGCCGCTCGGCCTGGTAGCGCCAGCCCAGCTCCAGGTTCAGGCTGCGCTCGGCATCCAGGTCCGGGTTGCTCCTGCCATCGGGCACGGTGACTGTCGCACCGTCGGACACGCGGGTGACGTCGGTAGTGGACGAGGTGCCATACATGTCATTCACGCCCGGTGCGCGGAAGCCGCGGCCACCCTGCACCCACAGCGACTGGGTGTCGGTGAACTTGAAGTCTGCGCCGAGGTTCCAGGTGGGCGAGGCAAACTTTGAGACCCCCACGCTGCCGCCCTTGTCCACATAGCCGGACTGGCCGTTGCCGCCGGCGGATGTTTCCGGCGTGTACTTGTAGCTGTCGTAGCGGACGCCACCGGTCAGGGTCAGGCGATCATCGAGCAGGCGCACGCGGTCGCGGACGTAGGCAGTCAAGTCGGTCTCGCGGGTGTCGGGCCAGAGCGACGGATCGGTCTCGCGGCTGTAGAGCGTGCCCGTGCTGCCCCAGCGCGAATCGACCGAATTCCAATGGATCCTGGCCCGCTGCCAGGCGGCGCCGTAGATGATGTCGTGGCGGATGCCGCCGACGTCCACGCTCTTGTCGAAGGACAGTGCAACGCGGTCGCGCTTCTGGGTGTCCCAGCGGTCTTCCTGGCGCGAGCAGAGCGCGGTGGTCGAGCAGCGGGTGCCGTAGACCGCGGCGGTGCCGTTGGCGACCAGAACGTTGGTCTGACCCTGGATGTAGTTCTTCTGGTGGTCGGCGGTGGCTTCCAGGGTGTCGAACAGCGCATTGCCGGCGCGCCAGGTGTACTTCAGGCCGTAGCGATCGCGGTCGCTGCGGTCTTCGGCGCTGCGGAAGTAATACGAGCCGGTGCCGTCGCTGCGGGTCCAGTTGTCGACATTGTTGGTGGCGCGCGCGCGCTCGTAGACCACGCCGAGGGTCTGCGTATCGGTGGCCAGGAAGTTGACCTTGGCCAGCAGGTTGTCGCTCTCCCGATCAACCGGATCGGGGGTGCGTCGGGCCGGGCCCAGCGTGGCAGGGGTGGAGTCGTACCAGGATTCGGTTTCGTGGCCATCGCGCCGGGTGTAGACCAGCAGTGACTCGAAGCGGCCGGTGCGGTTGGCCAGGGTCAGCGAGCCCATGTTCTCGCCGCTGGAGGCGGTGTAGCCGTACTTGATCGAACCGAAGCTGTCATTGCCGGCGGCTTTGAGGACGTCGGCCGGATCCTTGGTCGTGAACATCACCGCGCCACTGAGCGCACCACTGCCCGCAGTGATGGCATCGGCGCCCTTGATGATTTCCACCGCCTTCACCGCTTCAAGATCGACACTGCCACGGCCGGAGCGGAAGAATTCATAGGGCTGATAGGAACCCGGGTCCATGCTCTGCGGGAAGCTCAGGCCATCAAGCGTGATGGACACTCGATCCGCCTCCAGGCCACGGATGTTGAAACCGTTGAAGCCTGCGCGGCCGAGGTCAACCATTTCCACGCCGGGTACGTAACGGATCGCATCCTCCATGCTCTGGGCACCCTGCTGTTGCAGGTCCTTGGCGGAGAGCGTGGTGACGTTCTGGTTCTCGGATTTCTTCCGGGTCTCGACCACCTTGATGGTATCGAGGGTGCTGTCGGCTTCGAGCGCGGCGGCATGGGAAATCGCCGGCAAGGCAAGGCTGGTGGCGACGGCCAGGGCCAGCAGGGAGGGTTTCAGTTTCATCGCAGACTCCGCAGTTGTGGAAGTGGTGGTGCCAAGGTCGGATCAGGGCCCTGGGCGTTCCTGGCTGCGGGTCGCCGGATGCGGCGCTTTCTGCGTTGCTGGGAAATGAGGAAAGAAGGTGCGTGGCTAGTTGCCTGCGCTGGACACCTGCAGGCTGCCGATCTCGCTGGCGCCCTGCGCCTTCAGGTCCATCGGCTGCCCGGTGTCGACAGGCACCGACAACAGTTCATGGCCGCCGCCCTGGCGTGCTGCCTCGACCTGCAGCCGGTAGTGGCCCGCAGGCATCGCCAGGCCGCGGTCATCACGACCATCCCATGCAATCGAATAGCGGCCCGGCAGGCGGGTCGGCCGGGCAATGGCCTGGATGGCCGGCAGGTCGTCGCGGCCGTAGCTGCGCCACCATTGCGGCAGATCACGCAGGTAGCGCGAACGTTCGCCCAGCACCAGCAATTGCCGTACCGCGCTGCCATCGTCGCGCGCGATCCACAGCGCCAGATACGGCGCGTGATAGCGCTCGCTGGCCAGGTGCGGAATCTGGTACTCGACGACCAGTTGCTCTGGCGCCGTTGTTCCGGCCGCGCCGGGCGACAGCAACGACGGCCAACGCTGCGAAGCGAAGGCGATACCGGTGTCACTGAGGACCAATGCAGCAACGCCCAGCAGTGCGTCGGCCAGCTCCAGCCCGGCGCGGACGGGCATCACCGACAGCGCGGTGGCCAGCGCGTCGGCACTGCTGGCATCGGCGGCCACCACCGTAGCGGCGGGTGCGAACTGCATGGGCCAGCCCGACCAGGGGTCCAGAATGTGGCTGTAGTGGCGTGGACCGATCGCATAGCCCCGGCTGGCATGGCCACTGGCGGCGATCGCGTGCGAACGCAGCGCCACCGTAGCCAGTGCCGGACCGTTGTCGCGCGGTGCGCGGGCATCGGCCACGCCCACCTGCCATGCCTGCCCTGCCCCGTCTGCCTGCCAGTAGCGCGCATCTCCACCGATATCGAGGCGGATGCCGCGAGCTGCCGGTGCCGCGGCACGGGCCGCCTCCAGCGCACGGTCGATGATGTAGCCCTTGGCCAGGCCGTCAACATCGAACACCACGTCCGCAGGACGATGGACCGGCATGCCGTCCTCCATCGTGAACTCCGCCGCGGCGGCGGCAGTGGCCATCGCCCGTAGTTCATCACGCGGTGGCGGCACGCCACTGTCCTGCGCCTGCCGCCAGCGTTGCGCCAGACTGCCCAGCCGGCAACTGAAAAGCCCGTCGGTGCGCAGCCGCCACTGCTCACACAGCGTCAGCACCGCGCGCAGATCGCTGGACAGTTCCTGCGGCCCGGTACTGGCATTGAAGCGACTCAGCTCGCTATCCGTACGCCACCGGCTCAGCACCGCATCCAGGCGTGCGATTTCCGCAAGCACGGCCTGCTCGCCCGCAACTGCCTGTGCTGGCGGCGCGTCGATGTGCAGGTCCAGTGACGTACCCAGGACATCGTCGTGGTGCAGCGCTGCCGCGCTCGCGGTGAGCGCTGGCAGCCACCACAGCATCGCGCAGGCAACGCGCAGCAATGTGCGGAATCGTGTCATCAAGGGCTCGATCAGGTGCGGCGGCGGCCGACATCAACGACGAGGCGTGGGTGCCGGCACCTTGGCGTCGGCGGCGTCGACCACGCCATCCTTGTTGCGGTCGGCGGTCTCGAACAGGCGCTTGCCCGAGACCTGGTACTCGGGGAAGGTCATGCGGCCATCCTTGTCGGCATCCAGCACGCCGAAGCGCACATGCACCTGGCGGTCGCTGCCCTGGTCAAGCGCGGCGATGCGTCGGTCGACGCGGGTCTCGAACTCGGCCAGGTACTCATCCAGCGCCAGCCGGCCATCGCCATTGCTGTCGGTACGCGCGAACTGCGCGTCGCGCACGCGCCGGTACTCGGCCAGATCGACCTCGCCATTGCCATTCTCGTCGTACAGCTCAAGGAAGCCGGCAACGGTGTGGCTGGTCGGCATGCCCAGCCGGCTGCGGCGCTGGTTGTCGAAGCGCTGGGCACCGGCGGCGGTCCTTGCCTCGCCACCCGTTGCGGCCTTTGCCCCGGCACCCTTGCTGGCCAGCGCCTGCTTCCCTGCCCGCCAGGTCTTTTCGCCAGCGGCATCGAATTCGGCGCGCGACACGAAACCGTCCTTGCTGGTATCCAGCGCGGCAAAGCGTGCCTTGGTATGCTCGACCTGGGCGGCGCGCTCGCGATCGATCTCGGCGGCCACGCGGGCATCGAATTCGGCCACGTACTCGGCCTCATCCACGGTGCCGTCCTTGTTGCTGTCGGTGGCATCGAAACGGGTGCGACGGAAAGTCTCGAACTCCTGCCACGTCACCCGGCCATCGCCGTTGTCGTCGTGCTCGGCGATGAAGGCGAGCACGTTGTTGCCGTGGCCACCCACCAGTGGGCGCGGACCGGGCGTGCTCTGCGCGGACACGGCAGAGGACAGCAGCAGCGCGCCGAGGCAGGCGCTGGCAAGGACGGTGGTTTTCATGTCGACCTCAAAGGTGTTGTTGCGGAGGAATCAGGGGTTGAGCACGCGAAAGCTGAGCGTGATGCTGTTGCTGAACTCGGCCACCGGCGAACCTGCCGGTGCCGCCGTACGGTGGCGGGCCAGCGCGATCCAGGTACCTGCCACCCTCAGCGGGAAGCGAACGCGGCCCTTGCCATCGGTCTTCAGGCTGAGCACCTGGGGACTGCGATCCGAACTCCAGACCGCCTCGGTGATCTCGACCGCGTGCCCTGCAAGCGGCACGCCGTCGTACTGGACGATGAATTCGAAGGTCTCGCCCACGTAAAGATCATTGGGATGGGTGACCGGCACCAGTTCGATTCCCTTGTTGCGCGGCTTCAGCGCAGCACGGTCCGGGCTGCCGACGGAGACATAGCTGTCGGCCTGGGTCAGTGACTGGAAATCGGAGATGACCTGGGCACCGGCGGGGATCCTGACCGCCGGGTCACGCGAGCTTTCGCGCTTGCCATTGAGCTCCCAGGTGCGGAACAGCGCACCCAGGCGCGGTCCGGTGCTGAGCCGGTAGGTGCCGCTGCCGGCGGGCAGCGTGTACTCGGCCACGGTGCGCGTCTTCATTGCCTGCGAGGCCAGCGCCGATTCAGTGCCATCGGGCGCGACCACGCTGAAGTGGCTGCCGTCGAAAGCGGTCTCCGGCACGAAGAAGGTTTCCGCGAACGACGCGTCCAGGGCAATCGTCTGCCCGGCCCGCGGCGCGAAGTTGCTGGGCACCAGATAGGGCGTGTGCGCGGATGCGGGCAGCGAGGCCGCCAGGGCCAATGCCGCAGTGGCAAGCAGGGTCAGGGTCTTCATGGTGCCTTCGTGTCGGTGAGCGGGAGCGCTGGCGAGACGAAGGTCCGGTGCTGGCGGGCTGAATGCTATGCCAAATGCGATTCGTTATCAATTGGTGAAATTCTGCGATCTGTATCGCTGCGTATGCAGGTTGCTGGATTGGACGGGCTCTGCCCCCGCGATGGGACAGAGCCGCTACAGCAGTTGACGGGTAACAACAACACCAGACACCTTCCAGCGCCTGGTGAGTCGTTGCGGATCAAGCACTCCCAAATCCAGTCGCTGGTCTGCTCAGCGCTGGTAGTCCTTCAGGAACAACCAGGTGATCAGCGTGGCATCCGGCCCCTTCGGGTCGGTGAACGGCAGGCCGGACTGGCTGCCGCTCCACGCATGGCCCATGCCCTGCACCACATAGTGCTGCACCAGCGTCCTGCCACCGTAGGCGTAGGTATCCACCGTATACGCACGTCCACCCGGCACCTGGCCGTGATAGGTGCTGGTCGGCACGTACTTCACCGAGTCATTGTCCAGGCCGTCGTCGGCCAGATCATTGGTCTGCAGGAACTGGCGCACGGCCTGCTGGCCGTTCACCGGATTGACGGTGAGATCGGCGCTGCCATGGAACACCAGCACCGGCAGCGGTCGCGGCGACGGCGATCCCGAGCACTGCCAGGCCAGACGGCCATTGCTGTCCGGCGAATAGATGCTGCCTGCCAGCAAGGCATAGGCGCTGCCGGAAATCGTGGTCGCCCCCTTGTACATGCCGCCGGAGTGGATGGCACCTGCAGCGAACACATCCGAGTAGCAGGCCAGCATGATCGAGGTCATCGCACCGCCAGCGGAAATGCCGGTCACATAGACCCGGTGCGGATCAATGCTGTACCCGGTCTTCACCTTGTCCACGATGCCGGCCAGGATCGAGGCCTCGCCACTGTCGCGGGCCTGGTTGATCGGCAGCTGCCAGTTCCAGCAGCGGGCCGGATTGGCGGTCACGTTCTGCCGCGGATACACCACGATGAAGCCTTCGGTATCGGCCACATCGTTGAAGCCGGAGGCTTCGCCCATCAGGTTCGGCCCGTTGACACAGCCGTGCAGCACCAGCAGAAGAGGCAGCGGCTGCGTGGCATCGTAGCCGGCCGGCACCCACACCTGGTATTCACGGGCGCCAAACAGATTGCCATACAGGCCGATGTCCCAATGCCCTGCAGGGCCAGCGGCAACGGCGCTGCCTGCCATCGCCAGCCAGCCGCACAGCACCAGCAGTACCGCCTTGATCGAATCGATTCCGGATTTCATGACCAGATCCTCATGCGTGAGTCGTGGATGAAGGAGTACCGGGGACCGCTTCCGGTTGGGGGCGCGCCCAGTATCCGCATCCACCGGCCGCTGCCGACTGGACCTAGGTCCACTCGCTGCCGGCCGATGACACCGCTAGCCTTGGCTGCAGGGGTGGCAATGGGCCATCCGCACGTTCATGCCTGGGGGAGGACCGAATGAAACGGAATTGTTTGAGTCTCATGATCGGCGCGCTGCTGGCCACGGGGCCGGTACTGGCACAGGACGCGCCGACGGCAGGTAGATCCGCTTCGCCGACCAACCTGGACAGCATCAAGGTCACTGCACGCAAGCGCGAGGAAACCCTGCAGGAAGTGCCGGTGGCCGTCACCGCCTTTACCTCGGAGGCGCTGGACAGGATGAATGTCCAGGACATCAGCGACCTGGACGCGCAGGTGCCCAACCTGACCATCTACGCGGCGCGCGGTGCCAGCAGCACGGTCACTGCCTACATCCGTGGCATCGGCCAGTCCGACCCCACCTGGGGCGCGGACCCGGGCGTCGGCATCTATCTGGATGACGTTTACATCGCACGTCCGCAGGGCGCGCTGCTGGACGTGTTCGATGTCTCGCGCATCGAAGTGCTGCGCGGCCCGCAGGGCACGCTCTACGGCAAGAACACCATCGGCGGTGCGATCAAGTACATCTCGCGCGGCCTGCCGACCCAGACCGAGGGCTTCGCCCAGATCACCGTGGGCAACTACAGCCAGCTGGATGCAAAAGCGGCCATCGGCGGCCCGATTGGTGGTGCCGACAGTGGCCTGCGCGCCCGCGTGGCGGTGGCCAGCATGAACCACGACGGGTTTGGCGAGAACACCTTCAACGGCCAGCCGGTCAGCGACAAGCAGATCAATGCCGCACGACTGAACGTCGGCGCGTATGCGGGTGACGACTTCGACGTGCAGTTCGCGCTGGACTGGATCGACGACCAGTCCGGCATGCGCGGCTCGAAGATGCTGGCGCCCAATCCGTTCCTGCGCGCCTATCCACCGATGGACAGCCGCTACGACATCCGCTCGGGCATGCGCAATCTCAACAACGTGGAGAGCAAGGGTGCCTCGGCCACGGTGAACTGGCGGCCGAACGAGGATATCGCGGTGAAGTACGTGGTCGCCAAGCGTGAATCGGACAGCGAGGCCAACATCGACTTCGATACCACGCCGGTCAAGCTGGCCGACGTGGGCGGCACCTATCACGACGACCAGGTCAGCAACGAGGTGCAGTTGAACTACGATGCCGGCGGCCGCGTGCGCGGCGTGGTCGGCCTGTACCAGTTCAGTGGCGAGGCCGGCGGGCAGATCCAGAACAACTACTTCAGTGCGCAGTTCGCCGACAACCAGGGCAAGGTGCTGACCGACAGCATCGCGCTGTACGCGGACTGGACCTTCGACCTGACCAGCAAACTCAAGCTGGATGTGGGCGCCCGTTACACCGACGAGGACAAGCGCGCGATCGTGCTCAACCGCCTCTACGCCGACCCGGGCTTCAGCCGGCCAGTGGCGGTGACCGCGGACTTCGACAAGAAGACCAACTTCAAGAACGTCTCGCCCAAGGTCTCGCTGGACTACCAGATCACCCCGGACATCATGGTCTACGGGCTGGCCACCCGTGGCTTCAAGTCAGGCGGCTACAACATCCGCGCCAACGCTGTGGCGGTGCCGCGCTCGGCCGAGCCGTTCGACGACGAGACCGTGGACAGCTACGAAGTCGGCAGCAAGATGGCCTTCCTCGACCAGCGCCTGTTCCTCAATCTGTCGGCCTTCTACAACAAGTACAAGGACATCCAGCTGTCAGTGTTCACCGGCCTGGATACCAATGGCGATGGCATCGACGATTCCTTCTTCGGCGACTTCACCAATGCCGGCGCGGGTACGGTCAAGGGCCTGGAAGTCGAATACCAGTACCTGCCCAGCCAGCACTGGCTGATCTCCGGCAACCTGGCCTGGCTGGACACCAAGTACGACGAGTACATGGACCGTGGCGTCAATGTGGCCAAGCAGATGAAGTTCACCAATGCGCCGGAATTCTCCGGGGCGTTCAACGTGGAGTACCGTACCGAGCTGGCCAATGGCAGCAACCTGTCGGCACGGGTGAGCTACAGCTACCAGAGCGAAGTCTGGCCGACCACCGACCTGAGCCCGGTGATCAGGCAGAGCGGCTACGGCCTGGTCAATGCCGGTGTGATCTGGCGGCTGGATGATGCGTGGACCTTCTCGCTGCAGGGTACCAACCTGACGGACAAGGAATACCGCACCACCGGCTACAACATTCCTGCGGTCGGTACACTGATTGGCTTCTATGGCCCGCCGCGCCAATATAGCCTCAGCGTCCGTTACGATTTCTAGAGCATCCGATTCGATTTCCAGGAAGCCCCTGCATGATGCAGTCTTACGTAGATCTGTACTGGAACAGTGACGATGGCCTGCGCCTGCACGCGCGTGACCATGCAGCGGACGCCGGGCAGGCGCCCCGCGGCACCGTGGTCTGCATTCCGGGCCTGACCCGCAATGGTGCCGATTTCGATGCACTGGCCGAGACACTCACCGCCGAGGGCTGGCGCGTGATCGCGGTCGATCTGCGCGGTCGCGCCGGTTCGGAGCGCGCACATGACCCGTCCAGCTACAACCCGCGCACCTATGCGGACGACATGGTCGCGCTGCTGCGTTCGCAGAACATCGACAAGGCCGTGTTCGTCGGCACCTCGCTGGGCGTGCTGGTGACCATTACCCTCGCCTCGCGTGCGCCTGAGCGGATTGCCGGGGCGGTGCTCAACGATGCTGGCCCCAAGGTGCCACGCGAGGCGCTGGCACGGATCGGCAAGTACGCCGGCAAGCCGGTGCCACCGATGGATCTGGAGCAGGCCACGGCCTATGTGGCGTCGATCGGCAAGGCCGCGTTCCCGCGTTTCAGCAGCGATGACTGGCGAGCAATGGCGGTGCGTACCTTCCGCCCACGCAGCGATGGACTGCTGGAGCTGGACTACGACCCGGCGGTGATCCGAACGACGCGCCCTTGGCTGCTGTGGTTGCTGCGCCCGGTGCTGTGGCGTGCGGTACGCGGGCTGACCGCACGGGTGCCGGTACTGGTGGTGCGCGGTGCGCTGTCCGACATCCTGCCGGCCGATGTCGCGCGTCAGATGGCGGCCACCTCGGACAGCGCACGCCTGGTGGAAGTGCCGGACGTCGGCCATGCGCCGATGCTGTCCGAGCCGGAGGCGCGCCAGGCGATCCTGACCTTGCTGGAGCGTGTGGCGTGAGCATGGACGACGCTGGCATCGCCCTGCCTCCTGCCCTCGAGGCGTTGCAGCAGTGGGCGGCCAGCGAGCGGGTGAGTGGCGTGACCCGCGTGGACCAGACGCGCATCGATGCCTTTGCCGACGCCACCGGCGACCACAACTGGATCCACGTCGATCCTGGCCGCGCGCAGGCGCAGCTGCCGGGCGGGCAGACCATCGCGCACGGCTTCCTGCTGCTCTCGCTCACCGTGCAGGACGATGTGGCCGCCCTCGCTGGCTTCCCCGGCATCGACCACGTGCTCAACTACGGCTTGAACAAGGTCCGCTTCCTGGCACCGGTGCCGAGCGGGTCCGGGGTGCGGGTACGCTCGCAGCTGGTGTCACTGGACGCGCGCCAGCCGGGCCAGTGGCTGCTGACCCAGCGCAAGGCCATCGAGCGAGTTGCCGATGGCGCGCTGGCACTGGTCGCTGAGCAGCTGTCATTGATCGTGGTCGCCCCCTAGCACCACCCTGCCCGGTTCTCTCCCTACACTGGAGCGATGTTGACGCCTTCCATCGTCCTCTTCGCCTGCATTGCATGGACCGCACTGCTGTTTGGCGTCGCGCTGTGGGGCGAACGCCGGGGGCATCGGCTGTCGAAGGCATGGCCGCTCATCTATGCGCTGTCGCTTGCGGTGCACTGCACCGCGTGGACCTACTACGGCGCGGCCTCGCAGGGCCTGCAATGGGGCTTCCCGATTCCACCCACCCTGGCCGGCATGGCGTTGATCTTTGCCTTCGGCCTGCCGTTCCTGCTCCGCCTGGGGCGGCTGGCCAAGCAGCACAACAGTGCCACCATCGCCGACCTGGTCGTCGCACGACTGCGTGCCGATCGCGGCCTCGGCTTCACCATCACGCTGGTGGCACTGTTCGGCATCATTCCCTACATCGCCCTGCAGTTGAAGGCTGTCAGCCAGGGCCTGGGCGCCCTGCTGGGCGATCGTTTCGCGCCTGCTGCCGCGCAGCTGGACATGTCGTTCTGGTTCGCGTTGACGATGGCCGCGTTCACCCTGCTGTTCGGTGCACGCAAGGCATCGGCCACCGAGCCCAATCGTGGCATCGTGGTCGCGCTGGGGCTGGAGTCGGTATTGAAGCTGGTGGCGCTGCTCGCCATTGGCCTCTATGCGGCGCTGTCGGTGCGCCAGGCGGGCACGCCGCTGCTGGAAAAGATGGCACAGCTTCCGCCGCCGGCCATCATGCCGGACTACCTCACCATGGTCGCGCTGGGCGCGATCTCCGCGTTTACCCTGCCGCACCAGTTCCATGTCGGTGTGGTCGAGCTGCGCCAGACCTCGGACCTGAGGACGGCACGCTGGATGTTCCCGGTCTACCTGCTGCTCATCGGGCTGCCGTCGGTGCCGATGGCGCTGGCCGGTGCCGCGCAGCTGCCCGCATCGGTGTCACCTGACCTGTACGTGCTGGCGCTGCCGCAGGCCGGTGGCCACCACCTGCTGGCGCTGCTGGCCTACCTGGGCAGCCTGAGCGCGGCCACCGGCATGATGATCCTGTCCGGGCTGACGCTGTCGATCATGCTCGGCAACCATGGCTTCGGCTCACGGTTGCTGGACGGCATTGCCGGCGGTGCCGCGGCGGCCGACCTGCGTCCACGCGTGCTGGCCTTCCGCCGTGCCGGCATCCTCGCCGTGTTCCTGATGTCGTGGCTGTACAGCCGGGCGATGAGCGACACCGAGGCACTCAG
This sequence comes from Stenotrophomonas sp. MH181796, assembly GCF_009659995.1. Lineage (NCBI taxonomy): Bacteria > Pseudomonadati > Pseudomonadota > Gammaproteobacteria > Lysobacterales > Lysobacteraceae > Stenotrophomonas > Stenotrophomonas sp. MH181796. The sequence goes on from NZ_RAHU01000003.1 coordinate 308,690, forward strand.
CGATTTCGGCCTGATGTCCTTCACCGCCCTCTCGCAGCTGGCGCCGGCGGTCCTGCTGGCGGTGTATCGCCCGCGCACGCCCTCTCCGGCCATCATCGCCGGCATCGTGCTGGGGTCGCTGGCCTGGCTGTGGCTGGTGCTGCTGCCGATGGTGATCCCTGCCACGCCCCCGGCCGCAGGCGCCGATGAACTGCACTGGCTGGCCGTCGTTTCGCTGCGCGTGCAGCCGGGGCACATCGCCGTCAGCATGGGCGCAAGCCTGGCGATCAACCTGTTGGCGGTTGTCCTGGTATCGCGGGCAGTGCGCCCATCGCAGCCCCGGCGGCGCGACGCGGTGGCTGCAGCTTCGTTGCGCAGGACCGCCGGACGTTTCCTCGGCCAGGAGCGTGCGCGCCAGCTGATGGAGGGGCCCGCCGGACAGATGCTGGATGACGACCGGGTCACTGCGGTCGAACGCGAGCTGACCGCCGTGGTCGGTGCGGGCATGGCACGCCTGCTGGTGGAGGCCGCTCGCGATGGCGGCACTGCGCCACTGGATGCGGTGACCCGTGCAGTTGGCGAAGCGACCCAGGTGCTGCGCTTCAACCAGCGCCTGCTGGAGGCGGCACTGGAGAACATGAGCCAGGGCATCAGCGTGGTCGACGCACAGCTGCAGCTGGTGGCGTGGAACAGCCAGTACGCGGCATTGTTCAAGTTCCCGCCCGAGCTGCTGCAGGTCGGGCAGCCGGTGGTCAACCTGACGGCGTGGGCGCTGGCCGAACTGAAGATCGGCGACGGCCCCGGTGACTCCCGCGACAAGGCCTTGCAGCGTCGCGTTGCCCACATGCGGCGTGGCACACCACACCTGTCCGAGCGGATCTTTCCTGACGACACCATCGTCGAGATCCGTGGCAACCCGATGCCGGGCGGTGGCTACGTGGCCACCTTCACCGACGTCACTGCGTTCCGCCGCGCCGAGGAAGCGCTCAAGCGCAGCAATGAAACGCTGGAGCGCCGCGTGCAGGACCGCACCGCACGGCTGGAGCAGGCGGTGCACGCCGCCGAGCGTGCCAACGTGGCGAAAACGCGGTTCCTGACGGCGGTCGGCCACGACCTGATCCAGCCGCTGCATGCGGCACAGCTGTTGACCGATGCGATGTCACAGCACATCGAATCGGAGTTCCTCAACAGCTTCCTGCGCCAGATCCGTGGTGCGCTGGACTCCACCGACGACCTGCTGTCCGGGTTGCTGGATATCTCCCGGCTTGAGGCGGGCGGGCTGGTCGCCGATCCGCGTCCGTTCGCGCTTTCGACCGTGCTCGATCCGCTCGCGCAGGAGTTTGCGGTGCTGGCAGCGGCGCGCGGGCTGCAGTTCCGCTACCTGCGGACCCGCGCCTGGGTCCACAGCGATCCGCTGCTGCTGCGCCGGGTGCTGCAGAACTTCCTCGCCAACGCCCTTCGCTACACCCGCCATGGCGGCGTCCTGCTGGGCGTGCGCCGCCAGGGGCACGCCCTGTCCATCGGCGTGCACGATACCGGCCCCGGCATCAGCGCCGAGCAGCAGGCGGCGGTGTTCGAGGAATTCCACCGCGTCGATCGCAGCAACGGCCAGGGCCTGGGGCTTGGCCTGACCATCGCACACCGCATCGCCGACCTGCTGCATGCCCCGTTGCGGCTGCACAGCACGGTGGACCGCGGCTCGGTGTTCTCCATCGCCGTGGCGAGGATCGCAGCACCAGCGGCACCGCGGATCGAATCGCCTGCCAGCGGCAGCAGCACGCTCAAGGGTATCCGCGTGCTGGTGGTCGACAACGATGCGGATGCGCTGGCGGCAATGCAGCAGTTGCTGCTGTCGTGGGGCTGCGACGTCATCGCGGTGCGTGATGCGGATGGCATCGGTTCGTCGGCGCGCGATGCGGCGCTGTGGCTGTTCGACTACCACCTCGATGACGGCGACACCGGTGTGTCACTGTTCACGCGGCTGGTTGCGGCGCACGGGCCACGGCCTACGGTGATCCTCAGTGCGGATACCGGCGGCGAGACCCGCGATGCCGTACGTGGCGCCGGTCTCTCGCTGTTGAACAAACCCTTCAAGCCACTGGCGCTGCGCTGGGCGATCAACCATCTGCTGACGGCCCGTTCCACAAACATGGCCTGACGAGTCAGGGGCTGCGCGATTCTTCGATCTGGCGGGAGGGGTCGGCCAGGCCCATTTCATGCAGCACCCGGATCGCCTGCGCACGATTGCGGACCCCGAGCCGTTCCATGATGCGGGTCATGTGCGCCTTTACCGTTCGCAGCTGCACCCCGAGCCGATCGGCAATCTGCTTGTTGAGCAGCCCCTCGGCCACCAGGCTCAGCACCCGGTACTGATGCGCGGACAGGCTGGCCAGCCGCGCAGCCAGATCGGCATCCTTGCTGAAGGGCACCACGCGCGCCACGGGCTCGCGCAGCAACGCCGGGATCCAGCGCTCGCCATCCAGCACGGACTGCAGTGCAGCCTGCAGCTCGTTCAGGCCCGAACTCTTGGGCAGATAGCCAGCAGCACCCAGGTCGATGGCGCGGCGGATCACCTGCGGCTCTTCATTGGCCGAGACGATGATGATGGCCAGCCCTGGCTGCAGTGCGCGGATGGTGGCCAGCCCAGCCAGGCCATGATTGCCCGGCATATGCAGGTCGAGCAGCATCAGGTCGATCTGTTGGCGTTCAAGCACCTCAAGCACGCTGTCCAGCGCGTCGGCCTCGCTGATCTGCAGATCGGCAACCGCCTCTTCGGCCGCGCGATGCAGTGCGGCGCGGAACAAGGGGTGATCGTCGGCAATGAGCAGGGTTGGCATGTCCAGGCGAGAGTAGCAAATCGTCCGCCTTTGGGAAGGCGTACCTAGGTACGCTGGCGTCACGCGGGCGTGCCGATAGTGTGGTGGCATGAAGGGCGTCATCCGATGCGTCGCCCACGAGGACTCACCATGTCATTCTCCCCTGCTCCCGACGCCTCCACCTGCCCGCTGCTGATCAAGCAGCTGCTGCATACACCGCTGGCAGTAAGCCCGGACCAGGAAATTGTGTACGGCGACTCGGTCCGCTTCGACTACCGGACGCTGCAGGCGCGCATCGGCCAGCTGGCAGGGCTGTTGACCTCGCTCGGGGTCAAGCAGGGTGACACCGTGGCGGTGATGGACTGGGACAGCCACCGCTATCTGGAGGCCTACTTCGCCGTTCCAATGATCGGTGCGGTGCTGATGATGGTGAACATCCGCCTGGCACCCGAACAGATTGCCTACACGCTCAACCACAGCGGCGCACGGGTCGTCCTCGCCAATCGCGAATTCCTGCCGATACTGCAGGCCATCGACGAACAGCTGCCGGACCTGCGCGTACGCGTTCTGTTGGATGATGCCGGCGGTCCACTGCCAGAGGGTTTCGTGACCGAGTACGAGGCCGGCCTGCGCGCAGCCTCTGCGGTCACCGATTTCCCGGACTTCGACGAGAACACCCGGGCCACGGTGTTCTACACCACCGGCACCACCGGCCTGCCCAAGGGGGTTTACTTCAGCCATCGGCAACTGGTCCTGCACTCACTGACGGGCATGGCGGCGCTGGGCAGTGCGGCCAACCAGGGACGCCTGCATCGCGGTGATGTCTACATGCCGATCACCCCCATGTTCCATGTGCACGCCTGGGGCCTGCCCTACGTCGCTACGCTGCTGGGCATCAAGCAGGTCTACCCCGGGCGCTACGTGCCCGCCCAGCTGCTGGCGCTGATCGCCCGCGAGAAGGTGACGTTCTCGCACTGCGTGCCGACCATCCTGCACATGCTGCTGGAACACCCGCTTGCGGCCGACACCGATCTCGGCAACTGGAAGGTGATCATCGGCGGTGCGGCCCTGCCGCGGGCACTGGCGCAGCGGGCTCTGGCTCGCGGCATCGACATCTTCGGTGGCTATGGCATGTCCGAGACCTGTCCGCTGCTCACGCTTGCCCAGATCGATGCGGACGCCGTGACGGATGCGGATGAGGTGCTTTCGCTGCGTACCAAGGCCGGCATTCCGGTGCCGCTGGTGGAGCTGCGCATCGTCGATCCGGACATGAACGACGTTCCCCACGATGGCATCGCCACCGGTGAGGTGGTGGTGCTCGCGCCCTGGCTCACCCAGGGCTACCTGCACGACCCGGACGCGTCCAGGGCGTTGTGGGCGGGCGGCTACCTGCATACCGGGGATATCGGCAACATCGACGAAGGCGGTTACCTGAGGGTGACCGACCGCATCAAGGATGTGATCAAGACCGGAGGCGAGTGGATTTCCTCGCTCGCTCTGGAGGACATCATCGCCCTGCACCCGGCGGTCAGCGAAGTCGCAGTGATCGGCATCACCGACACGAAATGGGGCGAGCGGCCGCTGCCGCTGGTGGTCAGGATGCCCGGCACTGAAGTAAGCGAGGCGGAGATCATCGAGCTGATCGCAGCCCGCAGCCGCGCCGGGGATATCTCACGCTATGCGATTCCGGAGCAGGTCAGTTTCGTGGATTCGATCGAACGGACCAGCGTGGGCAAGATCAACAAGAAAAAGCTGCGTGGGCTGCATGATCCGGCGGCTGGCTTGGGCCGCGCGTGACGCTCGCCTGTTCGCCGACGTCACTGTTCGTCCGGCAAGGCGCGGAGTGGCGCCCCGGGTCGATGATCTCCTGGGGCGCCACTGTTCTGCAGCAGACTCGGATCGTGCCCTGACCAGGACAGGTCACGCTCAGTCGATGCAGGGCCCCTTCGCAGCAATCTCTGTGCTGGCCCCCTTCGCACTGATGCCGGCGGGGCCCTGGCATGCGTCAAAGCTGTACTTGATCAGCTTCCACGCCCCGCTCGACCACCGGTATGTCCACGACTCGGAGGCACCGCTCGGCAAGGTATTGGAGATCGAGATGACCTCGCCCTCCACTCCGCGTGCAGGCAATGGGACCGGCGGCCCCGCCGCGCCCGCGGGCTTGAGGTTGCCTGCAGGCTGATAGGTGTGCGAGATGGTCAGTTCGCCCGTCTGCAATGCGGGCGCATAGGCGGGTGAGTTCCGCTTGATCCAATCGACAATGTAGCCGGCTTCCAGCGAATCCGAAGCATACCTGGCCTTCGCAACCACAGTGGCGGACGTCGTGCCCGCAATCGGTCCCGCACTGACACTTGCGGCGGAGACTCCGCCCAACGCGATCACCAATGGCAACGCCACGCCCAACAGCGAGAACTTCATACCCTGCTCCTTGTGTGTATGCAGCTTTCCCAATGGGCCGTCGATGGCCCGGGGGCAGTGTAGGCATTGCGGGCAGGCCTGGCATCGGCGCAGTCATGCCCATTGCTCATATCCATCAGGCTCCGCGCATGATCCAGCGCGCCGATGGCCAGGGTGCTGATTGCATGGACTGCACCACCTGCATCCGCACTGCCTGCATCAATGGCTGCCGGTCCGGCGCTACCACGCGGGAAGCGCCTTGACGCCGAATCTGAAAAGCAGGTCACGCTTGCGGTCTGGATCGAGTTCGCTGTGATCCACGGTGCTCAGCGGCCAACGTTCGTACGTGCTGCACAGGCCGGCAGGTTCGGTCTGTGCGGACACATCCCTTGCCCAGTCGACGTCCCTCGGGTCGACACCCCGCTCAAGCCACCGCTCCACATCCCGGGCAGTGCCATGGCGCAGCGCCGAATCAATGGCCAGCAGGCCGATCGCACGCCGCCCGTCCTCACGGGTCGCCTTGTTCCAGGCGGCCTCTGCGACGCCCTGCAGGAACCGGTATCGCTCTTCGGATACCGTCGGCAGGCCCTCGTGGCCATGCCCCTCGATCACGTCGGTCCGCACCAGGCAGAGCAGCTGGGCCGGCGCCAGCGTCGGGTCGTTGGCGTCCAGTGCCGCCTGCAGAGCGGGGAGATCGCCCTGCGCGATGGCCGGTTGCAGGCGCGCCCGGTGTGCGCTCATCGCTTCCAGCTTCGCGTTCATGGCGGCCAGCTCCTGGCGCGACATCGCCGAGGGATCGAACCACGCCGAATCGCAGCCCGCGAAGAAGCTGACCGCGCTGACACCTGCGGCAAGCAACAGCACCAGCCCAAGGCCGATCCGTCTTACACCCACCCACCATGCAACCGCCGCAACCAACGTGGCACCCAGCACTGCTGCCAATGCCGCGCACAGCAACAGGATCGGCAGCAGCATCATCACCCCCATCCCGGCGTACATGCCGCTCGGCCTGGCCAGCGGTACAAGTGCGCCGACCAGGTACATCAGCAGCGCCACGCCGAGCAATGCAGCGACTGTCAGCATCCAGCGACGGAAGGCTCCGAACTGCAACGGCGGCCTGGCGGGATTGGGGGACGGGCTAGCCATGCGATCCTCTCCTTCGGAATTCATCCCTGTACGGCGCCCTGCGCGCACTCACAAGGTCAACAGCCACGCTTCCAGGGCCTGCGTATCGCGCATGTCGCCCTCGTAGCGATGATGCGGCACATGCGGTTCATTCGAACCCCGCACTCGCCCCCTGAAGACCTTCATCGGCACCGAGATCCTGGCCAGCCCGCTCGGCAGCCGTTCCGGCCGCACGTCCATGTAAAGACTGTCGGCCGAAGTCTCGACGCCGACCTGCACCGCGCCGAGCCGTTTCCACAGGTCCAGCGCATCCAGGCAGGCCGAGCCACAGGCAGCATCCGCCACGACCACGACCCTGCCCTTGCGCACAGGTGCGACCGGGCCTGCGGTGGGTGCTGCGCCTGCGTTGGCCGCGTGTGGCTCGCGCCACAATGCCTCGCCCCGCCCCCTTGCCTGGGCCATTCCCGCCGTCACGGATTCCAGCATGCGACGCAGCGCCGGTGATGCGTCGGGCGCCTGTTCCAGCTTCTGCAGGAAGCCGCGAAGCTGGGCGATGTTGGCCTGGGAAGTCCGCCACTCCACCCAACTGTGGTCGGGCAGCGCGTCCACCGCGGCACGGCCCCAGATCAATCGCGCCAGTTCGATGCTCCATTGCGACGCACCGCCACTGTTGCCTCGAACGTCCAGCACAACCCATGGTGCCTGCTGCAGCGCTTCGGCTTTCGGAGCAAGCTGCTCAAGCAGCGCGGTCAGTTCCCTGAAGTTCTGCTCGGTCGGGTCGGCATTGAAGCTGCTGGTGGTGATCCAGTAACCGCCATCGGGCATCGCGTGCCAGCCGTTGGCCGGACGGACGCTGCGCCGGGTGTCAGCCAACCGCTTCTTGCGCTGCCCCGCCTCCAGCGGTTGCCAGCGCAGTGCATAGGATTTCTCGCGACCATCCACCTGGAAAACGCAGGTGTGCAGTACTGGCACGTAAGGATTGCCCTGCTCCAGCAACACCTCGCCACCGCCATGGAGGCGGCTGGCCTGCAGGTTCCAGCGCCCGCTGAAGTCTCCGATCCGGCGCGCAGCCAGCGTTTCTGCATCGATGCCATCACACGACAGCAATCGCGCCCCCAGTGGCGGATGAGCGGGGCCGCCGTCCACGGTCATGACCACCTGCGTGTCGCCATCGAAGCCGGTCAGGAAGCCGGGCCAGCGCGTCGGCAGCCCGGGGGCAGCGGCAAGCGTGTTGAGACTGACGTGGCCATCGTTGAAGGAGGCCGCATAGCCCTTCATGGCCCACCAGTAACCCGCGAAACTCTCCGCCTTTCCAGCGCGGGAGCGTGCCAGTGCCAGGGCAGCGTCCAGCTGGGCGCCGAATCCGGGGTTCTGCCGATCAACGGCCCCTGGATGGCTGCCGCGCATCGCCGCATCGGCAGCCTCCAGATCCTTCTGCAGCGTACTCGGCCAGTCGATCGGCGCGTCCTGTGTGGCAGGTGCAGCCAGCACTGCACCCAGCAGCAGCCATGCAATGGCCATGGATTCATCCCTCTACCGGATCGACCTGCAGTCTCGCAGCTTTCCGCACTGGCGTACCGTGCCCGCCGCAACGGGCACGGCACCACATCAATGCAGCGGCACCTTCAATACCGACGGCGCGCTGGCCGGCGAACTGAAGGTCACCGCCCCACCCAGCTGGCTGATGCCTGCATAGCGCAGGTCCACGGTATCAACCACCAGGGTCAGGCGGCTGCCGGCCGGTAGGTTCCAGCTGCTCGCTTCCAGCCGCAGGTCGAGCGTCTTCGGCTGGCCCGGCGTGGCACCGCGCAGCGTGTACGGCTTGTGGCTGATCAACTGGCCGTTGCCCAGCACATCCTCGGCGTACAGGTAGGCATACAGCGTGGTATTGGCGCGGCTGGGCGTGACCGTCAGGCGCACTTCCGGCGTACCGTCCAGCCGTTTGGCGCTCCACTGGATCGGCCCCTGCCAGACGCCGGCAGCACTGCGGCCAACAAACGGCACGTAGGCACCCGGCGGCAGATTGATCATCTGCAGCGCGCCGGAGGCCATCGCCACGCCGGAATTGGCTGCGGTCAGCAGCCCGCTGCCGATGCGGTAGTTCCAGCCAGTATTGCTGCCATTCTCGACCAGGCCACCGGTCGGCAGCAGCAGGCCAGAGGGTGCGGTCAGTCCGTAGCTGATGGCGCTCTTGCTGGTCGCCTGCCAATCCGGATAGCGGCTCCAGCTGCCCTTCTGTGACTTCAGCTGCACCGCCGGCTGGCGGTCGATGCCGTTGGCCACCGCCTTCAGATAATGATCGAACCAGTCGCCCACCTGGTCATAGACTTCATTGGGGATGCCCAGTGCACCGAACGCTTCGTTGAGCGCGTGGTCGCCATGGCGCAGCTGCAGCTGCTTCGGCCCCTTCAGCCGGTTGAAGAAGTCAACCAGCTGGCCCGGCGGGAACAGGCTGTCGTTGAAGGCGTTGGCCAGGAACACCGCCGGCTGGTTGGCGTTGATCTCGTCGATGCTGGCCGCAGGACTGCGTTGCGCCGCCACCGGCAGCAGCGACTCCACGGCGCCCTGGTAGTTGCCGACCAGCACATTGCGGTTGATCGTGGCCAGCTCCGAGCCGGCGCGTCCGGTCACCAGTCCGGCCGCCACCAGCAGGGCGATGCCCTGTGCGCTGGGGGTGTCGTTGCTGTAGAGCGACGCCTGCAGATCGGCCCAGCCACTGAGCGCTGCCACGGCCTTGATGCGCGGATCGCGTGCCGCCGCCAGCAGGCTGGTGCCCGCACCGTAGGAGATGCCCGAAACGCCGATCCGGGCCGGGTCGGCGCGGGTGTTGTCCAGCGCCCAATCGATCAGGGCGCTGACATCTTCGACCGTGGCTGGGCCGGCGATGTCGATGCTGCCGCCGGATTCCCAGAAGCCACGCGAGCTGTAGCTGATCACCACATAGCCGCGCCGCGCCAGCGACTGCGCCACTCCCACGTATTCCACGCTGGGCACCGCCCAGCTGCTGGGCATCACCAGCAGCGGATAGCGCCCGCTGCCCGCGTCCTGCGGTTCGATGACGAAGGCCCCGAGAGGCGTTCCATCCCAGCTGGGAATGGTGCGGTGGGTGGTCTTGACCGTGGCGGCCCAGGCGGTCGGCGCCAGGCCGGTCAGCAGGATCAACAGCAGCAATACCTTGCGCATCGTCGTCTCTCCCCGTCGGTGGTGGTGCAACGGGTTGGACCGTACCAGTGCGAATGGTGGGTGGCACCTTGCGACGCAGCATGACGTTTGCTGCATGTTCGCAGCGGTTGTTGGCTGAACAGGGGGCGGAGGCCGCCCCCTGCCCCATCATCGCGTCACAGGTCCACGCCGAAGCCCATGCCTGCAGACTTCTCGCCATTGCTGAAGGCGCCACCCAGTGAGAAGGAGGCGCGTTCGCCGATGCGCCTGCCGTAGCCGATCGACAGCGCCTGCTCGCCCCCCTGGAAGCCGGCACCCACGGCAATACGACCACGCGGGCTCTGTGAGCCGGCAGCGTTGATGGCCATGTTCAACATCGCCGAACTCATCGCCCCCATGCGATCGATCCGCTGGTCCTGGTGGCGCAGGCGGCGCTCCATCTCCTGTTTCAACCCGTTGTTGTCCAGCGCGAACTGCGCCAGGCGCTGGTCGGTGTAGGCATTGGCCGTCGTCACCGCCTGCGCGGACTTGGTATCGGTATAGGAGTTGGCCGAAGAGAGCGTGGTTGCGCTGCTGGCATCGGTGTAGGCCTTCGAGGTCGTCACTGCCGCGGCGCTGCTCGCGTCGGTGTAGGCGTTGACGGAGTTGATGGTCGCCGTGGCCCGCGCATCGGCATAGCTGTTGGCCGAGGACAGCGTGTTGGCATTGGCGGTGTTCATCTGATTGAGGTTCACCGCATCGGTGCCCTGCGTGGCGGCGGCCACGTTGGTCAACTGGCGTTCGTTGCCGGCGCTGCCCACCGATACCGAATTGGCCCGGTCGGCGACGGAGCCATTGCCCAGTGCGACGCTGTCGTTCGCAGAGGCGATGGCACCATTGCCCACGGCGCTGCTGTTGTTGCCACTGGCTTCGGACAGGCTGCCCAGCGCGGTGCTGTTTTCGCCCGTGGCGTTGCTGCCAGCACCGGAGGCGGTGGAGAACGAGCCCGTCGCGGAGCTGCCGGAGCCACTGGCACTGCTGAAGTCACCACTGGCAGTGGCGCTGTCGCCGATCGCCGCGCTGTTGGCGCCGGATGCCGAGGCGCCCACGCCCACGGCGGCGCTCTGGTCGCCAGAGGCGCTGCTGGCTGCACCGATCGCCGTGCTGCCGGTGCCGCTGGCACTGGCGCCGGTGCCGACGGCCGCCGACAGATCGCCGCTGGCATCGGCGCCACTGCCACAGGCCAGCGAGGCGGCACCACCGGCGCTGGCGCCGCCGTTGGACACGCCGCCGAAGCCATCGTCCAGCTGGCAGGTATCACCGGCCCACGCCGGTGCGGTTGCCATGGCCAGTGCCACGGCAAGGATGTGCTTGTGCATCGTCTTCACGGTACCCCCGAGGTCCATCAGGAAGGGTTCCCGGCAGGCGCCGGGAACGTTGGGAAACAGGCCGCCCCGGCACAGGGCGGCCTGGATGCTGCAGGCGCCTTACGGCGTTACGGTCAAGGCGACACGGACAGCCGTCTTCGGCGTGCTCGGGTCGTTGCTGCCGACACAGACGAAGCCCGAATAGCTGCCCGGCGCGAGGCCCCCGGCATTGATCTGCACCTGCGTGCTCTGGCTGCCGCCTGCGGAGATGCGGCCCAGGGCGCGGGTCGGTGTGCCGATCCAGCCGGCACCGCAGGCGTTGCTTCCGCCCAACCCATAGGCCAGCCCTGGGGCGCCGGTGGTGGCGGACCAGGCGCCACTGCCATCCGGGTTGATGATCGCGCTGCGGTACACGCTGTCGCCGCTGGTGGCGTTGAACCAGAACCAGCTGGTGGCCAGAGGCGCACGCACCGAGACCACCAGCCAGTAGCGGCCTGCGGGCAGGTTGACGTTCTGGCCCGCCGCGGCCATGTCCAGGTTGATGGTGGCCAGCGTGGCTGACGTTCTTACGCCTGGGCCGCTGACGGTGGAGGTATAGGTCCACAGTGCCACCTGCGGGCTCGATTCCGGATTGCCCTCCGGATTGCCGCCGACATCACGGAAGATCGACCAGTTGATGTTGGTCGATGTCGCCAGCGTGCCACCGTTGACGAAGCCGTCAGCGACGATACGGGTGATGCCGGTGGCCTCGCCCAGGGTGAAGTCATCTGCAGCGAGCTGTGCACGTGCACCCACAGACACGGCATCGGTGAAGCGTGTCGAGCGACGCCCGTTGGCGTTGTTTGCCGCCTGTGCGACCAGCGTGCGGGTACCTACTCCGGAATTGTCGATCTGCCACTCCAGCGGTGAGCCACCGGTATTGGCGATCTGCAGGTTCACCGCTCCGCTGCCACCGGTCGGCAGGGTCAGCGTGTTCGACGGCGGCGTGGCGGCAATCTGCGGCGGCGGCACCGACACAGCGATCGGCAGGCGCAGCAGTGGCTGGCTGGTATCCCCCCCCTGCGGCGCCAGGGTCAGCCTGGCAAAGCGCCAACTGCCATCGTTCGGTACCGAACCGGTGGTGACGATGATCCGCACCGACTTGCTCTCGCCCGGCGCCAGAGTGAACACCGATGGCGAGACAACCGCAGTCAGGCCCTGCACCTTCGCCGTCCAGGTCTGCCGGGTCGGCAGCACGTTGCGGAACACGCGGGTGAAGCTGCAGCTGTCGGGGCAACTGCGCTTGCCCAGGCTTGCGATGTTGAGCGACGACACTTCACCGCCATTGGCCGGATTGGCGCCCAGGAAGTTGGTCTTGGTCTCGTTCAGCACCAGGCCTGCACGCAGCGCCTGGTCCACCTGGATGCGGCCCGCGCCCATCGCGAATGGATCGGCCGGAGTGACGCCGTCTTCTTTCAGCACTTCCTGGCGCGCGGTCATCATCAATGCCGAGCGTGTCTCCTGCACCGTCCAGTCCGGACGCGCCTGGCGCAACAGTGCGGCGGCGCCCGCGTGATGCGGCGATGCCATCGAGGTGCCGTCCATCAGGCCAACGGCGTTCTCCGAGCCGGTCACCTCGTTGCCTGCGATTACCGCCAACACGCGCACGCCCGGGGCCGTGACGTCCGGCTTGACCAGATCGAAGATCCCGGCCGGGCCACGCGAACTGAAGTCACCCAGCACGTCGGGCGTGTTGCTGATCTTGCTGGCCGGATAGGCGATGCCAGCGGTTGCGTTGTTGCCAGCGCTGGCGGCGAAGGTCCGCAGTGCATTGGCGTCCGACTGATCGATGGCGAAGGCGGGAATGGTGGCCCCCGCCACGTTGGGCAGGATGGGTGCCGGCTGGTTGTTGCCGATCAGCACGGCGATCGCACCCGCAGCGGCGGCGTTGTTGACCTTGTCGCTGAAGTTGCACGAGCCACGACGGATCACCGCAATGGCGCCCTGGAAGGTGTTGGCCGCGAACGGCGCGCACCCGTCGTTCGCGCTGTCGATGCCTGCACTGACGCGCAACGGCGTGGTCGCCGGAATCGGCGTTGCGAACGGCACGCCGCCCGAACCTTCGGTCAGCAGGATGGCGGTGAGCGCCGGCGGCACGCTGCCGGGGCCGCTGACCGCAGCGAACAACACGATGTCGCCGCGGCCATGCGTGGCCGCCGCAGTGCTGCCGGTCCAGGGCTCCAGATGACCCATCGTGTTCGGGCCCGGGCCGGAGTTGCCGGCGGATGTCGCCACGTAGATGCCGGCATCGGACGCATTGAGGAAGGCCAGCGAGACAGCTTCTCCCCACGGCGCGGTACCGCCGGCAATGGAGTAGTTGATGACGTCGACAACGCCATCGGCGAGGGCCTGGTTGACCGCTGCCAGCGTCGAGGTGTTCGGGCAGAAGCCGCGCCCGGTGGACACTTCGGTGTAGCAGGCGTCGTAGGCGATGATGTTGGCGCTCGGCGCAACGCCGGAAATGTGGATCTGGTTGCCCCGGTAGGACGCGGTGTGCGGGTTGCCCGCTGCAGTGGAAGCGGTATGGCTGCCGTGGCCGTTGGTGTCACCAAAGCCGGGCTCTTCGCGTACATCCGCAACGCCACACTGGTTGCCCGGCGCACCGCAGACAAAATCGTAGCCGCCGATCAGCTTGTTGTTGCAGCGGCCTTCGTCGATGCCACCCGGTGCGCAGGTGCCAAGATAGTTGCCCGCACCCAACGGATTGATGTGCTCGTAGCCATCCTCCGCACGGGCGGTGAAGGCCGGGCTGCCGAAGTTGATGCCCGAATCGATGACACCGATCACCACACCTTCGCCACGGAACGGCGTGGGGGTGCCGTTCCACAGCGCGGGTGCGCCGATCAGCCCAGGTCCGACATCGGTATCCTGCTCGTACTCCCGGTATTCCTCGACCAGCTCCACATCGGGAAGTGCGCGTACGCGCTCCGCTTCCTGCGGATTCATCTGCAGCACCGATGCGTTGATCGCATGCTGCATGCGCCGCTCGACCTTCACGCTGCGGCCCAGCGTGGCATTGATGCGGGCCTCGTGCTGTACCTGGCGATCCGCGAGGAAGCGCACATAGTCCTGTGAACGTGCCCCCCGCACCGCAATGCGTGGTGTTGGCGCATTGCCCGTGGCCGCGGCCGCGCGCGCGGCGCTGGCGGACGGACGCATGCGTTCCGGTGCCGCGAGGCCCTGGATATCCCCCTTGTAGGTGGCCAGCGGCTCCTCGCGATAGACCACGATGTAACGGTTGGAAAGTTCGGCGAAGCCGCTTCCCGGACCCGTCGCTGCAGGCCCGGCCGGATTGCCGGCGCGTGCATCCACGGAGGGATTGCCCGTCTTCGACTGGGCGCCGGTACTGCGTATGCCCACGGCTGCGGCGGCCAATGCGGCCCCCGCCACCAGGGTCAGTGCAACCCATTTGCCTCGTTTGATCCATGCATTGCGCATCGAATACCCCTTTTCATTGAAAGCCCGAGATGCACGCCGGCGTCAGCGCCGGCGCTGTGATGTCTGGTGCTTCAATTGCGGGTGCGGCGCGTAGTCCCCGACGCCTTGCACCCCGCTGCGCCCCGGCAGCAGAATCGACACTACCTCAAAATTTGACGTGGCGCACAGTTTTTCGTGACAACTGCAAGGCAGGGATCAGTACGCGAAAGTATGGATGCCTTCCTGCAGGGCGTAGCCATGGCCTGGGCAGCCGAAGCGGCACCGCGTTCGTTGTCCATCATTGAAGGGCAGGAGTATCCAGTACTATGACTGTCTGTGCCCATCAATGCACGGATGCCATGGACACTCTCCGCTTCGTACTGATCGCCTGCGCTGCCTGTGCGGCAGGACCGGCATGGTCCGTCGAATCACCGATCGCCGATGCGGACGCGAGTCGAATCTTCAGGGAAGCGCGTGCACTGTGCCAGGCCGATGGCGGACAGTTGTGGGGCCAATCCCTGTGCGGGCCGATGATGCTGGTTGATCCAGGGAGCCGGCAGGTCATCGCCTCGCACGCAGACGCACAGGGTGCGCTGAAGGCACGCGGCAACGTGTTCGCAGGCCAGCTTCCGGCCGATGCGATCGTCGCCAATACCGCCGTGGACTGGTCCGGCACACGCTGGACGCAGCTGCTCTGGCCATTGCCGCAGGACGCGTCCCGGCGCAGCACCCTGCTGGCTCACGAAATGTTCCATCGCCTGCAACCGGCGTTGCCCATCATCGCGCCAACCGAGGGCGGAAACGAACACCTCGACACGCTTGAAGGACGCTACTGGCTGCAGCTGGAATGGCGCGCACTGGCGGATGCGCTTGCGGCCACCGATGCAGTGGCGCAGCACACTGCGATGATGGATGCGCTTGCATTCCGCGCCGAACGCCACCGCCAGTTCCCTGCGGCCGCGCAGGAGGAAGCGGCGCTGGAATTGAACGAGGGCCTGGCTGAATACACCGGCGTGGTCGTCGGCAACCCGTCGCCCGCGACACGCGTCCAGGCGGCGCTGCATGACCTTCGGGCGCACGTTGCTGATCGCAGCTTCGTCCGCTCTTTCGCCTACGCCACCGGCCCGGCCTATGGCCTGCTGCTGGACCAGGCGGCCCCCGGTTGGCGCAGCGATCTCGCCCACCACGCCCGGGACCTCGGCACGCGTCTGGCCGAAGCGACCGGTGCCCCTCCACCGACCGACGTGGCCGCACTGCGGGCAGCTGCCGCGCGATACGACGGGCCAGTACTGCGCGAAGCTGAAACGCTGCGCGAACAGCAGCGTCTGGCGCAGCTGGAACACAATCGCGCGCGCTTCGTGACAGGCCCGGTGGTGCGCCTGGACCTGCGCAGCATGCGCATCCAGTTCAACCCCAACACGATGCAGCCGTTGCCTGGCCGTGGCACGGTGTATCCAACGATGCGACTGACCGACGTCTGGGGCAGCCTGGATGTCACCGACGGTGCGTTGATGCAGAGCGACTGGAAGGCGGTGTTCGTGCAGGCGCCCGCAAGTACTGAGCCGCCGCTGCAGGGGCCGGGATGGTCGCTGAACCTGAAGCCGGAGTGGTCGCTGGTGCCGGGAACACGCAATGGCGACTACGTGTTGAAGGCGAACCCCTGACAACACCTGCAGGCATCGCGATGCTCTAGCACGCCTGCGTTTCAGCCACGCCCTGCTCCATCTGACACATCTCCAGTGCTTGCGCGCTGTCACAGCTTGGTCTTTTCGTCGTTGACCGAAAGACGACAGCTTGTGACGCTTACGACACCGCACGGCCTCCACGGCCCTGTCATCGCGGTCACGTCCCACCGCAATCCGCAGCACCCGTCTCCGCAACGTCCTCCCATGACTTCGCCCCGGCCCGGTCTTGGCGGACGGCTGCGCCCTGAACTTCTGCTGGAGAACCGCAATGCGCCTCGCAAGCTTCTTCTTCGCGTTCGTCCTCAGCGCCGTCGCCGGCGCAGCCCAGGCCCAGGTCGTCACCCTCAACAAGGGCGGCTTCGTGCTCACCTACGACTGCAGCATCCACAGCGCCACCCGCTACGAATACACGCTCACCGCAGACACCGGCTCGGAAGCGCGCCCTTCCAGCTTCTACAAGGACCCGGACCTGCCCGCCGGCTGCCTGGGCCAGACCAGCACGGCCTCGTATGCCAGCATCAAATCCGGCTATGACCGCGGTCATCTGGTGACCTCCAACCACATGGACTACAACGCGACCTACATCCGTCGCGCCAACTACATGACCAACATCGTTCCGCAGGTATCCAGCTTCAACCAGGGCATCTGGGTGAAGGCCGAGAACGTGGCCGAGTGCTACCGCGACATCGCGCCGGTGGATGTCTATGGCGGCGTGGTCTATGGCGATACCTCCAATGACTACTTCCTGGCCAGCCACGGCATTCCCACGCCGGAGTTCTTCTGGAAGACGATCATCACCCGCGACCCGAACACCGGCACCGCCAAGGCGATCAGCTGGATCATCCCGAACGAAGCGAACCTGGGCAGCCTGGACAACTACCTGGTGACCATCGCCGACCTGGAAGAGCTGCTGGGCGCCAGCTATGTGGCCATCAACGCGCCGGCCTCGCTGAAGGCCATGCTGCCGGCCACGACCTGGCCGCAGCCCGCGGGCTGTGATCTGAGCTGATCCGGCAGGACGCCCGACTCAATGTGCTGGCGTTGCGAGCCGTAGCGACGCCAGCGTTCTGGCAAGCCGGTACTGGGCAGCGCTGGCGGCCAGCATCGCCAGTGCCAACAGCAGCAGTCCGAACGGCCCAGGCACCTGCGCGATCATCAGCAGGACGCCAGACACGAGTATCACGATCAGCGAGGCCGTTCCAGTCAGCAGCGCTGCAGTGGCCAGCAGGCGCCCCATTGCCGGAGTAGCAGAAGGCGGAATTCCTGCCACAACGCCTGCGGTTGAAGCCAGTGCCGCCAGCACCAGCGTGAGCAGCAGAACGATCTGCAGCTCCAGCCAAAGGCCATCCCCCACCGTCGGGGAACCGGACTCCAGTGCCATCAGGCGAAGCTGCACGAGAATTGCTGGCAGGCACACGCCACCGAGCAGCAGCATGCCGGCGCCCACCTGACTGGCGCTGACCACGCCGGTGTGCGGCCCCCGGATTGCGCGACCGCGTTGCAACAGGAGTGCAGGCAGCAGTGCGACCGCTGTCAGCAACAGCGTGTGCAGCAGTGAAGCGGCCACCACCCAGACCAGGGAATGTGCGTCCGGTGGGCCCATCTGCAGGTACATCCACACCGACAGATGATCCAGCACGATCAACATCAGGTAGAAGGACACGCCTGACGCGAGCGGATGCCGGATCCACAGTGCGCCTCCTCGCCCGAACAGAACGGTGGAAGCCAGCACGGCCGCCGCGGCGAAACAACACAGCCGGAACGCCAACGAAACCAGGGCATCGGCGAAGCCACTGGCCCCGATCTGCATGCCATGCCCGCGCGCCACGGCCATGCCTTCAATGAAGCCCGGCAGGAACAGGCTCAGCACGGACAGCTTCGCAGCCATTGCGAATACGACGGGATAGGCGCTGAAGAACAATCGCAGCCGGTTCAAGGCTCGCTCCTGTGCAACGGTATCGGTACGCAACCGTGGACAGTCTAGCGCTCCGTCCGGCAGCGTGCCCTGCCTGCGTGGCTATGGGAAAATGGCAGGCGCCCGCCCATATCGCATGCCCCAGGAGTTGTAGATGTCCCGTTTTCCCTTCGATGCCGTGCTGTTCGACTGCGATGGCGTACTCGTTGATTCCGAGCCACTGGTGGCCCGCGTGCTCTCGGAAATGCTGACCGAACGTGGTTGGCCGCTGACCCCGGCGCAGGCCGGCGAGGTGTTCCTTGGCCAGTCCGTAGCCCATCTGGCGGGGCTGATCGAAGAGCGAACCGGCAAGCCGTTCACCGAGGAATGGCTGGAAGAATTCCGCCAGCAGCGCAACCGGGCGCTGGAGCGCGACCTGGTTGCGATCCAGGGCGCGCCTGAGGCCGTGCGCGCGATCGGCGCCGCCACCGGCGGCCGGATCGCCTGTGCGTCCGGCGCCGACCTGCACAAGGTGAAGCTGCAGCTGGGCAAGGTCGGCATCCTTGATGCCTTCGGTGCCCATGTGTTCAGTGGCCAGGACATGCCGCACACCAAGCCGCATCCAGATGTCTATCTGGCCGCTGCCGCAGCGCTGGGCGTGGACCCGAAGCGCTGCGCGGTGATCGAGGATACCGTGACCGGTGCAACGGCTGGCGTGGCAGCCGGAGCCACCGTATTCGGCTTCAGTGAGGGCGGTCCGCACCACAGCACGCCCGAAGCCCTGCGCGCTGCCGGTGCCAAGGTCATCTTCCAGCGCATGGAAGACCTGCCCGCCCTGCTTGCCGCCCACGCCATCGACGCCGTGGCCTGACGCGGCATCATCCCGCAGCGCCCAGCGAGGCGCTGCGGCGCTTGCCCGCGTAATGCAATGCAAACAGATACAGGCCGGTGAACAGCTGCAGGAACAGGGGTGGCAACGGCGAATAGGTGAGCCACGCGGCAGGCTCGCCCTGCCCCATCCCACGGGCGATGAAGTTGGCGATCACCGCCAGGGTGAACACGATCGAGGTCCAGCGGTGCAGCGGCCGCGCCCAACGGCCGCGGCTCATTGACGGCGCCTCGCATCGGAGCGGGCTTCGATCATCTTCCAGCCGTTGCCCGAGGGGTCACGGAATCCGGCATCAATGGCGCCGAAGCGCTCGATCGGCTCCTGGGTGAACTCCACGCCCTGTGCCAACCATTGCGAGTAGCGCGCCTGGCAGTCATCCACGGCCAGCACCAGCGGTGGCATCGCCCCCTTGGCCACCAGCTGCTGCAGCGCCTGCGCCGTGGCAGCATCATGGGTCGGTGGCCCCGGCACGAACAGGCCCAGCTGGAAGCCATCCTGGCCGGGGCAGCGCACGGTCAGCCAGCGATAGCTGCCATTGCGTACGTCGGTGTGTACTTCGAAGCCGAGCGTGTCGACGTAGAACGCAAGCGCTTCATCCTGGTCGCGTACGTACAGGCCGACCGTGTTCACAGTGTTCGTCATGGGACCTCCCTCAGGTGGGGCCCACGTTAGCAACGGCCTGGCGGCGGCGCTTCTCCAAAACTGCGATGTTGAGGTCGGGCCGCTGGGCGGCACGCGCATGGCACTCGGGCACTTCGTGCTGTGGCCCCTGCGCTGCCCGTTCCCGCTCGCGCACGTTGCCGGGGCTGTCGCCGGTGATGTCTCGGAAGATACGGCCGAAGGTGCCGAGGCTGGCCCAGCCGGTCTGCGCCGCGATCTCGGTGACCGCGAGGTCGGTATCACGCAGCAGCGCCACGGCACGCTCGATGCGACGGCTGAGCAGGTAGCGGTGCGGCGGCAGCCCGAACGCCTGCTTGAACGAACGCGCGAAATGCGCCGGCGACACCGCACTGACCTCGGCCAGGCGCGCGACCGGCCACTCCTCGTGGCTGGCGCGGTCCATCCGGTCCTTGGCACGCAGCAAGCGTCGCAGCAGTTCGGGGCTCTGGTTCATCTGGCTCGCGTGGCCACACGGGGGCGTTGACCGAAGGGTGGGCGGAGCGCCCCGCCGCGTCAACCCGGCTCAACGCTGCGCCGGCAGCTCCAGCCGGTGCTTGCGGCACAGCCGGTACACCGTCACGCGCGAGATCTGCATCTGCCGCGCACACTCGGAGACGTTGTAGCCGGTCTGGCGCAGGGTCTGCAGCAGTACATCGCGCTCGGCCTGGCCGCGGGCATCGTGCAGCATGGCGCTGGGCAGCGCCTGTGCCGGCTCCCCCAGTTCCAGGTCACGCTCGCTGATCAGCTCGCCTTCGGCCATGATCGCCGCCCGTTGTACCCGGTTGAGCAGCTCGCGAACATTGCCGGGCCAACCGAAACGCCGCATCGCCTGCAGCGCCAATGGCGAGAAGCCACGCGCGCGCACGCTGTGGCGCAGCCGGAAGCAGCGCAGGAAGTGTTCGCCCAGCAGCTGCACATCAGCACCGCGTTCGCGCAGTGGTGGCATCAGCAGGCGCAGCACGTTCAGACGGTAGTACAGATCGCTGCGGAACCGCCCCTGTGCCACCGCCTGTTCCAGTTCCACGTGGGTGGCGGCCAGCACCCGCACATCCGCGCGCAACGACTGGCTGCTGCCGACGCGCTCGAAAGTGCCCTCCTGCAGTACGCGCAGCAGACTGGTCTGCGCCTCGGCGGGCAGGTCGCCGACTTCATCCAGGAACACCGTGCCGCCGTGTGCGGACTCGAACACGCCGATCTGGCGCTTGTCGGCGCCGGTGAACGAACCGCGTTCGTGGCCGAACAGCTCCGACTGCACCAGGCTGGCCGGAATGGCCCCGCAGTTGACCGCGATGAACGGCTTGCCCGCGCGACCCGACAGCGCGTGCAGCGCATGCGCCGCCAACTCCTTGCCAGTACCGGTCTCGCCAGTGACCAGCACCGGCAGTTCCACCGGGGCGAACTTGTGCAGCACTGCGCGCACCGCATGCAGCGCAGGACTCTCGCCAATCAGCGCACGCGGCCCTTGCCCGCCACAGGCCTCATCGATCGAGGGATCATCCGCATCGAACTGCTGGCGTATCGCGCAGACCAGGTCCTGCAGCCCGAACGGCAGGGTGAACCGTGCAAGGCAGCGCTGCAGCAGGGGCAACCACGCCGGTGGTGTCACGCCGGCACCCGGTGGCAGAACCGCCAGCCACGGTAGATGCAGATGCTGCTCGATCCACGGCTCAAGCAAGTGCAGGTCGGTGGCATCCAGATGGCGCAGATCCAGCACCGCAAGCAGTCGGTCACGCCCGCGCAAGCCGATCGCCATCGCAGGATCAGGGTGGATGCTGCGCACGTACCAGCCTGCAGCCGCCATCGCGCTGCGCTCGCTCGCCAGCGGCTGGCCAAACCAGAGCACGCAACGCGATGCAGAAACTTCCGGGACCGCTGCCATGCTTCCCCCAGCATCCGGACACCGTCGGCGGACTGTCAGCCAATCGCCGGCGTGCCGCCCTCCGCCGGGACCCCTACGGCCACCACGGCGGCCTTTGTTGGGCGGATGCTAGCGCCCCGCTAAACGGCGTTGCAATGAGCAGCGCGTCAAGAAATACGCACCTGAAGCTGCACCGTTGCACTCTGCGCCGGTCGCTGTAACAGGAATGCGACAGTCATCCCGCCGCCTTGCCCCGCAGCGCTTGGCGCTGCGGAATCCCAACATTTCTGCGACGCTGCTGTAACACACCGGGGCCACCCCATCGCGCCGTCGTTTGTCTCCCCGCTTGGCGCGCAGGACTTTCGACGTTGGCACGGTTGATGCGTGGATCCGCCGCACCCATCGCGGGAGATCGGCATGGACGGCACCACCCTGATTCGTGGCTTGGCTGCGCCGCTGGGATTCACCCTGCTGGCAATCGTCACGAGCGCCTCCGCCTCCGGCGCACGCCAGGGCGTGAAGCCGCAGCCGGGCGAAATCGTCCTGTTGCGAGATGTCTCCGCGCGGCCGGCCTATCGCATGGCACCGCCGGGCATGGCGCTGATCGCCGATCCGAAGCCGCAGCGCGAAATCGCCGCTGCACTGGGAACGGGTGGCCCTGCCATCGGGATGGACGAACTCAGCGACGAGGACTACGCCGGAATGGGCGCGGGCCAGGCCAGGCCCATGGCCGCACCTGGCGGCACCACGGTCGAACGGGTCACCCAGCAGGCCCTGGGCAGCACCCTGGGACGCAGCAGCGACGGCATGGTCGGCAGCAGCCTCGGCGGCGCCATGAGTGGACCGCTGGGCGCCGTCGGCAACAGTACCCGCGGCATTGCCGATACGGTGCGTGGCGCGGTGGGTCAGTTCCCGCTGCAGGGCACGGCCCCGGCAGGTGGCAAATGAAGCGCCTGTGCTGGCTGCTGCTGGGGCTCGGTGCCACGCCCCTGCTGGCGATGGCCGACGACTACAGTGGCATGCTCGCGTACCTGGACGTGACCCGCATCGACGGCCGCGCCCTGGCCGGCTCGAGCGGGGCCATCGCCGTGAACCAGGCGGCCGGCGACCTGAACCTCCAGGCCAATCTGCGTGGCATCGCCCGGGGCGAACGCGCCGAGGTGGCGATCAGCACGCAACAACTGCAGCGGGGCAACCGGGCGCTGTCGGCACCGTTGGCTGCCTCCGCGCAGATCGGCGGCAACGCGCTGGCCGGTGCCAGCGGCATCGCTTCAATCAACCAGGCCAGCGGCATCGCCAACACGACGCTCAACGTCGTCAGCGCGACGCTGGCCCGACAGGGCATACGCGAAACCGACGACACGGCCCTGGCCGCAGAAGGTTCCGCGTTGGCAGGGGGGCGGGACGACGCCGGTCACGGCGTCGCGACGGGCACCCGCAGCGCCGGTGTAGCCAGCACCGCACTGCGGGGATTCGACGGGGTCCTGCAACTCAATCAGATCGCGGGCAGCGGCAACGACACGGCCAATGTGCTGGGCCTGGTCGTGCAGGACCGTCCGTGACAACCACCCACCGATGCACCACCCGATGAGAGAGAGGGCACCATGAAAGCGACCGTCAAACGGACCATGCTCGCCATGGCGATTGCCACTGCCTCGACCGCCGCTGCGGCCAATGGCTGGGACAACCAGAACGCCAACGCGAACATCAACCACAACCACACCGTCAGCGAAACCCGCAACGACACCCACAACCATACCGACAACGACGTACGCAACCGCACCGTCAACGTCAATGTGCAGAAGCACAGCAACATCCAGGCCGACGAGCGCAAGGAAAAGAACAACCACGGCGTCGACGTGAACCTGGAGAAAGACCTGCGCCTCAGCACCGACGTCAATTTCTCCGGTGACCCGAACATCACCGGCGACATCGACCTCGACTCCGCGGCCATCGCGGTGATCGACAACCGCCAGTCGATCAGCAACAACGCCACCAGCAACAGCCTGGTCACCAACCGCGCTTCGATCGGTGACAGCGTCGGTGCCGGTGCCTCTGGCAATCTCGGCTTCAACGTGGTGTCCGGCGACAACAACGCCCAGGACAATGCCGCGTCGCTGTCCGCGGCCGACGCGTCCTTCAGCTTCGGCATGGCTGACGCCGAGGTGTTCGTCAACCAGGCTGGCTTCGGCAACGTCACCCAGAACTCGGGCGTCACCAATGCCGCCAGCCTCGGTGGCAATGCCTTCGGCGGCGCATCGGGCAACATCGGCGTGAACATCGCCTCGGGGAACAACAACGAGCAGAAGAACGCGCTCGCCGCCTCGGTCGCGACCACGGCGGTGGCGCAGTCGAGCATCAGCTCCAACCAGGTCTCCACCGGCAACACGGTCAGCAACGCCGGCTTCGTGAAGTCGTACACCGATACCGTGCAGGTCGGCATGCATGGCGGCGTCAGCGGCCTGACCCTGGCCTATGGCGCGGGCACCTACCGCGGTACCGGCAACGCCTACCAGATGGCCAACTACTACCTGGATACCTGGAATGGCGAGCTGCCGCACCCGGGTGGCAACAGCACCGGCCACATCGATCTCGACAACGAAATCCAGAACGCCACGATGAACCCGAATCGTCCGGGGGTCGGTGGCCTGGGCTTCGATACGCGTGAAAGCGGCACCAGCCAGTTCGTCGAACTGGGCGTGGCCGACCTGTACGCCAGCCTCAGCGGCACGGTCAGCACCACGCGCTGGGTGAACGTCGATGCCACCAACACCTCGGCATTGTCGGGCAGTGCCTTCTCGGGCGCCTCCGGCAACATCGGCGTGAACGTGGCGTCCGGCACCGGCAACCTGCAGGCCAACAGCCTGGCCCTGGCCGTCGCCCAGCCCAGCACCGGCGGCGGTGGTGGCAGCGGCGAGTAAGCGCAACACCCCGGCCGTCCGCCAATGGCCGGGTTCCCGGGAGCCCCTGTTCCTCCTCCCCCTTGGGACAGGGGCTCCCCCCTGCTGCCGGAGAACGTGATGATCCGTTGCCGACGCTCACTGCGCCTGCTGCCCTGCCTGTTGCTGCTGGGTACGGCATCGGCGTGGGCGGGCGATGTCCGCTTCAGTGGCGTGCTGCCCAACGGGGCACTGCTGCAGCAGAAGGTGGAGAGCATGCAGGAGCGGCGCTACCGCAACGTGGTGCGCCAGCACACCGACTACAGCTGCGGCGCGGCCGCTCTGGCGACGATCCTGCGCCATGCCTATCACCTGGATACCGATGAAGCGACGGTGATCGAGGGGATGATGGGGGTCTCCGATCCGGCGCTGGTCGCCGAGCGCGGCTTCTCGCTGCTCGACATCAAGCGCTACGTGGAATCGCTGGGCATGCGCGGACGCGGCTACCGCATCGACGAGGCTCGCCTGCGCACCCTGCGCGTGCCGGGGCTGGTGCTGATGGACGTGCGCGGCTTCCGTCATTTCGTGGTGCTCAAGCAGGTTCGCGACGGTGTGGTCGAGGTCGCTGATCCCATCCTTGGCAACCGCAGCCTGGCGCTGCCCGAGTTCCTCGCTGCATGGCCATCGCGAGCGGTATTCGTGGTGATCGGCAGCGATTTCGATCGCAACACGGTTCTGCTGCAACCCAGCGAACGGCCCAGTGCCCGCGCGCTCTACGCGCGGCAGGGGCCGATCACCGATGCCGAGCTGGTCGACTTCGGCTTCAGCCATGCCGACCTGTTCTGAAGGAGGTGCGTCCATGTTCCGTCACTCCCTGCCGATCGTCCTGCTGCTGGCGATCCCTGCCCTGCCCCTGCAAGCGGCAGAGGGCGCGCCTGGCCACGGCCTCAAGGAAATTCCGGACCCCGAACTGAACCTGATGCGCGGCCGCTACACCGTCGGCGGCAATACCGTGGCGTGGTTCGGGGTAACGATGGTCTCGCAGTGGCAGGCCGGTAATGGCACGACCCTGCAGGGTGCCCTGACCCTGGGCATGGACTTCCGCGGCGGCGGCTCGCCGAAGCTGAGTTTCCAGCCCAGCGTGCACGTCACCGCCGCTGACGCGCCCTTGCCCGGAACACACGGCCGCACCATCGACAGCAGTGGCCTGGCCAACGTCAGCGGGCTGGTGCAGAGCGTGCAGGTGGCCGGCGATGGCAACAGCGCACGCAATGCCACCACGCTGACCGTACGCGATGGCGGCGTGCCCACATTGCCAGGCGGCGACGCGCGTTCGGTCAGTACGCAACAGTCCGGCGCCACCGCCACCGCTGTACTCGATGGCAACCAGTTGCGCCTGCAGTTGCAGGTGGATGGCCAGGGCCTGGTACAGCAATGGATCCGCAATGGCAGCGTCGGCCAGGGCATCGCCCTCGCCGGTGATGGCCAGATCGCCAGCAACCAGCTGCGGCTGGAACTGGTACGCGACACCGTGGGCGGCAACCTGCCCTTGAGCCAGAACGTGGCCCAGGCAATCGCGCTGAACCGCGGCATGGGGCCGGGCCAGTAGCACGGCACGGCATTGGGGGAGACGCTCCACAACGCAGGACACGAACATGCACACCCTGATGAGGATCACCCCGTTGGCGCTGGCGGCGCTGGCGGGCACCGCCCTGGCTGCAGCGCCGACGGCCGACGACGGCGCGGACGTGCAGGCACTGGCCAACCAGCTGGAGCAGCTGAAATCCAACTACGCACAGGAAGTGCGGCGCCTGCGCGAACTGGACATGCAGGTGCAGGCCATGCAGGCGCGCTTGAGTGGGCGTACGGCGGCCATCGGGCCAGGATCGGCAGCGGGCACGGGCACGGGCACGGCAGTCGAGCATGGCTCGACTCTACAGAGTGGTGCAGCCGTTCCGCCGGGCAGCGAGGGATACGCCAGCACCGCCGCCGAGGCGCAGCAGGCCAGGCAGGAGTCGCGGCGCAGCGTGGACGACGTGAAGCAGCAGCAGTCTGCACTGTTCTCACGCCGCTTCACCATCGAGAACAGCCTCACCTACGCCCGCTACGACCGCAAGCAGCTCACCCTCAATGGCTTCCTGGCCCTGGACGCGATCTTCCTCGGCAACATCGCCATCGAGAACGTCGAATCCGATTCGCTCACCTACAACCTGGCCGCTCGCTGGGGCGTCAGCCCGAACCTGACTTTGAACCTGGACGTGCCCTACCTCGCACGGCGCACGGTGTACCAGAAAGGCGGCGCCGGCGGAGCAGCCGCCGCCATTGCACAGGAAGAGACCAACGGCAACGGCCTGGGTGATATCGGCCTGAGCGCGAACTACCGGTTGTTCGGCGAACGCGGCTGGCGCCCGGAGACCGTGCTCACCGCCGGTGTCACCGCCCCCACCGGGCGTGCGCCCTACGGCCTGGACTGGAAGGTGATCGAGCGCGATGACGACGACTACATCCGCTTCGCCGTGCCGCGCGAGCAACCCACCGGCAATGGTGTCTGGCAGGCCAACGTCGGCCTGTCGATGGTGAAGACCGCCGACCCGGCCATCCTGTTCGCCAACCTGGGCTACGTGCACTCGTTCCCGCGAGGCTTCAGTGACATCGACAGCAATCCGGACACGGTCAACCCGGGCGACGTGAAGCTGGGTGGTTCGGTGTACTTCGGCGCGGGCGTGGCATTCGCCTTCAACGAACGCACCAGCCTCAGCCTGTCCTTCAGTGACCGCATCAGTGCCCGCGCCTCCACCCGCTTCCAGGGCGGCAAGTGGATGAAGGTGATCGGCAGCGATGCCAACGCGGCGTCACTGAACCTGGGCGTGACCTATGCGTTGAACCAGCACACCACGTTGGTGACGTTGCTCGGCATCGGGCTGACCCCGGATGCACCGGACTTCACGTTGGCGTTCAAGATCCCTTACATGCTCTAGAAATGAACTGAACGGTATCAATGGCCATGCTTCACGCGCCCCCCATGCACTCAATCCGGCGCGGTTCTGGGTCATGATGGTCTTCCTTCCTGTCGCGTGGGTCGCACCATGTCCATCGGATTCATCGGTCTAGGCGTGATGGGGACGCCCATGGCCGTCAACCTGGCCCGCGCCGGGAACCGTGTACTGGCATGGTCACGCTCCAGCCACAACGACGAGGCAGCGCGCTCGGCGGGCATAGAGCGCGCCGGATCCGTGCAGGAGGTATTCAACGCCTGCCACACGATCATCATGATGCTGGCCAACGATGAAGCCATCGACGCCGTGCTGCTGCGCGGTTCCGATGACTTCGACGCGCGCGTGCAAGGGCATCTGCTCATCAACATGGGCACAAGCTCCGCCGCCTACTCAAGGGCGCTGGCCGATCAGGTCCGTCGCGCAGGTGGGCGCTATGTCGAAGCGCCGGTCTCCGGGTCACGCCTGCAGGCCGAGGCGGCACAGCTGGTGGTCATGCTGGCAGGCAACGAAGCAGATCTGACCGAGGCAGCGCCCTTGCTGGCCTCGTTGGGGCGGCAGATTGTCGCCTGTGGCGAGGTCCCGGCAGGCCTGCAGATGAAGCTTGCGGTGAACCTGTTCCTGATCACCCTGGTCACCGGTCTGGCCGAAGCCGTGCATTTCGCCGAGGCACATGGCATCGCGCTGGAGCGCTTTGCCCAGGTACTCAACGCCGGGCCGATGGCCAGTGAGGTTTCGCGGATCAAGCTGGACAAGATGATCCGCGACGACTTTACAGTGCAGGCTTCCATTACCGACGTGCTGAAGAACAGCCAGCTGGTGGCGGCAGCCGCCCGCAGCGCCGGCGTACAGGCGCCCTTGATCGAAGCAAGCGACGTGCTGTTCGCCCGCACTCAGCAGATGGGGCTGGGTGGGCTGGACATGGCAGCCGTCGTGCAGGCGATCCGGCAGGTCCAGGGCGCTGACAGCGGCGCTTGATACGGATTCATGTTCCGGCACCACAGCCGCCCCCGGCCGCTGCTATATTCAGCCAAGCTCGGCAGGCACGGTGCCTGCCCTCGAATCACAGGGAGTTGGACATGGGTCTGGTACAGGCGGTGAAGGGTGCGGTAGGCGGTGTGCTGGCCGACCAGTGGAAGGACTTCTACACCGTGCCGACGGGCCTGCCGTCCACGGCGGCCCTGTTCGCGGCGGTGCCGCAGGGCACCAATGCCGGCCGCGGTTCCAACACCAGCGGCTCGTCCAACATCATCACCAACGGCTCGAAGATCATCGTGCCGGAGGGCTATGGCCTGCTGCTGTTCCAGGACGGCGCGATCACCGCGTTCGTCGCCGAACCGGGCGGCTACGAGTGGCGTTCGGACGATCTCAACTCGCAGTCGATCTTCGCCGGAGACGGCCTGGTCAGCACCTTCATCAAGCAGAGCTGGGAGCGCTTCAAGTTCGGCGGCCAGCCGGGTTCGCAGCAGGCCGCGTACTTCGTCTCGCTGAAGGAGCTGCCGGACAACCGCTTCGGCACCCAGTCGGAAATCTACTGGGACGACGGCTTCCTCAATACCCAGGTCGGCGCGGTCACCCGCGGCTCCTACACGCTGAAGATCGTCGACCCGATCCTGTTCGTGAAGAACTTCGTGCCGGCCAGCTACCTGCAGCCGGGCCAGGTGTTCGATTTCACCGACCTCGACAACGCCGCCGCCAGCCAGCTGTTCAATGAAGTGGTCGGTTCGCTGGCTCCCGCCTTCAGCCTGTACACGAACGATCCGAGCAAGGGCAACCGCATCACCAAGCTGCAGCAGGACTCGCTGGGCTTCGCGCAGAGCCTGTCGGCCGCCGTCGAGCAGGGTTACCAGTGGAAGTCCGATCGCGGCCTGGCCATCGTCAAGACCGCCATCGTCTCGATCGAGTACGACGCCAATACCCGCGAACTGCTGAAGACCGTGCAGCGCGCCGATGCGCTGTCCGGTTCGCGCGGCAATTCCAACCTGCAGGCCAGCGTCGCCCAGGGCATCCAGTCAGCCGGTGAGAACGGCGGCGCGGCAGGCCTGGTCGGCGTCGGCATGGCCTCGGGCATGTTCGGTGTCGGCGGCATGCAGCAGCCGGTCACCCCGGCTGCCGACGATCCGGTCGCCAAGCTGAAGAAGGCCAAGGAAATGCTGGACCTGGGCCTGATCACCCAGAGCGACTACGACGCTCTGAAAGCCAAGGCACTGGGCCTGTAACCGGCAGGGCACGCAACCAACATGTCCGATCCCCGAAACGGCCCACCGCCGCTGCCCGGATCCGCGCCCGCGACGCCACCGCCCTTGCCGGCGGCGTCGTTGGACGGGCCGGGTTCGCCGCAGGACGTGCCTCCCCTGCCCGGCAGCTTCCCGCTGGACACCTCGACGCTGCCGCAGGCCATCCGCGATGAAGTGGAAGCGCCTGATCCGGTCGCCATCGATACTTCGGCCAGCGAGCTGAAGGACGGCCTCAACCGCTGCCCGAAGTGCGGCGCCACCGACATCCGGCCCAAGGCCGGTACCGACATCCTGGTCTGCCTGTACTGCCGTCACGAATGGCATGGTGCGCGGGTCGAGGAGGAGTTCGGGCTGGGCGAGGCCATCGACCAGCTGCGCGGCACCGTCATCGCCTCCGGCGCACGCGACATCGATGCCGACACCTCGGCGTTGATGACCTTCAAGTGCACGGGCTGTGGCGCCGAAGTCACGGTCAACACCGAGAGCACGATGACGGCGCGCTGCCACTGGTGCCGCCATGTGTTCGGCGTCAACGAACAGATCAGCAATGGCGCGGTGCCTGATGCGGTACTGCCCTTCCATATCAAGAAGGACGATGCGGTCGCGCGCATCCGCCAGTTCGTCGACAAGCGCCGGCTGTTCGCGCTGAAGGCGTTCAAGGAACAGTTCACCCCGGAAAACGTGGTGGGTGTGTTCCTGCCCTACATGATCGTCGACAGCAATGTCAGCGCGGCCGTGGCCGGCAAGGGCGAGATCCAGACCCGCCAGTACACGGTGGGCAGCGAAAAGAACAAGCGCACCGTGTATGACGCTGACATCTACCAGATCGAGCGCCAGGTCGACTTCACGGTCGATGATCTGCCGCTGGAATCGTCCGCGGAACGCGGCAATCTGGATATCCGCGCCAACACCAACAACATCATCAACACCATCCTGCCGTTCGATACCAAGAACGCGGTGAAGTGGAACGCCTCGTACCTGGCCGGCTTCACCTCGGAGAAGCGCAACCTGGACGTGGAGGCGCTGCGGCCACGATTGGAGGACCAGCTGCTGTCGATTGCTCGATCGCAGGTGGAGTCCTCGGTGCGCGGTTACAACCGCGGCGTGCGCTGGGAGCAGGAACAGCTGGAAGTGCATGGCACCCGCTGGGTGTCGATGTACCTGCCGGTCTGGCTCTACTCCTACCACCAGCCCGGCAAGAACGGCGGCATGCTGCACTACATCGCCGTGAACGGCCGCACCGGCGAGACCATGGGCAGCGTGCCCGTGCAGCAGTGGAAGATGCTGCTGGCGGCGCTGACGGCCGGCACGGTCATCGAAGCACTGGCAATCCTCATCCTGATGGCGACCTCATGAGCGACGATAGCGGCCTCTGGCTGTTGGCGGCAGGTCCGGCCGGCGCAACTGCGCTGTACTGGGCGCTGTACCGCTATTACCGCAACACCGACAAATCGCATTCCTTCGAACACGAAACCGAGGTGCAGGCGAAGCCGGTCACGGGTTCGAACCAGAAGGTCGGCCAGGTGCGTGGCACGGAGGCCACGCGCATCGAAGGCGACAACGTGTACCAGTACCGGATACGGGTTGCCAGGGTAAAGCCCGATCGGTAGGGCCAGGCCGTACCTGGCTGTGGCAATGCCGGCCACTGGCCGGCATTGCCTCGTTCGCTTGACGTCACCGGGGAGCCGGCCAGCGGCCGGCACTACCCTCAGCCGGCCTGCCCCAGCCGCACCTTCAGCTGCTGGATCTCCTGCTCGCTGACCCCGATCGACTTCAGGTAGCCCTCCGCACCACCGTACTGGCTGTGCAGTGCCGCCAGGAACTGCTCCATGTTGTCCGGTGCGGTACCGGACATGCCCGCCATCTTGCGGGCGATCTGCGGGTTCTGCTTGATCAGCGCCATGATCTGCGCGTTCATCGCACTGTCCTTCGGCTGCCCTTCCAGATAGTGCGCGGAGATCGCGTAGTTGTGCACGATCTCGGCCGTTGGCACGCCCGCCAGGTCCAGCAGCAGGCCAGCGATGATGCCGGTACGGTCCTTGCCGGCCGTGCAATGGAACAGCACGGCACCGTCCTGCTGCGCGGCGATGCGCTGGAACACCTGCTTGAACTGCGGCTGGCTGTGGCCCAGCCACTGCACATAGGCTGCGCCGAGCGAATCGGGGAAGCTGGTCATCATCTTCTGCAGGTCCATCTTCTCCGTGCCCATCAGCGAGATGCGCTGGTAGTCGAAGCGATCATCCCTGGCCAGCAGGTCCGGTGACTGCGCTTCCTCATCGGCGGTGCGCAGGTCGATGTCCAGCTTCACGCCGGCCGCGGCCAGGGCGTCGCGGTCGGCATCGGTGAGGCGGCCGAGATCGGCGGTGCGCACGAACGCGTCGGCCGGAATCGGGCCATGGCGGCCCTGCAGGCCGGCGAAGGTGCGCACGTTCCAGGCTCCCTGCAGCGGGATCAGCCGCTGCGCGTCGGCAGCGACCGGCTTCACGTTGGCAGCGGCCGTCGGCTTTGCGGCGGTGGCCTGCGGTGCATCGGCAGCAACGGCGGTCACGGCCAGCGGCAGGCTGAGCATCAGGGCCAGGACAAGTTCGGTAGAGCGGTGCTTCATGGAGTTCTCCGTTCGAATCAGAAGTTGACGGCCACGTCCAGGCCGAAGGTGCGCGGGTCATTGAAGATGCCGGTCTGGCCCAGCGCCGGGCTGTTGAGCTTGTAGAACAGGTGCTGCTCATCCAGCAGATTGCGCGCCCACAGCGAGAACGACATCGTGGTGCCGGTGCTGCTGACCGGAACGTCCACCAGCGCCACCCGTGCATTCACCACGAACGAGCTGTCGGTCAGCATCTGGTCGTACTCGCTGGTGTAGTAGCCATCGGACCAGTTGCCGTCCACATGGAATTTCAGCGCCGAGAAGTTGGCGAACGGGACCAGATAGTCGACCGACAGGCTGCCGGCGTTCTTCGGCGCCAGCAGCGGCTGCACGGTCACCTGCACGCCCGCACCGAACGGGTCGGTTGCTGTCTGCGCATCGATCTTCGTGTAGGCGTAGTTGAGGCCGAGGGTGAGGTTGTCCACCGGCATCACGTTGAACTCCAGCTCCGCACCCCGGGACTTGCCATCGCTCAGTGCATTGGTGGTGACCATGGTGGTGCGGGTTTCGCCGCTGTTCGGGTCGAACGGCAGCGAGAAGTCCATTTGTTTGTGCGCGATGGTCGAATCGAACACCGCCAGGTTCAGGCGGGCGCGGTTGTCCCAGAACTGCGACTTGAAGCCGAGCTCGTAGGCGGTCACTTCTTCCGGACCGAACGCGGTGTAGTTGGTCGAGCGCGAATTGGCACCGCCGGCCTTGAAGCCCGTGCTGTACTTGGCGTAGACCATCGCGTGATCGCCGAGGTCGTAGGCGATGTTGACCATCGGGTCGAAACGACTCCAGCGGTCCTTGAAAGCGAGATTCGTCGCCGCGCCGTTGACGGTGTACAGACTGCCCTTCTTGTCATCACGGGTGTAGCGACCGCCGGCAGTCAGGTGCAGGCGCTGCAGTGCTTCCGGCGTCCACGTGGCCTGGCCGAACACGCCCAGGCTGTCCGTCCACGCTTTGCTGGCGCGGTCGATGCGTACCCGCGAGAGATCCAGCGGGTTGGTCGCCGGATTCACGGTGTAGCTGTTGCCACCCGGCCCCCAGACCAGCATGTTCGGGGTCTGCGCATTGTCATCGGCAGTCTCGTGGTAGTAGAACGCTCCGCCGAGGAACTGCACCTGCGAGGTATTGCCGATCAGCTGGAATTCCTGGCTGTACTGGTGCTGGTAGACCTGCGCCAGGCTGTAACGACCGAACGGCGTCCCTGCACCACCGTAAGCGGAAATCGCATCGACCAGGCCCATGTCGAACTGGCCCTGGGTGAGTTCACGGTATGAGCTGATCGACTTCAGCTCCAGGTTGTCATTCAGCGTCCACGACAGGTTCAACAGATGGCCGCTGGTACGCCCGATGTTGTCTTCCTGCGGTCCACCGAGGATCGCGCTGTCGCGGCGATCCAGGCTGGCACCGGCCTTCTGCAACGGGCTGAGGTACGCGCCCGGCACCAGCACCTGGGTGTGGTACGGCGTGGTGGCGTCGTAGGAGCGATCGAACGCGTACAGCAGCGAGAAGTCATCGCTCGGCTGCCACAGCGCACTCAGGCGTGCGCCGCGCTTGTCGTAGCTGTTGAAGTCGCGCTCGCCGCGCATCGGGTTGTCGGTGGTGCCGCCACGCTTGGCCTGCACGGCGTCGATCTTGAAGCTGACATCGCCCACCTTGGGCAGATCCAGGTGCAGCGCACTGTTGTAGCCGCTGAAGTTGGACACGCCGGCGCTGACGCTGCCGCCGAATTCGCCGGTGGGCGCCTTGGTCACGATGCTCACTGCGCCGCCTTCGGTATTGCGGCCGAACAGCGTGCCCTGCGGGCCCTTCAGTACTTCGATGCGCTCCACGTCGTAGAGCATGTTGCCCAGGCCCTGTGCGCGGCCCATGAACACCCCGTCGACGTAGATACCGACGCCGGCGTCGCGGGCCGGCTGGTTGGCGTCGCCGGAGGCGCCGATGCCACGGATGCCGATGTTCAGCGCCGAACTGCGGGTAGCGAACGGCGTGACCCGCAGCGACGGGATGGAGCCATCGGACAGGCTGCCCAGCGAAATCGCGCTGCGGCCCTTCAGCGCTTCGGCATCAACCACCGATACCGAGATCGGGGTCTCCTGCAGGTTGGTGGCGCGTTTCTGCGCGGTCACCATCACCTGGTCGAGGGCAACGACGGTGCGCGCGGCCTCGGCGGATGCCTCGGCGTCGGCACTGGGACTGTCTTCGGCATGGGCCAGTGCCGGCAGCGCGGCGGCAATGGCGAGGGTGAGCAGCGGGCGGTGCAGCAGGGCGTGGCGCATCGGACTCATTCGCGGAAGGAGAAGGCCGGCGCAGTCTGGGAGGCGGGAATTACAAATGAATGACCGTTCATTCACACCTTTTGTGACGTACTATCCCGCCTCTGGACGCCCCGACTTCACGCAATGACGCCGAAAACCGCCGTAGCCGTACCCGCTGACGCCCCTGCCGCCGCCCATGCCGAAGCCCAGCGCCGTCGCATCCTCGACGCCGCCCAGAAGTGCTTCATCACCCGCGGTTTCCATGCCGGCTCCATCGGCGATATCGCCGCCGAGGCCGAGATCAGCCAGGGGCTGATGTACCGCTATTTCGCCAACAAGCGCGCCCTGATCCTGGCCCTGATCGAACGCCAGCTGCGTCACGACCAGGCCTCGATCAGCGAGATGCCGGCGGCCTCGGATCTGGTCGATGGCCTGCTCGCGTGCTACCAGCAATGGGCACGCGGCGAGGTGCTGCCGATCCACGGCAATGCCATTGCCAGCGTGGCGCTGTATGCGGAAATCAACGCCGAGGCTCACCGCGACCCTGTGCTGGCCGAGGTGCTGCGCACCCACGACAAGCAGACCAGCGCAGCGATCCATGCCTGGCTGCGCCAGCGTGACCTCAATCTGGGCCGGCGCGTCGACGAGGAAGGCATCGCCGGACGCACCCTGCTGCTGCGGTTGCTGGTGGAAGGCCTGGCCATGCGTGCCGTGCGCGACCCCGACCTGCCGCCGGAACGGGTCCGCGCCCTGCTGGCCGATGCGATTGGTCGTGTAATGGAGTAGTGCCGGCCGCTGGCCGGCATCTCCAGTACCGCGACGTCACGAAGTTGCCGGCCAGCGGCCGGCACTACCCAGCCTATGCAGCCCACCATTGCGGCTGCTGGCGGAAGGCATCCGTGATGCAGATGTTGCGTCGCCTGCCGGCCTATCGAACGGTAGTGCCGGCCGCTGGCCGGCATCCGCAATGACCCGGCTGTCATGAGGTTGCCGGCCAGCGGCCGGCACTACCCCGTCGTTACCCCGTCGTTCGACACGCGCTGCATGTCCGCGACCGCCGTCACGTTTTGGCTCGACCCACGTGCGGCCCACCGAAACGCTGATGCCAACGCGTCACGTCGGCATCACCCCGTCGTGGCGATACATAACGCGGTACGCACTAGCGTAGTGCCCGACAGCCGAAGCCGCCCTCGCCACCCTGCCCTGAAAAGCGCCATGGACGAAGCCGAACGACTGCTTGAACTCGACCGCCTGCACCTGCTCGACACACCGCCAGAGCCTGTTTTCGATGCGATCGTCGCCGCC
This sequence comes from Stenotrophomonas sp. MH181796, assembly GCF_009659995.1. Taxonomy (NCBI): domain Bacteria; kingdom Pseudomonadati; phylum Pseudomonadota; class Gammaproteobacteria; order Lysobacterales; family Lysobacteraceae; genus Stenotrophomonas; species Stenotrophomonas sp. MH181796. The sequence goes on from NZ_RAHU01000003.1 coordinate 344,261, forward strand.
GCCCGTGCCGCCACCGGCATGACCATGGGGCTGATCTCGGTAGTGGCCGACGAGCGGCAGTGGTTCAAGGCCAACATCGGGCTGGAAGGCGTCAGCGAGACCGCACGCGAGATTTCGTTCTGCACGCATGCCATCCAGCAGGACACGCTGTTCGAGATTCCCGACGCGCGCCAGGACCCGCGCTTCGCCAGCAATCCGCTGGTCACCGGTGGCCCACGCATCCGCCATTACGCCGGCATCTCACTCGGCTCGGCGCACGGCGCACGCATCGGAACACTGTGCCTGCTCGACCCGATGCCCGGCGTGCTGTCGCCTTCGCGACGCGAACTGATGGTGCATCTGGCCCGGGTCACCACCCAGGTACTGGAGCAGCGCAGCACGCTGATGGCGCAGGTCGGCCAGGCCAAGGCCCTGCATCGCGAATTGAAGCGCAGCGAGGACTTCCTGGAGCGCACCAACCGCGCGGCGCGGGTGGGTGGCTGGGAAATGGACCTGGCCAGCAACGAGGTCCGCTGGACCCGCGAGACCAAGCAGATTCACGGCGTGCGCAGCAACTTCGAACCAACGCTCGAAACCGCGCTGTCGTTCTATCGCGAGGACAGCCGCAACATCATCCGCACAGCGGTGCAGCGCTGCATCGATGAAGGCATCTCCTGGGAAGTGCAGTTGCCGATGACCACCGCCGATGAACGGGCCATCTGGACCCGTGTGGTCGGCGGCCGGCAGCAGATCGATGGGCGGCCTCGGCTGGTCGGCGCCATCCAGGACATCACCGAGGAGCGCGCCGCGCTGGATGCACTGGAGGCCAGCGAAACCCGCTACCGGCGGCTGTTCCACTACAGCCTTGGCCTGATCTGCACGCACACGCTGGATGGCGTGCTGACCTCGGTGAACCCGGCAGCCGTGCAGTCGCTGGGCTTCGATGAGAGCTACATGATCGGGCGCAGCCTGTGCGACCTGATGCCGCCGGAGAAGCGGGCCGCGTTCAAGGCCTATCTTGATCGCATCGCAGTCAACCACACCGATGCCGGCGTCATCGAGCTGATCGCCGCCGATGGTACCCGGCATTTCTGGGCGTATCACAACGTGCTCGACAACGAGGCCACCCCACCCTACGTGCTCGGCCATGCGCAGGACGTCACGGCGCTGCGGATGCAGGAACAGCAGTTGCGCGAGATGTCCTTCAAGGATCCACTCACCCAGAGCTACAACCGCCGCTTCCTGCCCCGCCTGGACGAACTGATCGACCAGCCCTGGGCCTGCCTGATGTTCGATCTGGATCATTTCAAGCAGATCAATGACACCCAGGGCCATGCGCGGGGTGACACGGTGCTGGTCGAGTTCGCCGCCTTCCTGCGCTCGCCGCTGGGCGCGGCGGAGAACGTGGTGCGCATGGGCGGCGACGAATTCATGGTGGTGCTGACCGCACCGGAACCGGGTCGGTTGGCCGCGCTCGAGCAGTGGTATGCGCAGCAGGCTGCACAGTCACCCACACCGTTCTCACTGGGCGCGACCCATCACAGCCCCGGCGAGTCGGTGGCCGATACCCTGCAGCGTGCCGACAGCCGCCTGTATCGCGAGCGCGCACGCGTGCGCCAACATCCACGGCCAGCGCCCTGATACGCCCGCCGGTGTACCGGCGCCCCCGGCGTAGCGCTATGCTCGGCAGCGGCCACCGTCGGCCTGGGGGAACACGCATGATCCGCAGCGTCTGCCTGGCTCTGCTGCTGTTACTGCTTCCTTCCCTCACCCTGTCAGCGCCAGCACCTGCGCCGGTCGAAGCACGGGTGCCCTTCGCACCGACTCCCTTCGTTGGCAGCGACGGCCTGCGCCATCTGGCCTACGAGCTGCACATCACCAACTACTACGGCGACACCGGGGCGCTGCAGCCGCAATCGCTGCAGGTGTTCGGCGACGACGCCGAAACCCCGCTGCTGAGCCTGGATGCCCCTGCCCTGCGCCACTGGGTACGGCCGTCGCCTCCAGAGGATGGCGCCATCTCCATTGCAGCGGGAAAGCGCCTGGTGGTGTTCCTGTGGCTGTCCCTGCCAGCCACCGGTAACGTGCCGCACATCCTTCGCCACCGCATGCTGCTGGGCACCGAGCGCGGCGGCAGTATGGAACTGGATGGCGCCCACGTTGCGGTCAACGCGGCGCCGGTGATGGTGCTCGGTCCGCCCCTGCAAGGCGGTCGATGGCTGGCCCATGAAGGGCCCGGCGCGGCGCAGTCGCACCACTGGGGCAGCCTGGTGGCGGTGAATGGTGATCTGACCATTCCACAGCGCTTCGCGCTCGACCTGGTCGGCGTCGACGAACGTGGGCGCGCCGTGCGTCCAACAGCCCGGGATCTGCAGCACACCCGCCATTCGGACTGGGTCGGTTATGCCGCGCCCGTACTGGCCGTGGCCGACGGCATCGTGCGCGCGGTCCGTGACGGGCAACCGGAGCACCCGCCGCTGACCGCGCAGCCGGAACCCAGCGCACTGACGGCCGACGGCCTGTTCGGTAACTACGTTGTCCTGGAAATCTCGCCGGGTGTGTTTGCCAGCTACGCCCATCTGCGAACCGGCAGCATCAAGGTAGAGGCCGGGCAACGGGTCCAGCGCGGACAGGCATTGGCCCAGCTCGGCCAGTCCGGCAATTCCGCCGCACCTCATCTGCACTTCCAGCTTTCCAACAAGGCCACGTTCGAAGGCTCCGAGGGCATTCCGTACGTCTTCCAGGCCTTCGACGATTTCGGGCCTGAAAGCGAGGCGCAGCTGTTCGGCCAAGGGGAGGCCTGGAAGCCCGGCATGGCCATGCCACGTGAAAACCAGTTGCCGCTGAACGACATCGTCATTGCCTTCCCGCCACGCTGACACGTTCACTCCACCGCAAGAATGCTCCTGTAGAGCCGAAGGCAACGGCAGGAGCCGTTGCCAACGTCGCGTGCAACGGCCCGAAGGGTGCCGGTCAGGACGACCGGCATAGCCCATGCTCGGCTTGCTGCTCGCAGCGCAGGATTCATCGTGATCTGGCCGGAGAGCAGCCGAGCGCAGGCTCGGCTCTACAAGTCCTGCAGCGGGCCTGCGCCTACTCCGCTGCCAGCGCCTGGATCGGGTCCAGCTGTGCGGCACTGCGCGCCGGGAAGTAGCCGAAGCCAAGCCCGATCGCAGACGAACATGCCAGCGCGGCGAGCACCGGCCCCGCCGTGAACAGGAACGGCACACCCAGCGACAGCAGGCTGGACAGTGCACCCACCCCGAACGCGAACAGCACCCCCAGCACGCCACCGAACAGGCAGATCAGCACGGCCTCGATCAGGAACTGGCGCAGGATGTCGCCCTGCCGCGCGCCCACCGCCAGCCGCACGCCGATCTCGCGCACGCGCTCCTTCACCGAGACCAGCATGATGTTCATCACCCCCACCCCGCCGACCACCAGCGCCACGGCGGCAATGGCGGAGACCAGCGCGGCCATGGTCTGGCTGGACTTCATCACCGCCTTGCGGATCTGGTCGGCGTTGTAGATGAAGAAGTCACGACGGCCATGCAACCGCTCCAGCTCGGCCCCCAGCGAGGCTTCGGCGGCGTTGGTGGGCACGTTGTCGCGCACACGCACCGTGATGCTCTCCAGGCGCTCGCTGCCCAGCAGCCGCGAGGCCGCCGAGGTATACGGCACGTAGACAGTCGGGGTTGCACCACCCGCGAACGCATTGGCCCCGACCACACCGATCACCTCCACCGGCATGCCGCCCAGCAGCACCGTGCTGCCGATCGGGCTGCCGCTGAACAGCGCTTTGGCCGCCTTCTGGTCGACCACACCCACGGCACGGTGCGCATCCACTTCGGCGTCGGTGAAGAAACGGCCGGCCTTCAGCCGCAGCCCACGCACGCGCGGCATGTCGGCGCCTACGCCCAGCACCTGGGTGTTGGCACGCCGATTGCCTTGCAGCGCCGCCACCGATCCGCTCAGGTTCGGGCTCACGCTGTCCACGTAACTCAAGGCCGCAAGATGGTCCGCATCGCCCACCACCAGTGTCTCGATCTCCGCCGAGCGCGGGTCACCGAAATCGGCGCCCGGGAAGATCTCCAGCGTACTGGCGCCCAGTTCGTTGATCTGTGATTCGACCTGCGCCTGTGCACCCTTGCCCAGCGCAACCACAGTCACCACGGCCGCTACGCCGATGATGATGCCGAGCATGGTCAGCAGCGTGCGCAGGCGATGGGCCAGCATCGAGCGCACGGCCATGCGCGCGGCTTCGCGAACTGCGTCCATGCGTGCGCGGCGCTCGGTGACCGGCGACGCGCCGCGTTCGGTCCCGGGAGTTTCAGCCGCAGCACGCGATCCCCGCTTGCCGCGGTCGGCCACTACCCGGCCGTCAGCGATCTCGATCACCCGCGCCGCGTTGGCGGCGATCGCTGCATCGTGCGTCACCAGGATCACCGTGTGGCCCTGTGCATGCAGGCGCTTCAGCTCGGCCATCACCTGTTGGCCACTGGCGTGATCGAGCGCGCCGGTGGGTTCATCGGCCAGCACGATCGCGCCGCCGTTCATCAGCGAACGGGCAATGGACACGCGCTGCTGCTGGCCTCCGGACAGCTGGCTCGGGCGGTTCGCGGTGCGTTCGCCCAGCCCCAGTGTTTCCAGCAGCGTGCGTGCACGCGCAGTGCGCACGTCCGCCTCCACGCCGGCATAGACTGCCGGCAGCGCCACGTTCTCGGTGGCACTCAGGTTCTCCATCAGGTTGTAGCGCTGGAAGATGAAGCCGAAATGCTCGCGGCGCAGGCGTGCCAGCGCGTCGGGCGCCATCTGCTCGGTGGCCTCGCCGTTCACCCGATAGCTGCCCTCGGTCGGCCGGTCCAGGCAGCCAAGGATGTTCATCAGCGTGGACTTGCCCGAGCCCGAGGGGCCGATGATGGCGATGAACTCGCCGGCATCGATGCGCAGCGAAACGTCCTTCAGCACCACCACCTCGCCGGCAGCGGAGCGATAGGCGCGCGATACGCCATGCAGTTCCAGCAGTGCGTCGGCCATGCTCACATCCCCAGCAGGCTGGTCGGTTCGGATTCGCCGCCGCTGGGCGCCTGCCCGACCACCACGTTCTCGCCCTCGCGCAGGCCGGACAGGATCTGCACGGCGGTGGCGGTGCGCAGGCCGGTCGTCACCGCACGCTCCTGGGGGCGGCCCTTCGTGTCCACCACGCGCACGGTTCCGCGGCTGCCGTCCTTGCCATCCGAATCGGCCAGCGCCGTCAGTGGCACCTGCAGCGCGTTGGCGACCCGCGCCAGCTGCAGGGTCACCTTCACCGTCATCGAAGGCTTCAGCTTCAGGCCGGGATTGGCCACGTCGAACAGGCCAGCGTAGTACACCGCCTTCGGCGTCTGCGCAGAGCCACCCGCATTGCCGGTGGCGACGTCGGCAATCGAGGACGGCGCCGGTTCCAGCTGCTGCAGGTGGGATTCATAGCGGCGGCCGCTCGGCCCCAAGGTCGAGAACCACAGCGGTTGTCCCGGTGCCACCAGCTCGACGTCGGCCTCGGCGATCTCGGCGCGCACGGTCATCGTATCCATCTGCGCCAGCATCACGATGGTCGGCGTGGTCTGCATCGAGTTCAACGTCTGCCCGGCCTTGGTGACGATGGCCACGATGTAGCCGTCGCTGGGCGACACAATGCGGGTATAGCCCAGGTTGATCCGTGCGGTTTCGACCTGGGTCACGGCCTGGTCGATCTGCGCCTGCAGCGCGGCCACCTCTGAGCGTGCCGCATCGCGTGCCACGCGTGCGGCTTCGAAACCTTCCTGTGACACCAGGCGCGACGCCACCAGCTGCGACTGCCGCTGGTAAGCGCGACTGGCCTGCGCATAGCGGGCCTGGCTGGCGGCATGCTGGGCACGCAGCGTATTGGTAGCCGCCTCGGCGCTGCGCAGTGCGATGCGCTGCGGCTGCGAATCGACCTCGGCGATCAGGTCACCGGCTTGTACGCGCTGGCCCAGCACCACATGCAGGCGCTTGACCTGGCCGGACACCTGCGCACCCACCGCCACCAGCTCCTTGGGATGGACCCGGCCGACCGCCTGTACGGTCTTCTCCAGATCTGCCACCCTTGCCGGCGCAGTGATCAGCGCGGCATCATCGCCGCCGGCGAACGCCCACCATCCAGCGCCGGCGGCCAATGTGGCCACCGTAGCGGCAATGATCCAGGTCCTGCGGTTGCTCATCGAAACGCCCGGCTGCGTGCAGTCGCCCCGTGCGACCGCCGAAACCGCAGTCTGGAAGCCGCGGATGGACGTTTCTTGGAGCCACTGTGGAGATTGCATGGAGGCGCGGCAGCCGTTCAGGCACCAGCCCCGCGCCTGAATGCTGCGGCCTGCGTCCACGCAATCTCGACACAATCTCGACCGAGTCTCCATCAACGGTCGCTAGCCTCGTCGGCCTCGCCGACTGCCCGCCTGCCGTGTCCCTTTCCCATCCAGACCTGCCACCCATCGATGTGCGCCGTGCCTACCTGGCGTGGTGTGCGCCTTCGCCGTGGTTGATCGCCGTCGTGTTGGCATCGACCACCAGCTGGATGCTGGCCGCGCCGGATCCGTTACCCCCGCTGCTGGCGGGCTTCGGGGCGGCCGCCCTGGTGGGGTTCCGCAGCGATGGGCCCGGTGGCACCGGCCGTTCCGGCGCTCTCGCGTCGCTGGCGCTGATGGGTCTGGCGGTCTGGGCGGCAACGCACCCGGTCGCCGACGTCACCCTGCATCTGCTGTTCGCCCTAGCCACTCTCGTGGTCGTCGCCCTGCTGGCACTGCGCCTGCGCGCCATCCTGGGTATGGCCTCGCGGCTGCAGGCCCGGGTAAACACCACCCCCATGGCATCGCGCTGGAGCAAGCTGCCGGCGGCGCTGTCCACCCTGATGCTGCAGCAGCTGCGCGGCGCAGGTGCAGTGGAACCCAGCCTGCAGCGCACGCTGGTGCTGGCCACCCTGGCCTGGGCTGCCAACGAAGAGGCGCAGGACATGCAGCGCCGACGATGACCCTGCTCCTGATCCCGCCCTTGCCCACCCTTGCCCTGAACCCGCAGCACGCGATGAAACACGATCTCCGTACCCGACAGGCACCCTTGGTGCTGATTGCCGAAGATGAGGGCGAAATCGCCGACATCCTCAGCGCTTACCTGGCCCGTTCCGGCTTGCGCAGCGCCCGCGCCGCCGACGGTGAGGCGGCACTCGCCAGCCACCGCCAACTGCGCCCGGACCTGGTGCTGCTGGATGTGCAGATGCCAAAACTGGATGGCTGGCAGGTGCTGAGCGAACTGCGACGGATCGGCAACACCCCGGTCATCATGCTCACTGCGCTCGACCAGGACGTGGACAAGCTGACCGGCCTGCGCGTGGGCGCCGACGACTACGTGGCCAAGCCATTCAATCCGGCCGAGATCGTCGCCCGCATCCAGGCCGTGCTGCGCCGGAGTTCCCGGACCGTGGTCGAAGCGCCCAACGGACTGATCCGCCAAGGGCCCTTCGAGATCGACCTGCGCAGCCACGAAGTAACGGTGCGCAACGGCGAGCAGGTGCACGCACTGAACTTCACCCTCACCGAGTTCCGGCTGCTGGTGCACATGGCGCGTGCGCCACGGCAGGTGCATGCGCGGGCCGATCTCCTGCATGCCTGCCTGCCCGAGGGCGACGCGCAGGAACGCACCGTCGACAGCCATGTCAGCAAACTGCGGCGCAAGCTGGAGGATGTCGGCGTGATCGGCATTCCCGCCACCATCCGCGGCGTCGGCTACCGCTTCCTGGACTGAATGATGAATCCCAAAGGCAAGAGCATCGGACGCCAGATCACGCTGTCCATCACGGTGGCCTCGCTGTGTTCGACAGTGCTGTCGATCAGCGGCTTCTACCTGTTCTATTACCTGATGGAGGTGTTCTACCCGCGCTGGTATGACGAGCCGGAAACGATCATGCCGTCCGGGCTGGAATGGCTGTGGATCGGATTGACCGCTACCGTGGTCGTCATCTTCGCCACACTGGTCGCCTCGCGCCTGACCCGGCGCATCATCACGCCGTTGAATTCGGTGGCCGAAAGCCTGCGCCGGGTCGCCAGTGGCGATCTGGAAGCGCGTGCACGCGGTGGTGATACTACGATGGCCGAAGCGGCCACGCTGGTCAGCGATTTCAACTCCATGGCAGAGCGGCTGAGCCGGATGTCGGAGAACCGGGTGTTCTGGAACGCCGCGATCGCGCATGAACTGCGCACGCCGATGACCATCCTGCGGGGCCGCCTGCAGGGCATCGCCGAAGGCGTGTTCGAGCCGGGCCCGGAGCAGTTCAACAGCATGCTCACCCAGCTGGAAGGCCTGACCCGCATCATCGAGGACCTGCGCGTGGTCAGCCTGGCCGAGAGTGGCCACCTGGATCTGCGCCTGCAGCGCAGCGATGTCAGTGTGCAGGTGGCCGCGGTGGTGGAAGCCATGTCCGAGGCACTGAACGAAAGCGGGTTCTCGGTAAGGCTGGACGCGCGGCCGTCGCTGGCGGATTGCGATCCGGCGCGCATCCGCCAGGCGGTGCTGGCGCTGCTGGAGAACGCGCGTCGCCATGCCATTCCCTGCCCGCTGCGGGTGCGCGTCACGCTGGCGCAGGGTCATTGCACGGTGGCGGTGGAGGATGGCGGCCCCGGTGTGCCGGACGAACTGCGTGACAGCATTTTCGAAGCGTTCCAGCGCACCGATGTCTCGCGTTCGCGGCAGAGCGGTGGCTCCGGGCTGGGCCTGGCGGTGGTGCGTGCGATTGCCGTGGCCCATCACGGAACGGCGCTATGCCGGGCCACCGAACGTGGCGGCAGTTCGTTCGAGATCCGTTGGCCGGTGCATGCGCGCCGTTGAGGCGGTAGACACTGCCCTGGTAGCGGCCCACCTTGGTGGGCATTCGCATCGCTGAACGGCGCCGGTTCCTCCACGCAATCTCCATCGTCCCTCCATACCCGCTCCAAAGGGCCGCCGATACTGGGCGTGACCAGGGAGGCGGCAGGTATCCGGCCCCCTGCCCTGCCTCCACCTCGCCCAGGCATCCCCATGAAACACCCGCACGATCCGGCGGCCGCCGCCGGCAGCATCGGCCAGCAGAACGCGGCCGCCACCCTCAAGGCCATCCTGCGCACCTACCCGTGGCAGCTCACCGGCACCTTTTCGCTGGTGGCGCTGGAAAATGCGCTGCTGCTGGCCTATCCGCTGTTTGCCGGCTTCGCGGTAGACGCGATCATTCGTGGCAACATCGGCCATGCCATCTCCTACGCCGGCGTGGTGCTGCTGTTCTGGCTGGTCGGCGCCGCCCGCCGTGCGGTCGATACCCGCACCTTCACCCGCATCTATGCCGACCTGGCGGTGAATGTGGTGCAGGCGCAGCGCAGGCTGGGCCAGGCCACCTCCACCTCGGCCGCGCGCGTTGTACTGGCCCGTGAGTTCGTCGACTTCTTCGAGAAGCACGTGCCGATCATCGCCACTGCGCTGGTATCGATGTTCGGTGCGGCGGCGATGCTGCTGGCGATCGAACCGCTGGTGGGCGCTGCAAGCCTGGTCGCGTTGTTGGGCGCGCTGTTGCTGCTGCCGTCGTTCGCACGCCGCAACGAGCAGCTGCATGGACGCCTGAACAACCGGCTGGAACATGAGATCCGCCTGGTCGACCGGGTCAGTCCCTCGGTGCTGCGTCGCCACTACACCACGCTGTCGCGGCTGCGCATCCTGCTCTCCGATCGCGAAGCCGGTGCCTTCGTGGTCGTTGGCGCGGCGGCGGCGGTGCTGTTCGCGCTGACCATTGGCCGTCTCGCCACCACCGACGGGGTTACCCCGGGCCATGTGTACGCGGTGATGACCTATCTGTGGACGTTCGTCGGCAGCCTGGATGATGCACCGTCGATGGTGGATCAGCTGGCGCGGTTGAAGGACATCGGCCGCCGCGTCAGCCCCGGCATGGATGATACGGAGCACAAGGACGCCGCGTGACCGGTAGATGCCCACCTTGGTGGGCAACGATATATCGCGGCGCCAACCAAGGTTGGCGACTACCGGGGCAACGGTGCCAACCAGGATTGGCGGTTACCTCGCGGAAGGAGATCGGCCGCCGCGTCAGCCCGGGCATGGAAGATGCGGAGCACAAGGATGCCGCGTGACCGGTAGATGCCCACCTTGGTGGGCAACGATATATCGCGGCGCCAACCAAGGTTGGCGACTACCGGGGCAACGGTGCCAACCAGGATTGGCGGTTACCTCGCGGAAGGAGATCGGCCGCCGCGTCAGCCCGGGCATGGAAGATGCGGAGCACAAGGACGCCGCGTGACCGGTAGATGCCCACCTTGGTGGGCAACGATATATCGCGGCGCCAACCAAGGTTGGCGACTACCGGGGCAACGGTGCCAACCAGGATTGGCGGTTACCTCGCGGAAGGAGATCGGCCGCCGCGTCAGCCCGGGCATGGAAGATGCGGAGCACAAGGATGCCGCGTGACCGGTAGATGCCCACCTTGGTGGGCAACGATGTATCGCGGTGCCAACCAAGGTTGGCGACTACGTTGCCGTGCGCCCGCACATCGCCAATGCACCGATGATCAACGCTTCCATGCTGCGGTCGAACTCGGCTTCCTGCGCCTTCCGATCCAACGGACGTCGCGTTGTATCCACCACCGCATGCCGCGAGTACACGGTGTCGGCCAACGCCACGGCGTGATAGGCCACGGTGGACAACAGCCACGCCGCCTGCTCCAGCGGCAGGCCATGCACGCGGCTGAATTCGGCATGGTGGCGCTGGATGCGCGCCAGCATCTCCGGTGTCTTCGCGCCGTGGCTGACCAGGAACGGCGCCAGGCCCGGATTCCCGTCCACCAGCGTCCGCAGTGAACGTTGGAACGCACGCAGATCCTCCTCGATGCTGCGCCGGCCAGCGGCATCCAGCGGCGGTGCCTGCCAACGCTCGAAGATCGCCTCGGCCACCAGCTCGCGCAGTGCCGCCAGATTCGCCACATGCTTGTACAGCGCGATGTGGCTGACCCCCAGCGCCGCCGCTACGCCCACGAAGCTCAGCCCCGGCAGCGTCATGGCAATGCCGGCGTCGGCGATGCGCTCCCGGGTGATGCTGGGCGGCCGCCCACGGGCAGCGGTCTTTTTCGGTGCAGCCATGCGGTAACGGTTCCTGCGCGGTGCGCGGGCAAGGGCTGTCATGGTGGTCCGCAGCGACGCCGTGGTCAACGCGTCGCTGCGGTCCGTGGACAGGCCCCGGTTGCGGCACGATCAATTTAGTTTACTATGATGTAACTAATTCGCATTTGCAGTGTCCAGGATCGTTGTCGATGTCCGCGCCCCCCACTTCAATCACCCCGGCCGGGCCGCTGCGCGGCGCCGACCATGATCGCGGCCTGCAGGCGCTGCAGGTCCAGGTGGTCGCGGTTGCACAGCCGTGCGCCAGCCTGCTGCGCGTCGTGGTCCAGCTGCCGGAGCATGCAGAACTCGCACCCTGGCAGCGTGCCAACACCGCCGTGCGCATCCAGCTTGGCGCCACGTTCGGCGATGTGTCACGGATCTACACCGTGCGCAGCGTGGATACCGCCACCCGCCAGTTCACCCTGGACGTTGTGCTGCACGAGGCGCCGGGGCCGATGCTGGCCTGGGTACGTGCGCTGCGTCCCGGTGATGCCTTCGATCTGAGCGGGCCGCGCCCGCATCTGCAGGTGCCGCAGCGCGAAGGCACCTGCGCCCTGCTGTTCGCCGACCCAAGCGCCATTCCTGCTCTGTTTGCGCTGCTGCAGCAGTGGCCCACCGGACTGCACGCGCAGGCCTGGATCGCCTCGGATGATGCTTTCCCGGTAGACGAACTGCCCGCCATCGAAGGCGTCCGCGTGCACCGCATCGCCACCGGTGACGCGCCATTGCTGCAGCAGGCGCGCCAACTGCGGCCGGAGCGCGGCAGCACGGTCTGGGCGGCCGGCGAGCGCGAGGAAATGCGTGCCCTGCGCCGCCACTTCATCGAAATGGTCGGCCTGCCACCCAGCGACGTTGCCGCGGCCGGTTACTGGAAACGTGGCGAGACCACCACCGAGACCGACCAGCGTCGCCGCCGCAACTACGAGCGCGTGCTGGCACGCGGCGGTGGCCTGCAGGACCTCGACGACCTCGCCGACGATATCTGATCCACCCCGCAGCATCCGCGCCCTGCGCTTCGTTCCACCCAGCCACAGATCGCCCACGCACCTCGCGTGCAGCACTGCCACAGCGGCAGCGCCGTGCCCTCTGCCAGCCATTCCACAGCCCGCGTCGTCCTGCCCCTGCAGGTCACAGACGGCGCCGTGCTGGCCGACCGCACGACCCACCACACGAGAACCGCCATGTCCCTCCCCCTGCGAACCCTGCCCCTCCCACGCCGCTCGGCGCTGTCCCTGGCCGCCCGAGCAGCGTTGCTGCCCACCCTGCTGATCGCCATCGCCGCGCACGCCAACGATGCACCCGATGGCGCCCGCCAGTTGCCCACCGTGAACGTGCGCGCCGACAAGACCGCACCCACCGATGCCTATGCGGGTGGCCAGGTCACGCGCGGCAGCGGCGTCGGCCTGCTCGGCGAGCTCGACTTCATGGACACGCCGTTCAACACCACCCGCTACACCGCCGACTTCATCGACAACATCCAGGCGCCGGACCTGGTGCGGGTCATCGCACTGACCGACCCCAGCGTCTACAGCAGTGGCTCCAGCGGTGGCATCACCGACTACTTCAACATCCGCGGTTTCGGTGTCGCCTCGTCGGATATCGGCTTTGGTGGCCTGTACGGGCTGATCCCCTACTACCGCGTCACCCCGGAACTGGCCGAGAGCATCGAAGTGCTGAAGGGCCCGTCCGCGCTGCTCAACGGCATGCCGCCCGGTGGCTCGGTGGGCGGTGCGGTGAACGTGGTACCCAAGCGTGCAGGCGACACGCCGCTGACCCGCTTCACCGCCAGCTACGGCAGCGACGCGCAGTGGGGCGGCCACCTGGATGTCGGCCGCCGCTTCGGCGCGGACAAGCAGTTCGGCGTGCGCCTCAATGCCGTGCACCGCGACGGCGACACCGCCACCAACCACCAGCAGCACAAGACGCAGCTCGCATCGCTCGGCCTGGACTGGCGTGGTGAGCGCTCGCAGGTGTCGCTGGACCTGTTCAGCAGCCGCGACCATGTGGATGGCCTCAACCGTGGCGTCTCGCTGGCGCCCGGCCTGGTCGTGCCCCGCCCGCCGAAAGCCAGCACCCTGTTCGCACCGGACTGGACCTTCAGCACCGTCAAGGACTCGGCCGCCGCGCTGCGCTGGTCGTTCGACATCAATGACCACCTGCAGGCGCATGCCAGCTACGGCCACGGCCACACCGACTTCGACTCCATCGCCAGTGCCACCACGCTGATCACCAACGCGGCCGGCGACTTCCGCAACAACTTCGCCCACCAGCGCTTCATCTACAGCAAGGACACCGCCGAAGCCGGATTGTCGGCGCGTTTCCGCACCGGCGCGGTCGATCATGCGCTGGCGATCAGTGCGGCCTGGTACCAGCACGACCAGAAGTTCGGCTTCAAGCGCAACCTGCTGGCCCGCGATTGGGTGACCACTATCTACAACCCGCAGTGGGGCCCGGCCATCGACCGCAGCTTCAGCGATGCGTCGCTGCCGAAGACCGCGGAAGTGCGCACCACCAGCTTCGGCATCGCCGATACGCTGTCCTTCATCGATGACCGTGTGCAGCTGACCCTGGGCATCCGTCACCAGACCGTGCTCAGCGATACCTTCGACGGCAGCACCGGCAAGCGCACCGCACGCTACGACGCCAGCGCCAACACCCCGGCCGGTGCACTCCTGTTCAAGGCCAGCGACCGCCTGTCACTGTATGCCAACTACATCGAAGGCCTGAGCCAGGGCAGCACCGCCCCGGCCACCGCCGCCAACGCAGGCGACGTGTTCCCGCCGTTCAAGACCCGCCAGCGCGAGGTCGGTGCCAAATTCGACTTCGGCCGCTTGGCCAGCGCATTGAGCGTGTACGAGATCGAAAAGCCCAGCTCCTACACCGACCCGGCGACCAACGTGTTCTCGTTCGGCGGCCAGCAGCGCAACCGGGGCGTGGAATGGACCGTGTTCGGCCAGGCCACCGAACAGCTGCGCGTGCTCGGCGGCATCGGCTGGCTGCAAGCGAAGCTGACCCGCACCCAGGGCGGCATCAACGAAGGCCGGCTGGCGACGGCCACACCGCAATGGCAGGGCAAGCTGGGCGTGGAATGGGACGTGCCGACCATTGCCGGCCTCACCCTCACCGGCAACGCGGTCAGCCTGTCCAAGGGCTACGTCAGTGCTGACAACAGCCAGTGGGTGGCGGGTCGCACTGTGTTCGATCTCGGCGCCCGCTATGCGACGCAAGCGGCCGGCCATCCGCTGGTACTGCGCGCCACCGTGCAGAACCTGACCAACAAGGCGTACTGGGCGGGCAGCCTCGGCTCGGGGCTGGGCACGCCAAGCACCGCCCTGCTGTCGGCCACCGTCGATTTCTGATCCTCGTTTCAAGGGCACCACGCCATTGCGCGTGGTGTCCTGGAGAAGTGCTTTGACCGTTTCCCGTACCACCCCCGTGCTGGCCTGGCTGCCCCTGGTCTCACGCATCATCGCCGCGTTGTTCGGCGGCTATGTGCTGGCCGCACTGTGCAGCATCGCCGCACTGGCGCTGCCCACCGATGGCCGCCAGGCCGTGTTCACCGGCATGCTGGCCAGCTTCCTGCTGTACGCCGGTGCCGTGGTCTGGGTGTTCGCGGTGCGCTCGGCGTGGCGCGCGTGGCTGGGCCTGCTCCTCGTCGCGTTGCCCTTGTGGTTGATCGCACAGACGGTCGGCAACGGAGGCGCTGCATGAGCACGGTCGATCGCACCCCCAAGCCACGCGGCATCCGCCAGACCATGTCCGACCTGCATATCTGGGTGGGGCTGCTGGCCGGCTGGATCCTGTACGCGATGTTCCTCACCGGCACCGCCAGCTACTTCCGCGACGAGCTCTCGCGCTACACCCGCCCGGAAATCGCCACACCGTCCGTGTTGCCGGACGCCGCTACGGTCGCGCAGCGTACCGTCACGGCGATCATGGCCGACACACCGGCGGCCAGCCAGATCAACCTGAGCCTGCCGAGCACGCGCATGCCGTGGGTGTCGGCGATGTGGGCCAGCCCGGGCGGGCGTGGCCGGCATGGCTTCGACTCGGGCCTGTTCGACGCCAGCACCGGTGCACCGCTGCAGGCACGCGACACCGGCGGCGGCGACTTCTTCTACGCCTTCCACTTCAACCTGCACTACATGCCGGCGATGTGGGGCCGCTGGATCGTCGGCCTGTGTGCGATGTTCATGCTGGTGGCCATCGTCAGCGGCGTGATCACCCACAAGAAGATCTTCGCCGACTTCTTCACCTTCCGCTGGGGCAAGGGCCAGCGCTCGTGGCTGGACGGTCACGCGGCGGTATCGGTGCTCGGCCTGCCTTTCCATTTCATGATCACCTGGAGCGGCCTGGTGATGCTGGCGGTGCTGTACATGCCGTGGGGCCTGGCCAAACTGCCGGACAAGCGCCAGCAGGCCGAGGTGGTCAGCGAGATGCGCCTGTTCCTGCCACCGCAGAAGGCCGCCGGCCACCCTGCTCCGCTCACCAACGTCGGTGCACTGGTGCAGCAGGCCGAGCAGCGTTGGGGAGCCGGCGCGGTGGGCAGCGTGCAGGTGCAGAACCCGGGCGACGAAAACGCACGCGTGGCCGTGGTGCGTGCGCAGTCCAGCCGCGTTTCGACCACCCCGAACTATCTGCTGTTCGACGGCAGCGGTGGGCAGCTGCTGCAGATCAAGGAACACTCGGGCGTTGCCGCCGATACCCAGGGCGTGCTGTATGGCCTGCACCTGGGCCGCTTCGCCGATGCCGCCCTGCGCTGGCTGTACTTCATCGTCAGCCTGGCCGGCACGGCCATGGTCGGCACCGGGCTGGTGCTGTGGACGGTCAAGCGCCGCGCGCAGCTGCCTGATCCGCAGCGCCCTTACTTCGGCTTCCGCCTGGTCGAGCGGCTCAACATCGCCACCGTCGCCGGCCTGTCGGTGGCGATGGCGGCCTACCTGTGGGCGAACCGCCTGCTGCCCACTGCCATGGACGGGCGCGCGGCGTGGGAGGTGCATGTGTTCTTCCTGGCCTGGGCGGCCATGTTCGTGCACGCCACGCTGCGCACACCGAAGCGTGCATGGATCGAACAGTTCCTGCTGGCGGCGTTGCTGCTGGCGCTGCTGCCGGTGCTGACTGCAATGACCACGCTGCATCCGCTGTGGCGCACGCTGGCCGCGGGCGATTGGGCGTTTGCCGGCACCGACCTGACCCTGCTGGCATTGGCCGCCCTGCACACGCTGCTGGCCTGGCGCACCTGGCGGCATGCGCCGAAGGTGAAGCGCGCACGGCCGTCTGCCCCGTCACGCACTGCGGCACCGGAGGCCAGCGCATGATCCACGTCATTCTGTTCGTGTTGTCGCTGGCCGCGTTCGCCTGCCTGGCACTGGCGATGGAACGCCATCAGCGGGACGTGTTGCATCGTGTGCTGAGCGCGCAGGCAACCCAGCAGCTGCGCGCGATTGGCTGGGCACTGCTGGTGTTCAGTACCGTGTTTGCCATGCGCGGGTTGGGCGTGGGTTCTGGTCTGGCCGCGCTGTCCGGTCACACCAGTGTTGCCGCGGGCCTGGTGGTGTTGGCAATGGTGGCGCATGGGCGGTGGAATCGATAGATGCCCACCTTGGTGGGCACCCATACACCACGGCGCCAACCAAGGTTGGCGGCTACCCGGGCCTTAGGAGCGTTGCTTCGGTAGATGCCCACCAAGGTTGGCGGCTACCCGGGCAACGTATCGCGCTATGCCGGGAACGGCCGGGCGTCGAGGGTGATCTCGATGCGCTCCACACCCTTGCCCTGGTTCTTCCGCTTCAGCGAGAGCGTGCCGATCTCCCCGGTACGGCGTGGATGGGTACCGCCACAACCCATCTGCGCGAACCCCTCCACCTGCCAGTAGCGACGGTGGTTGGCCTCATCGGAAAATGCGGTGATGATGGGCAGGTCGGCCGCAACCAGGGCTGCGGACCGGGCCTGCAACGCGTCAAACAACGCCGAAATGCTGCCATTCCGTGCGAAATCGATGCGGGCCTTGGCCGGGCCGATATGCGCGCCGACCTTGTCGATGCCCGGCTCCAACGCATACACCAGCTGCAGGATCATCTCTGCCGCGAAATGGTGGCGCATCAGGCCATAGCGGCGCAGGCCATCAATCTCGACCGCAACCGCATCGCCTGCAGCCAGGTCGTGCCCTTCGGGCAATCGATAGGCAATATCCAGGCCGTCCTTGCGGGCCTCCAGCACCGGATGGCCCCCAATGGACCCAGCGTCGCTCTCCTGGCCACCGGAGAACGCGAAGAAAATGGTTTCATCCAGCCAGATCTCATCACCCGAGACAGCACTGACCCGCGCCTCATGGCGCAGCCGATAGGGATCGTCCCAGAATGCCTTGATCGTCATCGTGACCTCCAATCCATGGACGCTAGCACGGTGCAGGCGTACGAACGCATTGACTGGAGCGTGAATGCCCGTGCGGGTTGATCAACATGGCGGCAAGCCATCGGCGGCTTCAGCTCTGGTAGATGCCCACCTTGGTGGGCACCGGTGGAAGCCAGCGCCAACCAAGGTTGGCGATTGGCCCGCGCGAAAAACAGCCGAGCATGGCTCGGCTCTACAGAAAAGCGGCCATGCGCTGCAGTTCGTCTTCAAGCGCGCCACGAAACACCTTGTCGCGGGCCAGTGACTTGCCGGCGTAGCCCACGCTGGACGTCAGTTCACCGTCGCGCACGCTGAGATTGGCCCAGCCCACCACCTGGTCGTGCCACAGCACCGGCAACGCGTAGTAGCCGTATTGGCGCTTCGGCGCAGGCGTGTAGGCCTCGAACTTGTAGACCCAGCCCCACAGCAATTCGAAGCGGCGGCGGTCCCACACCACCGGGTCGAACGGCGCCAGCAGGCGCACCTGATCGTCCGGCGCATGCCGGCGCGAGCGCGGATTCTCATCCGCCGGCCAGTACCAGGTGGTGCCGTCCAGCGTACAGCTGGCCAGCTGCTGCTTGGCCAGCTTCAATGCCTGCCGGGTCTGATCGGCCAGATGCGGTGCGCCGTAGCCCAGCAGGCGCACCAAGTAGGTCAGGCTGGCCGATGGCAGTGGCGCGTACTTACGCACCACCAGATCGATCAGGGCCGCGGCACGTTCGATCTGCGCCTGCTCGCTGGCATCGGCTTCCGCGTGCTCGGCCACCGCGTAGATGCGGGTGCCGCTGTCGCGCCGCTGCACGCGCAGCAGGCCGCGGTAGTGCATGCCGTCCAGCAGGTGCGTGCTGGCATTGCTGGTGCCGCCCCAGTAGTTGGTCACCCGGCCATGCGCGAACGCCTGGTCGACCTCGCGCGGATGCACGCTGCCGCGCTCCCGCACGAAGGCCAGCACGTCCGCCGCGCGGCGCTGCGTTTCGGCATCCCATGCGCGCTTGGACACACGCGGGTGCATCAGCGCCAGATGCTCGCGCGGCAGGAAGCCGTAGTTCACCAGGCAATCTTCTTCCACCGGCAGGCGCGTATAGCGCCGCTCCAGATCACCGGCGCGGTAGTCCTTCACCCGGTGGCGCAGGGTCAGGTCCTGTGCGCGAGCCGGTGCGCGGATCGGGTCGGCCTGCACGAAGCCCAGGCGCCGGATCGCGGTCAGCAGCGTAGTCGGTTTGAACAGCGTACGCGCCACCGCATGGCGGCGCAGATCATCGAGGGTGGGCGTGGCAGGCATGGCCGCATTGTAGAGTCGAGCCATGCTCGACTGCATTCATCCGAAAGAGCAGTCGAGCATGGCTCGACTCTACAAGTTGCCATCCTCGTTCAACACCTCCAGCGAACCGATCACCAGCGCACGCATGCCCTGCTTGAACTCGGTGATCACCTGGCCCTCTTCGTCGTCGGCAATCCCGTAGACCGTATCCGCACCGGCAATGCAGTAGAACGCGATCGTGGCCAGCAGCCAGCGCGCCTTGTCCATCGGCAGGCCGAACACCTCGGCCACATGCGCCTGGTGCGAGGCGATCTTGTCCAGCATCGGCGCGGTCGCCACCGAACGGCGCAGCAGGTACGGCGGCAGCCCGGGGTGCGCTTTCACCACCTCGCACAGCGAATCCACAAACCCCAGCAGGTAAGCCTGCAGCCCACCCGGCACATCGGCCGAGGCGCGCGGAATCTGCCAGCGCTGGAACACCGTATCGGCCACCAGCCGCTTCAAGGCCTCCAGGTTGGCCACGCGCTTGTAGAGCGCGGCCTGGGTCACTGCCAGTTCGGCGGCCACGTTGGCCATGGTCAGGTTCGGCAGGCCCAGCTTGATGCCGATGTCGGCCAGGCGATCGGGGGTGATGGTGGGCGGACGGCCACGGGCCGACGCCGGGATCTCAGGGTGCATGTTCATACCGTAGCGAGGGTGCCAGCAAAGGGACCCTCTTGTCCGCTTCATATGCTTTAGTTTAATTTACTCAACTAATTCGGAATGCGTGTGGTTCGCAACCCCGCCGCCGTCCGCGATCGAGCCCATGGCTCACTTCCCGCCAGGTCCCCACCCAGCCGACAACCCTGCGCTGCGCCCTCCTCCGTGCTTGCCGTCGGCAGCGCGCCAGGCGCGTTCGCACCTGCGATTCACAGGAACCTGGCATGACCGTGTACCACCTTTCCTCTCCGCTGCAGCCCACAGCGGCCTCCGCGACCCGCGTGCAGATGCATCCGCCGATGGCCCGGCGCTACCGGGTGTCGGCCCTGGCACTGGGGCTGCTGGCCTCGTTTGCCGCGCTGGCCGACTCCGCGCCGTCCACGCTGCCCTCGGTGCAGGTGCAGGAACAGCGCCGGGTGACCGGTGACTATGCCGGCGGACAGGTAGCCTCCGGTGGCCGGGTCGGCCTGCTCGGCGACAAGGACTTCATGGACACGCCATTCAGTACGGTCAGCTACACCGAAGCCTTCATCCGCGACCGCCAGGCCAAGGACCTCACCGACGTCATCGCCGCCACCGACCCCACGGTGTTCAGCAACGGCGTGACCGGTTCCTGGAGCGAGAACTACGCCATCCGCGGCTTCGCCTCCAGCACCAGCGATACCACCTTCAACGGCCTCAGCGGCATGGCGCCCTACTACCGCACCTCGCCGGAGATGTTCGAGCGCATCGAAGTGCTGAAGGGCCCGTCCGCCCTGCTCAACGGCATGCCACCGGGCGGCTCGGTCGGTGGCAGCGTCAACCTGGTACCCAAGCGTGCGAGCGAGCAACCGCTGCTGCGGGTCAGCGCCAACTTCGCCTCCGATGCGCAGTTTGGCACCCATGTGGATGTGGGCCGCCGGCTGGGCGCCGACAAACAGTTCGGCATTCGCTTCAACGGCGCCTACCGTGACGGCGACGGCGCAGTCGGCAAGCAGAGCAAGAAGGTGCAGCTGGGCTCGCTGGCGCTGGATTGGCGCGGCGAGCGCGCCCGCCTGTCCGCCGATCTGTACAGCGCCGACGACCGCGTCGATGGCCCCGCCCGTGGTGTTGGCCTGGCACCGGGCGTGGCCATCCCGCGGCCGCCGCGTGGCGACACGTTGATCAACCCGGACTGGGCCTATGTGGACAGCCAGGACAAGGGCGCAATGCTGCGCGGCGAGCTGGACATCAACGAACACCTGATGGCCTACCTGGCCTATGGCACCAGCAAGACCGACTACCGCTACAACGGTTCGATCAGCGCGCAGATCCTCAACCCGGCCGGTGACTTCACCACGGTGATGGGCCAGCTGGCGTTCGACATCAAGAAGCAGTCCGGTGATGCCGGCCTGCGCGGCAGCTTCCATACCGGCAGCGTGAGCCACCAGTGGGCCGCCAACGTGACCCACTACCAGCACACCCAGAACGACTACGGCCGCCGCAGTGTGCCGGGCTGGGACTGGACCACCAACCTTTACAACCCGGTGTGGGGTCCGGCTGCGCCGTTCATCGCGCCGCATATCTCGCACACCGAACTGCGGCTGGACAGCCTCGGCTTCGCCGACACCCTGTCCTTCGCCGATGACCGCGTGCAGCTGACGCTGGGCGCGCGTCGCCAGCAGGTGGTCAGCGAGACCTTCAACGTGGCCAGCGGCGCGCGCACCTCACGCTATGACGAGAGCGCCATCACCCCAGCCGCGGCATTGCTGGTGAAGGCCACCGATACACTTTCGGTCTACACCAATTACATCGAAGGCCTCAGCCAGGGCGCTACCGCGCCGATGACTGCTGCCAATGCCGGCGATGTGTTTGCACCGTTCCGCACCAAGCAGAAGGAGCTGGGCCTGAAACTGGACCTGGGCAGCTTCGCGCACACCTTCAGCGTGTACGAGATCAAGCGCCCGAGCAGCTACACCGACCCGGTCACGAATATCTTCTCGTTCGGGGGCGAGCAGCGTAACCGTGGCGTGGAATGGGGCTTCTTCGGCTCACCGCTGGATGGCGTGCGCCTGCTGGGTGGCGTGGCCTACGTGCAGCCGAAGCTGACCCGCACGGCCGGTGGCGTGAATGAAGGCCGCATCGCCACAGCGGTTGCGCAGCGGCAGGCAAAGCTGGGCGTTGAATGGGATGTGCCTGCGCTGGAGGGTTTGACCCTGACCGGCAATGCCACCGCGATGTCGAAGCAGTACATCAGTGCCGACAATCGACTGTCGGTGCCGGGGCGTACGTTGTTTGATGTGGGTGCGCGTTACAGCACCACGGTGGCGAGCCGACCGCTTGCCCTGCGCGCCAGCGTGAACAACGTGACCAACAAGGCGTATTGGGGCATGCCACTGCTGTCGAGCCTCGCATTGGGTGCGCCGAGGACGGTGTTGTTGTCGGCCACGATGGATTTCTGAGCCGGGCGGCCTCCGCGCCAGACATGCCTCACCTGTAGAGTCGAGCCATGCTCGACTCCGATTGCCCCGATGAGTCGAGCATGGCTCGACTCTACAGAGAACCCGAATGCCGCTGGGCGTGGCGTAGTTCTATTCCGGGTGCAGGCAATAAATCGCCTGATTGGTCAACGCCAATGCGGCCAGCTTCAACCCCTCCATCACCCGGTCGCCCACGTAATGCTCCGGACCACCATTCTGCCGGGCGCGCTCGGCGGCCAGCAGGATCTCGTTCACGATGCGCAGGCCCGCCAACGCGCCATCGGTATCGGCCAATGCCAGGCATCGGCCCGGTAGTTGATGGCGCTCGGGCCAGGGCTGGCCGTCGGCCGCTGCGCCGCGGCCAATCTGGTGCAGCAGGCTGATCAGGTTGTTGGGATCAGGCTTTGCCGCCTCGCCCTCTTCGGCATTGGCCGGGGCGTACTGGGCGCGCAGAGGGGGAATATCTGATGCGTTCATGACAGGTCTCCGTGCAAGGCATACGGGACCGCCACGCTTAACAAAGGCGGCGGACGGTACGTGGCTGGAAATCCGGTGGTCGCGTAAGCACTAACCGGCAGGTGGGTTTTCACCCACCTCCACGCACCGCCCGCCATAAAGCTCGAACGGAATGCCAGCCGACGCCGCACAAGGCGACGCCGGCTGGCGAGCGCAAACTACACGCGACCAACGGGGTTTCCAGGCCCCGGCCATCCTTTTTCGATGGCACCCCATCATGAGCACAACGGGGTGGCAGGCGCCAACAACCCAAGTGCAAAGACAGCAACGTTCACGCAGTGGCAGCATTGTCGCATATCGACAATCGAGCCGAAGATTCAACAACTTGCACCACGCCGATGACGGCATGCTTCACCCGCATCGGCATCGCGCATTCCTTGACCGCATCCGGCATTCAGGGACATGCCACATGCCAGTTCCGACATTACGCAAGCAGATGAGCAATCAACGCCAGCACCGCCAGATGCCCCACGTAGTATCCATAAAACGCCCAGCGCCAGCGCGGCAGTTGCCACGGCACCCGCGCCGCCAACAGCAACACAGGAACGGCCAGCAACGCCCAGCCGTTGTGGTTGGCCCAGCACACTGCAGCAAGCCCGATCAGCAGCAGCCACCACGCACCATGGCGGAACGCCAGCCACCCGAGCAGCACGAAGCCGACACCCGCCCAATGGTAGTCCACCAGCATCGGCGCCATGCCCGCCGCCAGCAATAACAGCAGTGGCCGATTGCTGGCCAGTGCATGCACCGCCACCGCGGCCAGCGCGAAAGTGAGCAGGATGTTGAGCGGTAACCAGGAACCGAAGGCCAGTGCATGCAGCGGTTGCGCGATCACGCCCCATACGGCCAGGCGACGAATCGACTTGCGCAGGTCCGCGCCCGGCTGGGCGAGGTTGCAGGCCATTACCAGTGCAAACAGCGGGAACGCGATGCGCCCCAGTTCGCTTATGACCGGCAGGTAGCCGCCGTAGACCACTTTTGCCACGTGGTCACCGGTCATGGTCAGCAGCGCGATCCACTTCAGCAGCTCGCGTGCGCCGCTGCTGAGGCTGGGATCGGGCGTGGACATCCCTGTCGTGGTCGCTTGCATCGCGGAAGCTTATGCGCATCGGCCAGCCCATTTCCAGCACCGCGAAAGCATGTGCCACTGCAGGCACCGGGCCGCGGCGCTATGCTGGCCGCCCCTGTTTGTGAGCACCCCCATGCGTACCCTCTACCCCGCCATCGAGCCCTACCGCGAGTTCACCCTGCCGGTGAGCGATCTGCACACCCTGCATATCGAAGAGTGCGGCACGCCAGAGGGCATCCCGGTGGTGTACCTGCATGGCGGCCCCGGCGCCGGCATCTCGCCCACCCACCGCCGTTTCTTCGACCCGGCGCGCTACCGCATCGTACTGATCGACCAACGTGGCAGCGGTCGCTCCACACCGTTTGGCGAACTGCGCGACAACACCACGCAGGACCTGGTTGCCGACATCGAGAAGGTACGCGAGCGCCTTGGCATCGAACGCTGGCTGGTCTATGGCGGTTCCTGGGGTTCAACCCTGTCGCTGGCCTACGCGCAGGCGCATCCCGAACGCGCCACCGGCCTGATCGTGCGCGGCGTTTTCCTCGGCCGCGAGATGGAAAACCGCTGGTTTGCGGAAGCCAATGGAGGTGCTCGCTGGATCTTCCCGGAACGCTGGGACTGCTATGAGGCCTACATCCCGGAAGCCGAGCGTGGCGACATGATCGCGGCCTACTGGGCGCGCCTGGACAGCACCGATGAGGCCACCCGCATCGCCGCCGCGCAGGCCTGGCTGGGCTGGGAAGACAACGCCGCCACCCTGCAGCACGACGTGGATGCTGTTTCTACGGACGACCCGCTGGACACGCTGGCCAAGGCACGCATCGAAGCGCACTACTTCCGCAACGGCATCTTCCTGGAGCCGGACCAGCTGCTGCGCGACATCGACCGCATCCGCCATCTGCCCGGCGTGATCGTGCAGGGCCGCTACGACATCATCTGCCCGCCACGCAGCGCCTGGGACCTGGCCAAGGCCTGGCCGGAAGCCAGGCTGGAGATGGTGACCTCCGGCCACAGCGCGAACGAGCCGGCGACGGTGGATGCGCTGGTGCGGGCCACGGACGCGTTTGCTGATCGATTCTGAAGGCACGAGGTTGTGCCGGCCGCTGGCCGGCATCCCAGCGTTCTGCCCGCCTGTCACGGATTGGCATCAAACACCACCGTCATGTTGCCCTCCCAATGTGAACCGGGCGACTTCAACATCTCGTCCACCGCGCCTTTCTCAGCGGTGAATCGAAGCGTTGAACGTCGCTGGACCATGTATGCATCGGGTGTAAGGCGAGGTGCGCGTAGATCACCCGGCGGAAGATGCATTCCTTGTACTGGCGAGCCATCGATCCGGCTCCGCATACCGGGAATGGTGACGTCCACCGCGACCGGAATCACGTCATTGTTATGCAGATTGCGGATGCCGCAGTGATTGTCCAGTTCATGCTCACAGCGGAGCTTGAGACTGAAATCCATGGACGAAGTGACGAAGAACGGAAGCTCCTGTGAGAGGCGGGTGGGACGAATGGCATGATCGATCCATGCCCGCCATCCTCCGTCCGGCACCAGCGTGGCTTTCGGCGCTTCCCCAGGGAACCGCACCTCCAATTCATGGGCCACGTCGAACACGAAGTTCAAGCGGATCATCTTGACGCCCGAGACATTGTCCCCAAGGTCGATGTCGGCCTCCGCCCCACCGGTGGTCCAATCCTCCTGCGCAATGTAGCGACCGTTCTGCAGAGTGATGGCGCCGGGAAGCTCCACGTGAATGCCAATCCCCACGTTGCGATAGGAGTAACTTCGCCCGTTGCGGCGTTGCGAGCTGTAGCATTCCTGGGGATTGGAGGGATCACGCACACCCCAACCCCCATTCGACCATCCAAGCCCGCCTGCACCACGTATTGCGGTACACCCACCACTGACGCCGTGGTACCAGGGGTCAGCTCCATTTCCGAAATTCAGCCGCAGCGACATCGCGACAAAGCTGACACGTGCCTGCGCCGTCGCCCCGGTTCGCTCGTCGCGCAGGGTGATTGAGCGGGGGGCGGGGAATCTGACGTAGGTCGTGTCACGACGGGATTCATTGTCGCCGTCTCCGTTCTTCTGCCAGAACTCACCCGTGCCAAGATCGAAGATGTAGGCTCCTGCCTTGTCACACTCCGTTGGCCTCCAGTTGCAGAACGCACCGCGAGGTGTGGTGTTCTCAAATGATGTATTGCCCGGGTTCGCAGCATTCGGCCGGAATTGCCCGGTAACCATGGCTTCCACTGTCTGGGCCCATACGGGCGTTGCCATCATCCAGAGGGCTGCAATGAACAGATACGCACGATACTTCATGGATTCTTCTCATCGGTATTCAACGTACCAGCCCTGGATGCGACCAGATGAGGACAACCAATCCCACCCACCATCAGCACGTCCCCCTCGCGGGGGTAGCGCCCCTCTTCCATCGTCAGCACACAGCTCACCAGGTTGGGATAGCGCAGCTCCACCACCGGCGCCCGTGCACTCAGTTCCAACGTGAAGAACCCCTCCTCCTGGCTGACGCTGCGTCCGGCGTGGTTGATCACCTGCACACCGCGCACGCCGTTGCCGTCGGCATCCAGCACCTGACCCATTACGGTGAACGTGCGCAGCACATCCACGGTTGCGTGCATCACCCCGCCCTTGTTGAGGTGGTAGGTGACGGTGGACGGCTGCAGCGTGGCAGCGGGCGCATGCCGGCCCTGGAAATCAAACTGCACGTGGCCTGCGCGGTAAGCGGTCACCGGCACGAAGTTACGCCCCGGCTTCAGTTCCACACCGCCGCCCCGGCTGTCGTCGGCACGCAGCCTCACATCGGGATAGTCGCTGCGCACGTCAACGATGATCCCGGTTTCCACTTTGCCGCTGCGGCCCTGGCCAAGCACCGCTGCATGGCCACCGCCGATCACCAGCGTGCTGTCCAGATTCGCGCTGCCACTGACGTGGCCCGAGCCCGCGCCACGGTACAGCTGCACATCACCTTCCAGCAGCGAACTCTGCAGATAGGCACCGGCGCCTGCGCCAACGCCGCCGCGCTGTGCACTGATCATGCCGTTCACGCTCTGCACTAGTTTGCCATCCACACGCTGCGTGGCTGCCGCGCTGACATAGGTGTCGCGCTGGCCGGCTTCGCCAGTGCGGCTGCCCAGGCTGCCGCTGTAGCTGCGACGCTCGCTGCCCAGCGATACGCTGACGGTCAGGTCGACCCCGCGCTGGCGGCGGTAATGGGTGAAGCGGCTGCCAGGGCGGTCGTAGGCCGAAACCCGCCAGTTCACGTCGTGCGTGCCGAACAGGGTCTCCCGGCGCCCATAGGACACATCGATGCCGGTGCCTTGGGTGAAGCCCGAGCTGCGCGCCACCCGCAGGCTGGCGTTGTCGCGATGGCTGAAGCGATGGGTGACCGACACCGCGGTGGTGTCCTGCCAGCCGCCGCGGGTTTCCCAGTGCGGCGCCGAGCCGTCACCGGGCAGGACGCGCTGGCGCTGCTCGGCCCAGCTGCGCGCATGGTTGGCCACTACCGATCCGGCGCGGTAGCGGTACAACCCCTGCAGATCCACGCCGCGCCCGGCATCACTGGAGGTATAGAAGTTGGTGTAGGTGCTGAAGCGGTCACTGGCCTGCCAGTCCATCGACAGACCGGCCGCGTGGCGCGTGCCGATCTGCTGCACGGTGGCACCGGCCACCGCACGTGGATGCACCAGGTAGTTGACCACCGCGCCGGCGGCCAGCCTGCCCTCCAGCAGTGCGCGACCGCTATCGAGCAGGCCACGCTGTTGGCCAGCGAACACGCTATAGCGCCAGCGGCGGCTGGGGTCGCTCCATCGACTTGGTTTGTGGATCGACGCGGTCTCACGCGAGGCCTCGTGGCCGTCCTCGATGACACGCAGTTCCACGTCGTAGATGCCGCCGGGCAGGCGCCGGGTGTCGATCTCCTGGATGCCGGGCTTGACGGCCTGCGTGGACAGCAGGTTGCCGTCGCGCAGGATCTCCACCATGCCTTCGCGGCTGGCAGTGACATAGACCGGGTACACACTGGGGCTGCGCGTGTCGGCCAGCAGTACGTCCGACGAACCGAGCATGAAGCCCAGCGCGGTATCGTTCTGCGTGCCGGGTGCGCGCGGCTGGCGGATGATGCCTTCGAAGGTGGGCAGGAAGTAGCCTGCACGCACGAAATGGTCGCCCAGCTCGCGCTGGGCATACAGGGCACTGAGATAGTGCTCGCGGCTGCCCGGTTGGGCGTAGTACTGGTAGCTGCCGACCGTGCTCCAGCGGCCAACACTGCCACGCAGCTCGGCACTGTAGCGTGCCGACGTCTGTTGCCCCTGGCCGCCATGCACGGCCACGCTGTTGCGGACGATCAGGCCGTGGCTGCCGCGCTCCGGCAGCGCGACGTGGCGCCCTTCCTTGTCCGCACCCGCTGGAGTCAGCAGGCTGAGCAGGGAATTGGACAGGCTGTAGTGCAGCGCCGCCAATCCGCGACACTGCTGACTGCACACACCGAGCGCCATCGGCTCGGCCAGCACCTCTGCCCAGCGCGAACGCTCCGTCTGTGGAAGCGGGCTTTCATGGGCTTCGCCGAAGCCGATCAGCTGCACTCGATTGTCTTCGTGCAGCAGCACCTCGGCGTCACCCAGATAGCGCCCGTCCAGTTCCACCCGCACGGTGAGCGGATTTCCGAACAGATGCTCACGGAACTCCGCGGGCATGCGCTCGCGCTGCTCCAGCAGGCTGGGCAGCTCACCCAGCGCAAGGCCGGCGGCATGGCTGGACGCGGCAAACACCACGGCGCCGATGCCAGCAGCCAATCGCGCGAGAGCCGGAGATGCGGGACGGACGGATCGTTTCATGGGCGGATGCCCGTGCCCTCCCCCCGCATCGATGACGCGGCAGGAAGGGCACGAAGCTGCATGGTCGTCAGATGTCGCTTTCGAAGATCATGTGGAACTGGCCGCCGTAGCTGCCCTGCTTGTAGCCATCGGCCGGCACGGTGGGCGAGATGGCAAATGCCAACGACTTGCCGGCCGCGGCCTGTGCGGCATTGGCCACCGTGATCTTGGCGGCTGAGGTGGCCGGCACCACCACGTTGTCCAGCTTCACGGCCAGGTCGACCACGTCGGCGGCCGAGGCCATCTGCGCCGGCGCTGACAGATAAGCGGTGATGGCCGCCGGCGACTTGATGTTGACGACGCGGCCGGTCAGATCGCCCAGGGTCTGACGGGCGGTATCCCACGGCAGGTTCTGCGGCAGGCCTTCCCAGCCATCCGGCGTGGACACCTGCAGGCCAGCGGTGTTCGGCACATCAGCGGTGACGTTGACGGTGATCGACTTGGTTTCGGTCGCGGCCAGGGCAACGGCCGGGGTGATCAGCAGGGCGGTGGCCGCTGCCATCAGGGTGGTCTTCAGGGACATGGATGCACTCCAGGGTCAAGGGTGGAAATCAAGGTGCCAGGCAAGGGCAACGCCGTCCCAGCGGGCGCCTGGCAGGCCCGTTCGGGACAGATCCATCGGTGGAAGTGGGCTTAACGGCGTGAGTCGATGCTGCGTTGGCTGTCGCCTTCGCGAAGCTCGAAACGCAGGAACTGGTGCTCGGCAGCCTGCAGCGCATAGCTGTTGCCGGGACGCACATGGGCGATGATTCCCGGCGTACAGGTATCGGGACGGTCGCGCTCGCACTGGCGCAGGTTGTCCAGCACCACGGTGGCGTTGCCGCGATTGCGCACCTGCTGGTGCTCGATGAGCGTGTCGTAACGCGGGTTTTCAGGCGCTACGAAGAAGATCGTGCCGTACCCGGTGAACACACGGATGGCGGAGGTGAGCTCTGCTGCCTCACGGGCCTGCTCTTCGCTGAGCGAGAATTCCTCGGCCGTTGGGGCCACCGGGATGAAGCGCAACCGGAAGTAGCGCTCTTCATCGCGGGCGCCGCGGTAGACCAGGCGCGTGGCCTGCTGTCCATTGCCCGCAATGATCAGGCGGCTGGGGCTGGCGATGACGCCTTGGGCATCCGGCGTATTGCGGACCAGCGCGGTGGTATCCACCGGCGTTTCGCTGGCCTTGCCGTCCGCATCGAAGTGCATCTGGGTGACTTCCACACGCACATAGGCCGTGGCGTCACCGGTGTTGCGGATGCGCTTGAGCAGGTTACTGTGCGTGGGTTGCAGGTAGTCGA
The DNA here is from genome assembly GCF_009659995.1 of Stenotrophomonas sp. MH181796. Taxonomy (NCBI): domain Bacteria; kingdom Pseudomonadati; phylum Pseudomonadota; class Gammaproteobacteria; order Lysobacterales; family Lysobacteraceae; genus Stenotrophomonas; species Stenotrophomonas sp. MH181796. The sequence continues at coordinate 373,971 of NZ_RAHU01000003.1, forward strand.
ACAGTACGCCGACGTTGATCTGTGGGGTCTTGGCTTGGGCATTGCCTGCGAGCAGAGCCAACAGGATCGAACAGAGGACGCGCGGCATGGCGGACTCGCTGGGAGAGGCGAGCCACAATTTTCACAGCGGCCTTACACGCCAGCCATGCAACAAGTTGCAAAGATCGGATTTGTCCTACAGGTTTGAAACGATTCCTACGCTGGCAGTGAACGGCGCCCCACCCGTCTGCAGGATCACCTGCATTCTTCGCACCTCCCTTACAGACTGGTGCCGATGATCCGGCCATGGGCGCCACGGTGGCGAACCCAACCCTCTACAGGAGCACGCCATGACCGGTTTCCGCTACCTTCCCGCTGCCTTCGTCGTTGTCGCCGGCCTGCTGCTGGGGGCCTGCTCCAAACCGCAGGAGGCCAGCAAGGCCACTGCCGCCGAGGACGTGACCGAAGTGAAGCTGATTCCGTCCTATGAGTCGCTGGACAAGGACAAGGACGGCATCGTCACCCTGGCTGAAGTGGATGCCGTGGCACCCGACTGGGCCGAGCGCCTGCACGCCTGCGATACCGATCGCGACAAGAAACTGAGCCGCGGCGAGTACGACGTGTGCAAGCAGACCAGCACCGCGCATTGATTCCGTAATGCGCCATCGATTGGCGCGACGCGTACCCGGCTATACCAAGGTATAGCCGGGCTAACCCACGAGCCTCTAGGACTGCCCCATTCAGGGGCGGACAATAGCGCCACTGGCCAAGGCAACCCTGGCCGGCCCCTCCCCTCATGGAGACGCAGATGGACCCCGACCCTGCCGGGCGCACCGCGCCCCGGATGCCTGCTTGTTGCCTGTTCCTGGCGCCTGCCCGCCGGTCCCTGCCTGCCTGAGTGACGGGGGATCGCCAGGTGCCGCCTGCCTGGAGATCGCCCCCATGTCCTACAAGATCCTCTACATCACCCTGCGCCGCCTGATCGGTGAGCGCGATGTTTCTGCCCTGCGCAGCCAGCTGCTGCAGCACGGCCCGGTCATGTTCGCCCGTTCGCTGTCGCTCGGCTCGCCCCGCGTGGTGGCCGACGCACTGTCGCTGCTGCCGATCAGCGAACGCATCAACGTGCTGCGCCATCTGCCCTACCCCCTTCGCGATGCGATGAAGCCGCTGTGCATCGGCGGCAGCCAGCGCCTGCACATGCAGCCGTGGTCGCCGGCGGTGCTGGCGATGCGCCACGCCTGAACCGTTGCATCCGTTCCGTTCGTGTTCCGGCCGCGGCCGGCTCTGACATTCAAGGAGTTCCCATGAGCCTGCTCAACGCCTGGTTCAACGCCTTCCTGCGCAGCCGTCGCGCAGGCAACCTGTTCCGCCGCCGCGCAATGCCCGAAGCCGGCTTTGGCCCGGGCAGCGCCGAGGCCGCGCCGTTCGCGCTCACCACCGGCCTGGTTACCCTTGCCCAGCAGGATGAAACCCAGCTGTTGGCCACGCTGGAATCGCATGCCGATGGCCTCAGCCCGCATGAGGCCGAGGAGCGGCTGGCCACGCTCGGCCCCAACGAGGTGGATCACGAAAAGCCGCTGCCGTGGTGGCGGCACCTGTGGCAGTGCTACCGCAACCCGTTCAACCTGCTGCTGACCGTACTGGCGGCGGTATCCTGGCTGACCGAGGACATCAAGGCCACGATCGTGATCGGCGCCATGGTGCTGCTGTCCACGCTGATCCGCTTCGTGCAGGAAGGCCGCTCCAACCGTGCCGCCGAGCGGCTGAAGGCACTGGTCGGCAATACCGCACGCGTGCTGCGCCGCAATCCCGGCACCGAGGCGGCAGACGTGGCCGACCAGTACTTCGGTGCGCACCTGCACAGCCGTCGCCCGGCGCGATTGCTGGACCTGCCGATCCGCGAACTGGTGCCCGGTGATCACATCGTGCTGTCGGCCGGCGACATGATTCCGGCCGACTGCCGCGTGCTGACCGCCAAGGATCTGTTCGTGGCACAGGCGGCGATGACCGGCGAGTCGCTGCCGGTGGAGAAGTTCGCGCACCCGGGCGATGGCCTGGCCGGCCTGCTGGAGCAGCACAACCTGTTGTTCATGGGCACCAATGTGGTGTCCGGCACCGCCACCGCCGTGGTGCTGGCCACCGGCAACCGCACCTACTTCGGCACCCTGGCCCAGCGCAGCACCGCTACCGACCGTGCGCCCACCGCATTCCAGGCCGGCGTCAACAGTGTCAGCTGGCTGCTGATCCGCTTCGCACTGGTGATGGTGCCGTTCGTGCTGCTGATCAACGGCTGGACCAAGGGCGACTGGACCGAAGCGTTCCTGTTCGCACTGTCGGTGGCGGTGGGCCTGACCCCGGAAATGCTGCCGATGATCGTTACCTCCACCCTGGCCAAGGGTGCGGTGCTGTTGTCGCGGCGCAAGGTGATCGTCAAGCGCCTGGATGCGATCCAGAACTTCGGCGCGATGGAAGTGCTGTGCACCGACAAGACCGGGACCCTCACCCAGGACAAGATCGCCCTGGAGCGGCATACCGATGTGTTCGGCCACGATTCGGAGGACGTGCTGAAGTTCGCCTACCTCAACAGCCACTTCCAGACCGGCCTGATCAACCTGCTGGACCGCGCGGTGCTGGAACACGTGGAGCTGCAGAGCTCGTTGCGGCTGTCGCAGGACTACCACAAGGTGGATGAGATTCCGTTCGACTTCGAGCGCCGCCGCATGTCGGTGGTCGTATCCGAGCGCGAGGACCACCACGAATTGATCTGCAAGGGCGCAGTTGAGGAGATGCTGGCGGTGTGCAGCACCGTACGCGAGAACGGCCAGGACATGCCGCTGGACGAGCGCCGCCTGGCGCGCGTGCGGCAGACCACCGAGGAACTGAACGAACAGGGCCTGCGCGTGGTGGCAGTGGCGATGAAGGAGACTGCCGCCAGCCAGACCGCCTACTCGCAGGCCGACGAGTGCGGGTTGACCCTGGTCGGCTACGTGGCCTTCCTGGACCCGCCGAAGGAATCGGCTGCGCAGGCGCTGCAGGCGCTGGCCGCGCATGGCGTGGAAGTGAAGGTCTTCACCGGCGACAACGAGCTGGTGACCGCCCGCGTCTGCGCGCAGGTGGGGCTGGACGCCGACACCATCCTGACCGGCCCGCAGATCGAACGCATGGATGACGGCGCGCTGTCGCGGGCGCTGCACCATCACCGCGTATTCGCCCGCCTGACCCCGCTGCACAAGGAGCGTCTGGTACGCGAGCTGCGCGCACAGGGCAAGGTGGTCGGCTTCCTCGGCGACGGCATCAACGATGCACCGGCGCTGCGCGCGGCCGACATCGGCATCAGCGTGGACAGCGCGGTGGACATCGCCAAGGAGGCCGCCGACATCATCCTGCTGGAAAAGAACCTGATGGTGCTGGAGGAAGGCGTCATCCAGGGCCGGCGCACCTTCAACAACATGCTGAAGTACATCCGCATGACCGCCAGCTCCAACTTCGGCAACGTGTTCTCGGTGCTGGTGGCCTCGGCCTTCCTGCCGTTCCTGCCGATGCTGCCGCTGCAGCTGCTGGTGCAGAACCTGCTGTACGACATCTCGCAGATCGCCATTCCGTTCGACAACGTGGACGAGGAGCTGGTGCGCAGGCCGCTGAAGTGGAACCCGGCGGACATCGGCCGCTTCATGGTGTTCTTCGGGCCGATCAGCTCGATCTTCGACCTGACCTGCTTCGCCCTGATGTGGTACGTGTTCGATGCACGCACACCCGCTGACCAGGGCCTGTTCCAGTCCGGCTGGTTCGTGGTGGGCCTGCTGACCCAGACGCTGATCGTGCACATGATCCGTACACCGAAGGTGCCGTTCCTGCAGAGCATCGCCGCACCGCCGCTGCTGGTGATGACCGGCCTGATCATGGCCATCGGCGTGGCCCTGCCGATGAGCCCGCTGGCCGGTTACTTCAAGCTGCAGGCCCTGCCGACCGGCTACTGGCCGTTCCTGGTGGCGATCCTGTTCGGCTATGCGGTGCTGACCACCGCACTGAAGAAGTTCTACATCCGTCGCTACGGCTGGCAGTAAGCGCCCGCCTTGTCCAGGGAGAAACACAATGGACATCAATCCGAACCTGCCGGCGTTCAACGCCGGCGCAACCCTGAGCTCGCTGATCAGCCTTTCGGTGGCGTTCGTACTGGGCACGGCCATCGGCCTGGAACGGCAGCTGCGCCAACGCACCGCCGGCTTGCGTACCAATACGCTGGTGGCAGTGGGTGCGGCGGTGTTCGTCGACCTGGCCGTGCGCTTCCATGACCTGTATGGCGGCCCGCCCTCACCGCTGCATGTGGTGGCCTATGTGATCTCCGGCGTCGGCTTCCTCGGCGCCGGTGCGATCATGAAGGACGGTGCGCAGGTGTCCGGCCTGAACACCGCCGCCACCCTGTGGGGCTCGGCGGCGGTCGGTGCCTGCGCGGGTATCAAGCTGCTGCCGGAGGCAGTGATGGCGGCGGTGTTCGTGCTGGCCGCCAATACCCTGCTGCGCCCAGTGGTGAACCGCATCCAGCGGCAGCCGTTGCCGGAGGCATTCAGCGAGGCGACCTATGCGATCAACGTGGTCTGCCAGCGCGAGCAGCAGGCCGAGGTGCTGGACCAGCTGTTGCTGCTGCTGGAACAGGCGCACTACCCGGTACGCGCGGTGGACCAGCGCCCGTTCGGCGAGCGCGACGTGGAGATCGAAGCGGTGCTGTATGCCACCACGGTGGATGCCGGTGAACTGGATGCGGTGCTGGCCACGCTGGCGACCACCCCCGGCGTGCTGCAGGGATTCTGGAACGCCAGCCTGGAGGAGTAGTGCCGGCCGCTGGCCGGCAACCTCATGGACGCCGGCAACACCGTGCACCGCCTTGGCGGGTGCCGACCTTGGTCGGCACAGATCCATCAGATGCCATGACTCCTGCCAGAGCCTGCCGACCTTGGTCGGCATCTACCAACAGCCCGCATGCACCGCTCTGGTAGGTGCCGACCTTGGTCGGCACAGACTTGGGTAGTGCCGGCCGCTGGCCGGCAACCTCATGAACTCCGGGACGATCCTGCAGCTGCCGGCCAGCGGCCGGCACTACCAGGCATCGCTTTGGTGGGTGCCGACAGCACAGGAGCACGCCAAGCACGGTCGGCACCTGCCAGAGGCGGCTTTGCTATCCTTTCCCCCCACGCCCGGGAGCCGTTCCGATGCCATCGCTGTCGCCCCGTCGCCCGCTGGTGCTGCTGGCCCTGATCGTCGTGATGGCGGCGATCTTCCTGATCGATACCGTCACCGATTACGCCGTCGCCGCCGCCTGCTTCTACGCAGCAGTCATCCTCGCCGCATCGCGCGTACTGAGCGCGCGCGGGCTGATCACCCTGGCCATCGCCTGCATCGCGTTGACCGGGCTGAGTTTCTTCCTGACCCGCTTCGGCACCTACCGCATCGGCCTGGTCAACTCGGTGATCGGCATGCTGGTGATCGGCATCACCGCCTACCTCGCCCTGAACATGGAAGCGGCCAAGGCCGCCGTGCAGGAAGCGCAGGGCCGCCTGCTGCGGGTGGCGCGCGCGTCCACGGTGGGCGAGCTGACCACCTCCATCGCCCATGAAGTGAACCAGCCGCTGGCGGCCATCGCCAGCAGCGCCGAGGCCTGCCAGCGCTGGCTGGCACAGGACCCACCGAACGTGGACAAGGCGCGGCAGACCGTGGCCCGCATCCTGGCCGATGCGCATCGCGCCGGTGACGTGATCGCCCGTATCCGTGGCCTGACCCAGGGTGCCGCACCGGAACGGCGCGCCTTCGATCTGAACCAGGCCGTGGAGGAAATGCTGGCGCTGTCGCGCAGTGAACTGGACCAGCACGGCGTGGCCGTGGCCCTGCTGCTGGACGCCGACCTGCCACTGGTGCAGGCCGACCGCGTGCAGGTGCAGCAGGTGATCGGCAACCTGATCCTCAATGCGGTGGACGCGATGGAAGCGGTGCCGGCTGCTGATCGTCGCCTGTCGCTGCTGACCCGGCGTGACGGCCAGCGGGTCAGCCTCAGTGTGCGCGACCGTGGTGTCGGCCTGCCCGCCGATCACCCCGAGCGTGTGTTCGATGCGTTCTGGACCACCAAGTCGCACGGACTGGGCCTCGGTCTGAGCCTGAGCCGTTCGATGATCGAGGCCAACGACGGCCAGATCCGCGCTGAGCGACCGGCAGGTGGCGGCGCCTGTTTTGTGTTCGACCTGCCCATCGCCACGGAAGTCCCCCATGCGTAAGCCCGCTGCACCCATCACCGACCCGGCACCCATCGTCTACGTGATCGACGACGATCCGTCGGTGCGCGCTGCGCTGGAAGACCTTCTGGCCTCGATGGGCCTGCAGGTGCGGGCCTTCGCCTCCACCCAGGCGTTCCTCGAACACGAGCTGGAAGATGCGCCGGCCTGCCTGGTGCTGGACGTACGCATGCCCGGCCAGAGCGGGCTGGAGTTCCATCGCACGATGGGCAGCCACGGCCTGCAGCTGCCGGTGGTGTTCATCACCGGCCACGGCGACATCGCGATGGGCGTCAATGCGATCAAGGACGGTGCCATCGAGTTCCTGACCAAGCCGTTCCGTGACCAGGAACTGCTGGATGCGATCCACAAGGGCATCGAGATCGACCGCCAGCGCCGTCGCGACGGCGAGGCACTCGATGCCCTGCAGCAGCGCTGGAACACGCTCAACGCCGGCGAGCGCGAGGTGGTCGATGGCGTGGTGCGCGGCCGCCTCAACAAGCAGATCGCCGGAGACCTCGGGGTCAGCGAGATCACCGTGAAGGTGCGCCGCGCACAGGTGATGCGCAAAATGGGCGCGCGTACCCTGGTCGACCTGGTGCGGATGTATGACCGCTTGCAGGCCGGCAACAGCTGATTGCAACGCCGGCCAGTCCTACTCCGGGTCAGGCAGCGTGTACTGCAGCCGGTAGTCGTGGCGACCGTCGCTGATGGTGATCTCCAGCGTGCCGGTCAGGCCGAGCAGCCCTTCGCTGCCGGAATCGGGCACCACGACCACGCTCAGCTCCGGAACACCGCGGGTCATCACGCCGTTGTGCTGCAGGGTGAATGCACCCTCGCGCCCGGCCAGCGTGGCCGTCACCCGTTCCATCGCCACGTAGCCCGCCGAACCCTGCACCGGCGTGCGGAACGCCAGCATCTGGCCGACGCTGCTGCCCTGCAGGTCACCATGGAATGTCTTGTCGATGGACATCACCCCGATCGGACTGTCCTTGCCACCGATCGGCAGCAGCGTTACGTCAAAGGTGCCGCGTGCCTCGCCCTGCATCCTGCGCTCCCCGTTGTTGGATGGAATGCTGCTACTTCTTCGTCGCCAGTACGATCACCCCGGCCACCACCAGGCCGATGCCGCTCCACTCCCGCAGGCTGGGCCGTTCGCCCAGCAACAGGTAGGCGAGCACGATCACCAGCACCACGCTGAATTTGTCGACCACCGCCACCTTGGCCAGCTCACCGCTCTGCAGCGCGCGGAAGTAGAACAGCCACGACGCGCCGGTGGCCAGCGCGGAGAGCACCAGGAACAGCTGGGTGCGCCCGGGCAGCAGCAGCGGATTGGACCACTTGCCGGTGACCACCACCAGCGGCAGGATCACCGCCGCCACCACCAGGGTGCGGATGGCCATGGCCAGGTCCGAGTCGACGCCCTTGACGCCCACCTTGGCGAACAGCGCGGTCAGCGCGGCGAAGCAGGCTGACAGGCCGGCCCAGACCAGCCACTGCGGAACGTTCTGCATGCTGTGCCACTCCCGGTTCCCAGAGCACCCACTGCCCACGCTACTCTCATCGCCCGCCTGCGCAAGCAGTACCGGCCGCCGTGCGGATCAGGCGCGCTGCAGGCGCTGCTTCAAGCGCGTATCCATCAGCCCCACCGCCAGCAGCACCGCACTGGTCAGCCAACCGGCGGCCAGCAGATGGGTCTGCGGCAACAGCACGCCCAGCACCACCAGCGCCACGGCACCGAACAGATGCGACCAGGGCGCACGCCCATACACCACCCGCTTGTACAGGGCGCTGCCCAGCAGGTAGATCAACGGGCCCGCCACCAGCACGGTGGCGTACACCGGGGTGACCGCCGCGCCGGGATGATCCATGACCAGATCGTTGCCGACGGCCGTGGCGATGATGCCGGCGATCAGCAGTGCATGCACGTAGTGGAAGTTGGCGCCCATCCGACCGGGATCTTCGGCGTGGCTGATGGCCTCGGTGGCATCGTGGCTGGAGATGCCGAAGTACAGCCACCACATGGCGATGGTGCCGGCGAACGTGGCCAGCACCGCCGATACCACCTCCCCGCTCCAGTGCTCGACCTCACTGAGTACGCCGCAGGTGGCCAGCAGGGTCTCGCCCAGTGCGACGATGACGAACAGCTGGCAGCGTTCGGCCAGGTGGCCACCCTCGATGGTCCAGTCCCGGGTGTGCGAACGCCCCATGCCCGGGAATGCAAAGCCGAACATCGGCGAAATGTACTCGCAGGCCACCGCCATCGCCCACAACGCCAGCCGCAGAGGACCTTCGGCCGCAGCGCCCGCCAGCCAGAAGCAGGCCGAAACGCTCACCCAGGCCAGCATGCGGCGGAAGTTCGGCGCCAACGGATGGTTGCGGCCAACCTCGAGCAGCACGAAGGCCGTTCGCCCGACCTGCATCGTGGCGTAGGCACCGGCGAACATCCACGCACGATCGTCGAACGCCTCGGGGATGGATGAGGACATCAACAGCGCCAGCAGCATGGTGGCGAACAACAGGCCACGGATGCGTGGCGCCTGTGGATCAAACCAGTTGCTGACCCAGCAGGCGTACTGCCAGCCCAGCCAGACTGCGAACCACAGCACCAGGGTCTGCAGCACGCCGGCCAGGTCCAGGTGGTGCAGCAGGTGGTGGCTGAGCTGGGTAACGGCAAACACGTAGACCAGGTCGAAGAACAGCTCTTCGTAGGTCACACGGGCATGATGGCCATCGCGGTGGCGCAGCGCGGGCAGGCGCAGTCGGGGACTCATGGCACTCCTTCAGCGCGCCAGGCGCCAGCACAGGACACCGGCCAGCAATGCCGGCACCGCGAACACCAGCAGCAGGATCGGCAGCTCCTCGCGTACCGCATAGCCGGCCTTGCTGACGCCTACCCACATGTTGGTCACGGCCACCAGCAGCCAGGTGGCGATGAATGCGACCAGCGCGGTGGGCAGCTGCGAGCTGCCCACGCTCCAGAGATGGCCGAACAGCAGGAACACCCCCAGCAGCAGGATGCCCGCGGTGATCACCAGAAGCACATGCATGTATCGATCTCCTTGAGCCTGCAGGCAGGCTAGCCCGGGCCGATTCTGCGCTCCAGCCGATGATCGTGGTTTCACCTTCCAGCCGCCGCGAACAATCGGCAGGATCCGCCACACATGGCAAACGCGAACGGTTCCCATTAGTATTGCGTCATCGCGCAGGGATGCCTCCCCGCGCCCGCCCTTCGCCCTTGCTGCCCGTCCGGATGTCCCAGCTGCCCTCATCCCACCCACCTGTGCTGCCACTGGTGTCTTCGCTGGTGCGCCACTACGAGGAACTGGTGGACTACCTGCGCCGTCGTTTCCGTTCGCCCGGACTGGCCCGCGAGGTGGTGCACGATGTCTGTGTGCGCCTGCTGGAACGCCCGGCCGTGCCCGACGCGCGGCAGCCGATCGCACTGCTGCGCCGGATCGCCCACGACGCTGCGGTTGATCGCTGCCGCGCCGAGGATCTGCGCCGGCATTGGGTGGAACCACGTGCCGAGCTGCCCGAAGGGGCCTGCCCCTGCCCGGGGCCCGAGCAGCAGGCCCAGGGCCAGCAGGCGCTGGAGCGCCTGAGCGTCACCATTGCGCGGATGCCATGCCGGCGCCAGCAGGTCTTCATCCTGCACAAGATCCATGAACTGCCCCAGGCGGAGGTCGCGCAGCGGATGGGCATCGGCCTGAAGGCGGTAGAACGCCACCTGCGCCTGGCCATGGCTGACTGCCACCAGCAGGCCGCACGCTCATGAGCCGCGCACCCGAGCCCCCCGCGCGACCGCAGCCGTCGCAGGCGCCGTCCACCGACGAGGTGCTCGACCAGCATCGGGACGCCCTGAAGGAGCGCTTTCCGTTGCCGGACCCGCAGGTGCTCCAGCGTCGTCGCGGCGGCCGCACGGCCAGGGTTGTGCTGCCCGCACTTGGACTGGTGGTCACCGCCCTGCTGCTGATCGACCCAGCCTGGCAGGTGCAGGACCATCGCACCGCCGTGGGTGAGCGTCGCGAACTGGATCTGGCCGACGGCAGCCACCTGCTGCTCGACGCCGGCACCCACCTGCAGGTGCGTCGTCATCTGCGTTCGCGGCAGGTGGTGCTGATGCAGGGGCGCGCACGATTCGAGGTGCAGCACTCGGGGTGGCGACGCTTCGAGGTGGACGCCGGGCCGGTGCATGTACGCAACTACGGCACGGTGTTCGACGTGGATCGCCAGGGCGAGCTGAGCGAAGTGACGCTCTGGCGCGGCGACGTGGGCGTGCGCGTTGAGGGTGGCACCAGCGAGCAGCGCCTGGCACCCGGGCAGCGCCTGCTGGCCCAGCCCGGGTCGATCTCTCCACCGGAAGCGATCGACCCGGACCAGGCCGACTGGACCCATGGCCGGCTGCAGTTCGATCAACTGCCGCTGGCCGAGGTGCTGCGGGTCCTGCAGCGCTACCACGACCGTCCGATCGTGCTGGACGACCCGACGCTGGGCCCGCTGAAAGTCTCGGGCGTCTTCGATGCCGACCGCGCCGAGACCGCCGTGTCGTTGTTGCCGGACATCCTGCCGGTACAGGTGCATACGGCAGGCGATGGCAGCCTGCATCTGCGCCGACGCGATTGATCGGCATCACCAGGGTGGGTTGCGCGCCGTCCCATCCGGCAGGTGCTTGAACCCCTCCGAAGGACCCCGCATGACCCGCCCCGTTCTGCCCGCCGCCCTGCGCCGGCTGACCCCCACCCTGCTCGCCGCCTGCCTCTGCGCCGCATTGCCCGCTGCCGCGCAGACCACCGCGTCCGCGCCCGTGGAGCTGCATCTGCCAGCGGGTTCGCTGCAGGCCTCGCTCAACACACTGGCCCGTCAGACTGGCATCCAGCTGTTGTTCGCGGCCGACAGCGTGAGCGGCCGCACGGCCCCGGCGCTGGATGGCCGCTACACCCCGCGCGACGCGCTGCAGCGCCTGCTGGCCGGGCACGGTCTGACGCTGCAGGAGCGCTCGCCAGGCGTGTTCGTGGTGAGCGCCGCCGCTGCGCCAATGAAAGCAAGCACCCAGGCGCGGGCCACCGCCTCGACCGCGCCAACCTCGCTGGCCCGCGTCACGGTATCGGCCTCGACCGCGCGCATGCCACAGGGCGAGACCGCCATGCCGAACACCATCACCGTGCTGACCCGCGAAGACATTGCCCAGCAGCTGGCACTGGGTTCGGATGTCTCGCGCGTGCTGTCGTCGCAGATACCGGCATTCGCACCGGCGCGCGAAAAGATGTCCAACTACGGTGAAACCATGCGTGGCCGCGGCATCCTGTACATGGTCGACGGCGTGCCACAGTCGACGCCGCTGCGCGATGGCTCACGTGATTCCCACACCATCGATCCGGCGATGATCGAACGCATCGAGGTCATCCATGGTGCCAATGCGCTGCAGGGCATCGGCGGTACCGGTGGCATCGTCAACATCATCACCCGCAGCGCGCCCAGCGAGCCGGGCAGCTTCCTGCTCGACACCAACGTCAGCTACAGCTCTGCCCTGCCCCGCCGCAGTGATGACAATGGCCAGCGTGGTTCGGCACTGGTCGGCATGCGCGGCGAGCAGTTCGACCTGGTTGCCGGCCTCGCCTACGAGAAGCAGGGGCTGTTCCATGACGGCGAGGGCCGTTCGATCGGCACCAACGCGCAGGGCGAACTGATGGATTCGACCTCGTCGAACGTGTTCGCCAAGCTGGGCTGGAACATTGCCGAGGGCCACCGCCTGCAGTTGATGGCCAACCGCTACGAGCTGCGCGGGCTGGACAACTACCTGGCGGTGAACGGTGATTACCGCACCGGCCGCCCGACCCTTTCGGTGCCCGGCGACACTCCATTGGATCCGCCGATGAACCGCTCGCGTTCGCTGACCGTGGACTACAGCGCCGCTGAACTGCTGGGCGGCCGTTTCCAGGCACAGGCGTTCGCGGTCGACTTCGAAGGTCGCTATGGCGCCAGCCAGTGGGACCCGTGGGGCAATACCGGCGCCAATGCCGCCTGGGACCAGACCCAGAACGAATCGGACAAGCGCGGCTTCAAGCTGACCCAGAGCTGGACCCGCATTGCCGATACCACGCTGGATGTGACCCTGGGCCTGGACGGCCTGCGTGACCGCACCCACCAGGTGCTGCTGGCCAGTGGCATGAACTGGGTGCCGCAGACCACCTACCAGAGCCTGTCGCCACTGCTGCAGCTGCACTGGTGGCCAACCGACCACCTGATGCTGTCCGGCGGCCTGCGCTACGAAAAGGGCGAGCTGGACGTGGGCGACTACACCACCCTGCCGCGCTATGGCGCGCGCAAGGTGGCCGGCGGCAAGCCGACCATGAGCGAGACCCTGCCCAACTTCGGCGCGGTCTGGTACATCAACGATCGCCTCAATGCCTACGCTTCCTACTCCGAAGGCTACACCGTGGCCGACGTCGGCCGCGTGCTGCGCGCGATCAACAGCGACGGCCAGCGCGTCGACAATCTCATCGACCTGTCACCGGTGGTGTCGGACAACCGCGAGATCGGCCTGGAGTACGACGATGGCCGCTTCAGCGGCGACATCGCCTACTACACGTCCGAATCCAAGCTCGGCTCGGTGCTGATCTACGACCCGGGCATCGACGCCTACGCGGTGCAGCGCCAGGCCACCCGGGTGGAAGGCTTCGAAACCAACCTGCGCCTGCGCCTGGGCGACAGCCGGCTGGGCCTGGGCTACGCGCGCGCCAACGGCCGCTACGACGCCAACGTCGATGGGCGTCTCGACAGCGATCTGGCTGGCGTCAACATCGCGCCAAACCGGCTGACGGCATTCTGGGAACAGAACTGGACGCCGCAGCTGAGCACCCGCCTGCAGGCTAGCCATGCCTTCGACCGCGACTTCGACCTGCAGGGGGCACGCGTGGCCGAGTTCAAGGGCTACACCACGGTGGACCTGGTGGCCCGCTATACGCTGGACAAGCACGCCTTCACGCTGGGCGTGCAGAACCTGGCCAACAGGCAGTACATCAGCTACTACTCGCAGACCACGCCGTCGAACCCGAGCTACTTCTCCGGGCGCGGCCGGGTGCTGACGCTGGGGTGGCAGTACCGGTACTGACGAGCTCGTTCCAGCGCCGTCCCAGGCGCTGGAACACCCACCCGTAGCTAGTACTATCATTTCTTTCTTGAATGAAATGATAGGTTAGGAATGACACTCCTTAAAAAGGCTGCGGGTCCAAGAATCGACGAGTCAGCACCCTGGAGCGGCGATCCATTTGAGCGGGAGCCAGAGGGAGAGATGCTTGCTCGACTGATCGCATCCAGTACAGATGCTCCATTGGTGATCTCACTTCAGTCTCCGTGGGGAAGCGGGAAGACCGTATTTCTAAGACGTCTCGCCCTTCACATGAAGATCGCTAAAGGAATTCCCACAATTCGCATAGATGCGTGGAAGACCGATGATTGCGCCGATCCACTTGTCGCCATCATTGCCGAACTTTCGCTGCATCTTGAAGATTTCAGGAAGCACAATGAATCCCTTGCAGAGAGGATCGATGGCTGTGTATCGCGCCTTGCCAAGTTCGGATCCAAGATCATGCTTCCCGCAGCTTCGATCGTCGCCGACCTTCATACACCGGGAAGCGGCGACGTCCTTCGATCCGCAGGCGCGTTTGCAGAGCGACTACTTGACATGCAGAAGGACCGAAGCTCAGCAGAAAAGGACTTTAGAGATGTTCTAGTTGAGGCAAGATGCTTGGTTACTCATCAAGAGCGAGACCGTATCCCTGCTCCAATACTGCTGATCATTGACGAGCTCGATCGCTGCCGTCCGGATCACGCGATCAGGACGCTTGAGCGGATCAAACACTACTTTGATGTTCCTGGAATTTCCTTCCTCATTGCAACGGATCAAGGAAATCTCCCAGCGGCGGTTCGATCGGTATATGGCGCCCACGTGGATGGCGAACTCTACCTTCGGAAGTTCTTCGACTACGAGTTCCACTTGCGACAACCTAAGCCGGAGATCTACTCCACGCACCTGGTAGCCACGTGCATCACTCCTGAAGAAAAGCACGTATTGCCTAGCGAAATTCATCTTCCAAATGGCCGCGACTTTGAGCATGCGGTGCTAGCCATTCAATCCGACGAGAAGGGAAAACGCGTCCTCAAAGGCGAGTACATGGATGCATTTCCGCAGTTTTCGAAGACATTCTCGCTGACGCTTCGTGACCAAGAGCAAGCAATCACGATGATCACAGCATTCATCCATACGCGCGAATCGGTGATGGAAGCTGTACCATTAGTAGACTGCTTCCTGGCATGTCTTCGCTTCGGGCATCCCGCCTCTTTCAAGGCATTGGTGGATGGCTCGCGAAAAATCCTTCTCATGGACGCAAAGGATGACGTCAGTCAGGTCACGAACCAAAGATTGCGCCTTCTTCCCCATTGGGATGCCTTACAGTTACTTGCAAGGAACGCAGTAATTCCCGACATGTCAAGCGTCGACGATGAAATTGAGCCCCCCACTCTTTCAGAGCAGATTCTAGAGAGCTATAGAGGACCTAGCCGTTCAAGGGAGAAACGTTTGCCACTACTCTTGCTCGCTGCGAGGCTTCACGGTCGACAGTTTGATCTTTACCGATATTCGACCTCCTTCCTGAGGCTGGGCGCCAACTGACTCTGCCAGAGGCAGCGGACGTACCATCAGTGTGCTAATGGCTCCGATAAGAAGTATGCGATTCAGCCAACTGAGGCCCCATGATAGTTTCAAGGCCTCCTTCAAACGGACGTGAACCATGCGTTTTTTCCTGCTCGCCGTCACACTGGCCGCTGCTCTTCCGGTCGCGCACGCCAGCGCCACCGAAGCCCCTCTGCCCCAGCTGCGCGCCTACACCGTAGACACCTCCTGGCTGCAGCCGATGGCACCGCTGCAGATTGCCGACCACACCTGGCAGATCGGCACGCAGGACCTGACCGCCCTGCTGGTACAGACCGCCGAGGGCGCGGTGCTGCTCGACGGCGGCATGCCGCAGATGGCCGGCCACCTCATCAGCAACATGAAGGTGCGCGGCGTGGCGCCGCAGGACCTGCGGCTGATCCTGCTCAGCCACGCGCACGCCGACCATGCCGGGCCGGTGGCGGAGCTGAAGCGCCGTACGGGCGCCAAAGTAGCGGCCAACGCCGAATCGGCGGTGCTGCTGGCGCGCGGTGGCAGCGACGATCTGCACTTCGGCGATGGCATCACCTACCCGCCTGCCAGTGCAGACCGCATCGTCATGGATGGCGAAGTGATCACGGTGGGCGGCATCGCGTTCACTGCGCACTTCATGCCGGGGCACACCCCGGGCAGCACCGCGTGGACCTGGACCGATACCCGCGAGGGCAAGCCGGTGCGCATCGCCTACGCCGACAGCCTGAGTGCACCGGGCTACCAGCTGCAGGGCAACCCCCGTTATCCGCACCTGATCGAGGATTACAGGCGCAGCTTCGCCACGGTGCGGGCGCTGCCCTGCGACGTGTTGCTGACACCGCATCCGGGTGCCAGCAACTGGGACTACGCCGCGGGCAGCAAGGCCAACGCCAAGGCGCTGACCTGCAAGGCCTACGCGGATGCGGCCGAACAGAAGTTCGACGTGCAGCTGGCCAAGGAAGTCGCTGGGGCCCGCTGATTCTGTAGCGTCGAGCAGAGCAGTCGAGCATGGCTCGACTCTACAAAAAGCAAGCCGAGCGTGGGCTCGGCTCTACACGGGACGCGGCGCAGGGTGCCGGTCAGGACGACCGGCACCCGCGACCATCAGCCGCCCTGGCCGTGCTGCGCGAACGGCTCGGTGGTGCCATCGGTGCGTACCAGCTCGACGGTATACGGCTGCACGTAGCCGTCCGGCATTTCCATGCCCGGCGAACCGGCCGGCATGCCGGGCAGCACCAGCCCACGCGCCGCCGGACGTTCGGCCAGCAGTCGCTTGATGTCTTCGGCCGGGATATGGCCTTCAACCACGTAACCACCGATCTCGGCGGTGTGGCAGGAGGCCTTGCCAACCGGCACACCCAGCCGGACCTTGATCGGGTTCATGTCATCGGTATTGCGTACATCCACCTGGAAGCCTTCGGCCTTCAGGTGGTCGACCCAGATACCGCAGCAGCCGCAGCTTGCGGTCTTGTGCACGATGGCGATGGGCAGTGCCGGATCCACCTTCGACGGGCTGGACTTGATCGGTGCGGCCGGGGTTTCGCTGGCAACCGGCGCGGCAGGCGATTCTTCGGCAGCGCGTGCGCAGGCGGTCGTGGCCAGTACGGTGCCCAGCAGCAGGCCGAGGGAGAGAGAACGGTTCATGGTGTTGATTCCTTTGCAGATGCGGGCAACGCGGCCCGCTGCCTGCGCATCGAAGGCACAGGCAGAGTCGAGAATGAGTCGAGCAGCTACGGCAGGCGCTTGAGGCCTGCAGGGAATCACACGATGGGAGGCCGTAGCGGATCCGGCAACGGCGGCGGTGCGCGTTGCTGGGCGCTGGCTGGCAAAGGCGCCTCACGCCAGGGTGACGCTGGCGTTCCGCTCAGGGTGGCCAGCATGCCGAGGCTGGCCGGCGGGCATTCGCACTCATTGCTCTGGCAGACCGTTGATGCTGCCTCGTCGCAGCATCCGGCCATGGCCGCCGAATGCGGTGCGGCGCAATGGTCCGCGCTGGACTGCGCCGCGTACGAGGATGAGGCAATCGCAAGCGCCGGTGCGTTCAGCACCAGGGCAAGGAGGAGCATCCATCGCAGCAGCAGGCCAGGCAGGTTCACCGGACGATGATAGCCGATGAACGCATCACGCAATCGCCGCCACCATTGCGCTCATCCGCACCGGGATCGACTTGGCCGCTGGGGTACCGCTGACCCGATCGTAGTAGTCCAGCGGCAACAACGGGTTCAGTTCCGGGTAGTAACCGGCCAGGGCGCCGCGCGGCATCGGGTAGTCCAGTACGGTCAGGCCCTCGATGCGCCGCTGCACGCCATCACCGCTGATGGTCTCCAGGTAGACCAGCGCCTCCTTCTCCAGCCCGCGTGCCAGCCGGTCCTCGATGTTCATGAACAGCACCATGCGATCGTTGTACACGCCGCGATAGCGGTCGTTGTAGCTGTAGATGGTGGTGTTGTACTGGTCGTGCGAGCGCACCGTGGCCAACCGCAGCATCTCGGGGTCGTCCACCGGCGCGTCCACGTCCAGGCCCGGCATCACCAGGATGTTGGCCTTGCCATTCGGCGTGGGCCACACGCGGCGGCGCGGTGGAATGTCCAGATGGAAGCCGTGCGGCTGCTGGATGCGCTCGTTGAAGCCGGTGTAGATCTCCGGGTACACCGCCGCGATCAGCTCACGGATGGGTGTGTAGTCATGCATGCAGCCGGCCCAGTCGACCCTGCTGTGCGGCAGCGTGGCCATCGCCATGCGGCAGACGATTTCGACCTCGGGCAGTACCTCCGCGCTGACCGGTTCCAGCACACCGCGCGAGGCGGTGACATTGGACATGGCGTCTTCGATGGTGACGAACTGCTCGCCGGCCGGCGTGACGATGCGCTCCGAACGCGCGACCACCGGCAGGATCAGCGCATCGCGGCCATGTACCAGATGGCCGCGGTTGAGCTTGGTGGCGATGCCGACCGTCAGCTCCAGGCCGCGCATGGCCTCGTACGCACGCGGCGTATCCGGTACCGCGTGGATGAAGTTGCCGCCCAGGCCGATGAACACCTTGGCGCTGCCATCCAGCATTGCCTCGATCGACTCGACCACGTGGTGACCATGCTCACGCGGCGGCTCGAAGCCGAACACCTGCTGCACGCGGTCCAGATAGGCCGGCCTGGGTTTCTCGTCAATGCCGACGGTGCGGTCGCCCTGCACGTTGGAGTGGCCACGGATCGGCCCGATGCCGGCACCGGGCTTGCCGAAGTTGCCACGCAGCATCAGCAGATTGGCCACCTGCTGCAGCAGGGTCGAACCATACTGATGCTGGGTCAGACCCATGCCGTAGCAGATCACGGTGGCCTTGGAGCGGATGTAGATCTCGGCGCAGCGGCGGATCTGCGCCTGGGTGATGCCGGAGACCTGCACGATCTCGTCCCAGTCCTGCGCCAGCACATCCTCGCGCAATGCCTCCAGGCCTACGGTGTGTTCGGCCAGGAACTCATGGTCGAGCACACGCTCGCCCTGCGCCTCGCGTTCGAACATCACCTTCATCATGCCCTTGATCAGGGCCAGGTCGCCGCCGATGCGGATGTGCACGAACTCGCTGGTGATCTCGGTCGAACCGAACGTGGCCATCTGCACCACATCCTGCGGCTCGGCGAAACGGATCAGCGCGCGCTCGGGCATCGGGTTGACCGCCACGATCGGGATGCCGCGTTTGCGCGCTTCGACCAGGTTGCTCATCATCCGCGGCGAATTGGTGCCGGTGTTCTGGCCGATCACGAAGATCGCCTCGGCGTGCTCGAAATCCTGCAGCACGATGGTGCCCTTGCCCACCCCGATGGCCGGCGGCAGGCCGCGGCTGGTCGGCTCGTGGCACATGTTCGAGCAGTCCGGGAAATTGTTGGTGCCGAACTCGCGCACGAAGATCGAATACAGGAATGCAGCTTCGTTGGGCGTGCGGCCGGAGGTGTAGAACTCGGCCTGGTGCGGGCTGTCCAGCGCCTGCAGGTGGCGGCCGATCAGCGCGAAGGCGTCGTCCCAGCTGCACGGCACGTAATGGTCGGTCGCCGCGTCGTAGCGCATCGGCTCGGTCAGCCGGCCCTGCATTTCCAGCCAGTAGTCGGTCTGCGCCATCAGCTCGGTGACCGTGTGCTGGGCGAACAGCTCGCGGCCAGCACGGAACTGGGTGGCTTCCCAGGCCAGCGCCTTGGCACCGTTCTCGCAGAATTCCAGTTTCTTGCGTTCGTCGGCATCGGGGAACGCGCAGCTGGGGCACTTGAAGCCACCGGGCTGGTTCATCGCCAGCAGCGCCTTCGAGCCCTTGCCGATCACGCTCTGCTGCAACAGCACCTTGGCCGTGGCGCCGGCGGCACCCCAGCCACCGGCCGGCTGGTTGTAGGGCTTGTAGCGCGGCGGCTTCTGCTCGGACATGTTCGGGAACCTGGCGGGAGGAACACAACAATCAACGGCGCGGGATGGGCCGGATACGGCGTCTGGAGCGCGGCCAGCCCCGCAGTCAAGCACGGACAAGGCCGCTTCGCCAGAGGCAAACGCTGTTTTCAGCGCAGCCTGCCATGACAACGGTTACACCCGCGTCAGCGCCCGGCCACTGCGCTATTCTCGAAGCCGTGGGTGGTCCACCACCTGCGTATTTCCCTTGCCCGGACGCGCTGCATGCCTGACTCGACCCCGCCGCACACCCCGCCTGCCGGCACGGCCCAGCGCCCGTTGCAGCGCTGGCGCAGCGAGGGGCACCAGCAGCAGGTCGACGTGGTGGCCGAGGAAGTGCCGGTTGCACTGCGCTACAACGGCGCCGCCTTCGCAGTGATGATGGCCACGCCCTGCGACCTGGAAGACTTCGCGCTGGGTTTCTCGCTCAGCGAGGGGCTGATCAATACGCCCTCGCAACTGCTGTCGATCGAGGTCCGCCCGCAGCTGGAGGGCATCGAACTGCAGATGACCGTTTCCGAAGACGCACCCGGTGCCGATCTGGATCCGGCCAATGGCCGCCTGCTGCCCGGTCGCGGTGGCTGCGGCCTGTGCGGCACGCGCCAGCTGGAGGATGTGCTGCGCCCGCTGCCGCAGATCCGCGAGCGTCGCACCTATCCGCATGCCGCGTTGCAGCGGGCACTGGCCACGCTGGCACAACATCAGCCGATGAATGCGGTAAGCGGCTCGACTCACGCCGCCGCCTGGGCCGATGCCAGTGGGCGCATCGGCTGGGTGCGCGAGGACGTGGGCCGCCACAACGCGCTGGACAAACTGATCGGCGCCCTGCATCACAACGAGCACGCCATCGACGGCGGGTTGCTGGTGATTTCCAGCCGCGCCAGCTATGAGATGGTCAGCAAGGCGATACGTGCGGGTGCCAGCGTGCTGGCAGCCGTGTCGGCGCCGACCGCGCTGGCGATCGACCTGGCCCGCAGTGCCGGACTGTGCCTGGTCGGATTCGCGCGGGAGAGCGGGTTCAATGTGTATACCCATCCTGAGCGGCTGCAGGCGGACGACAGGTAGCGCCGACCACGCCGTCTGCTCCATTTCGACCGGCCCGGGCGGCCCACTGCCACCCGGGCCGAACCGCATCTCAGCGCAGCGCCACCTTCGGGAAGTCCACCGGCACGTCGAACGCGACGTTGACGTAGTTGGTGAACAGGTTGAGTGCCACATGGGCGAGGATCTCGACGATCTGCTCGTCATCGAAGCCGGCTGCGCGCAACGCCTGCACATCACTGTCGGCGATCTGCGCACGTTGCTCGACCACCTTCAGCGCGAAGTCGAGCGCCGCCGAAGTGGCCGGATCGCTGGACTGGCCGATCTGCGCGGCAGCCATCTGCTCGCTGCTGGCGCCGGCCTTGCGACCCAGCGCCGTGTGCGCGGCCAGGCAGTATTCGCAGGCATTGCGGTTGGCGATGGCGACGGCGATCTGCTCGCCCAGCAGCGGCGACAGGCGACCGCCGCCCAGTGCGCCGAACGAGCCCCACATGCTCTGCAGGGCGGCCGGCGAATTGGCCACCGCGCGGAACATGGCCGGGGTGGCACCGAAGGCGGCGTGGACCTGGCCCAGCAGGGCCTGGCGGTCGGCGGTGGTGTTGGCGGCATCGATCAGGGGGACACGGGACATGGTGGATCTCCTTGGGAAAGCGCCCGGGATTGGACGACCCGCTCATCCTAGGTAGACTTATTGGACGGATCAGGCCGTATCAGCCACATCTTTTGTCCATACGTCCATGAGCATTTCCCTCGACACCACCGCGCCCGACCGCCTCTCCTCTCTGCTGGAACGCTTCCGGGTGCAGGCCGCGCTGTTCCACAGCGGTCCGCTGTGCGGGCGCCATGTCTTCGAGCCGCAGCCCGGTCGTGCGTTCCTGCACATCCTGCGCCAGGGTGAGATGGAGGTCCGCCATCCCGATGGCGATACCGCGCTGCCACGGTTGAGGATCGACACCCCGAGCCTGCTGCTGTACCCGCAGCCACTGCACCACGTGTTCTTCAATGCGCCGCTGGATGGCCCCGACTTCACCTGCGCCACGCTCGACTTCGATGGTGGCGCGCGCAACCCTATCGTGCAGTCGCTACCGCCGGTGATGGTGGTGCCGCTCGCCGCGATCGACGAGCTGGACGACACCCTGCATCTGCTGTTCACCGAGGCCGACCGCCAACGCTGCGGTTCGCGGCTGCTGACCAACCGGCTGTTCGAGGTGGCGCTGATCCAGATCCTGCGCTGGGTGGTGGATCATCCCGATGCGGCCGGGGTCAGCCACGGGCTGATGCGCGGGCTGTCCGACGCGCGGCTGGCACGCACGCTGGTGGCGATGCACCAGGCGCCGCAGGACGAATGGACGCTGCCGCGCATGGCGTCGACCGCCGGCATGTCGCGTAGCGCGTTCGCAGCCGTGTTCAAGGAGGTGATGCAGGCGACGCCGGCAAGCTATCTGCTCGACTGGCGGCTGAGCCTGGCCTGTGCGCAGCTGCGTGCCGGGGTGGCGGTCAAGCAGGTGGCGATTGAAGTCGGGTTTGCCGATACCGCGTCGTTGTCGAAGGCGTTCCGCAAGCGGTTGGGGGCGTCGCCCAGGGCGTGGTTGGCGGCGACCGCAGCACAGGCTGGGTAAATGGAAAGGGGTAGAGTCGACCGCTGGTCGACTATCGCGCGCAGCGCGGGATTTCGTTGTCTGACCGACGAGCAGTCGAGCATGGCTCGACTCTACAAGGGCGGTGACCCGTCGGGCTTCGCCAGCAGCCCCGCGATGCGTTCGGCCACCTGGGCGCGCACGCTTTCATCCAGCTGCCCTTCGTACATCGCTTCGTAGATCCACAGGCCATCGGCGGCCAGCCGCGCTACGAAATTGTCTAGCGCGGCCGGATCCTGTTCTCCGGCCGACGGCGGCAACGGCGCCCAGCGCCGCACTGCCGGTCCCCACGGGCGCTCGTCGGCGTCCGGGTCGGCGGATTCGAGCATGAACATCAGTTCGGCACGGGTGGCGCTCTGCGCCGAGACGCGCACGAAGGTCTGGTAGCGCTCCAGCGCCGATGCTTCCTCCGCACGCTTGCCCAGCAGCGTTTCCATCGACGTCTCCCAGGCCTGCACCAGGTGCTCGTCGATACCGCGCAGCAGCGCCTCGCGCGACGGAAAGTGGTACAGCAGGCCGCCGCGGGTCAGCTTGGCCTCGGCGGCCACCGACTCGAAGGTCACCGCGCGCACGCCGTCACGATTGATCACGTTGACGGCGGCGTCGAGGATGCGGTCGCGCTTGCTGGTTCTCATCGCGTCATTTTACGCGATCGGCCGCACCCTCGCGGCCACCGACGCGCCCCCGCAGCAGGCGCGCGATGATCGCCGCGCCCACTGCCAGCACCACCGTGATCACCAGCAGCACGATCTGGTAGCCACGGTCATATGCGGCCGCAGCCAGCGCGAACCACTCGCCCTGCCCGCTTTCGCGTGCGGCATGCAGCGCCTGGGTGAAGCCTTCGCGGGCAAGCTCGGGCATGTCGGCCGAGACCGGCAGGAAGGCACCGTACATTGCCGCACTCAGGCTGCCCAGCATCGCCACAGCGAGCAGGCCACCAAACTCGTAGGACACCTCTTCCACCGACGAGGCCATGCCCGCGCGGTGCGCTGGTACGTTGTTGAGGATGGCAGTGGACGCCACCGAGATGGCCGAGCCCATGCCGAAACCGGTGATCGCCATGCCGGCCACCACCCAACCGAGGCCGTGCGGGAAGCCGAACGCCACAACACCGACACCCACGACGCCAGCCGCCAGGCCACCACAGATCAGCGGACGCAGGCCCACGCGGTGCAGGATGCTGCCGCCCAGCAGTGCACTCGGCAGGCTGCCCAGCGCCGCCACCGATACCAGCAGGCCTGCCTGCAGCGGTGTGAAGCCCGCCACCAGCTGGAAACGCTGGGTTGTAACCAGCTGCAGGCCGGCCATCGCGAACAGGGTGAACACCGCCGACAGCGTGCCGGCCAGGAACGCCGGATTGCGGAAGATCGCGAAGTCCAGCAACGGGTACGGCAACTGCTGCTGGCGACGTGCGAACGCCGCGCCGCTGATGACGGCCAGCAACAGCGCACCGGCACCCAGCGCATACGACGGCGGCGTAGCGATCAGTGACTTGATCGCCAGCACCAGGCCGGACAGCGCCGCCAATGCCAGCAACGAAGACACCAGATCCCACGGCCGCGAGGTATCGCGCTGGCCTTCCGGTGCCAGCAGCAGCGTGGCCACGAATGCGACCACCACCACCGGCACGTTGATCAGGAACACCGAGCCCCACCAGAAGTGCTGCAGCAGCCAGCCGCCGATGATCGGACCCAGCGCTGCACCGACGATGGCCACCGAGCCCCAGATCGCGATGGCAATGTTGCGCTCGCGCTCTTCGTGGAAGCTCAGGCCGATCAACGCCAACGTGGCCGGCATCATTGCCGCCGCACCGACCGCCAGGAATGCACGGGCGGCGATCAGCTGTGCGGCACTGTCGGCGAAGGCCGCCGCCAGCGAGGCGATACCGAACACCACCAGGCCGATCAGGAACATGCGGCGGTGACCGATGCGGTCACCGAGCGTGCCGGCGCCGAGCAGCAGGCCGGCCATCACCAGCGGATAGGCGTTGATGATCCACAGCGCCTGGCCGGCACTGGCCGAGAGTTCCTCGGTGAGGGTGGGCAGTGCGGTGTACAGCACGGAGTTGTCGAGGGTGACCAGCAGCAGGCCGGCGGCGACGGTGAACAACAGTGCCCAGCGACGGGCACGCGACAGGGCCGGAGCACCGGCCAGGGGCTGGGACAAAGCCATGGGAGAACCTGGTGGGATCGAGTACGGCCATAACTATACCGGATATCCTGTATAGTTATGATCTTCGGAATCCACCAGTTCAGGGTCTGTAGGGGCAAGTCTGCTTGGCTGAACCGCCAGCCAGGCATGGCCTGGCTCTACTGGTAAACGCTTATCGGCAGTCTTCCGGCAGCGCGGCAATCGCCGACACCACCGCACCCTGCATGCCCTGCCCCACGGCCATGTCCAGTTCCCCGCCCGTTGCCCCATGCTGGCGCCGCAGCTCGTCCTCGCACAGGCCCCGCACCCGCGCACGCGCATTGGCGCGCAGGCTGCTGCATCGCCAATCGGTGCCACCCAGCGGCAACACCGAATACACCACGCTGTTGCAGGCGTTACCGGCCCGCTGCTGCAGCGACAGGCCGCCGAAATCCCGCGGCTCAGTGCTGCGCTGCGGGTCGAAGTAGCTGTCCGGGAAGGTGCGCGCGTACTGCTCGATGTCCACCTCCATGCTGCGCCCACCGGCCAACGGCATCTGCAGCGGCTGGCCGCAGCGCGTGGCATCGGCGCGATGCTGGATGTACTGGTAGATCGGCCGGTCCAGCATTGGATCCTGCTGGGTCACCGCACTGACCGCGGCCAGCACCGGCAGCGATGCACGATTGGCCATGCGCGCCAGCAACCCCGCCTGTGCCGGCACGCAGCGGTCGCGCAACGTGGCCGCCAGCAGGAACAGCACATCGTTGCGAAAAGCGTGGTCTTCGCCGAGACGTTGTTCGATGCGCTGGCTGGCATCGGCCGCGGGTGCCGGGAAGGCGATCGCCGGTGGCTCGGTGACGTCGGCGTGCAGGTGCCACCACACCAGCAACACCACGCTGGTGACCAACACCCCGGCAACCATGATCCAACGCGTGCGCATCAGTTGTGGATCGCCGTCAGTGTCGCCGCTGCGGCATCGTAGGACGCGCTGGCAATGTCCGCATCGAAGCGCTTCACCTGCAGGCGGCCGGCCAACCGGTACGGATCCCATAGGTCGCCCAGTGCGATCGGCGTGGCCAGGGTCACGTGGATGATCTGGTTCGGCGGCGGCGGCGGCACATGGATGCATGCACCGTAGAACGGCACGAACAGCAGTTCATCGACCAGGCCGGCATCGTTGGTACCCAGCGGCACCACGTAGCCATCCAGGTCCACGGCGCGGCCATCGGCAGCATCGACCACCTGCGAGGAACCGAACTGTTTGGCGCGGTCCGGGCTGGAGTGGTCGATCTCCTGCCCCGGTGGCGTGCCCGAGCCGGAGTCGTCGATCAGCCCGCCCACCCCGTCCATGCCATTGCGTGACAGGCCGATCTGCGGCGGTGGGCGCTGGTAGGTCACTTCATCGGGCCGCAGCGCGTCCCAGCGATCGATGGGAGCCTCGGTCGTGGCCGGCCGCGCAGCGCCTGGTGCTGCGCTGGGGGCCATGGCGTCCCCCCCCGCCTGCGTGCACCCCAACAGGCCCAGGCAGCAGGTCAGTCCGATCATGACACTACGGTTCATACGGCCTCAGCTGAGCGTCACGCATGGTGTAGGCCGAACCGGCCAGATCGTCATCCAGCCGTTCGGCACGCAGGGTGCCGGCCAGGAAGAACGGCGAGTACATGTCCGGCATCTCGATCGGGCGTGGCAGCACCACGTGCACGATCTGGTTCGGTGGCGGTGGCGGCACGTGGATGCAGGCGCCGTAGTACGGCACGAACAGGAATTCGGTCAGGCGCCCGTCCTGTGCGTTGGCCAGCGGCACCACGTAGCCGGGCAGGCGCACCGGCCGCTGCAGTACGGTGTCCACGGTACGGAACGTACCGAACTGCGGCATGCGCCGGTTGCCGTTGTGCTCGACTTCCGGGCCCTCGCCGCGTTCCAGCGCGGCCAGCTCGTCCCTGGGCATCATCTGCAGCCAGTCCAGCTCCTGTTCTTCGGCGGCTGCCGAGGCATCGTGATCGACCACCGGTGACGGCGGCAGCGCCTGCACGCCGGTATCCACCGAGCGTTCGCAGGCGGTCAGCACCAGCAAGACTGGCAACAGCGGCAACCAGCGCATGCTCAGCCTCCCGGCGACAGGCCATCGGCCAGCGTGCGCCGATAGGCCAGAAACGCCGGTACCAGCCCGGCCACCGCGCTGATTGCCAGTACGCCCGCGGCCCACGCCAGTTCGCGGCCATCCGGCCAGATGTGGGTGATCGACAGGCCGAAGTTGGCCAGCACATACGCGCGCCCGGCCAGGCTCGCCAGCACCAGCACCACGAGTGCCAGCACGCAGGCCACCGCACTGGTCGCCACCGCTTCGACCACCAGCAGGCAGGCGATGTAGCCCGGGCGTGCACCGATGGCACGCAGCACCGCCATCTCGCGCCGGCGCTCCTGCAGGGTCGAGACCAGCAGCGCCACCAGCGAGACCATGCCCAGCAGCACCACCATCGCACTGATCAGCTGCAGTGCCCGCTCGGCCGTGCCCAGGGATTGCCACAGCTGCTGCAGGGTTACGCCGGGCAGGATCGCCAGCATCGCCTCGTCCGGGTACTCGTTGATCCTGCGCTGTACCGAGAACGTCGCGATGCGCGAATTCAGGCCCAGCATGAAGGCGGTGATGCTGGTCGGGGTCAGGTCCAGGTGGCGCGCCTGCTCGGCGCTGACGCTCTGGCTGCGCAGCTGCACACCAGAACGCCAGTCGACATGGATCGCCTCGATGGCCGGCAGCGAGACCAGCAGCGACGAATCCACCGGCGTGCCGGTGCGCTGCAGGATGCCGGCCACGCGGAACGGTTTGTCGGCGTGCGTGGCCAGCGTGACCGCGCCGGTGCCGTGCGCCAGCACGATCTTGTCGCCAACACCGACCTTCTGCGCGCGCGCCACCTCGGCACCGATCACTGCATCGTACAGATCATCGAATGGCCGCCCCTGCGCGAACGCAAGCGCATGGCCCGCGCCGTAGCGGTAGTGCTCGAAATAGCCACCACTGGTGCCGACCACCCGGTAGCCGCGCCAGGAATCGCCCAGCGACAGTGGCACCGTCCACTTCACCTGCGGCAGAGAGGACAGCTCCTGGTAGGACTGCCAGGACACGTTGTTGGTCGGGTCGCCGATATGGAACACCGAATACAGCAGCAGGTTCACCGGCCCTGATCGCGCGCCAACGATCAGGTCGGTGCCCGACACCGTACTGGCGAAGCCTTCATGCGCCTGCGTGCGTACACGCTCGACACCGAGCAGCAGCACGACGCTGAGGGTGATCACCAGCACGGTCAGGCTGACGCTCAACGCGCGGCTGCGCAGGCTCGCCCAGGCAAGTTCAAGCATGGGCGGCACCTGCGTGGTTGATTTCCGCCAGGGCGATGGTGCGGTCGAACAAGGGCTGCAGGCTGTCGTCATGGCTGACCACCAGCACCGTGGTGCCGGCGGCCTGGCATTGCACGGACATCAACTGCAGGAACGCGGTCGCGGCCTCGCGATCCAGTGCCGAGGTCGGCTCGTCGGCCAACAGCACCGCCGGCCGGCCGATCAGCGCACGTGCGGCCGCCACGCGCTGCTGCTGGCCGACACTCAGCGTACCGGCACGTCGCGGCATCAGCGCCGGGTCCAGCTGCAGCGCGCGCAGCAGGCGCTCGATCTCGGCATCCAGCGGACCGCTGATGCGTCCACCGCGCAGGCGCGAGAAGCGCAGGCCCATCGCGATGTTGTCGCGCACGCTGAGGAAGGGCAGCAGGTTGAACTGCTGGAAGATCACGCCCAGATGATCGGCACGGAACCGATCCCGCGCGGGCCCGCGCAACCCATGCAGCGCATGGCCGGCCACCTCGACACGGCCCTGGCTGGGCAGCAGTACGCCGGCCAGCAGGCCCAGCAGGGTGCTCTTGCCGCCACCACTGGCGCCGCGCAGCAGCACGCTGCTGCCCTGCGCGATGAGCAACCGGGGAATGTCCAGCACGGGCCGCATTCCATAGCCGAACTGCACCTCGTCCAGCCTGATCACCGCCGCGCTGCTCACGGTGACAGCACCACGCGCAGGTTGTCCGTGGTCAGCACGGTGCGCCCCTGGCCACCGTCCGTCGCGGTGTTGACGATGACCTCGTGCAGGCCCGGGAACTGCGTGGGAAGACGCATCACCAGGGCACGAAGCGCTGCCGGATTCGCACAGTGGTACTGCAGGTTGGCACTGAAGCCGGCATGACGATGCTGCCCGGCCGTGGGCACGGCAACGGCCGCATCGAAGCCTTCGGCCCTGGCATCACCGCTGACCAGACGACAATGGGCCGCCGTGGGCAGGGTGACCCAGCTGCCGCTCTTCAGCACGGCGGTGGCACCTGCCAGCGATGCCCGCTCGGTTGCATTGGCCGGTGGGCGCTCGAAATCCAGGATACCGATGCCGGGCGCCTGCAGGGCGAATTCCAGCGTCTGCTGGTCAAGCGCGAGATCGACAGTGGCCTGGCCGTGCACATGTGCGCCCAGTTGGCGCACGTCATGGGCCTGCGCGGCGCTGGCGCCCAGCAGCAGGAAAAGAGCAGCAGGAAGCTTCATGGGGGAGACTCCAATTGTTACTCTGTAACATAATGGACCACATCCCCCCGACCCCCGCAAGGGCTCTGGCCCAGCCGCCAACTTCGGCACGCTGGCATCCCCGTTTCGATCTGGCCGGTGCCTGGCTGTCACTGGCCTGCGCCGCCCATTGCATCGCCCTGCCCCTGCTGCTGGCCTTCGTGCCGGCGGCAATGATGGCGCTGCGCTCGTTCCAGCACCCCGGCCACGGCGTGATGACGCTGCTGTTGATGATGTCGCGCTGGGAATGGTTGTTCGCCTTGATGGCCTCGACGCTGGCGCTGGCCAGTACCACGGCCGGGCTGTACCGGCATGGGCGCGGGCTGCCGGTGCGATTGGCCGCAACGGGCGCCATCCTGCTGTTGTCGGCTTCGCTCTACCTGCCGCTGAAGGAATCGCTGCTCTGGCACGGCGTCGCCACGGCCTGTGGTGGCGTGCTGCTGGCATGTGCGCACATCGGCAACCGGCGGGCATTGCACCAGCACCGGTAGCGTTCCGAAGATGCCGGCCAGCGGCCGGCACTACCGTTTCGTTGGAAGCGCGGGCCGTCTGCGCCGCACCACCACCGGTAGCGCCGGCCGCTGGCCGGCGCGCGGCCCGCCTCCTCAGAAGCGGTACCCCACTTCCGCGCCGAAGATGCGTGGGCTGTCCACCGGGCCGTAGTAGTTGCCGTCGCGGCCGAAGGCCAGGTTGTCGAAGATCAGGCCGTTGATGCGGCGCTTGTTGGTCAGGTTCTGCACGAACACCCGCGCGCTCCACGGCCCGGTCTCATAACCCAGCTGTGCCCCCAGCACGACCACGGCCGGCTGGAACGCACGGTTGCGTTCATCCAGCGCGCTGGAGCCGGTGAACTGCGATTCCAGTCGCGCATAGACGCCCGACTCGAACTGGTAGCGGGCCGCGAGATAGCCGGTGTAGTGCGGCGTCAGCTTGACCCGCTTGCCATCCAGGTTCTGGTCCACGCTGACCCACAACCTGGTGTACTTCGCATCGACGTAGCCCACATTCGCCATCAGGGTGAAACCGGGCAGCACTTCGAACACGCCCTCCAGCTCGGCACCGCGCGAACGGATCGAGGCATCCGAACCCACGTAGTCCGACGAGATCGGGCGGCCGTTGCCATCGGTGGCCACCTGGATTTCCTGCCAGTTGTCCGAGGTGATGTGGAACAGCGCGCCGCCGATGTGGCCACGGCCGTCGGCCAGGTTCATCTTGAAGCCCAGCTCATGGCTCCACATGCGCTCGGATTCGTAGCGCAGTACCTTGTCGTTGACCACATCGCTCTGCGCCGCGGCCAGATTGAAGCCACCCGGAATATAGCCCTTCGCCGATGCCGCATAGAACGACAGATCGTCGCTGGCGTCGTAGCGCAGCGACACCCGCGGCAACGTGGCCGAGAAGGTGTGCGCCAGTGCGGCATCGCGATACAGCACGCGGCCACCGGCGCCCAGGTCCAGCGCACCGGCGCGCTGTTCGGTGGAACGCCGCGCCTGCTCATGGCGCAGGCCGGCGCTGGCGGTCAGCTTGGGCAGCCCCGGGAAGGTGTAGCTGGCGGTGGCGAACACGCTGTAGTCCTCGCCCTTGGAGGTCTGCCGTGGCGCCAGGTTGTAGCTGTCCAGCCCATGCAGCGCCGGGCCGACGAAGGTGCCGAGGATCGAATCCTTGCTGTTGCGGTAGGTCGACACACCGGCCATCCAGGTCAGCGCCTGGTCGCTGGGCGAGCTGAAGCGCGCCTCGGCCGTCCATTCCTTCTTCCTGTCGTAGATGCGGCCGGCCAATGCCGGGCTGTTGGTCATGTCGAAGTCGTAGCCGGCCGAGGTCACCTCCTCGTCCCGCCAGGAAGCGGCCACGTCCAGCGTACCGGCCTGCAGCTGCCACTGCGCACTGAGGCCGGCCACCGTTTCATCCTTTTCGGTGCGTTTGGGCGCGTCGTTGATGTAGGTGAAATCGCCTGCACGCCGGCCACCATTGAGCGAGGCGCCGTAGGTACGGTTGTAGAGGCCGGTATCCAGCGGCAGGTACTCGTACTCGAACATGCCCGGTGCACGGGTGCGCAGATGGTAGGCCAGCGCATTCACCGAAACGTAGTCGCTGGGCCGCCAGCGCAGCTTGCCCTGCAGGTAGCCTTCACCCACCCTGCCGCGCGCACCGGAGGGCGTGAGGTTCTTCAGGTAGGCATCTTCGTCCGAGCCCATGAACGCCACCGAGCCGGACAGGCTGCCCGTCTTGCTCAGCGGCCCTGCCAGGAAGCCATCGAGAGCGGTGCCATTGCCGTTGCCGAACCAGGTGCTGCGCACGTTGATCTCGCCCTCGCGTGCATCAGCCGGGCCGCGTGTGCGCACCAGTACCAGGCCGGATTCGC
Source organism: Stenotrophomonas sp. MH181796 (assembly GCF_009659995.1). NCBI lineage: Bacteria > Pseudomonadati > Pseudomonadota > Gammaproteobacteria > Lysobacterales > Lysobacteraceae > Stenotrophomonas > Stenotrophomonas sp. MH181796. The sequence continues at coordinate 405,084 of NZ_RAHU01000003.1, forward strand.
TGTTGGCGCCGTACAGCGTGCCCTGCGGGCCGCGCAGCACCTCCACCGACTCCACCTGGTTGAGCACGGCATTGCTCAGTTCGCGGAACGGGATGCCGTCGATGTAGACCGAGGCGCGGTTGACCAGGAACGGATTGGACTCGATGCCGCGGATCGAGATGAACATGTTGCTGAGCTGGCCCATCGCATTGAACTTCACGTTCGGCGCGAGCTTGTCGAGATCACGGAACTCGGTGACACCTGCCTCCTTCAAGGCTTGCCGATCAAGCACCGTCACCGACAGATCGCTCTTCAGGTACGGGGTATCGCGCTTGGAGCCGGTGACCCGGACACCATCAAGCGTTGCAGGGTCGGCCTGCTGGGCGAGCACGGGCATTGCAGGAATGAGCAGGGATGCCGCGACGAGCGCGGCGGCGGGCGTGGACGACTTCAACGGGGAACCTCGGCGAATGGAGTGGCGGACGCGCGAGCGGCGGCAGCGCGGGCAAGAGTGTTATCCTGTAACATTCACGCGGCGCCGCCACTCCATTTCCGGCAGTGCCGCTCCATTCCCGGATCCGTGATGCCCGCCCTCGCCGACCAGCTGCTGCAGGAAACCGGCCCGCAGGCCCCTGCGGCCTACGCCAGCGATGACGGTGCGGTGGTGCTGCTGCGCCATCGCTTCGATGCCAGCGAAGGTGAGATGGGACATCCGCAGCAACTGCGCCTGGGCATGGCCGTGGGCGGCGGCGGTCGGCTGCAGCAGCGCACCCTCAGCGGTCTTCTGCAGGCGCCGTGGCGGCCCAGACAGTTCAACCTGGTACTGCCGGGAGAGTCTGGCACCTATGCCAGCCCTGCAGTCGATCTGCTCGGCATCGCCATCGATACCCGCATGTTGCCGCACGACGCGCCGGCGCTGCAGCACCTGCAACCCCTGGCGGCGCGGCTGCACCGCGATCCGGTGGTGACTTCGGTGCTGCAGGCGCTGTGGTCCAGCGCACAGGCCGACGCCTGCCTGCCCGGCTTCCTCGAACATGGCGCGCAGGTGCTGCTGCACCGCCTGGGTCAGCTTGCCGGTCAGCCGTGCCAGGCGCGTGGCACGGTGTCCCCACTGTCGGCACGACGGTTGCGGCAACTGGAGGCCTACATCGACGCGCAACACGGCCAGGCGCTGACCGTTCCACAGCTGGCCGCTGCAGTGCAGATGGAGGCCGCGACGTTCAGCCGCGCGCTGCGTGCGGCCACTGGCCTGCCGCCCTATGCGTTCCTGACCCAGCACCGCATGCAGCGGGCGCGCGCCGAGCTTGCGCAGGGCCGGCGTGTCACCGACGTTGCCCTGGCCAGCGGGTATGCCAATCCCAGCAAGTTCAGCGCGGCGTTCCGGCGTGTGGTCGGTTGTTCGCCGTCGGCATGGATCGCGCAGTCACGGGCACGGTAGTGCCGCCCGCAGGCCGGCTGCCAACATTACAAACCGGTAATGTCCAGGTCAGGGCCTCGAAAGGCGGTGGACGCCACCCTGCAGGCCACTTCCCCATCGGTGATCCGCATATGACCCGCTCCCTGTTCCGCGTCGCCCCGCTCGCCCTGCTGCTGTCCGGCCTTTCGGCCGCACCGCTGGCGCTGGCCCATCCCAGCCTGGTGCGTTCGACGCCAGCGGCCGATGCCACCGTGGCCCCGGCCAGCCAGATCGAGCTGCAGTTCAGTGAGAAGGTGATGCCGCGTGCCACCCGCATCGAACTGAGCATGGACCACGGCCGCATGAAGATGGCGATGCCGACCGCCGCGCAGGAGATCTCCGAGGACGGCCACACCCTGCGCGCGCGCTTTGCCAAGCCGCTGCCCGCCGGCAGTTACGCGCTGCAGTGGCGCGCGGTCGGCCAGGACAGCCATCCGATCACCGGCACCTACCGCTTCACCGTGAAGTAAGGCCATCGCTGTGGCCGAGCTTTCGCCATACGCGCTGCGGCTGGCGCTGTATCTGGCCCTGATGCTGCTGTTCGGGCGGATGCTGTTCATCCGCCCCGGACTGCCGCGCAGCGTCTCGCTGGCCCTCACTGTGGTGGCACTGGTGCTGGTCGGCATCGATGCGGTCACCCGATTGTCCGGCGTGCTTGGCATATCACCGGTCGACATCGATGGCGAGACAGCGCGCTGGTTTCTTACCGGTACGCCGGTGGGCGAGGCGGGACTGCTGCGCATCCTGGCCCTGCTGGCAATGCTGCCGCTGCTGGCAGTCAATCGCCCGGTGCAGGGCCTGCGCCGTCCTGCACTGCTGGCACTCTCGGCGGTGACCCTGGCCAGCCTCGCCTGGAACGGCCACGCCGCTGCTGGCGATGGGGTCGCTGGCAGGCTGCGTCTTGCTGCCGGCATCGTGCACCTGCTGGCGGCCGGCGCCTGGATCGGTGCGATCGCCGCCATCGTGCAGCTGGCACTGCGCCGCCAGGGCCTGCGCCTGCGCGAACGCACCCACGAACTATGGAAGGCCGCGCACGGCTTCGCCGTGCCCGGCACGATCATCGTCGCCCTGCTGGCGATGACCGGCACCTATACCTATGTCGATCTCGGCGGTTCCATACAGACCCTGACCGGCGCCGCGCATGGACGCTGGCTGCTGCTCAAGCTGGCGCTGGTGGGTGGCATGCTGGGCCTGGCCGCGCTGCATCGCTGGCGGCTGGTGCCGGCGCTGGCAGTCTCCATCCGTGGCGGCTGGCAGCCCAGGCCGCTGCGCTCACTCCGCCACAGCCTGGCCTGCGAATCGGTGCTGGCGCTGCTGGTGCTGGCCTGCGTCGCGGTGCTTGGAACGCTGGACCCGCTGGCATGACCGATCCGTTCCGGTGCGGGCCCAAGCTGCGATGATGGGCACACCATGAAACTGCTGATCGTCGAAGACGAACCCAAGACCGGCAACTACCTGCGCCAGGGCCTGATCGAGGCCGGCTACGTGGTCGACCTCGCCTGCAACGGTGTCGACGGGCTGCATCTGGCCGGTAGTGGCGAGTACCAGCTGGTCATCCTCGATGTGATGCTGCCCGGCCTGGATGGCTGGAACGTGCTGTCACGACTGCGCGCCGGAGGGTGGCAGACACCGGTGCTGTTCCTGACCGCTCGCAGCAGCATCGCCGACCGCGTGCAGGGCCTGGAACTGGGCGCCGACGACTACCTGGCCAAGCCGTTCGCCTTTGCCGAACTGCTGGCCCGCGTACGCACCCTGCTGCGTCGCGGCCAGGCCGTGCCGCAGGCCGAACGCATCGTCATTGCCGACCTGGTGGTGGATACCCTGCGCCGCCGGGTGGAACGCGGCGGCCAGCGCATCTCCCTCAGCCAGAAGGAGTACACCCTGCTGGAGCTGCTGGCGCGCCGCCGTGGCGAAGTGTTGCCGCGGTCGCTGATCGCCTCACAGGTATGGGACATGAACTTCGACAGCGACACCAACGTGATCGACGTGGCGATCCGCCGCCTGCGCGCGAAGATCGACGACGACTTCGATGCCAAGCTGATCGTCACGGTACGCGGCATGGGCTATGTGATGGAGGCGCCGGACGGCGGCGCCACGCCCGGCGGATGAGCCTGCGCCGTTCCATCGCGGTGCGGCTGACGCTGCTGTTCGCCACCGTGGCCACGCTGGTGCTGACGGCACTGGGCGTGGCGATCTATGTCAGTGCCCGCCACGACCTGGTCGCCCAGGATTTCACCGAACTGGAAAACAAGGTTGCGCTGATCCGTGACCTGGCCGGCAATGGGCCCGCGCCGGCTCGCGGGCGGCGCCTGGCAGAGGCGCTGGGCCACCATCCGGACATCGCCTTCCATATTGTCGACGGGCGCGGCACCGTGCTGTTTTCCACCGCACCGGCACTGCTGCGCGAACACGCTCGCAGCCAGCCCATCGACACCACCCCGCGTCGGCACGACTGGATCCTTGCCGATGGCCGCTGCATGCATGCCCTGCACCTGCGCCAGACCCTTGCCGACGGCAGCCAGCTGGTCATCCTGCTGGCCATCGACGATGCCCGCCACGCCGACTTCCTGCAGCGCTTCCGCCACCTGCTGGCGATCGCGATCATCGGTGCCGCCGTGGCCAGCAGCCTGCTGGGGGGCTACGTCGTGCGACGCACGCTGCGACCGCTGCGCACGTTGGCCGATGAAGCCCGGCAGATCACCGCCGGCCGACTGCAGCGGCGCCTGAGCGCACGCAGCGCCCCGGCCGAGCTGGAACAGCTGGCGCAGACCCTGAACGGCATGCTGGCACGGCTGCAGCAGGATTTCGCGCGGTTGACCGAGTTCTCTGGTGATCTGGCCCATGAGCTGCGCACGCCGATCACCAACATGCTGACCCAGGTGCAGGTGGTGCTGGCCCACCCACGCAGCAACGAGGCCTATCGCGAGACGCTGGCGTCCTGTGCCGAGGAGCTGCAGCAGCTGGCGCAGACCGTGGGCGACCTGCTGTATCTGGCGCAGGCCGAAGCGCCGGGGGCACTGCCTTCGCGCGAGCCGGTGGCACTGGATGCGGTGGTGGATTCGCTGCTGGAGTTCTACGAACTGCTGGCCGAGGACCGCCAGCTGAGCCTGCGCCGCGACGGCGTGGCGAGCGTGGAAGGCAACCGCTTGATGCTGCACCGTGCGATCGCCAATCTGCTGTCGAATGCGTTGAAGCATGCAGCGGCAGGCAGCGAAGTGCAGGTACGGCTGCACGAGGACGGCGGCCGCTGCCGGGTAAGCGTGCACAACGCGGGGGCACCGATTGCCACCGAAGCGCTGCCGCGCCTGTTCGACCGCTTCTATCGCGGCGAGCGTGGCCGCCACGAGGGCGCCGGCCTGGGCCTGGCGATCACCCGTGCGATTGCACAGGCGCATGGCGGAACGGTGAGCGTGGCCTCCGATGAAACCGGCACCGTGTTCGAGCTGGTGCTGCCCAGCGCGTCAGCCCGGTAGTGCCGGCCGCTGGCCGGCAACCTTGGCACATCAAGCGTGTTGCAGTTGCCGGCCAGCGGCCGGCACTACCTCATCTGGTCGAACACCCCGGCTACCCAGTCGATGAACACCCGCAGCCGCGGCGATGGCGTGCGATTGCGCGGGTAGACCAGGCTCAACGGGCTCGGTGTCGGCGGTGTGTCCGGCAGCAGCTCGACCAGTTGCCCACGCGCAATGTACGGATCCATCCGGTAGCGCGGCGCCTGGATGATACCCAGCCCTGCCAGCGCGGCACCGAGGAAAGCATCCGCACCGGAAACACGCACCCGGGCCGGCAGTGGAACGTAACGCACCTGCGCGCCCTGCTGGAATTCCAGCGGAATCAGCTGGCCGGTGGCACTGGAGCGGTAGCCGACCATCTGGTGGCCTTGCTCCAGCGATTCGATGGTCCCGGGCACGCCGTGCACCTGCGCGTAGCCTGGCGAAGCCACAGTGACCTCGCGCAGCAGCGTCAACCGCCGCGCCGCCAGATCGCTGTCGGCCAGGGTACCGACACGCAGCGCCGCATCCACGCCCTCGCGCAACAGATCGACGTAGCGGTCCCCTTCGCTGACCTCCAGTTCGATCTCCGGGTAGCGCTGCAGGAACTCCGGCAGGTGCGGAAACAGCAGGTGCCGGCCCAGCGTGCCATGCACTTCAATGCGCAGCGGGCCACGCGGCGGCACGTCACGGAACGCGGCTTCGGCATCGTCCATGTCGGCGATCAGGCGCAGGCAACGGCCATAGAAGGCCTCGCCCTCCAGGGTGGGCACCACCAGCCGGGTGGTCCGGTGCAACAGGCGCACGCCCAACCGATTCTCCAGTGCCTTGATCGCGTCGGTCACCGTGGCCCGCGGCAGGCCCAGGTCCTCGGAGGCACGGGTGAAGCTGCGACGCTCGACGATGCGGACGAAGGCGCGCATGGCCGTGAATCGGTCCATTGTTCGGCTACCCGGATGATGTTGGCGGATTATGCATGATTATCCGACCGGGCAAGGTGGCGAAGATGGCCCTGCGCCACTCCGGCGTGCCTGCTGGACCGGATCATGCCCACCTCCCCCAATCGCATCGCCCTGGTCACCGGTGGTTCCCGTGGCATCGGCGCCGCCATTTCGCGCCGCCTCGCCGCCAACGGCCATGCCGTGGTGATCAACTATGCCGGCCGCCGCGATGATGCCGAGGCACTGGCAGCCGAACTCATCGCCACCGGCGCACAGGCCATCGCGCTGCAGGCCGATGTGGCCGACCCGCAGGCGGTGCGCCAGCTGTTCGACGCCATCGAGGCGCGCTTCGGCGGTATCGACGTAGTGGTGAACAGTGCCGGCGTGCTGCAGTTGGCGCCGCTGGCCGACAGCGACGATGCCCTGTTCGAGCGGGTGATCGGGATCAATCTGAAAGGCGCCTTCAACGTGCTGCGCGAGAGCGCGCGACGGGTGCGCGACGGTGGCCGCCTGATCAGCCTGTCCACCAGCGTGGTCGGCATCAGACTGGAGCACTACAGCGTGTATGCCGCCAGCAAGGCGGCGGTGGAGACGATGGGCGCGATCCTCAGCAAGGAGCTGCGCGGGCGCAACATCACCGTGAATGCAGTGGCGCCCGGCCCGACCGCCACCGACCTGTTCCTGGAGGGCAAGTCACCGGAGCTGATCGAGCGGTTGGCGAAGATGAATCCCCTGGAGCGGCTGGGTACGCCGGAGGACATCGCCGGTGCGGTGGCCTTCCTGGCCGGTGCTGATGGCGGGTGGATCAACGGCCAGGTGCTGCGCGCCAATGGCGGGATGGTGTAAGGACCACCGGACTGGCTATGCTCGGCCAAACGGAGGGGGCACGCGCATGGAAAGGCCGGGCATCTGGTATCGACTCTGGATGATCACGTTTCTGCTGGGAGGCCTGTTGGCGCTGGCGACGCTGGTGCTGTGGTCCTCGCTGCGTGGCGACGTACGCAATCTGGCGATGGCGCTGATCTGGGTGCTGTGGGCACTGGCCACCCTTTGCTTCTTCCTGGGTGGCATCGCCGATGGCTTTACGATCTGGGGCGTCAACATCGCCAAGAAGGTATGGCGTGCTGAAACGCCAGGCCGTTTCTGGCTCTTCCACATCACCACGACGGTGCTGTGCGTCAGTTGCCTGGGCCTGTTGATCGTACCGATGATGATCGCCTGGCAGGGCGTGGCGCAGTAAGGCTGGCGGATCCGCTCGAGTCGTGGCGCTACTGTAGCCGAGCCCATGCTCGGCTGCGCTTCGCGCAGAAGCCAGAAGCAGCCGAGCATGGGCTCGGCTCTACATTATCGTCAGCCCGTCCGCGCCTCGCGGCGTCGGTGCACCCAGTAATACAGCGTCGGCAGTACCAGCAGGGTCAGCAGCATCGCCGACAGCAGGCCGCCGATCACCACCACCGCCAGCGGCTTCTGGGTCTCGGCACCGATCGCATGCGAGGTCGCCATCGGCAGCAGGCCGAACATCGCCAGCAGCGCGGTCATCAGCACCGTACGCAGGCGCTGCAGCGAGCCCTGCACCACCGACTGCAGCAGGTCCATGCCCTGCTCGCGCAGCTGCGCGAAGCGACTGAGCATCACCACGCCGTTCAGCACCGCCTGCCCGAACAATGCAATGAAGCCGATCGCCGCCGACACCGACAGCGGAATGCCGGTCAGCCACAGGGCCAGGATGCCGCCGATCATCGCCAGGGGCACGTTGGCCAGGATCAGTGCTGCGCTGCTGATGTCCTTGAAGGCATCGAACAGCAACACGAAGATGATCAGCACCGACAGCGGAATCACCCAGCCCAGCCGCTTCATCGCACGCTGCTGGTTCTCGAACTCGCCGGACCACTCCAGCCGGTAGCCTTCTGGCAGCTGCACGCTGGCATCCACGCGCTTGCGCATGTCGGCCACCACGCTGCCCATGTCACGCCCGGCGATGAAGATGCTTACCGCCTTCACCCGCTGTGCGTTCTCGCGCGAGATGTTGATCGCGCCGCTGGCCATACGGAAGTCGGCCACGTCGGACAGCGTCACGGTGTGGCCATCGCCGATGCCCACCGGCACCGTGCGCAGCCGCTGCAGGTCACGATCGGCATCGTCCAGGCGCAACGTGATCGGGAACTTGCGGTCGCCCTCCCACAGCTCGCCGACCTGGCGCCCGCCCAGCGCGGTCTCGATCACCTCGTCGATGTCGCGCACGTTCAGGCCATAGCGCGCGGCGCGGTCGCGATCGATATCGATCTGCAGCTGCGGCAAGGAGCCGTCGCGGTCGATGAAGGCACTCTCCACGCCCTCCACGCCACGCACCTGGCCAAGGATCGCCTGCGCGTGCTGGTTCAGCACGTCCAGATCCGAGCCACTGACCTTGATCACCACCTGGCCCTTGATCTGCGAGATGCTCTCCAGGATGTTGTCGCGCACCGGCTGGGAGATCGAGAACTCCGGCCCCGGAATGCGCTGCTCAAGCGTGCGCTGCAGGTCGCTCACCAGCTGCCGCTTGTCCACGCCCTTCGGCCATTCCTTCTCCGGCTTCAACGCCACCAGCGCTTCGATCTGGTTGGCGCCCTTGGCATCGGAGCCGTCTTCCGGCCGCCCCAGCTTGGCCACCACCGTCGATACCTGCGGGAAGGTGCCGACCAGCTCACGGATGCGCCGCGACTGCTGCTGTGCTTCGGCCAGGCTGGTGCTGGGATCGAGCGTGGCGGTCAGCCAGATCGATCCTTCGTCCAGCTCCGGCAGGAACTCCGAACCCAGGCGGGTACCCAGTGCCAGCGTGCCGACCAGCAGCGCGACCGCGGTCAGCACCACCGCACGCGGGCGGGCCAGTGCGCGCTCCAGGATCGGCCGGTACCAGTCGGTCAGGCGGTCCATCAGCGGGTTGCCGTCGCGCATGCGGTCGCGCCGCAGCCACCAGTAGCAGAACAGCGGTACTACGGTCAGCGCCAGGATCAACGCACCGATCAACGCCGAGGTCACCGAGTACGCCATCGGCGCGAACATGCGGCCTTCCTGGCGCTGCAGGGTGAAGATCGGGATGTGCGCGGCGATGATGATCAGCATCGAGAAGAACGTCGGCCGGCCCACTTCCGATGCGGCTGAAAGAATGGTCGATAACCGCGTCTTCCGATCAGCCGTAGGTGGCAGCTTCGACAATCGCGAGACAATGTGCTCGGTGACGATCACCGCGCCATCGATGATGATGCCGAAGTCCATCGCACCCAAGGACAGCAGGTTGGCCGGCACGCCCCACAGGTGCAGGCCAAGGAAGGTCGACAACAGCGCCAGCGGCATCATCGCCGCCACGATCAGCGCGGCGCGGGCGTTGTACAGGAACAGCCACAGCACCAGGAACACCAGCACCGCACCTTCCAGCAGGTTGCGGAAGACGGTCTTCAAGGTGGTCGACACCAGCCAGGAGCGGTCGTAGAACGGCTCGATGCTGACCCCGGCCGGCAGCTGGTTCGCTTCGATCTCGGCGATGCGCGCATGCAGGGCGTCGAGCACGTCGGACGGATTCTCGCCCTTGCGCATGAGCACCATGCCGAACACCGCATCGTCATTGTCGTCCTGGCCGACCAGGCCCTGCCGTGGCAGGCCGGTATCGGCGATGCCGGCCAGGTCGCGCACCAGGATCGGCGTGCCACCGCGCTGCGCCACCACCACGTTGCCGATGTCACCCGGCGAACGCATCAGGCCCACGCCGCGGATCAGGAACTGCTGCTGGCCACGCTCCACGTAGCCGCCGCCGGCATTGGAGCTGCCTTTCTCCAGCGCCTCGGCGAATTCACCGAGGCTGATGCCGCGATCACGCAGCTTGTCCAGGTCCGGTTTGACCTGGAAGGTGCGCGCGAACCCGCCGAAGCTGATCACATCGGCCACGCCCGGCACGGTGCGCAGGCTGCGCTCCATCGTCCATTCCTGCACGGTGCGCAGCTGGGTCGGCGTCATGTGCGGGCCCTTGAGTACGTAGCGGTAGATCTCGCCCACCGCCGAACTCATCGCCTCCAGCTCCGGGGTCACGCCCTCCGGCAGCTCCACGCCCTGCAGGCGTTCAAGCACCTGCTGCCGCGCGAAATAGTCGTCGGCCTTGTCGTCGAAGGTCAGGATGATCATCGACAAGCCGAACTGCGTGTGCGAGAACACCCGCACCGAATGCGGAATGCCGGACAAGGCCACTTCCAGCGGCATCGTCACTTCGCGTTCCACCTCTTCGGCAGCGCGGCCCGGGTGCAGCGACACCACCGTCACCTGGGTGTCGGAGACGTCCGGGAAGGCCTCCACCGGCAGCACGCGGAACGCGGCGATGCCGCCGCCGATGAACAACAGCAGTGCCAGCATCACCATCAGCGGCTGGCGCAGGCAATAGGCAATCAGGCGATCGATCATGGGGCGGCATGCCCCGCGCCGGTGCTGGCGGCCGCTGGCGCGCTGTCGACCAGCTGCTGCAGCAGCAGGCCCCCTTCGACCACCACCCTGCTGCCAACCGCCAGGCCGTCACGCACCCACAGTCGGCCGTCACCCAGCTCCTCGGCGTGCACGGCCTGGCGCACGTAGCGGCCCTTGCCCTCCTCCACGAACACCACCTGCTTGCCGTCGATCAGCAGCACCGCCGCATCGGGCAGCGAGACGCCGCCCTCGGCCGGCAATGCTACCTGGGCACGCACGTACTGCCCGGCCTTGAAGCCGCGTGCGCGGTTGTCCAGCTCGGCGCGTGCCTGCACCACGCGGCGCTCGCTGTCGACGAAGTCATCCACGTGCTGCAGGGTCGCCTGCAACGGCTGGCCATCTGCGCCCGGCACGCTGACCGGCATGCCGGCCTTCAGCCGTCCTGCCAGGCTTTCGGGGATGTCCAGCAGCAACCACAGCCGGTCCGGATCGCCGATCACCGCCAAGGGTTGTTCACTGTCGGGGCTGACCGACATGCCCGGGCTCATCCGCCGCTCCACCAGCACGCCATCAATGGGCGCGCGCAGCGGCAGGCGCTGGTCCACACGCTGGCCATTGCCGTAGGCCCTGGCGAACGCGGTCGCGCGTGCATGATCAGCCTGGCTGCCAGCGAAGTTCGCCTCGGCTTCATCCAGCTCACGGCCCGAGGCCACGCCCGCGGCATGCAGTTCACGGGTACGGTCCAGCTCCTTGCGCGCCTGCTGCAGCTCGGCACGGCCACGCACGCCCTCTGCCTGGGCCTGGCCGAACTCGGGCGAGGTGATCCAGGCAATCACCTGGCCGGCCTTCACGTTCTGCCCCGGCTGCGCCTCGATGCGCGCCACCTGACCCGGCAACGGCGTGTGCAGTGCGCTGGAGCGCGTCTCATCCCAGACCACCCGGCCCGGCAGCTGCAGGCTGGCGCTGGCGCCGGCGGTCACCGCCTCGCTGCGCAGCACGTCCAGCTGGCGGCTGTCGGCGGGAAACTGGATCTGGCCCGCGCTGACCTGGGGCGCATCCTCGGTATAGGACGCTGGCTCGCGGCCACAGCCGCTCAGCAGGGCCAGCGCCAGCAACGCCGGCAGCACGGCATGTCGCGCCCGTAGGCGATGGGCGACGGTGGACTTCATCGGGATTCTCCTTCGGCAACGGATGTGGCGGCTTCCCAGCGCGCCAGGGCAATGGCATGGTCGGTGCGCGCCTCGATCAGCGCGGCCTCGAAATCGCGCCAGCTGCGGCGCGCATCCAGCAGATCGGTCAGGTTGGCGGCACCGCGCCGGTACGCCAGTTCGATGCCCTGCACCGCCCTGCGTGCGGCGTCGGACTGCAGTCCCTCATAGTCGCTGCGGCGCTGTGCGGCGGACTGCGCGCTGGCCTGCAGCTGGTCCAGTTCGGCGCGTGCTTCGCGCTGCAGCACCTGCAGCTCCAGCGCGGCGCTGTCACGGTCGGCCTCGGCACGCTGGATCGCGCCGCGCGCGCGCGACGGCCCCCCCAGCGGAATGGTCAACGACACGCCCCAGGTAACACCGCTGATGTCCGTCGGCTCACGTTCGGCCTCCACACCCAGCTGGATATCGCGGTGGCGCTCGCTGCGCGCCAGGGCCACGCCTGCGTCGGCCGCGACCAGGCGCGAACGCGCGGCACGCAGGTCGGCGCGCTGCTGCGGGTCGAACGCGCGTACATCGGCCACGCTGCTGGCATCCGGCCAGGGGTCATCGGCACTGAGGTCGTCGCGGCTGTCATCGCTGCCCAGCAGCAGGCCCAGCGCATGCCGTGCATCGCGCAGATCCAATGCTGCCTCGCGTGACGCGTCGGCGACGGCGAGGTCGTCCACCGCCAGCCGCGCGCGATCCACCGGTGCCATCGCCCCTGTCGCGACCTGCTTGTCGGCCGCCGCCATCTGCTCGGCCGAACTCTGCCGGTTGGCGTCGGCAATCTGCGCCCGCTCCTGCGCGCCCTTCAGGCCGAAATAGGCTTCATGCAGTGCCACCTGCTGGCGGCGCCGGGTATCGAGCATGTCCAGTCCGGCCACCTCCAGCAGCGCTTCCGCCTGGCGGACGCGCAATGCACGCTTGCCACCGCGTTCCCAGGTCCAGCCCAGGCCCACGGTGCTGTCCACCCGCTTGTCCTGCCAACGTCCAGGGCCGATGCCGTGCTTGGGGCTGATCTTGCTGGTGCCGATCGACAGCTCGGTGGCCGGGCGCAGCGCCGCCGTCTGCGCGTCACCCTGCACCCCGCGCAGCTCCAGTGCCGCGGCGCGCAGGTCCGGGTTGTGCGCTTCCATTGCACGCTGCGCTTCTGCCAGGGACAGCGCCGAAGCCGCAGGCGCGCACAAAAGGGCGGCCAGCACGACCGCAAGACGAGGGGAGAAATTCATGCACGCCACGGTAAGGTGACGGACTTGCGCCAAACTTGCCCCAACCTTGCACGAAGCTTGCAATGCGAATCCTGCTGATCGAAGACGACGCCGCACTGGCCGATGGACTGATCCGTGCCCTGCAGGGCGCCGGTCATCTGTGCGACCACCTCTCGCGCGGGCTGCACGCGCCGGCCGCGCTGGCCAGCACCCCATATGACGTCATGGTGCTCGACCTTTCGTTGCCGGACGTGGATGGCCTCGACCTGCTCTCGCGGCTGCGCAACGACGGCGCCACCCTGCCGGTGCTGATCCTCACTGCGCGCGATGGCGTGGAGGACCGCATCCTCGGTCTCGACCGCGGTGGCGATGATTACCTGGCCAAGCCATTCGCACTGGGTGAGCTGGAAGCCCGCCTGCGTGCGCTGTCACGCCGCCGCAGCGATGCGCCGGCACAGAAGCGACTCGGCCGGTTGTGCTTCGACAGCATCCGCAATGAAGTGCAGGTGGAAGGCCAGCGCATCGAGCTGACCGCACGCGAGCTGTCTCTGGTCGAAGCGTTGATGCAGCATCCGGGCCGCACCGTCACCAAGCAGCGGTTGTTCGATGCGTTGTACAGCTGGGACCACGAGGCCAACCTGTCGGTGATCGAGGTGCATGTCAGCCGCCTGCGCCGCAAGCTGGAACAGGCGCGTGCCGGCGTCGGCATCCGCATGCTGCGTGGCCTTGGCTACCGGTTGGAGGCCGTGGGTGACTGAGCGCGTGCACAGCCTGCGCGGCCTGCTGCTGCGGCGCCTGTGGCTGCCGCTGCTGGTGCTGCTGCTGTGCAGCGCAGTAGGTTCGTTCGCGCTGGCGCGCTTCTACGCCGGCCAGGTCTACGACCGCTGGCTGCTGGACTCGGCGATGTCGTTGTCCGAGCTGGTGACAGTGCAGGATGGCCGCGCCTCGATCGAGATCACCCCGGCCGTATCGCGCATGTTCACCTGGGACACCGCCGACGAAGTGCATGGCGAGGTGGTCGACGCTGCAGGCGGGCGCCTGTATGGCGACCTGCCCGAAGCATTGCCGCGCCCGGCGAGCGCTGCCGCGGATGACGACGCGGTCTACTACGATGCCCGCCTGCGTGGGCAGCCGGTGCGCATGGTCGAAGTGGTGGTCAGCGCCGGGCCGGGCCATGACATCCGGTTGCGCGTGGCCGAGACGCTGCGCAAGCGCCACCGGCTGGAACGCAAGCTGCTGCTGACCAGCGTTCCGTTCCAGGCCGCGATCCTGGCACTGGCGGCGTGGCTGGCCTGGTCCGGCACCGGCGCCGCCGCACGCCACGCGAACCTGGTCGCACGGAAGCTGGCCAGCCCGCGGCCGGATCCATTGGCGCCGCTGGACCCGGCGCAGGAAGCTCCCCGCGAACTCTGGCCGGCGGTGGAGGCCTACAACGCCTTGCTGCAGCGCCTGGACGCAATGCAGGGGGCGCAACGCCGCTTCGTCAGCAACGCCGCACATCAGCTGCGCACACCGTTGGCGGCCATGCAGGTGGAGCTGGAGAGTTCATTGCGCCAGCACGATCCGCAGGCCCAGCAGCTGGCGTTGTCCGGCACGCTGGCCGGGCTGGCGCGGCTGCAGCACCTGGTCAACCAGCTGCTGATGCTCAGCCGTTCCGAAGACCCGCAAGGCAGTGCGCTGCCGCTGCAGCCGGTGGATCTGGCCGTGCTGGCACGTGGCGTGGTGGAGCGCTACGCCGACCGTGCGTTGGCGGCGGGCGTGGACCTGGGTTACGACGGGCCCGACGACGGCGTGCAGGTACAGGGCGACCCGCAACTGCTGCGCGAGGCACTCGGCAACCTGCTGGACAACGCACTGCGCTACGGTGCCGTGCGTGGTGTGATCACCCTGGGCCTGCAGCAGAATGCCGAAGGCGTCCAGGCATGGGTGGATGATGACGGCACCGGCATTGCCGAGGCCGAACGCGGGCGCGTCACGGAACGCTTCTACCGGGCCAGCAGCGAAGGCGATGGCTGCGGGCTGGGTCTGGCGATCGTGGCCGAGATCGCACAGCGGCATGGTGCGACCCTGATGATTGATACCGCCCCGATCGGTGGCGCACGGGTGGGGTTGCGGTTTCGATCCCGCTGACGTCCTGCGTGCCAACCAAGGTTGGCACCTACCCGGTCACGCCACCCGGTAGTCGCCCACCTTGGTGGGCGCTGTTGACCTCCCGTGTGCCAACCAAGGTTGGCACCTACCAAAGCGGGATTCCCCGGGAACATGGCTCGGTAGCGGCCAACCTCGGTTGGCGCCGTTGATGTCCCGTGTGCCAACCAAGGTTGGCACCTACCAGAAGCGGGATCCCCGTATGCCAACCCACAACCCATCACCGGCTCATCGAATACGGCGCCTGCGCGCCCTGCCCCGGCCAGTCCTTGTTCGGCTCGGCCTGCATGCTGAAGCGCAGCTCGCCACCGGCCAGGATCTCGTCATGGCGCAGGAAGGTGCGCTGTAGCGGCTTGCCGTTGAGGCTCACGCTGCCCACATAGCTGTGCCTGTCATCCAGCCCATCGGCCACGATGGTGAAGGTCTTGCCGTTCGGCAGTCGCATCGCGGTCTTCGGCAGGAACGGGCGGCCGAGGATGTACTCGCCCGAGCCCGGCGCCACCGGATAGAAGCCCAGCGCGGTGAACACGTACCACGCCGACATCTGGCCGACGTCATCGTTGCCGGCCAGGCCATCGGGGCGGTCGGCGTACTGGGTGTCCATGATCTGCTTCAGGCGCGCCTGGGTGCGCCACGGCTGGCCGGCATACGAATACAGGTAGGCCACGTGGTGGCTGGGCTCGTTGCCATGCGCATACCAGCCGATCAGGCCGGTGATGTCTTCCATGTGCTCGAAGATGGATGGATCGACCTTGGCGTTGAACACTTCGTCCAGGCGCGCGAGCAGCTTGTCGCTGCCCCCGTGCGCGGCGGCCAGGCCGGCGACGTCCTGCGGCACGTACCAGGAGTACTGCCAGGCATTGCCCTCGGTGTAGTCGGTGCCGTAGCCACTGGCGCTGGGGTCGAATGGCGTGCGGAAGCTGCCATCGCGCTTGCGTGCGCGCATGAAGCCGGTGTCCTTGTCGAAGGCGTTGCGCCAGTTGCCGGCGCGCGTGTCGAAGGTGGCCGCAACATCGGTCTTGCCCATCGCCTGTGCCATGCGAGCAATGGTCCAGTCATCGAACGCGTATTCCAGCGTCTTGCTGGCCGCTTCGCCTTCCTCGTCGATCGGCACATAGCCCAGCTCGCGGTACTGCGCGATGCCGTCGTAGGGACCGTAGTTGGCGGTCTCGACCATCGCCTTCAGCGCCTTGTCGGCGTCGAAGCCACGGATGCCCTTCACGTAGGCATCGGCGATCACTGGCACCGCGTGGTAGCCGATCATGCACCAGTCTTCCAGACCATGGAACGACCACACCGGCAGCATGCCGTACGGGCTGTGCTCATGGTGGGCCAGCATCGAATTGACGAAATCGCTGTTGCGCTGCTCCGGCTGCACCAGCGTCAGCAATGGGTGCAACGCACGGTAGGTATCCCACAGCGAGAAGGTGGAGTAGTTGGTGTAGCCCTTGGCCTGGTGCACGGCGTTGTCCGAGCCGCGGTACTGGCCATCGGCATCCATGAACAGCGTCGGCCCCAGCATCGTGTGGTACAGCGCGGTGTAGGCACTGCGCCGGGCATGTTCGGGGGCCTCGATATCCAGCACCGACAGCGCCTGCATCCATTCCTGCCTTGCCTGCGCACGCACGCGGTCGAAATCGAAGCCGGCCACTTCCGCGTCGAGGTTGGCGATGGCACCAGCTTCACTGACCGGCGAGATCGCCACCTTGACCACCAGCGGCGCGTCCAGCTTGCCGAACGCGAAGGTACCGACCAGCTGCCGCCCTTCGATCTGCGCACGCTGCGCGGGATCCTTCTCACCCGGGGGCGGGAAGCCCTTGTAGACGATGTCCTGCTCGGTGTTGTGCAGCTCATGCCCGGCCAGCGGGCGCGAGAAACGCATCGCGAAATACAGCTGGCGGCCCGGCGCCCAGCCGCGCGTCTCGCGGAAGCCGGTCACGGTGCCATCGGCGCGCACCCGCACCCGCGACCACAGCACCTTGCCCGGGTAGTCGTACATGCTGGTGCGCATGTCCAGCAGCACCTTGGCATCGGTGCCCTTGGGGAAGGCATAGCGGTGCACGCCCACGCGCGCGCTAGTGGTCAGTTCGGCGCGCACCTTGTAGTCATCCAGGGTGACCGCGTAGTAGCCCGGCTCAGCCTTCTCGTCATCGTGGCGGAAGCGCGACGCGTAACCGCTGCGCGGCTTTTCCGGGTCACCGCGCTCCAGGCCGGGATTGCCGGTGAACGGCATCAGCAGGATGTCGCCGAGGTCCGAATGACCGGTGCCGGAAAAATGCGTGTGCGAGAAGCCGACGATGCTGCTGTCGTCGTAGCGGTAGCCGGCTGCCCAGCCATAGGCCTTTTCGCGTGGCTGGATGCGTGTGTCCGGGCTGAGCTGGACCATGCCGAATGGCACCGTGGCACCCGGGTAGGTGTGGCCTTCGCCACCGGTACCAATGAACGGGTCGACCGAAGCGTATGCCTTGTCGGCGGCCGTTTTGGCGGGAGCGGCCGACGCCAGGCCGGAAGCGAGCATCGCCGTGGCGGCGACAGCGATCAGGAGACGACGGTCCAGCGTGGGCATCGGCGTTTGGATCGATTCAGGTGGTTGCCGGATGCTAGCACCGGGCATCCCGTGCCGCATGTTGCAGTGCGGCCATCGGCCTTGCACCCGCTGCATGCCCTCGCGCGGCTGACGCCCGCAGGAAATGCGACCGGCCATGGCTCATCTCTACGGCTGTACCGGCACTTGCCGTGTACCCCGCCCCCTCCTACCCTGCGTCCACACCCGGGAGAGGACGCATGCTCATCCGCACTGCACGATGGATCGTGATGGCAAGCCTGCTGGGTGTCGTAACGCTCAGCCATGCCGCGCCGCCCACGCCCCCCGCCCCATCGCGTCCTGCCCAGGACGACTACACCATCCTGCGCCTGCTGGTCACCGACGACCAGGACCACCTGCTGCTGGAACACAACCGCAGCGGCTGGATGACACCCGCTGTACGCGCCAACCGCAAACAGAGCATCCAGCAGGCGCTGCAACAGCTCTCATCGGATCTCGGCCTGCAGGTATCGCCGTTCACGCTGGCGGCAATCTACAGCTATCGCTTCAACGAAGACCCGCCGGACCCAAGCCACGACGCGGTGTCGTTCCGGCAGCACTATCGCGCCACCCTGCGGGCCGGGCAACCACCGGCGAGAACCGCAGACAAGGAATACCAGTGGGTGAGCCGCGACGAGGCAGCGACGCTGATCGGCATGGAAGCGCTGCGGATGGAAATCCTGCAGGTGCTCGACCACCCCGGAACGCTGTGGGGCGGTGCGTTCGAGCTGTCGTTCAAGGGCGATGAGGCAACGGGCACCCGATTGATCGAACCGTTCTACCCGTTGCGGTGAGGTCAGCACCGACGGGATAGCGTCGGCTGCGTCTTGCGCGGCGCGGAACCGCCGCGCTCCGCGCGACAGCCGAGCATGGGCTCGGCGCTACGGCAGATCGATTGGCCTCGCTACGCCGCCAGTACCTTCTGGATATCCGCCAACGGTGCGTTGGTCAGGTCCTTGGCGATATCGCCGAGCAGGCGTGCCTGGACCTCTTTGTGCAGCAACGGACGGATGCGGCCCAGCGTGGTCGGATCAGCGATCAACACCAGATGCGCATAGTGGTTCTTCAAGGCATCCTCGTTGAGCTGTTCGGCCACCTGCTTGGCGAACGTTGCCTCGTTGAGCTGCGAGACCGACATGTCCTTCGGCACTGCACCCGCAGGCCCCTGCCCGGACACGCCCTGCTCACTGATGTCCTGCAGACGCAGCTCGCCTTCCTGCTTCAGGGTCAACTGATGGTTGCTGCCCACGTTGGTGAACACCCGCGCCGAACCACCGTCGGCAACCACGATCAGCGTTCCTTCGGGAATCGTCCGCGCCATTGCATCCTCCATCAATCCAAAAAGTGGGTGTGCGCTCCACCTTATGCACGCCGATGTCACCAGAGCGCGTACAGGATGTGATTCCGTCATCGCAATCTGAAATCCGCCCTAAATTTGCCCGAAGGCCTGCCGCTATGGCCTCCATCATCGCGAGGAACCTCTGTGTACGCTGGCTCACTGTTCCACGTCTGCTTCGCCACCAGCCTGGCCATTGCCGGCTGCGCCGGTTGCATCCACCAGTTCCTGCAGGGCCAACCGTTCTTCGCCCTGGCCATCATGCTTTCGGTACTCACGATGATCGGCGCCGCATTGGTCACGCGGAAACTGGCACTGCCGGGCGCCCTGGCGATGGCCTGCACGGTGTTCGGTTTGATGGCGAAGTCGGCCTGAGCCTTCTGAACAGGCGAGATGGAACACAGCGTGCAGATCAGCCTGCTTCGCTGCATGCTCACGCCGATGCCGTTATGATGAACGGATGATCGACACGACCCACTACGTGACGGGCGCACCTGTTACGTGGGAAGCACTGCCGACCGGCGCTTCGCTTGCCACGAATGCTCCCGCCCTGCATTTCCATCGCCTCGCGCTGGATCCCGGCGGATGACGCCCGCAGGCCCACGGCCTGCCTTCCCCACACGCTGATGTGACACGCGGCTGCCAACTGCGCGGCCGTTGTGATCCCGTTGCCGCGTTTCCGCCGTTGCGGCGGTGCTTTGCCGTGCGCGTGGCGTTGCGCCTGCACACATTCCCCGGCCCCCACGCCGCCTTCCGATGCCCCTGCGCCACTTGCGCCTGCATCGCCGTTTCCGATTTCCGGGACACACCACACCGCCCATTCCCCTATTCCATACCTACAAGGGAGCCCCATGCAGGACACGCCCGATTCCCATGCCCACTTCGGCTGGTTCAAACGCCGCCGCCACCTGAAGGTCGATGAGATCACCGTCGTCGACAAGCCCATGCTCAAGCGCGCCGTCGGTGCCGCCGCCCTCGGCAATGCCATGGAGTGGTTCGACTTCGGTGTCTACGGCTATCTGGCCGTCACCATCGGCCAGGTGTTCTTCCCGTCGAGCAATCCCACCGCACAGGTGATCGCAGCCTTCGCCACCTTCACCGTGGCATTCCTGGTGCGTCCACTCGGCGGTCTGGTGTTCGGCCCGCTCGGCGACCGCTATGGGCGCCAGAAAGTACTGGCGTTCACCATGATCCTGATGGCGCTGGGTACCTTTGCGATCGGCCTGATTCCTTCCTATGAGCGGATCGGCATCTGGGCACCGGTGCTGTTGCTGCTGGCGCGCGTGGTGCAGGGCTTTTCCACTGGCGGCGAGTATGGCGGTGCGGCCACCTTCATCGCCGAGTATTCCACCGACCGCAACCGCGGCCTGATGGGCAGCTGGCTGGAGTTCGGCACGCTGGGCGGCTACATCGCCGGCGCCGGTACCGTGACCGCGCTGCACATGCTGTTGAGCAGCGAACAGATGCTGGACTGGGGCTGGCGCATTCCATTCCTGGTGGCCGGCCCGCTGGGCCTGCTCGGCCTGTACATGCGCATGAAGCTGGAAGAGACCCCGGCATTCCGCGCCTTCGCCGAGGAAGCCGAGAAGCGCGAGCACGACCGGCCCGGGCTTGGCGCGCTGTTCCAGGTGCACGGCCGCCAGCTGCTGGTGTGCATGGGCCTGGTGCTGGTGTTCAACGTCACCGACTACATGCTGTTGACCTACATGCCCAGCTACCTCAGCGTCACCATGGGCTACGCCGAGAGCAAGGGCCTGCTGCTGATCATCATCGTGATGCTGGTGATGATGCCGTTGAACATTGTCGGCGGGTTGTTCAGTGACAGGCTGGGCCGCCGCCCGATGATCATCGGCGCCTGCATCGCGCTGCTGGTGCTGGCGATTCCGTGCCTGCTGCTGGTCGGCAGCGGCAACGACTGGATGATCTTCCTTGGCCTGATGCTGCTGGGCCTGGCGCTGGTGTGCTTCACCAGCTCGATGCCGTCCACGCTGCCGGCCCTGTTCTATACCCCGGTGCGCTACAGCGCGCTGTCGATCGCCTTCAACGTCTCGGTATCGCTGTTCGGTGGCACCACGCCACTGGTCACTGCATGGCTGGTGGAACGTACCGGCGACCCGCTGGTGCCGGCCTACTACCTGATGGGCGCAGCAGTGATCGGCCTGGTCACCATGCTGTTCGTGAAGGAAACCGCGGGGCTGCCGCTGCGCGGTTCACCGCCGGCAGTCGGCAGCGACAAGGAAGCCGCCGCACTGCTGAAGAGCGATGTGCCGGTGACGGTGGACCCGAGCCTGCCGCCACTGCCGGAGGCTGCGGAACCTGAGCAGGTAAAGCCGGCCTGAGGCTCGGCGGAGCCGGCGTTGTAGAGCCACGCCCGCGCCCGGTTGCCTTTCGGGGGATCAGCCGAGCGTGGGCTCGGCTCTACAACGCATGCGCCCTCAATCGCGCGCAACGTTCAACTCCATCGCGCGCATTACGATGGGTTTGGCCCAGTCCGGCGTGTGCAGCAGTTCGGCCACCGAGACCGGGTATTGCAGCTGGCCATGTGCCATCGCCAGTACCGGCAACGGTTCGACGCAGCCTTCGGCATCGGCGGGCGCGCTGTTGTCGTAGACATGCAGTTCGGCCAGGTGCGGCAGCAGTTCCAGCAGATTCTCGCGCGCCGAATCGAAGCGCGCATGGATCTTCTCCACCGGGATGTCATGGCCGCCGGCAGCCACCCGCGCCGCAACGCGGGCGATATGCAGCTCCACCGTGGCCAGGCCGCAGAACCAGATCGCAACGTGATGGCGTTCGCAAGCTTCGCGCAGCAGGCGGGGAATGGTGTTGCCGCCCAGCGTGGTCTCGAAGGCGAAGTCCGTGCCATCGGCCATGGCCTGGCGCAGGCGGCGGGTGCCTTCCTGCCAGGCCTCAGCATTGGCGTCAGGCAGCGGCCAGCCGGTCTCCACCAGGCGGCGGGTGAACGAATCGGGGTTGAACCAGCCCAGCCCTTCGGCTTCCAGCCAGGTGCCCAGCAGCGAACTCTTGCCGGCGCCGTTGACGCCGGCCAGCACCAGGATCCTCCCCATCGGTCAGAGCGGACGGCCGAGGGTGACCTTGCGACCGCGACGGATCGGCTGGCCGAGCACCTTGCCCAGCCCTTCCCCACGCTGCAGGCCGGCCAGGGTCTGGTCGAATTCGCTGCGCAGGCGCAGCAGCTCTTCGTTGCGCTCTCCGGCATCTCCGCCGGCCGCCTTGGCCAGCAGCTCCTGGTAGGTGCGGATGTCGACGATCACCGCTTCGGGGTGATTGTGGTTGGTGATGACCAATGCCTGCTTCTCACGCACGGTACGCATCAGGCTCGGCCAGCCCCGGGTCTTCACCGACGAGGCCGGGGCCTTTTCAAGGCCAGGCAGATCCAGCGGCAGGGTCATGGCACGGCTCCAAACGGCGACGGTTGTGGCCATTATGCCCAATTTGGCCCAATTGGGGATAAATGGACATTCAGCTGCCCGAACCGGGCCCCGACGCGCCCGGGGCATCGGTCTGCAGCAGGCTGTCACGCTCGCGCAGCGGGAAGCGGATCCAGGCATCCAGCCCCTGCGGGCCGAAGCGCAACTCGCCGCTGCCGGCCAGTTCATAGGGCACGCGCTGCTCGATCAGCGCCCGGCCCAGGCCACGCTGGCGTGGCAGCTCCCAGTCCTCCACCTCGGCATGGCGCTCGCACCAGTGCAGGCCCAGCCAGGGCTGCCCGGCCTGAACCTGCAGGTCCCAGGTCACCTCGATGCGACCGTCTTCATGGCTGAGCGCGCCATGCCTCAGGGCGTTGGTCGCCAATTCGTGGATCGCCAGGGACAGCACTTCGGCCGCCTTCGGTGGCAGCAGCACGTCCTCGCCCTGCAGGCGATAGGCGGCCGTGGCCGGCATCTGCGCTGCGATCTCCTCATCCAGCATGCCGCGCAGGCAGACCCCCGCATTGGCGCCACGGGTCAGCAGGCTCTGCGTGCGCGCCAGCGACATCAGCCGCCCGCACAACCGTTCAGCGTATTCATCCACACTGCTGACCGACTCGCGGGTCCGCCAGGCAATGGCATGGATGGTCGACATGATGTTGCGCACCCGGTGCTGCAGTTCGGCCAGCAATACCGATTGACGCTCAGTGGCACGCTTGAGGTCGTCGATGTCCACCGCGATGGCAAATACCCCGCTGACCTCACCGTCGCCATCGCGCAGGGGCGCGGCAGCAACCCGGGTCCAGCGCGCGCGGCCATCATCATGCAGGTACTGGAACTCCAGCCCCGGCACCACGGTCTCGCCGCGCATCGCGCGGGCGATGGCGAAGTCGTCCGGTGCAATGGTGGTGCCATCGGGATGGCAGCCGTGCCAGCGATGCTGGTTGTCGGCGTCTCTGGAAGGCACCTTGCCGGTGGGCAGATAGGCGCGCATCTGATCGTTGGACAGCAGCATGCGGCCCTGCAGATCAACAATGCACAGGCCGACCGGCAGCATCCTGAAGGCCAGCTCCAGGCGCCGCTCGCTCTCGCGCCGCCGTAGTTCCTCGCGCTCGCGCGCGGCCAGCGCCAGATGCGCGGCGGTGGTCTCGAACATCGTCACCAGCACGCCGTTGATCCGCCCTTCCTCGCCGCGGATCGGGCTGTAGGTGATCGTGAACCAGATGTCTTCCAGCCGGCCGCGCCGGACCAGCGGATACAGTTTGTCTTCGAAGGTGAGCGTCTCGCCCTGCCAAACCCGGGTATAGAGCGGCCCGTTGATGTGCCAGACCTCGGGCCAGCATTCACGGGTCGGCTGGCCGAGCCCGCCGGGATGCCTGTCGGCCAGGATCTCGGCATAGCCGTCGTTGTAGAGCTGCACCAGCTGCTCGCCCCACAGCACGATCATCGGGAAGCCATGGGCCAGCATCAGGTCGACGGTGGCGCGCAGGTGGGGCGGCCACTGCTCACAGGCACCCAATGGCGTGGACGACCAGTCGTGGCGGGCGATGCGCGCGGCCATGCCATCGTGGCGCGCATGCAGGCGCGGCGCAGGTGGCATCGAGCCACGCAGCTTGGCGGCGTGGATGCCTTCAGGACGGCGCGACATGCCGCGCAATCAGGCGATGCCCGCAGAGACCTGCGGCGCCGCCACCAGCCCGGCCAGCTGCTGGACCAGAGTTTCGATGTGATAAGGCTTGGTACAGCGCGGCGCGCTGGCGAAGCGGCTGGGCAGGTTGTCGTCGTATCCGGAGGTCAACAGAAAGGGCGTACCCGCCTCGGCCAGCCGATCAGCCAGCGGATAGACCTGCTCACCGCCCAGGTTGATGTCCAGCAGCGCCACATCGATGGGGTGGGTATCGACCAGCTGCCCCAGCGCCTGCAGGTCACCGGCCGGCCCCACTACCTGTGCGCCTTTCAGCTCCAGATAGTCGACCAGGAACATTGCGATGGCGAATTCATCCTCTGCCACCAGTACACGCAGCCCTTTCAGGCCCTCTGGTTTGTTGCCCGCTTCCAGCACGACCGGCGCTCCTCGATACACGCGGCCCAGCTCTGCCGCAACGCCCGCAGGATGCGCGAACCGGGCTACAAGAGCGCGTGATGATGGATGAAGATCGCGGCCACGGCCCGTTCACCGCGGCATTGCAGCGGCGTGTTCAGAAGGCCCGCTCCCACTTCAGGCTGAGCAGGCTGCGGTCGTGGCTGTACAGCCAGCCAACGTTGCTGTCGATGCGCGCGTAGCGCAGGCTCAGGCTGGGTACCAGCCCGGCCACGGCAAGGCGCTCGCTGCGCACGATGGCGATCAGGTTCTGTTCGCTGTCCTCACGCCGCGCCTCCAGCAGCGGACTCCACGCGTCGTAGTCGCGCTCGCGCAACGAGACGAATACGGTGGCGGTGGTGCCACTCCATTGCCGCGCTGCACCCAGCCGCACGCCGCGCTGGCGGTAGCCGTTGGCTGGGTTGGCGGCGCTGCTGTCACTCAGGTCCAGCCCGGCAAAGAGGGTCCAGCGCGGGTTGAGCGCACGGAACCAGGTGGCATACACCGCGGCCAGCTCACCGTCGTAATTGCTGGCCAGGCCACGCTGGCGATAGCGCTGGCGCTTCCAGTCGGCCTCCAGCTTGAGCAGGCTGCGCGCGTCCAGCGCATATTGCCATTCGCCATGCAGCCCGCTGCCGCCCTGCAGGGCCCGGTTGCCGAGGCCCTGATAGTCATAGCTGGGGGCGATCTGCAGGGTATGCCGCGCGCTACGCCAGCTGTAACCCGCCTGCACGTTGGCATTGAGCTCGTTGTAGGCGCTGTGCCCACGCCATGCCTGGCCGAATGCGAGGCCACGCACGTACACGCCATGGTGGCCCTTCAGGGCCCAGCGACGTTCGAGGTTACCGTCGTAGTCCAGGCCCATGGCGCGCTGGGCATCGGGAAGATTGCGCTGGATGATGCAGGTGTCGCCTACCCCGAACAGGCAGGTGCGGCTGGCCGAGCTGCGGTTGATGTTGTCGCTCCATGCCGGGCCGGCGGACAGCGCGCCTTTCCAGCGCTGGCGCGCCTGCAGCGCAGCCAGATAGGCGTCCACCCGTCCGCGTACACCTGCGGTGGCGGGGTCATCGGCACTGATGCCATCCGCGATCGCCGTGAACAACGCCACCGCATCGCGATCGCGCTGGTCTTCGGCGTAGACGCGCGCAAGTTCAAGGCGGGCCGGCAGGAAATCCGGCTGTGCCTCCAGCAGCGCCTCGTACTCGTTGGCCGCGCGATGGTGATTGCCGGCCACCCGCGCCAGGCCGCCCTGCGCATAGTGGCGCAGCAACGGGTCGTGGCCAGGCAGTTCGATGTATTCATCCAGGAAGCGTTGCGCGGCGCCCCATTGCTGATGCTGCAGCGACAGGTACAGCGCCTGGCCCAGATCGTCGACCGTGCGCTCCACGCGCAGGGTCTGGCCGTCGATGGTGATGGTCGGTCGCTCCGACTCGGCCTGCTGCAGGCGCTGCTGGTCCTGCTGCTGGTGGCGCAGGTCGGTGCCCTGTTCGAGCACGCGGCGAAGATCGTCCTGCTGGGCGCGCACGTCGGCGGCCGCCAGCAGCAGTACGACAAGGAAGATGGGATGGCGCATGGTCGATCCGTGGTGGTGCATGCAGCGGGCCGAAGCAGGGACTGGCGGATCGCGGCTTGTCCCTGCCCTGCCCCGTCAGGGGCGTGGCAATCAGTTCTTGCTGCCGCCGAAGGCGGTGTCGTACTGGCTGTTGCCGCTGAAGGTGGCGATACCGGCCAGGGCGGCCGCGTTGGCGCCGAAGAACTGCCCCTGGGTGGTGCCGGCAACGCTGCCGTTGGCGGTGGCCGAACCGGCGAACGATGCGTCGGCACTGTTGATGTTGGCAACGATGGCCAGGTTCAGGCCGTTGCCCGACAGCGCACCATCCAGGGTGCCGGCGCCGAAGTCGGCGTCGAAGGTGCCGCTCAGCAGGTTGCTGCCGTTGAACTTGTTCAGGCCAGCCACGGTGTAGGACGCCACGCCAGCAGGCAACGTGGTGCCGGCGCGGTCACCAACGAAGTAGACCTGGCGGTTGTTGAAGCCACCGGCGGCGCCATCCTTGGACCACTCACCGAACCAGACATCGCCACTGCCGACCTTGACGAAGTTGAAGTGGCCCATGCCGGCGTGGCTGCCCGGTGCGCCGGTGATCGGCATGGCCAGGGTACGTACCGTCACGCCATTGACGGTGGTCGGTGCCGAGTAGGCGCTCAGGCCCTGGAAGTCCACCGGCTTGGCCTGGGACACGGTACCGACACCGATACCGGCCTTGCCAGCGCGGTGCGGGCCGCCATTGACCTGCGATTCGCCAACCGCCACATACAGCTCGGCATCGGTCTTGGCACTGGCGGCACCGACGATATCGGCAGCATGCGCGGCACCGACCAGAGCCAGCGAGGCAGCAACGGCGAGAACCGAACGGGAGATCATTTTCATGGTATTGCTCCTTGGTTGAGGGAACTACGGGTACAACGCTTGAAGGTGGGAGATCAGAAGCGTGCGGTGACGCCGAGCTTCAGGGTGCGACCCGGAGCCGGCAGCGTGGACCGCGTGGCTGGATCGACGTAGTAGCGGTTGCCGAGGTTGCTGCCGACCAGTTCGACGCTGGCATGCTCGTTGAAGCGCCAGCGCGCATAGGCATCGACGGTGGTGATGTTTCCCCAGGTGAACGGCACGTTCTGCCAGAGCAGGCCGCTGCCACCGCTCAGCAAACGGTCACGGTAGGCCTGCAGATCAGGGTTCTCGTGGCGCTGGTAGTGCACGATGCGGCTGCCAAGCTCCAGGCGCTCATCGAACAGGCGCGTGCCCAGCGACCAGTTGATCGACAGCTTGGGAATGGCCTGGGTCAGCAGGTAGCCACCAACGAAACCATCCTGCACGCAGTTCGGGACCAGGCCGCGGTTCGCATCCAGGAGCACCGCCGTGCTCTCGTCACACACCTCGTTTTCCAACGTGCGGGTGATGCCCAGATCGGTGAAGAAGCGCCGGTTGTCGAAGCGGGCCTGCAGTTCGATGCCACGGATGGTCTGCTTGTCGATGTTGTCGAACAGGAAGTTGCCATCGCGCTCGATCACGTCACGGGTCTTGTGCACGTAGTACGCCAGCTTGACGTCGGCATCGGCGGTGTTGCCGAACAGGGCGGACAGGTTGTGCACGTAGCCCACTTCGTAGTTGTAGGCGTGCTCGGGCTTGAGCGCATGCAGCGGATTGAGGCTGCCGGAGAAGGCAATCGTGCTTTCGAACATGCTCGGGAAGCGCACCGCTTCGCTGTAACGCACGTAGGCACGGGCGGCCGGGGACAGGTGTGCAGTGGCCGAGAAGGTCGGCAGCCAGGCATGGTCGCGGCGGCGGCTGTTGCGTGCATCGACCGGCTGCGACTGTACGCTGTTGCCGATGTTGCAGACCTGGTCGCTGCCGGCAAACACCGGCTGCACGCCGGGAATGGCCGCCACTTCGCCATTGAGGCAGGGATTGCCGGCGCGGGTGTAGTTGCCATCGGCATCGGGCAGCCAGGGCCGCGTGTACCTGACCGGACGCGGCGTCTCGTACGGTGCCAGCAAGGCACGGATGCTGTCATCGATGAACCAGCCCATGCCGCGCTTTTCCCATACGGCGCGGCGTGCTTCCAACGCGTCGATGCGGGCCTGCAGATTGGCGGGACGGGGCGGCAACTCGTTCACGGTGTACTGCGCTTCCTTGCCACCTACGCCCTTGGTCAGCAGCTCGGGGTGCGCCTCGAGGAAATCGTCGAAGGCCCAGTAGCGGCTGTAGCGCACGCCTGCATTGAGGGTAAGGAAGTCGACCGGCCGCCACTCCAGGGTCAGGTAGCCCTCGCCCTCCTGTCGGCGCCCGGCACGCGGGAACATGCGCCAGCCATCGGTGGTACCGAAGTACGGATCGCTCGAGCCGAGCTTCTCGTACTGCCAGTTGCCGCCCACGGTCAGGTCCAGGGTCGAATGCAAGGCGAAGCGGTTGCTCAGGATCAGGCCGGTGCGGTCGTTGCGCGCGTTGGCCAGCGCGGTGTTGCGCAGGATCGGGCTGGCGTCCGGGTTCCATGCCGGATTACCCACTGCGAAGTTCGGGAAGCCGCCAGCACTGTAGGTATCGCTGTCCGTCTCCGTGCGCCACAGGTTGGCGTAGAGGTCCAGCCAGCGGCTGCCGGCCGGCTGGAAGCGGTATTCCAGGTTCCAGGCATCGGACGCAACCCGGCTGAGCGGCCACTGGATGCGTCCGTAGTCGGGCGCGGACAGGATGCGCGACGGCATGATCTCGCCGTAGTGGGACAAGGTACGCCGCCAGGTAGCCTTCAGCTGCTGGTCGTCATTGATCTGCCAGCTGCCCTTGACCAGCCAGGACTCCTGTTCGCTGGAGGTATTGGGCACTTCATCGCCCGGTTTGAAGTAACGCGCCAGCGTGGTGATGTAGTCGATGCCCTGGTACTCGAACTGCTCACGCCGGTCCTGGTCGTAGTAGGCGCTGCCCTGGGTCCCGGAGAAATAGTTGCCGCGCTTGCGCCAGGCGTAGGCAGCCATCAGGTCGACGTTGTCGCCGCGTACGCCCAGTGCCAACCGCCAGGCCTGATCTTCGCCATCGAAGGGGTTGTTGCCGCTGCGCGACTTCACCGGCACCACCAGGGTGCGGTCATCATAGGGCGAGTTCGGCGAGCCCTGCGGGAACCCCGGCACCGTGCGGTAATCCTCGCCGGTGTGCAGGCGCGGCAGGCGTGGCGCCACCGCATTGCTGCTGCCTTCGATCTTCAGCTCCCCGCCGAAGCGTTCGCCGGCAGCAACAATGTCGTCAACGTCGATGGTCTTGATCACCAGCGCACCACCGATCCCGCTGTGCACATCGCGCACCAGCCCTGGCCCCTTGATGACCTGGATGCCACCAATCAGGTTGGGATCGATGTAGTTGCGGTTGCTCACGCCGTTGTAGCCGCGCCAGACCGTGAGCGCCTGTTCGCCGCCGTCGATGCTGACCGGCACCCGCCCCGGCCCCTGGATGCCGCGGATGTTGATGTCCAGCGCGCCGCTGTTGCGCGCATCGCCACTGAACACGCCGACCAGATCCTTGACCACGTCGGCCGGGTTGGAGCCACGGTAGCGCTCCACCCGGTCGCGCCCCGAATACGCCGTGGTCAGGTCCAGCGCGAACACATCATCGTAGCCGCGCCGATCGCGGGCCTCGCCCCCTTCCGACTGCAGGCGACCGGCCACGTCCAGCGTCTCGGTCACCCGCACCCCTTCCCCTTCACCCGCCTCCGCTGCGGCCCGCAGGCTCCAGGTGCCGTCCATGCCGCGCTGTGCGCGCACGCCGCTACCGCGCAACAGCTGCTGCAGGGCCTGCATCTGGCTGTACTCGCCACTCACCGCACTGGAGCGGCGGCCCTCCACCAGGTCACTGCGGAACACCACCTGCACATCGGCCTGGCGGCCAAAGGCACGCACGGCGTCGGCCAGGGGCTGTTCCGGAATGGCGTACTGGCGCAGCGGCGCGACGATGGCCGGTTGCGCCTGCACGGCCGGCACCCAGGCCAGCGGCAGCAATGCGGTGGAGATGGCCAGGGCCAGGGCGGTGGCGCGACGATGACAGGCGGATGCCGTGGACGGCATGGACAGGAACTCCTCAAGCGTGGCGGGACCACGGGCACATCCGGTGCCGGTGGTGTGTCTGGCTTGAGGAAAAACGGTGTTTCGCTCTGGCTATACCTCTATAGACAGCGGGGCACTGCAGGTGCCCACGGTTTTTTCATGTTTTTTTCATGCGGCGCTTTCTGCCATCAACCTGCTGCACCTCACCACAACACCATCGCGCCGCCAGGCAGGCGCTGCACGCGCAGTCCGGCCTGCGCGGCCACCGCATCGATGGCAGTCTCCGGTTGCTGCAGATGGAACAGGCCACTGACCCGTACGCGTGCACCCTGCCCGCCCAGTACCCAGACCGGGGCACGGCGGTAGCGCGCCAGACCGGCGATGGCCTGCGCGGCCGGCTGATCGTCGATCACCACCTCGCCACGCCGCCACGGCGCCATGGTCTCGCGATCTTCCAGCTGCACCGGCTGCAGCCAGCGACCGTCACGGAACACGCGTGACTGCCCCGCATGCAGGCGCTGTACGCTGCCATCGCCCGGACGCACGTCGACCACACCCTCGCTGACCTGGGTGGTGACCGTGGTATCCAGCATCGACACACTGAAGGCAGTACCGATGTCACGGACCAGGCCGCCCGCCGCCTCGACCTGGAACGGGCGCGCCTCGTGCGCCACCTGGAACCAGGCCTGGCCGCGCAGCAAGCGCAGGTGGCGCTGCTGGCCGTCGAACTCAATCGCCAGTGCGGTGCCAGCGTCAAGTACGGCGGTGCTGCCGTCGTCCAGCTGCACCACGCGCGGCGCATCACTGCTGCGCAGGTCACTGCGCGCCAGCAACAGCGCCTGCGGTGCGGCCGCGACCATCAGAACCACGGCGGCGGCGCTGGCCAACAGCCATGGCAGGCGACGGCGCGGTGCGACCGGACGCAATCCCTGGCGGTCGGCGGTCAGTTCAGGCAGCGCCGCCAGCACGTCGGGCCCGGCGGCATCCAGCCCCTGCCAGAAGGCCTGCTGCTGGCGCCAGGCCAGCGCATGGCGCGGATCGGCCTGCAGCCAGCGCTGCAGGGTTCGTTGCTGGCGTTCCGGCAGCGGGCCTGCACTGCACCGGATCACCCAGCGCAACGCCTGCCTGGCCTGACGCGGCGAGGGTTCGGACGTGGTCATGGTTGTGGCCTGCCGCACCGCGAACGGGTGCGCTTTCCTGTTGTGACAACGGCGGGCGCGATCTGCCCACGGCAAACGCCGGTCATCGGCGCGTTCCCTGTTGATGCTGCTGGATCAACAGCGCCGCGCGCAGCACATGCTTGCCGACCAGGCTCTTGGAAATACCCAGCCGTGTGGCGATCTCGCGCTCGCTCAGGCCCAGGTAGCGGTTGAGCACGAAGCACTCGCGGACCTGCGCCGGCAGCGCGAGGATGGTCTGGGTGATCTCGCGCAGTTGTGCCTGGTCCAGCGCCTGGGCCTCGCCGTCGTGGCCCGCCTCGGCCATGTCGGTGGCGTACTCGGCCATCGCGCGCCGCTCGCGGGCGTCGGCCTGGCTGCGGTTGAGCGCATGGTGATAGGCCATCCGGTACAGATAGCCGCGCGGCTCAAGGATCGGTGGATCACCGGGCACGCTGCTCGCCTTCAGGTACAGGTTCTGCAGGGTGTCCTCGGTACTGGCCGGGTCGAGATAGCGCGCGATGAAGCGAGACAACGCACGGCGCTCGCGGATCAGCAGCTCGACCAGCGCCAGGGCATTGGGAGACATAGGTGCCAAGGCCGGACCGGGGAATGATGGGCGTGATGGCGACGGTCCGGACGTGGATTGTGGGCTGCACGGCCGCGGGCGGCAAGCGAAGGCCGGTCGCGCGGCACCAGGATCATCCACGCATGGCGTGGATCTACCAGGCGGCGGCGGATCCAGTAGATCCACGCCGTGCGTGGATGCGGAGCCTACGGTTCGTCCAACGCCTCGAAACGCTCGGCGAGGTAATCGATCAACGCGCGTACCGCCGGCAGCAGCCCACGCCGCGACGGGAACACCGCATGCACGATGCCGTGTTTCGGCACCCACTCGGGGAGCACCGGCAGCAGCGCCCCGCTCTCCAGTTCATCGGTGATCATCATCCGCGGCAGCATCAACAGCCCGACCCCAGCCACCGCGGCTGCGCGCAACGCGATCATGTCATCGCTGACCAGGCGCGGGCGGTGATGCACGCTGGCCTGGACCTCGCCAGGCCCACTGTATTCCCACACATGCTGCTGACTGGGCGAGGCCAGATCGACAGTCGGCATCATCGCCAGGTCGGCCGGCACCTGCGGCGTACCCAACCGTTGCAGCAGCGCCGGGCTGGCACTGGTGCACCAGACCCGGCGTGCCAGCACGCGCACCACCAGGTCGCTGTCTTCCAATGGCGGCGGCCGTACCCGGATCGCCACGTCCACACCCTCGCCCACCACGTCCACGCGGCGGTTGGTGGCGTCCAGCTGCACCGTCACCTGGGGGTGCAGGGCCAGGAAGTCGGCCAGCATCGGGCCGATGCGCGCGTGCAGGATCGCGATCGGGCACGCCAGGCGGATGGTGCCGCGCGGCTCGGCGCGCGACATCGCAATCGCTTCTTCGGCTGCTTCGGCCTCGACCAGCATCGCCTTGCAGTGGCGGTAGTAGTCCTGGCCGACCTCGGTGACCGAGAAACGCCGCGTCGAGCGCTGGATCAGGCGCACGCCCAACCGTTCCTCCAGCAGCGCGATGCGCCGGCTCAGTTTCGACTTCGGCATGGCCAGCGCCCGGCCGGCCTGCGAGAAGCCGCCGTGCTCGACCACCATGGCGAAGTAGAACAGGTCGTTGAGGTCGCAACGGCGGATATCAGCGATGAACACGGGGCGAACTCCTGCGGCCCACGGCCTGCCGCCATTGTTCACCAGATAGGACTATGACGGCAAATATTGGCGTCTACCGGCCCAATTGTCACGGCGATATCGTCTCCTGCAACGAAGAACAGCGGCCGGCAGCCCCGGCCAGGAGATCGCCATGAAGCGTGTCACCGGTACCTACAGCGCCCCCCGCCCGCACTGGGTGGGCGATGGATTCCCCGCCCGCTCGATGTTTTCCTACAACACCCACGGCCAGCACCTGAGCCCGTTCCTGCTGCTGGACTATGCCGGCCCGTACAGCTTCGCCCCCAGCGATACCCCGCGTGGGGTCGGCCAGCATCCGCACCGCGGTTTCGAGACGGTCACCATCGTCTATGAGGGCGAGGTCGCCCACCGCGATTCGACCGGGGCCGGCGGCACCATCGGCCCGGGTGACGTGCAGTGGATGACGGCTGCCTCCGGCATCCTCCACGAGGAATTCCACACGCCGGAATTCAGCAAGCGCGGCGGCACGCTGGACATGGTCCAGCTGTGGGTCAACCTGCCGGCGCGGGACAAGATGGGCGCACCGGGCTACCAGACCCTGCTTGACGCAGAGATCCCCTCGGTGGATCTGCCTGAGGGCGCCGGCCGCGTGCGTGTCATCGCGGGCCGCTTCGACGGCCACGCCGGTCCGGCCCGTACCCACACGCCGATGGATGTCTGGGACATCCGCCTGCAGCAGGGCCACCACGCCGAACTGCCGGTGGCCGATGGCCGCACGCTGGCGCTGGTGGTGTTGAAGGGCCAGGTCCGGATCAACGGCGGCCAGCCGGTCGGCGAGGCGCAGTTGGTCACCTTCGATCGCAGCGGCGAGGACGTGTTCGTCGACGCCGACAGCGACGCCACTGTGCTGCTGCTCAGCGGCGAGCCGATCGACGAGCCGGTGGTGGGCTACGGCCCGTTCGTGATGAACAGCCAGGCCGAGATCAGCCAGGCGGTCAACGATTTCAACAGCGGCCGCTTCGGCCAGATCGCGCACTGAGCGCTTCCGCGCGGCGGGCGACGACCCGCCGCGCCAATGGGCCATCGCCCACCTTCCCCAGGAGACTGACCATGAGTACCCCCGCCAACTTCAACGGTGCCCGCCCGGTGATCGATCCGGACAACGCCGCGATGCTGCTGATCGACCACCAGAGCGGCCTGTTCCAGACCATCGGTGACATGCCATTCACCAGCGTGCGCGCCCACGCCACTGCGCTGGCGAAGATGGCCACGCTGGCAAAGATGCCGGTGATCACCACCGCCTCGGTCCCGCAGGGCCCGAACGGCCCGCTGATCCCGGAGATCCACGACGCGGCCCCGCATGCCCAGTACGTGGCGCGCAAGGGTGAGATCAACGCCTGGGACAACCCGGAATTCGTTGCTGCGGTGAAGGCCACCGGGCGCAAGCAGCTGATCATTGCCGGCACCATCACCAGCGTGTGCATGGCCTTCCCGTCGATCGCCGCCGTGGCCGATGGCTACCAGGTGTTCGCGGTGATCGATGCCTCGGGCACCTATTCGAAGATGGCCGAAGAGATCACCCTGGCCCGCGTAGTGCAGGCCGGCGTGGTGCCGATGGACACCGCCGCGGTGGCCTCGGAGATCCAGCGCAGCTGGAACCGCGACGATGCCCAGCAGTGGGCCGAGGTCTACACGAAGATCTTCCCGAACTACCAGCTGCTGATCGAGAGCTACCTCAAGGCGCAGGACGTGCAGAAGAACCAGGAGCAGCTGGATTCGCAGCGCAGCTGAGCTACCCCCCGGGGTGCCGGCCCGCTGCCGGCACTCCTCCCAACCGGAGACCCATCATGTCCAGTGAACCGATCCGCGACCCGGCCAGCGACCACCTGCTGACCCCGAAGAATTCCGCCTTCATCATCATCGACTACCAGCCGGTGCAGGTGAACTCCATCGCCTCGATGGACCGCCAGCTGCTGGTCAACAACATCGTCGGCACCGCCAAAGCCGCTGTGGCTTACGGTCTGCCGATCGTGCATTCGACGGTCAACGTCAAGACCGGCCTGAACAAGCCGCCGATTCCGCAGCTGCGCAAGGTGCTGGGCGACTACCCCACCTACGACCGCACCACCATCAATTCCTGGGAAGACGTCGAGTTCCGCAAGGCGGTGGAGGCCACCGGCCGCCGCAAGCTGATCATGACCGCACTGTGGACCGAAGCCTGCCTGACTTTCCCGGCCCTGGATGCGTTGAAGGAAGGCTATGAGGTGTACGTGGTGGTCGATGCCGTTGGCGGCACTTCGCTGGCGGCGCATGATGCCGCGTTGCGCCGCATCGAACAGGCCGGGGGCCAGCTGATCAGCGTGCCGCAGTTGTTCTGCGAGCTGCAGCGCGACTGGGCCCGCTCAGAAACGGTGCCGGCGTTCATGAACCTCTTCATTGAAACCGGTGGTACGGCAGGCATCCAGTTCTCGTACGATCGTACCGAGTGAATGGGTGGCGGCGCTGGCCTTGGCTGGCGCCGCCTTTGGGAGCAGTCGAGCATGGCTCGACGCTACAGTGGGTTTGGTCGAGCGTGGCTCGACGCTAGAGACAGATGGAGAATGTGATGGCCTACGCGCGCATTGTTTCGACCGGCGACAACTACCTGCACCACATCAGCAATGGAAGCTTTGATGTAGACGCTGACGAGCCCGCCTCGCTGGGCGGTCAGGGCAAGGGCTTCGCGCCCTTCGATCTGTACCTGGCCTCGCTGGCCGCCTGCACCGCCATCACCCTGCGCATGTATGCGCAACGCAAGGGCTGGGAGCTGGGCGAGTTCCATGCCGAGCTGCGCTCGGAACGCGACGAAGATGGACGCTTCCACGTGCACCGCGTGCTGCATGCCAGCGCCGAGCTGAGCGATGCGCAGTGGCAGCGGTTGCTGGAGGTGGTGGAAAGGACCCCGGTGACGCTGGTGATGCGCGAAGGTGCGCGCATCACCAGTGAGCGCGGCTGAAGGAGGTCTGGCCCACCTGCGGCGGATCTTGGCCGGTTCCTCGCTTGCTCCGGCCTCGCCCCTGTTCCAAGCTGCGCGTCCGCGTTCGGATGCAGTGAGCGCGCAGCAACAGGAGGACCGCACGCGATGTTACGTGCCCATGCTTTGGATCTGGATTTCAACGGCCGCGCCCTGCTGGCCGACGTCAACCTGCACCTGCCCTCAGGTGCCCGCATCGCCCTGATCGGCGACAACGGCAGTGGCAAGAGCTGCCTGCTGCAGACGTTGGCCGGTACTCTGGTGCCCAGTGGCGGGACCATCATCCGGCGCGATGGCGCACGCATCGCCTACGTGCCGCAGCACGTGCTGGATGACTCCTCTCGCAGCGGCGGCGAGCAGATGCGCCATGCGCTCGCCCGCGCGCTCGATGCCGCCCCCGATGTACTGCTGCTCGATGAACCCAGCAATCACCTGGACCGCAGTGCACGCCGCTCGCTGATCGCGCGCCTGCGCCAGTTCCACGGCGCACTGTTGGTGGCCACCCACGATGAAGCCCTGATCGATGCGCTCTGTAATGAGCTCTGGCACATACGTGGCGGGCGCGTGAGCCACTTCGGCGGCCGCTACCGCGACTATCAGGCGGACCTGCAGCAGCGACGCGAGGCCAGCGACCGGCAGCTGCGCCAGCTGGATCAGGAGCGCGGCCAGGCCCATGAGGCGTTGATGCGCGAACAGCAGCGCGCTGCCAGCTCGCGGGAACGCGGTGTGCGCAAGGTGGAACAGCGCAAGTGGGGCGGCGTGCGTTCAGCCACCAAGCTCGGCCGTGGCAATACCACCGCCGGCAGCAAGCAACTGCTGATCCGTGAGCAGCAGGAAGACATCGTGGCTCGTCGCAATGACCTGCAGCGCGAGACCATCATCGAGCCTACCTTCGCGTTGCCGGCCGGCTGGCGACGTGAGGGAGTGGTGGTGCAGCTGACCGACGCCAGCGTGGCGCATGCCACGGAAACGGTGCTGGGTGGACTGCATCTGCGCCTGGATGTCGGCGATCGCCTGGCGATCACCGGTGACAACGGCAGCGGCAAGTCCACGCTGGCACGCGCGCTGTGCGGCGACCCAAGCATCCGCCGTGATGGTGACTGGTTGCTGCCGCCAGCTGATCAGATCGCCCTGCTCGACCAGCACTACCGGGACCTGCCGATGCAGGCCACGCCTCTCCAGGCGCTGTCTGCCCAGATGCCGGACTGGAGCCAGACCCAGTGCCGGCTGCACCTGGCCGACTTCCTGTTCCGCGGCGATGCCACGGCGCAGACGCCCGTGTCCGCATTGTCCGGTGGCGAACGGGCGCGGCTTTCATTGGCATTGATGGCGGCCAAGCCCCCAGCGCTGCTGGTTCTGGACGAACCAACCAACAACCTGGACATGACGCTGCGGATGCACCTGCTGCAGGTGCTGCGGGTGTTCCCGGGCACTTTGGTGGTGGTGTCGCATGACGACGCGTTTCTGCAGGCGCTGGAGCCGGGACAGGTGCTGGCGTTGTAGCTGCCGCCGGGTGTGGCCTATCCACATACGGCGTGGATCTACTGTAGAGCCGAAGGCAACGGCAGGGGCTGTTGCCAACGTCGCGTGCAACCGCCCGAAAAGCCGAGCATGGGCCCGGCTCTACGGAAGGCTCAGCGCCGTGAATGCAGCACGGTACGCTGGCGCATGGCGTTGAATTCCTGCTCCACCTGCTGGATGTCCTCGGCCTGGAAGCCGGCCGCATCCAGCAGCTGGTCGGCGGCAGCCGCCGCCAGCGGATCATCGTCACGCTGGCGCCAGCAGCGCGCCGGCAGGAAATAGCCCACTTCGCTGCGCCCGCGCATGATCACCACCGGCCGGCCCGCATACAGCAGGAACTCGGCCAGGTGCTGGCGCAGGCCCTCCACTGAAACATAGGCCGGTCCAACACCCAGCATCTGGCTGGACGGTTCGGGACTCTCGAACAGCTTGCGACGGCTCATCCACTCCTCCTTTTGAACAACGCGTGGTCTCCTTTCCTTAGACGGGCGCATCGCTGCGCCCCCGCCACGCACTACGTGATCCGCATCACGCCCGCCACTCAGAACCCGGTGTTGAACTCCAGCTGGAACACGTCGATCGACAGCGGCGCGCCGGACACTTCCTTGGCCGCCATCCACTTGCCGCTGATCCAGCTGCGTGCATCCAGCGCGTAGGCGCCGCCCACGTAGTAGCCGCGGGCGTTGGTGCCGCCCAGGTGGAAGTTCGGATCGTTGTAGGCATCGGGCAGTGCGTCGGCCTCGATGTGCTTGTAGCCCAGCAGCGCCTGCCACTGGCCCTTCTCCTTCAGCTCGGTGGCACCGAAGGTGGCCTGCACCATCCATGCGGTGTCGCCACTGCGGAAGGTATCGATGCCGACAGTATCGCCGGCGCCGTAGTTGTTGACGATGCCGTTCTGGGCACGACTGAACATGGCCTGCTTGTCGTAGGCCAGGTTGCGGATGTAGTCGCCATCCAGGCGCAGACCGATGCCCTGCGCCAGCTGCGTGTCCCAGCGCAGGTTCAGCGTGGCCAGGCGGAACGCCGAGGCCAGGCCGACATACTGCGGGGTCGGCGTACCGGCCGGATCCACCGGATTGCGCGCGATGTTGCGGATCAGCATCAGGGTATTTCCCTTCTGCATGAACGCCGGGCGCGACCAATCGGTGTCGCAGCCCACCGCACCCGAGTACAGCGAGCACGTTGAGGACAGGCGACCGCTGATGTTCT
This sequence comes from Stenotrophomonas sp. MH181796, assembly GCF_009659995.1. Lineage (NCBI taxonomy): Bacteria > Pseudomonadati > Pseudomonadota > Gammaproteobacteria > Lysobacterales > Lysobacteraceae > Stenotrophomonas > Stenotrophomonas sp. MH181796. The sequence goes on from NZ_RAHU01000003.1 coordinate 443,513, forward strand.
TGAAGTCGTAGTAGCCCAGCGCAGCACGCAGCGCGTTGTCATCGTTGAAGCGCCAGTTCACGCCCACCTGGGCACCGGACAGCCACTTGTTCTCGTTCGGAGTCTTGACCTTGCTCTGGCTCGGCGAGCTGTCGGAGGTGTACTCCAGCGGTACCACCGCGAGGTTGCCGAACAGGTCGAGGTCGCCACCATCGAAGTCATACTTCAGGTTCGCGGCCAGGCCATCGAAGTTGAGATCGTTGGAGAACAGCGTGTCGCTGGTCCAGAACGGATTGCCGAAGCGGCCGCCACGCACCGTCACCCAGTCCGCCGGGCTGTAGGCCAGCCAGGCCTGGTCCAGCCACACGTCCTTCTTGCTCAGGCCGCCGCCCAGCTGCTCGGTGGTCGACACCGGGCCATTGCTGCTGCCGCTGGCCAGGCGCACGCCGGCCGTGGTGTGCTGGCCAATGGTTGCCTCGATGCCCAGGCGGGCACGGATGCGCCACAGGTTACGGCGGTCCTGGCGGGTGTTCAGCAGCGGCGGCAACTGCAGATTGGTATTGGTGTTGGTGTCGAAGCCGTTGCCGGAGTTGATCGACGACCAGTTGCTCACGATGTCGCTGTTGCGCTCGGAGTAGAAGCGCGACTCGCTGCGCACACGCATGTCACCGGTGACCTTGATGCGCTTGGTCCACTCGGCCACTTCGTTGGGTGCCGCCCAGCCTTCCGACTTCGCCTGCGCCATCACGTCCTGGCGCACTTCGTCGCGGATACCGTCGCGCACGCTCTGCGGTACGTACGGCACGCGCACGTCACCGGCCTCCAGGGCCACGCCACCGCTCGCCGCGGTGCTGCCCGTGGCTGCAGTGCGCTGTGCGGCCGCCGCTTCGGCTTCGGCCTGTACCAGCAGTGCCTGGCCGTCTTCGGGTTTCAGTGCACCGCTGGCGATCAGGCCCTTGATCAGCTTGACCATGGTGGTTTCGGCCGCCATCGCACCGGCCGGGGCGGCCAGGCTGAGCAGCACGGCGCAGCACAGCAGCGCCCGTCGGGCCGGCCGCGGGCGGCGGGAGTCGGTTCGTGCGCGGACGTGGTCGTTCATCACGGTTCTCATCGAAAGAAGGGAAATCACGGAAGTCGGAGTCAGGCCCCGGGCCGGCGGCCCTGGATCAGGACGCGGGCGGGGAAATCGAGTGACGGCGGCGGTGCCTGGTCAACCTTGCCGATGCGACGCAGGGCATCGAGCACGGCCGCGTCGGCCTCCTCGTTGCCACTGCCGCGTACCAGTTCGACCTTTTCCAAGCGGCCGTCGTTGGCCAGCCACACATTCACCTGCAGCTGGAACGCCAGGCGCTTGACCTTGTCGTCGCGCGAGATCGCCTGCTGCATCAGGTAGCCCAGGTAGCGGCCGTAGGTAGCGTTGCCGGCGCCACCACGGCCAACGCCGGACGAACCGCCACCACTGCCGGACTGGATACCGAAGTTGTCACCACCGGCCTGCGCGTCGGCATTCATCGTCACCGGATCGCTGTTATCCGGCGTCGGCGTCGGCTCTTCGGCCGGCGTCGGCTGATCCAGCGGCTCCGGTTCGGGCATCGTCTCTTCCGGCGGTGTCTCCGGCTCCGGTGGTTTTTCCGGGGGCGGCGGGGGCGGCGGCGGAGGGGGTGGCAGCGCCAGCATCGGCGGCTGCACCACCGGCCGACGGGTGCTGGCGGTGTCCTTGAACAACAGCCACCACACCGCGATGCCGAGCACCAGCAACGCGGCCAGCACCAGTGCCACGGTCACCAGCAACTGGCGACCGCGCATGCCGGGCTCCGGTCGAGGGGGTTGATGGGCCGTCATGCCTCAACCCTGCGCCTTGCCGGTGACCAGGCCGACCTGGGCCAGCTCCAGGCGCCGCAGCAGGTCCAGTACCTCGACCACGCGGGCGTACTGCACCTGCGCATCACCGCGCACGATCACCGGGAAATCCGGCGTGGTCGCGCGTTCGGTACGCAGCCGGTCTTCCAGCTCGGCCATCGTCACCGGGTAGGCATCCAGGAACACCTGGCCACTGGGGTCGATGGTGATCGCCTTGGTCTTCGGCTTTTCCAGGGCCACGCTGTTGCTGGCCTTCGGCAGATTGACCTCGATGCCGGGGATGGAGGCGTTGCTGGTCAGGATGAAGATCACCAGCACCACCAGCAGCACGTCGACGAAGGGCGTTACGTTGATGCCCTTCTCGCGCTTCTTGATGCCGAACTTCGCCTTCTGGCCCATGGCGCGCCCCTCAGCCCTGGACCGCGGCCGGGCCGCGCCCGTCCTGCTCTTCGGCCAGGCGCGCGGCGAACTCGTCGATGAACACCGCCATGTCCGCGCCGATCGCTTCGGCACGCGCACCCAGGTAGTTGTAGCCGAACAGTGCCGGGATGGCGACGCCGAGGCCGGCAGCGGTACACAGCAGCGCCGCGGCCATGCCAGGCGCCACCGAGTTGATGTCCACCGCGCCGGCCATCGCCGCCACCACGAACACCAGCATGATGCCGATCACGGTGCCGAACAGGCCCACGTAGGGCGCACCTTCGATGGTGGTCGACAGCCAGTTCATGCGCCGCGCCATCGCCTCCTGCTCGCGCACCATCACCGCATCCATCGAGGCACGGATCGCGGCGATGGTGGCGCCACTCAGGTAGCCACTGTTGCCGTCGCGCTGGTGGCGCTGCTGCATTTCATCGATGGCCACCTGGTAGATGCGCCACAACGAGCCATCGTGCATCGCAGTCGGCGCCTTGCCCTGGCGATCCATGTCCGACAGGGTGCGCAGCGGCACGCCGGACAGCTTGCCGAAACTCTCGGTGAACACCGCATTGGCCTTGCTGGTACGGCCGAAGTGGCGGCTCTTGGCAATCATGATCGCCCACGACAGCAGCATCATCAGGCCAAGGATGGCGACCACCACCCAGGCATCGAACGGCATCGCCTTGAGGATGAAGGCGAAGTGGCTCTGGCCGGCCGACTGCTCGTCGGCACCGTAGCTGATCAGGCGTGAATCGGCGCCCTGCGCGGTGGCGTCGGCCAGCAGCAGCGCCGCCGGGCGTGCCACCCGCGAGACGCGCAGCTCATCCAGCGCTCCTTCGAAGTTGGCCAGCGGCTGTGCCGCACCCGGGGCATCGGCGCCGACCACCGGCGCGGTGCCCAGCGCCGGCAGCTCGCCGCTCAGCTGGGCCACCACACGGCCGTTGAGGTACAGCTGCAACGCGCCCTTCTCCGCCGTCAGCGCCACGTGCGCCCACTGCCCTTCCGGAATCGGCTGCGCAGGCGTGCTGCGCTGGCCGTTGAGCTGCACGAACGGCACCCGGTTCTCGATACCCAGCACCAGCTCGGACGCGCCATCACGACGGGCGTAGATCGCCTGCGCGGCATTGTTGCTGCCCGGCTTGATCCAGGCCGAGACGGTCAGCGGCGCACCCGCTTCCTGGACCAGCGACGCGCTGGCGGGCAGTGGCAGCGGGCCCGCACCCAGCTGCACGCCACGACCGATCACCGCGCCCTCGGACGGCGGCACGACGGCGCCGGCGTTGTTGCCGTAAGCGGTGGTGTCGCGCGCCGGCGCATTGGCCTCGGCAAAGTGGTAGACCAGCGTGTAGTCCGGGTCGAACACCTGCTGGCCGTTGCCGCTGGCCGGTGCCTTCTCATTGCCGTAGTACATCCAGATCGTCTGCGGCGCGGCGGCGCTGACTGCCGGCACGTCCACCCAGACCAGGGCCAGGCCCAGCTTGGGATCGAACTGTTCGATCTGATGGGCCAGCACGGTGCGGCCATCGCCCGACACGAAGCGCAGGTCGTTGCCCGCGTCCTGGGTACCATCGAAACCGAAGTTGCCGGTATGCAGGCGCAGCAGCAGCGGCGTGCGGCCCGGGTCACCGGCCAGGCCCGCGCCCTGCGGGCCGGCGTCGACGGTGATCGGCTTGCGGTACTTCCATTCGGCCTGCCACCAATTGGCATCGGCCGCAGCAGCAGGCAACGCAACCAGCGCGGCCAGCAGCAGCAACACTCGGGAAAGCAAACGGTCCATGCGAAGGGTCTCCGGAGAACGCATGTTCAAGGGATGGGTCAGTAACTGGTGCTGATGTTGAAATGCAGGCGCGGGTCGTCCTTGCGCGTGACCGGGCCATCGGCATAGGGCCAGGCGTAGTCCAGGCGCAGCTGCAGGTGCTCACCCAGGCGCAGCTGCGCGCCCAGGCCGACCGAGGCCAGGTTGTACTTGTCACGCTGTTCGGGCAGCGGCTGGCGCAGGCGCAGGTAGGCGGCGTCGGCAAAGCTGTAGACGCGCAGATCCGTGCCGCTCCACAGCGACCACGCCGGGGTACGCCATTCCAGGCTGGCCAGGCCGCCGTAGTCACCGATGGCCTCGGCCGACAGATAGCCGCGCACGGTGTACATGCCACCGGCGGCGAACTGCTCGGCCGACACCAGCGGTGCGTCGGTCACCTGCAGCGAGCCGCGCGCGTACCACTGCCAATCGCTGCCGAAGGTGTGGGTGTTGGCCACATCGGCCTTGAACGCGATGAAACTGGGGTCCGCCCAGTAGCGCTTCTGCCCGAACCCGATGGCATCGCTGCCATAGCCGAACAGCCGACGGGTACCGGCCACCAGCTGGGTATTGATGCTCAACTGATCCTGCTCGCCCTGGCGCACACCGACAAACGCCAGGGTGATCGGCGCGTACTTCAGCGGCGTCTTCAGGCTCTCCTTGCCCATCTGCGTGTCTTCCTCGGTGTCCTTGAAGTCCACGCCGAGGCTGAGCTGGCGCCACCACTGGCTGCTGCCGGCCAGTCGATAGTTGAGCTTGAGGCCGATCGAATGGCCGTTGCCGATCACATTGGTTCCGGTGCCGGTACCGACCTGTCCGCCCGCGTTCAGCACGCGGCTGTCGGACTTGTAGCCGGACGCTTCCAGGCTCCACGGCGTGCCCTCGAACGGCATCATGTACGAGGCCGAGAACACCTTGGCCTGCTTGGTATCTTCCGGCGCCAGGTACACGCCGATGTTGGCGCTATGGCCGCGCTTCCACAGGTTGTCGTAGGCCAGCGATGCACTCAGGCGCAGCTTCTCGGTATCGGCGCTGTGGTCGTTGTTGAGCGCCGCGCTGGCACGCCACGGCGACTTCTCCTCGACCTGCAGGTCCACATCCATCGTGCCCGGCACCTGGCCCTCTCGCACCAGCGGCATCACCTGGCGACGTCCGCCTTCATTCAGCGCGGTCAGTTCCTTCTGCGCCTGGTCGAAGTCCGGCACCTTGCCCTCGGCAAGTGCCGGCACGCGTTCGCGGATGCGTTCGGGCGATTCGTGCTTCGTGCCTACGACCCGCAGCTGCCCGATCGGCGTCTGCTGCACCTTCAGCAGCACCACGCCACCACTGACCTGCTGCTCGGGCAGCTCGACGTAGACCGACTGGTAGCCTGCCTGCTGGTACAGCGCGTTGACGGCATCGCGCGCCTTCTCGACATCGGCCAGGGTCTTGCCCGGGCCGAGGAACGGCTCCACCGCACGTTCGATCTGGCGCGGATCGAGCACGGTGTTGCCGCGCACGATGTATTCATTGATGTTCACGCTGGGCGCAGGCGCCGCGTCCTGCGCGAACAATGGCAGCGGCATCGCGGCCAGAGCCAGCACCAGCGGATGCAGGCGCAGCGGAAGGCGGACGGCTCGGCACGGAACAGGAGTCATCGAAGGCATCGCGTCGTATCGAAGGGAGTGGCCAGGGAGCGGCGCGTGGGTCTATCAACAGGACGTGTACGTCGCGTCAAAACCGCCAACAGTTTTGTGACAGTGCTGTCATCTTTTGACAGCGCCGGAACAGTTGCAGGCGGACACTGTCTTCGCCATACGTCTTCATTGCTGAGCGTCGGTTTTCGCAGGAGATTCAAGATGAGTGAGTCGTTGAAGGCGGGCCTTCGCCCTGCCCTCGCCCTTGCCTTGTTGCTGGCGTTGCCATCGGCCTGGGCCGGAGAGGCGAAGAAGCAGGACGATGCCGCACCCTGCATCGAAGTACAGGTCAACGGCGAGCGCATCCCCGCCTGGGAGTGCCTGCAACGCAAACTGGCCCCGGCGCCGAAATCGGCGAAGTCACCGGCGCTGCCTGAAGCCGAACGCCTGATGCGGCAGCCGGGCAACCAGCTGATGCAGTACAACCTGGAAGGCACACGACAGCGCATGGGCGATGCCTTTGGTCGTTCGGTGGAACCGCAGCGTCCGGCGCGTTGAGCCTGCGCAGCTGTAGAGCCGGGCCCGCGTTCGGCAGGATTTTGTGGAGTCGAGCCATGCTCGACTGTTCTTCCAGACGCAGCCGAGCGTGGGCTCGGCTCTACAGGGAGCTGGCGGGCACGATGCCATCGGTCGGCACCGCTGGCAGCGCGGGCACCGGCAGGCTGCGCGATTGCCCGGCCTGGTTCAGTTCCACAGCGCTGGCGCTGATGCTGGCCAGTACCGTGCAGGGTCCGAGTCGTTGGCCGGGCGCATACGCTTCCGCTGGGCGTCCATCTACCGAGAGCAGGGCCAATGGCGCATGGTCACCCGCCATCACGCCCAGCACGACCACCTCGGTCTGCACCGCGCCGGGAGACAGCAGCCGCACCAGTGGCAGGCTGGCCACTGCATCGAACATCGGCCGTACCGGCGCCTCGGCATGCGCTTCGCTCGCGGCCGCCGCTGGCGCCACCGCAGACAGGGTGACGCTCCAATAGGCCACCACGGCCAGCAGCAGCGTCGCCGCCAGCAGGGTCAACATCCGATTCCGATCCCAGCGCCTGCCGTCCATGTTCAACATCATCGCCACGTTCGTGTCCGCCTACGCTAGCAGGTGCGGCTGACGCTTTTGTTTCATCATGCGGGCCTACGCTGGCACGCATCGGCAAGGGACAGGAGGCAATGTCGATGCGACGCATCCCGCGTGGTTTCACCCTGCTGGAACTGATGGTGGTGCTGGTGATCATCGGCATCTGCACGGCAGGCATCGGCCTGGGCCTGGGCAGTCTGCTCGATCCCGCGCGCCAGCTGCGGCAGGAAGGCGAACGACTGGCGCAGCGCCTGCAGGTGGCGCGCGACGAGGCCCGCATCGATGGCCGCCCCCTGCGTTGGCAGGCCGACGCCACCGGCTATCGTTTCAGCCGCCTCGAAGGCAGCCGCTGGGTCACCGTTGAACGCGATGATCTGCTGCGTCCACAGAAGTGGCAGGCTGCAGGCATCGCGGTGCAGCCCACCAACGCCATCGAGCTGAGCCCGGAGTGGATCGGTACCGCCTGGGAGCTTGGACTGTCGCTGGACGGCCGCGCACTGCGTCTTCGTGATGATGGCAGCGGACAATTGCAGGTCGTGCAGTGAAGCAGACGGCGCGCGGATTCACCCTGATCGAGGTGTTGATCGCGCTGGCGATCGTATCGATTGCACTGGCTGCGGTGATGCGCTCGGTGGCAGTGGCGACCGACGATCAGTCACGGCTGCGCGACCGTCGCCTGGCGCTGTTGTGTGCGCAGGACCGCTGGCAGGAGCTGCGCCTCGCCGGGCAGCCGCCGCAGGATGCGCGGCAGCGCTGTGTGCAGGGACGCGGCAGCTTCCTGGTCCTGCAGCATCTGGGCACTGGCAGCGACGGGCAGCCGCAACTGGAATTGACCGTGGTGGCCGAAGATGCACCGCGACAGTCGCTGGCCCGGATGCAGCTGCCGTGGACTGCGGCGCAATGAGGCGCGCCGTGCGTGGCTTCACCCTGATCGAGGTGATGATCGCGATCACCATCATGGGCGTGCTGGCGCTGATCTGCTGGCGTGCGCTGGACAGCGTGGCCAACAGCGACCAGCGCCTGCGCCAGGCCGATGCCGAGACCACGACGGCGCTGCGCGTGCTGCAGCAGTTCCAGCGCGATATTGAAATGCGTGCCGACGATGCGCTGATGAATGGCGCGGTGCGCCCGGCAGATCGTCCGCAGCGATTGCTGCCCCCGTCGCTGGTGAGCGAGCGGCACCCGGATGGCAGCTTCGCGCTGGAGATCACCCGCAGTGTCGGCAGTGATGGGCGGCACTGGCAGCGGGTGCGCTGGTGGCGGCAGGGCAGCACGCTGTGGCGGGCCAGTGGTGCGGCTACGGACCGGTATCCCCTGCCCGCACCGGATCCGTCGAAGGGCCTTGCGGTGGCGCGCGATGTGCAGCGGTTCGAGGTGCGGGCGTGGCAGCCTGGAACGGGATGGGCCGTGTTGCCGAGCGAGGGCGAGGTATTGCCGGCCACCGGACTTGAACTGCGGTTGGGCCTGCGCGATGGGCGTGGGCCGTTGAGTTACCGGCGGGTGCTGGAGCTTTAGGATTGGTTCGTGGCGCCGCATCCACGCATGGCGTGGATCTACTGCCGAGCCTGTTCCTGCTGCGCGGCCTGCTCTGGTGGGTGCCGACCTTGGTCGGCACTGAAGCTGGCCAAGCCATCCACGCATGGCGTGGATCTACTGCCGACCAAGGTCGGCATCTACCGTGACACATGCGCGCGTCCCTCCTGCCGCCGGGTGCTCTCCTGCACCCGGCGGCGCTGTGTCGGTGGTCCTCACCGCTGATGGCCTCTCCCTGCCCTCCGTGCCGTCCTGGCTGGGGCCGCCACCGCTCCCTGGCGGCTGGCCCGATGCTGTCTGTTCTTCCGGCCCGTTCGCGTCCATGCCTGCCGTGGATCTACTGCCGACCGAGATCGGCAGCGGTGTGTGCCGACCAAGGTCGGCACCTACCGGGGCGTGCTATGCCTATCGGCGCTGCGTGCCTTCGTCGCGGCTTGCCTGCGGGAACTGGAAGGCGCTGTTGGCGTCGTAGCCGCTGTTGGCGGTCGTGCCGCGCGCCGGCGGCGCAATGCTGCTGGTGCCGCTGCCGAAGCCGAGAATCTGCACGCTGATCACTGACGGCTGGTTGCGCCGTGCGTCGTCCTGGCTCTTGCGCATCACGTCCTGTGCGGCCTGGCTGGCACTGTTCGCCGCTGCACTGGCCGAAGCCAGCGCATTGACGTTCACCGTGGCCAGCACCGGCAGGCCCTTGCTCTCACCCTGCACCTGGATGTTGGCCGCGTTGAGCACCTGCAGTGCGGCGAGGTTGATGTTGCCCGAGACACGGATGCCCGCTTCGCCCGCATCGATGGTGCCCAGCGGCGCGATCAGGTCGACGTCGCCCGGCGGCACTTCGGGAATCGGGTCCAGCGTAGCGAAGCCGGCACCGCTGACCGGTGCGAGCGGTGACAGACTGACGTTGCCCCAACGGTCGTACAGGCGGCGTGGTGGGGTATACACCAGCGTGGTGCGCGAGCCACGGCCCGCATTGATGTCGCCCTGTTCGGACCAGGCCAGGATGTCACCGCCAAAGGTGGTCATCACCCGCGACAGGCCCAACAGCACGCTGTCCTGGCTGAACAGCCGGATGTCGCCCTGCCCCTGGGTCACCAGGCCCGCGCTTGCCGGCGGCGCCTCGCCAACCACGCCCACCACGATCTGCCCGCCCGGCGCCATCAGCTCGATGTTGCCACCGGCCTCGGTGCGTACGCCGGCGCCGCCATACATCACGATATCGCCGGTGCGCTGGATCGTCTTGCCCGCTGCATCCTTGTCCGGCATCAAGGTGGCGATGGCCTCGCGGCCGCGCAGGTAGGAGCCTACGCGCGGGCCATCCGCATCGGTGTACTCGCGGCCGCCCTCGCGCAGTTCGGCGTAGTAGACCTGGCGCAGGAAGATGCGCTGCTGCTCCTGTGGCAGTGTGTCGAACAGGGCCAGTGCCTGCGCGCCGTCAGCGCTGATGTTGAAACGCTCCAGCAGCCACTGCTTCAGTTCCTTGTCATAGACCTTGACCACCCTGCCCGGCTGCGACGCCAGTGTCTGCGCGGGATCGGCCAGCCGGGTCGCATCCAGGTAGCGTGCACGCACGGCGCCGAAGTCGACCTGCTGGTTGCCGGCGGTCATCGCGATGCTGGCACCCGGGCGCGTGTCGCCCTGCACCAGGCCGCCGCGGCTGACGATGCTGCCGCGGTCTTCCTGGCGCAGCTGACGGCCGGCGCTGACATCGACATTGCCGCTGCCGTATACGGTGACGTTGGCATGCACGATGTCCCGCCCGGCCTGCAGCACCGTGACATCGCTGGCACTGTTGTTCAACGCAAGGACGGTGCTGGACAGGATGTCCTGGCCTGCACGCAGCTGCACCGGCGCAGCCACATCAATCCACTCGCGAACGGTGCGGCGGCTGCCACCGGCGGCGTTCAGCATCCATTGTTCGCCCGTGCGCAGACCGATGATGTCGCCCGAGCCTGCGTAGAAGCGGTTCGGCGTGCCCCCGGCGGTGCGTGCCACCGCCGCCATGGGACGGTTCGGCCCAAAGGCAAACAGCGGTATGGCATCGCCCCATGTGGGTACCCGAGCATTGATGCCATCGGGCGAAATGTTGCCGAGCAATTCGGTGCCCTTCGCGTCCCGTGCGGTGAACACCGGATCGAACGGGGATGGCAGGCGCGTGTCCGCACCGGAGCTGCTGATGTACGGCGACCGATCGCCGGCGATGATCGAATTGCCAGCCAGCAACTGCATGCTGCCCGTAGGGGAAGGAGCGGTAAGCAGTATGTTGTTCTCACCGCCTTCGCCCAACTTGATGTCGCCGCTGGTGGCCTGCACCTGCAGCCTGGAGGGATAGATCCAGTAGGCGAAATTGTCGCCGGTGGATTCCGATCGCAGATTCTGCCCCGGGGTGCTGGCATGCGCTGTCAGCGGGGTGGCGTCGCCGCCGAACGAAACCAGATTTACTGCCGTGGCCGCGGTCCACAGCGAGAAGCCGGTAGTACCCGCCGCAAGGCCGCCTCCCGCCAGCGCCACCTGCGGCGCATTGAATTGCACCACACGGCCGGCATCGGCGACGCCGCCCAGGATGACGTCGCCCCGGGCGTGCAGGTTTGCCACGGCGTCGCCCAGCACCAGCACCGGACCACCCATCGCCTTGCCACCGAAAGCGCGGAACGGATCGCTGGGGCGCAGGCCACTGCTGGGATCAGTGTACTGGGAGATGCCGACGGCACTGCCGCCAATGCGGGAGGCCTCAAGACTCAGGCTGCCGCGCAGGTTCGTGAATGTGCCATTGAGTTCCAGGTCCTGCTCGTTGCTGACGTGATTGATCGTAGTGGCCATCAGGTTCGGGTTGAGTGCACCGCTGGCGCGCAGGCTCAGATCGCCACCACCTGTCAGCACCAGCCGCCCATCATCAACACGTCCGGTCGAGCCCACGGCTGCGTTGATCGCGGTGGAGAAACGGGTGCTGCTTGTGTTCTTCAGCGCGTCACCCTTGGCATCGGTCACACCGGCATGCCTGCCCGCATCAATCTCCAGATTGCCGCCACCCAACGTACCAAAGCCGGTGAAGCCGACCATGCGTGGACTGGGGTTGGAGAACGTGGACACATTGGCGTAAGTGCCGAAGTTGATCCACCAGGCGACAGGCTGCTGCTCGACGCCCGCAACCGCACCTGTGCCCTGGCGCCACAGCCAGTTGGCAACCGCGCCGCTGGCGTGGTTGGCCAGGTCACCCGCCGCCGAGCCGGACGACGACAGCGCACCCCATGTTGCCCCGGTCACGTCGCGGCCGGCCGCGATGCTCAGGTTGCCGCCGTGATCCGGATACCACGCGCGATAGGCGCCAAGTGCCGCGTCATAGTCACCGCTGGACTGCTGCAGCCCGAGCAATGCCTCGCGTCCGGACGGCGGCGCGCGCTCGGACTGGAAACGGGCATCGAGGCCATTACCCAGCGCGGTCGGCGTTCCCGCGGTATAGACGCCGTACACCGAGCGCATCGACAGATCGCGGCCGGCCATCAACTGCAGGTCGCCACTGCCGGTGCGCAGCACGCTCCACAGCGGCGTGCCATGTTTCGGTTGACCCATGGTCGCCACGTCACGCATCTCGCCGGGCATCACGCAGATGCCCGAACTGACCGAACCGCACAGCTCCTCTTCGGTCATCCCGAACATCTCGGCAGTTTCCTTCACGGGCATGCCGACCAGCGACGGATCGCCCATTTCATCGGCACCTTGCGCCGTGAACAAGTAAGGTGCCGCCTCGCAGCTGCTGCCAGCCGCGCAGATCGCAGACTCGGGCTTGCCCAGGTGCTCGGCCAGCGCCTTCACCGGCTTGCCGACCCAGCTTGCATCCACTCCTTCGCGCTGCGCGCCCAGGGCGGTCACCCGTTGTTCGCGCACGAACGTGGAGACCATGGTAGCCGCACGCACAACGCCGTAATGGGTATCGGCCATCACCAGATCGCCGCTGCCGATCCGCCGTGCGCGCGGGTCGGCCGCCTCGGTATCGGCGCCCGCAACGGCGGTCAGATCCCACGAGGTGGTGCCCTCGGGCAACATCTGCGCCAACGCCCAGTTGCGCCCCTGTCGACCATCGCTGCCCACCGGGCGCAGGTTGATCGGTTGCCCACCGGCCAGCTCCAGCGTGGTCATTGCCGGAATCAGTGAACCTCGCGCCAACGGGGTGCGCGTCGCCAGTCGCAGCTCCGTCGGCAATCGCGCGCCGGCCGGCCAGGTCGTGGCCCTTACGTTGGCCTCGCTGCGCAGCTGGAAACCGGCGCCCAGGCGCGAACCAGCGGGCAGCTGCAGCGCCTGCGCCAGCACGCTACCTGCGGCATGCACCTGGCCATCGGTCAGCGTGACGGAGGCCGGCAGCACATAGCCTGCCGGCAACGTAAGTGCCTGCCCCAGCGTCATCTCCACCGGCAACGTGGTGCCGGCAGGCAGCACCGCATCGCGCACCGCAATCGCGTAATTCAGCACGGCACCCGCCGGGAAGCGCGTACCGGCCTCCAGTACGACGTTGTCATTGGGCACCAGGATGTCACTGCCGAACGGTGTAATGCCGGCACCGAAACTCTGTCCGGGCACCAGCTGCCAACCGCGATCATCCGGGCTGGCAGGTGGCGGCGCAAAGCCGTCGTTGATGCTGCCATGGATGAACAGGTCGCCGGCTGCGCGCAGGCGCAGCGCGCCCGCCTCACCGAAGCCGCGTCGCGCGGGGTCCTGTCGATTGGCCTGCGGGCCGTAGCGATAGCCGGAAAGATCGATATCGCCGCTGACGGTCAGATCACCATGCGGGTTGCTGGACGAGATCGCGCCGACGACATCCACGCCGGGACGCAGGCGCACGGTCCCCAGTGTGGCCAGCCGTGCCGACAGCCCGGCATTGCCCAGCGCGGCATTCATCCATGCAGTGTTGGCTGGGTCAACCACCGTATCCAGCCACGACTGGGTAACCAGCTGGCCGCGTCGGCCGTTCACATCCGCCGTGTCAGCCAGGGGTGCGTCGTCATAGCGGCGCACGCCGGTCACGAAGATATCGCGCGCGCCGAGTACCTGCACGCCACTGCCGGTATCGACGCCGGCATCGTCGCTGCCCACTCGCGGCACGTTCAGCACGAACGTGCCGCGGGCGCGTCCATCGTTCTGCCCTGCTCCGGTACCGACGGCAACGCCGGTGCCGCTGCGAAGATCGATCCGCGCCGCCGAACCCAGCTGCACGCGCCCATCGCGGCTTTCCAGCTCGACGATGGCACGGTTCGGGCTGTCGATGATCTTGCCATAGCTGTCCACACGCAGTGCCGTGCCGTGGGCGTCCAGGCTTCCGTCCAACTGCAGGCCATCGCGCGCGGCCAGGCGGATGCTGCCAACCTGGTCGCCGCTGGCGTCGATGCGCCCGAGCACCCGCAGCGCACCACCGTCGACGCTGATATCCACCTTGCGCGCTTTCACTTCGTCGTTGATCAGCAGGTCTCCCTGCTTGATCTGGAAGCTGCGCGCTCCAGTGACACCGTCGCGGGTAAGGCGCTGGTTGAGGCCACTGAAGTCTGTCAGTTCACGTGCGCGCACCACCAGCTCACCGTTCTCATACGGCACCAGGCTGCCACCTGCGTCCAGCGTGCCGCTGGCCTGGCCAAGCAGCCGTCCTGCCAGGTCGACATGCCCGCCGGCAGTACCCAGCGCGGTCACGGTGAGGCGACCCGCGCGGTTGTTCTGCGCCGACAGATCGACGCGCGATGCTGCGTCGCTGCGCACGTCACCTTCCGTTGCTGTCAGCGTGACGTCACCGCCGACACTGTAGGTATCCACATCGAACAGGCTGACCTTGCGCCCGGACAGATCGAGGTTGGCGCTGCTGCCAAGCTGCACCGAGCGGGCCGCCGTGGCCGCCAGGCGGCCCGAGGCCAGCGCGATACGGGTGTCGAGGAGAATATCGTCGGCGTCCAGCGTCAATTCTGCGCCCAGAGCATCGGCCGCCGTCGAGGCGCCTGCGCCGTGCACGCGCAGCGTGCCACCAGCAGTCACCGCCAGCTTCGCGCCTGCTTCGGCAGTGACCAGCGGTGCCTGGATATCGAGGTTGCCGCCACTGTAGGTCCAGCCCTTGGCTGGGTCGTAGGCGCCCTGGAACTGATGCACATTCAACGCACCATTGCCGGCGAAGACAACCTGCTGTGCGGCACGCAGGTTCACCCCGGCGAAGCCGAGGACCTGGCGTCCGGCCACGACCTCCGAGGCGGGCCACGACTGTGGCGCCGGGCCGAGCCGCAACGTATCGGCAATGATGTCCAGCTGGCCACTGCCAAGGCGGTCGACCATCGCCGCCCCGCCGGGCTGCGCGGCATTCGAATCCGCAAACCCACTTGCCGCAAGTGCACCGGCCCAGGTGAGGTTGCCGGCGAAGATGCGCGCACGGTCGCTGCTGTTGCCATAGCCATGGATGGCCGGTGCGCCCAGCACCAGGGTGCGCAGGCTCGACTTGCCGGTCGCGCTGTCGCGCGTATCAAGATCGACACTGCCGAATACATTGATTGACTCGGCCGCCGAGAGCTTCAGCGTCTCCAGTGCCGGTGCGCCGGTGGCGGTATTGCCGCGCAGCAAGGTGGTCAGCACCTGCTGGTTCATCAGCATGCCCGGCGGCAAAGCGGCGGCCGCGGCGGCCTGCGCGATGGCATCGTCGCTGCCCAGATTGATCGCCGCCACGCTGACGCCGAGCTGGCGGGTGCCGTAGCTGGCCGTGTCGCGCAGCTGCAGGCCGCCATTGGTGGCGACGTTGATGCTTCCCTCCGACACCAATCGTGCCTGGCCCGCACACTGACGGCCCGGGTCGCAGGTGCCGATGTCGAAGCTGACCAGCGACGGATCGGCTCCCTCGCGCAAGGGCGCGGCCAGCAGATCGGTGCGCCCGTTGGACACCACCATCACTCCGCCTTCGGCCTGGTAGTAGAAACCGGCGTTGTCGGGCAACGGAGCGGCGCCGCGACCGAGCGTGTCGATGCCTGCGCCTGCCTCCACGCGCACGCCCTTGCCTCCGGCCACCGCCCCCAGAATCACCTCAGGCGCACGCAGGACCGCGCCGTCACGCAACACCAGGTTCTGGCCGACACCGGCCACCTGCAGGCGCTGGTTGCTGGTCGCGCGGACCTGTGCGTTGAGCACCAGGCGCGAGGGCTGCAACGCGTTGAGCACGTCCGCCTCGATGGTGGCACCATTGCCAGTAGAACTGGGCGTGCGACCGGCCGCCACCACTTCCAGTTCACCCAGCCGGTTGACCAGGTTCACTTCCACCGAACCGCCAATGCCGGCGCTGCCCGCCGCCGGCGCAAACCGGGTCTGGCCCTGGAAACTCACAGCGGGCGTGCCGTCCCTGCCGGCGCCATTGCCAAGCCCGAGGCGCAGCGTGCCGGCATCGACGGTCTGCCAGCCGCGCGGCGTGCCCAACCGTTGTGCCGACGTGGTCACGAATGCGTTGTAGCTGGTCTCGTTGTAGCTGGAATGCCGGCGAACGGTATCGGCCGGGGTCAGCAGCAACGCGGTCAGCAAGGGCGAACGCAGGCCACCCAGCGCCGACCCCGTGTGTCCGCCGACCATCCAGGAGCCGGTGCCGGTGGCCAGCGGTGCACCGATGCCGACCGCGCCGGTGCGCCCCAGCTCCACCCGGAACGCGCCCTGCTGCAGCGCGAAGCTGGCCGGCAACAACGTGTAGGTGCCGGCCGGCAATCCAGGCACGCCTGAGGGAATCGTGATCTGCTGGCCAATGCCAGGGTCCAGCGAGCCGTCACTCAATCCCAGCGGCGCTGCACTGCCGGTGTAGCCGGGCAGGATCGCATATACCGGACTGGCCGATTCGCTGAAGCCATAACGCGGATTGGCATCGGCCAATGCATGGCGCAGGATGTCGACCGAGCCACCGCGCCCGCTGACAAAGGCAGCACCGGTCAACTCGCCGCCGCCGGAGAGATCCAGCAGCGCCCCTTCGGCCACCTCGGTACGGCTGCTGATGATGGCGATGCCCTTGGGGTCCGCGCCGGGCGCGACACCGCCTACCGGCGGTATGGCATGGGCGCTGCCGTCCCTGCGCCAGTCCACGCCATCGACGGTGCCACCGAACGGCACACTGAGCCCCGCGCCGCTGGTGGAGGTCACGCTTCCGGGCAGCAGCGTCACCGAGCCGGCCCGGCGCCCGTCGGCATCGGTACCACCCAGGGTGATGGCGCCCAACGGCGCCCGGAGGATGCCGCCCTGCTCGATGGTCGCTGCCACCACTGACAGGCCGCCGGACACCGACAACGGCAGGACTGGAACCGCCCCGCCAAGACCATGGATGCGCACGATGCCTTCGGCATCATCCCAGCGGCTGATCGCACTGCCCGGCTGCGACACACCGGCCGCCAGCACGCCGCCCGCATCGGCCACCGGGTACAGCTGCGCTGCGGTTACGTCCAGGCTGCGCGGCGCGATCAGCTGCGCGCCGGTACTGCCGAGCGCTGCGCCACTGCCCAGGAAGCGCAGATCGCCGCGACTGCGCAGTTGCACGTCATCGAACCCCGCCAGCCAGGTGGTATTGCGCAGGTCGATCAGGTCCGCATCCACACTGAAGCGATGCTGGCGACCGGTATCCACCGCCACGGCAGCGGTACCGACCAGGGTATCGCCAGGCAGCCTCAACCAGCTGCTCTGCGCCAAGCGCACGTAGGGCGCGCTCAGCGCAAGCAGGCCGCCAGCGCTGCCGCCCTGCAGCATGCCCAGCCCATCCTGTTGCAGACCTTGGAAGCGCAGGCTCTGGCCGAGGCGCAGTTCCACATCACCTTCGGCACGCACGTTGCCGAACAGCGAAAGATTGTCGAAACCACCGGCACCGACCTGCGCCGCCGACAGGCGTGCGTGCCCGTACTGCAGCTTCGCCGGCACGGCCTGCTCGCGATCGTCCTGGCTGAGCACGATGGCGCGCGGCGCCAACACATCTTCGCTGGCACCGCCCGCATGGATGCTGCCTCCGAAGGCGATACCCAGGGTTCCGCCCTGCGCGCCGGCGCCGCCTGCAGCGGCCTGCAGAGCGCCCTGCAAGTACAGCGCATTGGCCGAGCGCACCACGATGGTGCCGCCATCGCTGGCCACATCCTGGCGGCCGGCGCCATCGATGTCCAGCTGCGCCGAACTGCCGTTGGCCAGCAGTTTCGCACCGCGTTCAACCACCACGAATGCATCCACCGGCCGGTCAGGCACGTTGTCCTGGCCGTCCCAGTCGAGCGCGCCTCCAATCTCGATGCTGCCCCCCTTGCGCACCTGCCCGCGCAGGCGGCCACTGGCATCACGCGCAGTGAAGGCGTCACCGCTGACGTCGAGTACACCCTGCGCACCGATGCGGTAGGTGCGCTCGTTGCGCTGCGAATCGAACAGGCTGGTCGGTTCGCGAATGTCATCCAGGCGGATGCGGCCACCCGCCGCTTTCAGGCTGCCATCAACCGTGATGCTGCCCGCGCCGCGCAGGGTGATCGATTGACCGGCATCCACGCTGACCAGGGCGCCGCGACCGATGCGCAGATCACCACCGGCCTCGCCCTGCTGTGAACGCAGCGTCAGGCTCGCACCGTTGCGCTGACTGAACCTGCCGGTGATCGGATCCGCGCTGTACAGGGGTGCCGACCAGACCTGCAATGCGTCGTGCCGGTCGCGTGCCTGCATCGCTGCTTCGGCCAGGCGCAGGCCCGGCATGCGCACGGCGACGATGGCTCCGTCCGCCACCTCCACACCTTGCTGGCCATTGATGTCATAGCTGGCAAAGCCCTTGTTGAACAGGGTCTCCTGCAGGGTGAGTGCGCCGTCGGCCGGCTGCCCGCCGATCACGATACGTCCACCATCGCCCAACGACAGCGTACCGCTGCCGCCGCCGAGCGCGCTCAAGCGTGCATCGCCGGACAGCTGCAGGCGACCGACCCGTCCACTGCTGTCGGCCACGCTCGCTGCCTGCAGGCTGACGTCGCCGCCCTTGCCGATCGTGACCTTGCCCTTTGCATCAACCCGACCGCCGCCATCGACGCGCACGTCGCTGCCCGGCACCACAACATCATGGCTGTTCTGCAGCCGCAGCTTGCCGCCGTCAGTCCACGCCATGCCCGGGCTGGACGCCGGTTCCAGCAACGCATTCACCCAGCGGCCACTGAGATCGATGCGCGTGCCCTCCGCCAGGGCCACGTGCGAACGGCCGCCCTGCAGCAGCCAGGCGGCGGGAGCGCCCACGCGGGTCAGTTCATTGCCCGCCTGCACCTGTCCACCCGCGATCTGAATGTCACCCCCCAGCAGTACATCGGCGGCCGTGAGCACCAGCTGGCCACCGTCCTGCAGGCGCAGCGCACCCTCCACCGCGATGCTGCCACCGCTGGCCAGATCGATGCGTCCCCACTGCTGCGCGCTGAGCTGGTTGGCATCCAGCCACAGCGTATTGCGCTGTTCCTGTTGCAGCGGCGCCTGCAGGGACACGTCGGCGGCAGGCAGCCCGCCATCGACGATCCGCACCTGTGTGTCGAACACCGCGTTTCTGCCGTTGCCGTCGTAGCGCCCAAGCCACAGCTGGGCATTGCGCGCTACGGCGGTCTGCGCCTGCGCGTAGCCGTCGCGCGCAGCATCGGGTGTCTTCGATTGCTGCGCACCCTGGAAAGTATCGGTCGCCACCTGACCCTGCAGTACCGCACTGGGCGCGGACACCAGCAGACGGCCCGCGTCGCGGCCCACGGTATAGCCGTTCTCCACCCGCTGTTCGGTACCGATCAGCGGATTGCGGAACACATCGGTGGCTCCCCAGCGCTCCTGCTTTACTTCAAAGCCCCGATACAAACCGTCGTACCGCATCTCGGCCGGCGCATCATCCAGCCGGTACAGCTGACCGTCGGTGCCACGCAACCAGCTCTGCTTGATGGCACCGCTCTGCACATCCAGGCTGCCGCCAGCCAGGTTGATCCTCGAGCCGGCATGGGTGACCACTTCGCTGCCGGACAATTGCACGGTACCGCCCTGCGCGGCCCATTCGCCGATCGAATGGCCCTGGTTGTCGAGATACCCCCCGACTTCCAGCAGGCCACCACCGGCATACCAGCGCTCGGCGGTGTTGCCACCGGTGCCTGCGGCCACGTGCTGCAGCTGGCGGCGATCGATCCAGACCTCGCTGCTGATCAGCTTGCCGCTGTCGCGGTTGTCGGGCGAATCACGCAGTTCGTTGCCCTGCACCTTCACCTGGACGTTGTTGCTCTCCATCGCAACCCGCACGCCCACCGCACCGGACACATCAATGCGTGCGGCATTGCCGGCGTAAGTCCGGCGTGCGGCTTCCGCTACCACCTGACCGCCGGTGGCCACGGTCAGCGAACCGTCCTGGAAATTCACGTCGCCGCCGGACACAATCTCCACGCGTGACTGGTCACGCCGGTCCTGCATGCGCGAGAGATTGTCGAATGTGCCAGTGCTGCTGGCGCCGCGCAGCAGGTCCTGCTCGGCCGAAGCCTTGACCAACGCATCACGGCGGCTGTCCAGGGCCGTGTTCTTGCCATCGTCTTCGATCAGCACCGCCGTGGTCGCGCCGCTGGCCAGGGTGACCGTACCGGCACGGTCGCTGATGGCGTTGAGCAGGTGCACCGTGCCGCGCTGGTCCAGCGTGGTAGTGGCCACGGCTACGCCGGCCTGTTCCACCCTGCGCCCGGCCAGCGTGATGTCGCCCTCGCGCGCCTGGATCAGGCCGCTGTTGCGCACGCTGCCGGCATTGCTGCCGGCCGCGATGCGTGGCGCGATCTCGTTGCCGGCTGTGGTCGATGCGGTGTTCTGCGCGGTACCCACACCACGTCGTATCACGAACGCGTCACCAGCGGCCAACTGCGTCTGGCCCTTGCGCGTTTCAATCTGCCCTGCATTCTCCACGGTGTGGCCGGCCAGCAGCACATAACCACCGGCGCGGGTTGCCGAGGCAGGCGCCTGCGTGGTGATGCGTGCACCCTGCTCAACCAGGACCTTGCCGAAGGCATCGGTGAGCGCAGCGGTGTTGTTGTCGCCACTGTACAGGCCGTTGTCACGGAACTGGCCATCGCTGATCCGTGTCGCTGCCGCGACCAGATTGCCCACGTTGACCTGGCTGTTGTTGCCGAACACCACGCCGTTGCGATTGACCACGAACACGGTGCCGTTGGCCTTCAGCTGGCCGAGGATCTGGCTCGGACGCGCGCTCGGATCATTGACCCGGTTCAGCACCGCCCAGTCCGCATTCTGTTTGAAATCGAGCGTGGTGTTGCCGCCGATGTTGAAGGTTTCCCAGTTCAGGATCGCGCGGTCGGCGGTCTGCTCGATGCTGACCTGCACCTTGCCGTCGCTGCCCTGCGACTGGATCGCTTCGCGCGCATTCACCCAGCCACGGGTCAGCGGATTCTCATCAACCTTCAGGCCGTCCTTGCCGAGGCCGTCAGCAATCACGAACCCGGCGGCGCGCTGCTGCGTGCGCGCCTGCTCCTGCAAGCGCTGCTGCAGCGCAATGGCCTGCGCGGCGGTGCCCAGATTGTCGATCGACTGCTGCAGTTTCTGTCGCGCTGCATCCTGTTGCTGGACAGGCAACTGGAACTGGATCGGCACACCGTTGGGCATGCGCCCGCTCTGCGCGGCTGCGCCCTGCGCTGCACCGCGGTCGGCAAACCAGCCTGGCGAGAATGCCTGCTGCGCCTGGGCAGGTAGCATGGGCGTGGCGCCCAGCGCAAGCGCGATGGCCCAGGCCATCGGATGGCGGTGCGGCGCAGTGTGCGGAACAGGCGAGTGCAGGTGCGACATCAGGACCTCGAGCGACCGACGGACGGTCTGCGGCATAGGAGAGATTCGACTGCCCGCAGGCATCGCCGGGCACTATCAGATAGACGTTGTCCGCGCCGGAAAAACGACAGCTTCTTCACATTCGGCGCGACCACAAAAAAAAGGCGCCGACCTCGCGGTCGGCGCCCTGTTCAGCAGGTACGGTGGATCAACGGCCGATACCGGCGCAGGTGCTGGCGTTGCCCAGACCGGTGGCCGGGGTGGCCGAGATCAGGTTGTTGGCAACGGCTTCACGCCAGGTCTGGGTCAGCGGGATGAAACCGTGCGCACGCACGGCAGCATCGTTGTTGCCATCCACGCCCAGGTTGTAGTGCTTTTCCAGGAAGTTGCGCACGGCCTGGCGCTGCGGCAGGGTGCGGTAGCACTGTGCGAACACCAGGTTGGTGTAACCGGCGATCGGGTAGCCGGCGGTCGGGTTGGTGAACACCGGCACCCACTTGGCCGGGTTGGCAATGTCGGCACCGGTCGGCGGGGCGACGGTGTTCAGGGTAGCGGCAACGCTCACTTCATCCGGCGAGAAGCCCTTCACCTTGGCAATCTTGGTCGCATCCTGCAGGTTCGGGATCACGTCCGGGCCGACATAGCCGATGGCGCCGGCAACCTGGTAGACACGGTTGTACAGCGAGGTGCCGCCGGTGGCCGGGGCCGCTTCCAGGAAGGCCGGCAGGTTGTTCTGCGCATCGCGGGTGAACAGATCAGCGAAGGTCGACTTGACCTGGAACTTGCCGCCGACCAGACGGGTGGCGCTCAGGTCTTCGGTGGCGCAGGCGGCGGTCAGGAAGCGGGTCAGCAGCTCGCTGGTGCCGCTGCTTTCGCCGCGGTAGATGACCTTGATGGCGCCGCTGCGGGCGCTGTCCAGCTGCGACCAGTCGTTGATCTTGCCCGAGAACACGCCGCAGATCTTGGCCACGTCCAGGTTCAGATCACCACCGGCCTTGTTGTACGGCACGGTGACCGAGGTGGCGACCGACGGCAGCTGCAGCACCGGGCCGAGCGTGGAGGCCAGCGCCGAGCTGTTGTAGTTGCTGATCTCGGTGCTGCTCAGGACCGAGTCGCTGCCAGCGAAATGGACGTTGCCGGTGCCGTTGGTGATGAACAGGCCGATGGTGTTCTCGAGGAACGCCTTCTTGCCGGTGCCCGAGCCGGTCACGGCGTAGCTGAAGTTGGCCGGCAGGATGCTGTCGGCCTGGCCCTTGTACAGATCGGCCGGCAGCGAGGCGCCACCACCGTTGATGAGGGACTGCTGGGCCGAAGCGGCACCGGCGGTGGCGAGCAGCGCGGTGGCAACCAGCGCGGCCAGGGTCTTGTACTTGTTCATGATCTTCTCCTGAAGGGTTTACTACGAAGGGAAACACCAAGGGAGGAACGGTCACTACACGCCTGCTGCCGCCGAGGGCCTCCCAGCCCACTCTGCGGCGACGTGGCTATGCTGGTCCGCGCCGATGACAGGCCGCTTAAGAAACCTGTGGAAGATCGAAAAAAGGTGTGGAGGATTGTGTGGAGAATCGAAAGCGTGCCGTGATGCGCGTTGCGCATCACTGGACCAATTGATTCATTTCCATGATCGGCATCAACACGGCCAGCACGATCGTGAGCACCACGCCGCCCATCACCAGGATCATGGTCGGTTCCAGCAGCGCGGTCAGCGCCATCGCGCGACGTTCGATCTCGCGCGAGATCGTCTGTGCGGCGCGGTCCAGCAGTGGCGCCAGCGAGCCGGTCTTCTCGCCGCTGGCCACCAGGTGCACCAGGATCGGCGGATACACCTTCTGCACCCTCAGCGCAGCACCCAGCGCCGCACCTTCGCGCACGC
Source organism: Stenotrophomonas sp. MH181796 (assembly GCF_009659995.1). Lineage (NCBI taxonomy): Bacteria > Pseudomonadati > Pseudomonadota > Gammaproteobacteria > Lysobacterales > Lysobacteraceae > Stenotrophomonas > Stenotrophomonas sp. MH181796. The sequence continues at coordinate 466,474 of NZ_RAHU01000003.1, forward strand.
GCGCAGACACGTCATCGGCACAGCGCGCCAGCAGCGCATTGCCAAGCGTCTGCCGCGCCGCCTCCAAGGCACGCAGCAGTGGCACACCGGCATCCAGCAGGATCGCCAGCGTCGAGGCAAAGCGCGCACTGTTCACGCCCAGCACGAAGCGCCCGACCATCGGCACCCGCAGCAGCATCGCGTCCCATCGCAGGCGCAGCTCGGGCTTGCGCAGGGCCAACCGCCATGCCACCACCAACGCAGCGATGCCGAGCCCTGCCCACACGCCCCAGCTGCGCACGAACGCGCTGGCGGCCAGCATCACCTGGGTCAGCATCGGCAGCGTCTGCCGCGCCTGCACGAACGCGGTCACCACCTGCGGCACCACGTAGCTGAGCAGGAAGATCACGATCGCCACCGACACCAGGCTGATCGCCGCTGGGTAGATGAAAGCGGTCAGTACTTTGGCCTGCAGCGCGTTGCGTTCTTCGATGTAGTCGGCAAGGCGCTCCATCACCCGTGCCAGGTCGCCGGAGTCTTCACCGGCGCCCACCAGCGCCCGATAGATCGGCGGAAAATCGCGCGGCCGCGCAGCCAGCGCAACGGTCAGGCGCTGGCCGGCACGCACGTCGGCGCGTACGGCGGTGAGTGCCTGGGCCACGTGCGGGCGCTCGGCCTGCTCGATCACCGCGCTCAATGCAGCTTCCAACGGCAGGCTGGCGGCCAGCAGGCTGGCCAGCTGGCGCGTGGCCCAGGCCAGCTCGCTGGCAGACAGCCGGCGGGCGCCCCAGCCACTGCCCGCACCGCGCGCCGCGCTGACCTGCACGGGCGTCAGCCCGCGACCGCGCAGCAGCTGGCGTGCGCCGCGCGGGCTGTCGGCGTCCAGCTGACCCTTCTCGATGCGGCCCTGCGCGTTGGCGGCCTGGTAGTCGAACAGCGCCATGTAAGCCTCAGTCGTCGCCGGTGACGCGCAGGATCTCTTCCAGCGTGGTCACCCCGCTGTCGACCCAGCGCTGGCCGTCCTGGCGCAACGTGCGCATGCCGGCACGTCGTGCCGCCTCGCGCAGCGCAGGTTCCCCCTGCCCTTCGTGGATCAGCGCACGCACGCGGTCGTCGACCACGAACAGTTCGTGGATACCGGTGCGTCCCCGGTAGCCGCTGTTGGCACAGGCCGCGCAGCCCACCGCACGCCACACGATACGGCCCTCGTCGTCCACCTCGGCGCGCCGGCACTGCGTGCACAGCCGCCGCACCAGCCGCTGCGCCAGCACGCCGCGCAGCGACGAGGCCAGAAGGAACGGTTCCACGCCCATGTCGGCCAGGCGGGTCACCGCCGAGATCGCGTCGTTGGTGTGCAGGGAGGCCAGTACGCCATGGCCAGTCAGCGACGACTGCACCGCAATCTGCGCGGTCTCCAGGTCGCGGATCTCACCGATCATGATGGTGTCCGGGTCCTGGCGCAGAATCGCGCGCAGCGCCGTGCCGAAGCTCATGCCGATACGCGCGTTGACCTGAATCTGGCCGATGCCGGCGAAGTCATACTCCACCGGGTCCTCCACGGTGAGGATGTTGCTGGTGCTGCTGTCGAGCTGGCCCAGCGCCGCATACAACGAGGTGGTCTTGCCGCTGCCGGTCGGGCCGGTGACCAGCACGATGCCATGCGGCTGGCGGATCAATCCGGTGAACGTGGCCAGGGTGTCATCGGCCATGCCCAGCCGCTGCAGCTGCAGGCGGCCGGCATCCTTCTCCAGCAGGCGCAGCACAGCACGCTCGCCATGCCCGGTCGGCACCGTGGAGACGCGGATGTCCAACGGACGCCCACCCACCCGGATCGCGATGCGCCCGTCCTGCGGCAGCCGCTTCTCGGCGATGTCCAGGTGGGCCATGATCTTGATGCGCGACACCAGCGCCGCGTGCAGTGCGCGCCGTGGCTGCACCATGTCGCGCAGGGTGCCGTCCACCCGGTAGCGCACCACCGAATGGGTCTCGAACGGCTCGATGTGCAGATCGCTGGCGCCATCGCGTGCGGCCTGTGCCAGCAGCGCGTTGATCATGCGGATCACCGGCGCATCGTCCTGTGCATCCAGCAGATCGGTGACCTCCGGCATGTCCTGCATCAGCCGGTCCAGATCCACTTCACTTTCAGCAGCCCCGACCACGGCAGCGGCATCGCCGCCGTCACGGTACTGCTCACCCAGCCGCTGCTGCCAGGTCGCTGCATCCAGCGCCTGGAACGGCAGCGGGCCATGCCGTCGGCGCAGTTCGGCCACGGCCCACGCCGCGGTTTCGGCGGTGCCCAGCAGCACCGACTCGCCGCCAACTTCGGACAGCATCACGCCATGGCTGCGCACCCAGGCGTACGGCAGTGGCGCGGCGGCGCTCACGGCCCGATCACCAGTTCCGGCGTGTAGCCCAGCCCGCGCAGCTGCTGCAGCGCGGGGTCCAGCGTCGCCGGATCGCGCGGCAATCGCACGCGCAGGCGTTGCCCGCTCTCGCCGGGCGTCGTTTCGGCATAGGCCTGCAGGCCCAGTGCACGCACCTGCGCCACGCCCTGGCTGGCACGCGCCGGGTCCAGCCCCTGCGCGAACTGCACCAGCTGCGCATCGCCGTCACCGGACGGGTACAGCGCCGCCAGGCTGCTGTTCTGCAGCGGCTGGCCCTGGCCATCGCGTGCATTGCCCTGGCCGAGTACAGACAGGTCCTGCGGTGGCAGCTGCGGTGCCGACAGCGTCGGCAAGGCCCAGCTCTGTACCGGCTGCGCGCCGGCCTGCGCGTTGCGCATGTAGTCGTAGCGGTCGCGGGTCAGGCGCTGGCCGGCGGCGGGGTCACGCACCACGTGCGGGCGCAGGAACACCATCAGGTTGGTCTTGGCGCGCTTGCGCGTGTCGCTGCGGAACAAGGCACCCAGCACCGGGATCTTTCCCAGCCCCGGCACCGCATCACGGCCATGGCTGACGCTGTCTTCCAGCAGGCCACCCAGCACCATGATCTGGCCGTCGTCCAGCAGCACGCTGGTATCCAGGGCGCGCTTGTTGGTGATGATGCCGGCCGTGCTGTTCGCGCTCTGCGCGTCGATGCTGCTGACTTCCTGGTAGATGTCCAGCTTCACCGTGCCGCCCTCGGAGATCTGCGGGCGCACCCGCAGCTTCAGGCCCACGTCCTCGCGCACGATGGTCTGGAACGGGTTGTTGCTGCCGCCACCACCGTCGGTCACGTAGCGGCCGCTGACGAACGGCACGGTCTGCCCGACCATGATGCTGGCCGCTTCATTGTCCAGCGTCATCAGGTTCGGCGTGGACAGGATGTTGGCACCGCCCTTGCTCTGCAGCGCGTTGGCCAACGCCTTCATGTTGAGGATCTGGCCGACGCCGGGCAGGTTGATGGTGCCGTCGATCACGCCGATCTTCAGGCCATCCTTGGGCAGCACGTCCAGGGTGGTGCGTGCGGTGGTGTTCAGCCCGCTGCCACCGGTGGTGCCGCCGAAGTGGGTGCCGCCGAAGGTGCGGCCATTGCCCAGCATCCACTGCACGCCCAGTTCGGCCGCGTCGGTCTGGTTGACCTCCACGATCAGGCTTTCCACCAGCACCTGTGCACGACGCTGGTCGAGCTGGTCGATCACCCGCCGCAGGTTGCGGTACACCGGCTCGGGGGCGGAGATCAGCAGCGTGTTGGTGGCCACGTCCGCCTGCACCGAAATGCCATTCTGGCTGAAGCCGGTGCTGCCGGCGTCGATCGGGTCGCGGCGGTTCGGGTCCAGCCGCTGCGATTCCAGCGCATTGCCACCGGTCTTGGACTGCGACGGCTGCGACGGCTGCGCCGGTGTGGCGCGGTTGGCGTCACCCGGCAGTGGCGTGATGCCTTCGTTGCTGCCCATTGCCGGTGCATCGCTCTGCCCGGCCACCACGCCGCGCAGCACGCCGGCGAGCTGATTGGCCTGGGCATTGCGCAGGTAGACCACATGCAGGTTGCCGGACTCGTCCTGCGCGCGGTCCAGCTTCTCCACCAACTGCCGCGCCAGGCGCGTTCGGCCCGGGCTGCTGGAACGCAGCAGCACGCTGTTGCTGCGGGGGTCGGCCATCACCACCACCTTCTGGCTGGGCTCGGCGCCCTGGGCATCCAGCAGCGGCGCGACCATCGCAGCCACGTCCACCGCGATGCCCTGCTGCAGCTTCACCACGTCGGTGTCCATGCCGGCCGGTGTATCGACACTGGCGATCACCCGCGCAATGCGCTCCAGATTGTCGGCATAGTCGGTGATCACCAGGGTGTTGTTGCCCGGATTGGCGGTGATCGGGTTGTCCGGGCTGATCATCGGCCGCAGCACCGCCACCAGCGCGGCCGCGTTCTCGTAGCGCAGCGCGAAGGTGCGCGTGGCGACCTCACCGCCCGCACCGCCGGTGCCGACGCGCCCGCCCAACAGCTTGGCGTCGGCCTGCGGCACCACCCGGCTGACGCCGCCGTTCTCGACCACCGCAAAGCCACGCATGCGCAGCGCGCCCAGCAGCAACTGGTAGGCCTGGGTACGGCTGACCGGACCATCGGAAACCACGGTCATCTTGCCGGTCACCCGCGGGTCGACCAGGAACTGGCGGCCGGTGAACCGTGCTGCCATGCGCAGCACGCCACCGATATCGGTATCCACCAGGTTCAGCTGCACCGGCTCATCGGGGGCGTCCTGCGCCTGTGCCGGTGCAACAACGTGAGCGGCGCCCACGATCAGGGCCAGTACAGTACTGCAGGCAAGGCTGCGCATCGCCCTCATGAATGGCCACCCGCAGTGAGTGCCATCACGATGTTTCCGGATATCCGTGCCGCCGGCATGTTCGCATCCCCTGTGCGTGTCAGTTGCAGCTGCTGCAGTTCGATGGCCGGATCGGCCAGCACGGGCAGCAGCCAGTTCCACAGTGCGTCAGCAGGTACGGCCTGCACCTGCAGGTGCCAACGCCCGTCGCGTGCTTCGACATGCAGTCCATCGGCGAGGCCGGCGGACTTGATTCCATTACGCAGCGCGGCCAGCGTCGGGCGCTGCCCCTGCACCTGCTGCTGGCGTTCGCGTGCACGCAGCAGCGGCGCCAGTGCGCGCGCCTGCGCCTGCAGCCGCGGCAGCTCAGCCTGCCAGTGCGCACGCTGTTTCAGCAGCGGCTCCAGCCAGAATGACCACAGCCCGGCTGCCAGCAGCGCCAGCACCATCACCCACAGCATCCAGCGATCGCGCGACGGCAGGTGCTGCCAGCGTCGCTGCAGACCGGCCACACCCTCGCCCAGGCGCACGGCTCTGGCGGTCACTGTCCGCCCCCGCTCACGCGCAGGCGTCCACCGGCCTCGCGCGCCAGCTGCAGGCCCTGCGCCTGCGCCGCCTGCTGCCACTGTTCCAGCCGCTGTGCGTCATCGGCTACCGCCTGCGCATCGGCGTCCAGCTCCAGTTCCAACTGGCCGGGTTGATAGTGCAGGCCGCGCACCTGGCCGCCCAACTCCGGAATCGCCTGCAGCATCGTTGCGACCTGCCGCTGCACCGGTGGCAACGGCGGCGCCGGCAACGGCACGGCCAGCGCGCGCCGCGCCTGCAGCACCGGGTCCACCACATCGGTGATCTCCGGAAAGTGCGAGCTGAACTGCCGCGCCACGTCCTGCTGCAACGCCTCACCCTCGCTGCGCCAGCGCGAGACCTGCAGCTGCAGCCCAAGCGCAGCCAGCAACACCGCCGCTAATGCGAGGCCGATCGCCACGCGGGGTGCCTGCCTGCTGCGACCCGGCAGTGGCAACGACCACGCTGGCACGGGTCCGCATGCCTGCCGTTCATGCGCGACCACGGTGGCCGGCAGGTTCTCCGGCCACGCCGACGGCACGCTGTCGATCCACTGCACGGCCTGCACGCCGGCCTGCTGCAGACGCACGGCCAGAGCCTGCATCACGGCACCCGCGTCACGTCCGCCATACCATTGGACGAACCCACGATCGCGCCCGCTGCGCACCAGCAGGTGCTCGCCGCTGACCTGCAGCGTGGCCTGTGCGTCCTGCCACGGCAGCAGCAGCGGCGTCGGATACAGCGCCTGCAGCTGCAGTGCGCACGAGGCCAGCAGCTGCTGCGCCTGCAGGACTGCCTGCTGGCCGAGCCAGGCCACCGGAACCGTGCCGTCAGCCGCCTGCGCACCGTGGGCCAGCGCCACCTCCTGCAGGTCATCCAGCAGCATCGCCTCCACCTCGCCCTGCAGCGCCGACTGCAGGCGCCGCCCGGACAACGGCGGCAGCTGAAGTTCCAGCAGGATCAGGTCATGCGGATCGAGGCAGGCGCGCACCGTCGCCTGCGGATGACGCAGACCCAGCGCGGCCAGCGTGTCGCGGCCGTGTGCCACTACCTCGCCCTTGTGCAGCTGAACCCACTCCACCGTACTGTCGGCGCGCAGGCACTCCAGCGCCGGCAGGCGCACCCGAAGCTGCATGTTCATGCGCCGATCCTCGTCCACACGCGCTGCACGCGCGCTCCATCGTCGCGGTACTCGCGCCAGATCAGGGCCCGGAAGTCGACCGCATTGCCATCGGCCTGTACCTGGCCGACGGCAAGGAACCACTCGCTATGAATGCCAAGCGGCACCACGGCCATCTGCGCGTTGCTCAGTTGCAGTCGATTGGCGATATCGCCGCGGTTGAGCAGCCAATGGCCACCGTCGCGCTCACCGAGCAGCGCCTGCAGGCGCCCCGGCTCCACGCCGGGAGTGACCGCCTGTAACACGCTGATGTCACTGGTGTTGGCATTGACCAGGGTCTGGGCCGGCAGCACCACGGTGCGCCGTGCCAGTGCCTGCACCGCCACTGGGTCGGCGCCCGCCAGGGCCTGCTCGATCAGCGATTCACGCGGCAACGGCGCCTGCGCCTGCAGGTCGCCATCACGCAGCCTCGCCTGGATGTGATCGGCAGCAGATGCACAGGCACCCTGCCCCAAGCCCTGCCCGGCACACAGCGCGATGAACGCGCGCCGTGCCTCCGGGTCCGGCTTGCCATAGGCCAGCAGGGTGCGCAGGTTGAACATGGACTGTGCATCGACCAGCTGCAGCTGCACCGGCAGCGGCGCCTGCAGCGTCAGTGGACGCGCCCAACGGCCGCTGCGCACCGTGGTCAACTGCTCCTTTACATCGTCACGCAGCTGCTGCGCCGCGCGCTCCAGGGTGGCATCGACCGCCATGCGCACCTGCGCACGCAGCTGGTCGCCACGCAGCGCACGCAGCTGTGCCGACTGCCGGGTCAGCAGTGCAGTGGCAATCACCGCCACCAATGCCACCACCAGCAGGGCGACGATCACCGCCATGCCGCGCTGGCGGGTGCACGGGACCGAACGCGTCCGGGCTGTCATCTGCACGCCTCACAGCTGCCAGGAGCCGATGTCCGCGTTCCCGGCGTCGCCACCGGGCTTGCTGTCCGCACCCAGCGAGAACACATCGATGTCGCCATGGGTTCCGGGAATCTGGTACTGGTACGGATGGCCCCATGGGTCATTCGGCAGGCGATCCAGATACGGTGTCACCGGCATCGCACCGCCGCCCTGCGGCGGCTTCACCAGCGCCTGCAGGCCCTGTTCGGCGCTGGGATAGCGCCCGTTGTCCAGCTTGAACAACTTCAATGCCTGCATCAGCGCCGCGATGTCCTGGCGCGCCGCCACCACGCGCGCCTGGTCGGGACGGTCCATCAACCGCGGCACGATCAATGCCGCGAGAATGCCGATGATCACCACCACCACCATGATCTCGATCAGGCTGAAGCCCTGCTGCCGAGCCCTGCGACCACCCACCTGCCTTGCCATTGTTCCGCCCTCGTCATCCTGGAAGAGACCGCTGCGCCATGGTCAGCGGTGCATGTGTCAGTACGATAAACATCCGCCTGCTATTCGCTGCGCGTGTGCCTGTGCAGGCGCAGCACGTACCGCAGGTACACATGCAGACTCGAACAAGTGCTGCGGCACGCTGGCCAGCGCATCGTCGATGCAGCCGCGCAGCAACGGGTGCGCGCAGGCCTGCAGCAGGCGCACGCACTGCATCGGCGACCACGCGGTGCCATGGTCGAGGCCGATGAACATCCGGTAGGCCTGGTGGTAGCGCAGATCGTCGTACACGCGCTGCGCACTGTTGAGATCACGCACGACCACCAGCAACGCCGCACGTTGCAGCTGCCGCACATCGCCCGCGTCAAGCGGCAGCGCGTTCATGGCCGCTTCGGGCCAGGGCCGCAGCTGCAGATCGAGGGCGCGCCGCAACGCGGCCAGCGGATGCGCGCTGCTGTCCAGTGCCGCCCAGCGCGCCGCATCGGCCCAGGCATCACTGGACAGCACCCAGACCCACGAGTGCCCATAGCGCTGCACGTTCACAGGCGTGTGCCGAGCCTGCTCCAGCGACTGGCTCAGGTGGCGATCCAGTTCCAGCATGCTGATCCTGCGACTATCTGCCATCGGCGCCGCCCGTGCTCCACGACGCGTGGTGCGTCGTACTCTGGAGAAGACGTCAGCAAGGCAGGTGAAGCGACAACGCGAATGCGTCTCTGTGCGCTGCGTGGCGCTTCATCAGCAACGTCATCGCAGCGTCATCTGCCTGCAGGCTTCGCGCTCCAGTCGCGGCGCTTCGCCCCCGCAACGGCGCGCCAGTATCGCCACATCGCTGCGTGCGGCGAACGTTGTCAGCGCATTGGACATATCCACGTCATCACACCATGACGCCATCGCAACACGCAGCGCCGGCAGCTGCCAGCCATCCATCACGCCATGGGTGCCGGCCACGAACCAGTGCCAAAGACGATGGTGCTGTACCTGTTCGTGCAGTTGCACGAGATCGTCGATGCCGTGCATGCCCATCAGCAGCAGCACGCGCGCCATCGCCGCAGGCGGCAGCGTGCCGGCCTCAGCGAGGGGCAGCACCTGCTGCTGCAGCCGCAACAGCATCGCCAACGGGTGGGACTGCGGATCGAACTCCAGCAGAACGGCCTGTTGCTGCCATTGCGCATCGGATACCACGCACACCCACGGCGATCCATAGCGATGCACCATCAAGGGCCGTCGCTGCGTGGTTTCCAGCAACGCCGACAGATTGCGGCGCAGATCCAGCACACCGATGGTCTCGTTGCGCATCCTTGGCGTCTCCTTGCTTGCAACAGCCCTGCGCGGCGCGCACGGCCAGCGTCTTCATCTAACCAAGGACGGCAATGCCACCCGGAAAGCGACGCAGATCCAGCGACATCGTCAGTCGCAGCTGCTCCAGCGCCGCGTCCGGATCATCGATGCGGAAACGGCCGCTGACCGGGGCCCGCGCCAATGCCGATTCGCCCAGCAGCACCTTGCCCCGGCGGTAGCGGTTGATTTCATCCACCACCTCGCGCAATGGAGCGCGGCGGAACACCAGCATGCCCTCGGTCCAGGCGCTCACTTCCGAGGCCAGGGCTTCGGCCACCACGCCACTGAGGCGCTCGTCGTACTGGGTCTGCTGGCCCGCCTGCAGCTGCAGGCGGCCCTGCGGGTGCTCGATGCGGGCGCTGCCCTGCAGGCAGGTTACCCGTACCTGGCCGTGGGTGTTGCGGACGTCCAGGCGCACCGCACCTTCATCGGCAATCACGCAGCCCGGCCCCGCGAACAGGGCAAGGCGCAGGCCTGCCTGGGTTTCGATCGCGGCCTGGCCCTGCACCAGCTCGAAGCCTTCGCCCTGCGTATCCGAACGACGGCGCAGGCTGCTCTGCGTATCCAGTTCGATCTTCAGCTGCGGCAAGGGCGCGATCTGCAGCCGTTCACCGGTGCCGGTGTGGAAATCGGCCGCCATCGCCGTCACCGAGGGCCACAGCCCCAGCGGCGGGCGGATCGCCGCCACCACCACCAGACTGGCCGGTGCGGCAATCGCGGCGCCCAGGAAGGCGCGCCGGCTCCAGCGCTGGGCCGGCGTCGGCGCGACCGGCTGGCGCGCAGCAGCGGGCAGCTGTTCGCCGGCCAGGCGTACCTGCTCCCATTGCCGGCGCGCACGGCCGAATGCTTCGCGATGACGCGGATCAGCCTCGCACCACTCACGGAACCTGCGCCCATCGGCGGCGGTGGCCTCGCCCGAGGTCAGCCGCACCACCCACGCGTGGGCCTGACGCTCGACGGCATCCAGCGGGCGTTGCGGGCGATCGTCAGGATCCATGGGGGCTCATGCCGGACCCGCACGCTGCGGGGTTCTGCTCGGCGTCAAAGTGTAGACGGATGCCGCCGCTCAGAACCGCACCTGGCGCCCCTGCCCGCTGCGCTCGGCCAGGTAATCCTGGGCCGCCTTCAACTCACGCTGCACCAGCCGCAATGACACGCCCAGCTGGTCGGCGACGTCGCGCTGCTGCAGGCCATCGACGCGGATCGCCAGCAGGATGCGGCGTCGGCGCTCGGGCATGCGCTGCAGCAGGCCGACCATGTCTTCCAGCGCGAAATCCAGTTCGGCCGCCTGCGCCGGGCCCGGTGCCGGGTCGGCCATCTCCATCAGCGTATCCACCTCTTCCAGGCTCAGCAGGCGGTGGTCGGCACGCTGGCGGTCGATCACCGTGTTCATCGCCATGCGCAACAGGTAGGCCGCGGGGTTCTGCACGGCATCCAGGCGGTCACGGCGCGCACTCAGGCGCATCCAGGTGTCCTGCAGCGCATCGCCGGCCAGCTCCTCCGAGCCCAGCTTGCGCACCAGCCGGCGCTTCAGCTCGTCGTAGGCCCCCAGAAGGTGGTCCATCAGGTCAACTGCCCCAGCCGTACCGTTGCTCATGTTCGAATCCTTGAAGTCATGGAAGGGGCGCGCGCCGGCCACAGTCGTGGTCGGCGCCGGAAGGACGGATCTGCAGGGTCACCGGCTGCGGCAGCGCAGCGGCATCGCGCGCCAGCACCAGGCCCTGCAGCGCCTGAAGCAGGCGCGCATCGCGGCGGGCACTGCCACTGCCGGACAGCAGCTCGGGCTGCTGCACCTGGCCCTCGCCGTCGACGTGGAAGCGCAGCGTTGCGGCATAGCGGCCGGGCGCGATCTCGGGGTCGTCACAGAACGCCGCACGCAGGCGCTGCTGCAGCCCGCCATAGCGGCGCCGACGCTCGGCATCCGGGAGCTCGGCGCCAATACCGGGTTCGGCTGCCGCGGGCGTGCCCCGCCGCAGCACCACGCGCTGCTCGCCGATCACCTCGGCCTCGATACCGGAATCCTGCAGCAGCATCTGCAAGGCAGGCAGCGGCGCAAGGCTGGCGCGCAGCGCATGGCTGCTACGGCCCGCGGCAAGATCGCCCGGGTACATCACCGACCACCCGCTGATGACGCTGAAGCGCTCGACCGCCTGCTCCAGCGGCTGCGCGGGGATGTCGTAGGCATGAACACCGTCCTGCGCCACAGCGGCAAAGGACAGCAGCAGCCATGCGGCGATGGCCACCTTCCAAGTTCTGACCGCATGGTGTCCATTCAGCCCCCTGACGTAGAACACATGACCCTCGGCAGCGACAGCAGCTGCAGTGGACGCGCGCCACGACCGGAACCCCGGCCCGCGCGCGACCAGCAAGCGGGCTCAAACCGTACCGGGGGCACATGTCATTGCGATGACCGCCGCCCACGGCCGACCGTCGGGCCAGCCTTCCTGGAGCCAGTCACGGATCAGGCATCAATGAATCGAACAGACATGTTCATCTGCTCCCGGGGTCAGAGCCCGTTGCGCAGCAACGGGATCCGACCCCTTGCCGGCCAAAACGTGTCGACCAAGGTCGACACCCACCAAGAGCGGCTAATGCACGCTGTTGCTTCGGCTGTTGCTCCTGACGTTGCCGGCCAGCGGCCGGCACTACCGCGGGTGCCAGGTGCAACCCGGCCGGAACCCCCATCCCTCAAAGCGGCAACTGGGTGGTCTGCTTGATCCGCTGCATCGGAATCTCGGTCTTGGTGTTCTGCACCCCGGCGATCCGGTTCAGGTGCTGCATCTGGAACTGCCGGTAGGCATCAAGGTCTGCCACCGCCACCCGCAGCAGGAAATCGCAGTCGCCCGCCATCAGATGGCATTCAAGCACTTCCGGGAAAGACTTGATGCTGTTGATGAAGTGGTTGGTGGTGTCCTCGTCCTGCCCGCGCAGCCACACCCGCACGAACACAGTGAAGCCACGCCCCACCTTGGCCTCGTTCAGCAGGGCAACGTAGCGGTCGATGTAGCCGCCTTCCTCCAGCAGCCGCACCCGCCGCAGGCAGGCCGAGGGCGAAAGGCCCACCTGCCGGGCCAGCTCCAGGTTCTGCAGGCGACCGTCACGCTGCAGGGCATCGAGAATGCGGCGATCGAGGTTGTCGAGCTGATACTGCATGGGATTTCACCTTTGGCGACCCTGGCCGCATGGAATCTCAATATTCCCGAATCGAATGGCATCAACGCAACCCGATTTCGCGATCAGGCCGCTAGCATGGGCCACCCCCACCTCGTTGTGCCGTTCCATGGACGCCCGTACCACCCTCCCCCTGCCCGATACCTGCGATACCGCCCCGCGCGCCGAATTCCTGCGCGGCCTGCGCGCCGCCATACCGGTGATGATCGGCTTCATTCCCTTCGCCCTGGTGCTCGGCGCCCAGGCCGCCCAGAAGGGCCTGAGCGCGCTGGAAGTGCCGCTGATGACCGGCCTCAACTTCGCCGGCGGCTCGGAATTCGCCGCCGTCGAACTGTGGACCTCGCCGCCGCATATCGCGCTGATCGTGGCGATCACCGCGCTGGTCAACAGCCGTCACCTACTGATGGGTGCCAGCCTGGCCCCGCTGCTGCAGCACCTGCCGCGCCGCCGCGTGCTGCCGGCGCTGTTCTTCATGTGCGACGAAAGCTGGGCAATGGGCGTGGCCGATGCGCGCCGCCGTGCGCTCGGCTTCAGCCTGGCCTATTACCTGGGTGTGTCGGCAGGCCTGTACACGGTCTGGGTGGCCTGCACCGCGCTGGGCGCGATCGTTGGGCCGATGCTGGGCGACATCCACGCCTACGGCTTCGACATGGCCTTCCCCGCCGTGTTCCTGGTGCTGCTGCGCGGCATGTGGCAGGGCATGAAGGCCGCGCGCCCGTGGCTGGTCAGCCTGGTGGTGGCCGCTGCCACCTACCTGCTGGTGCCGGGTGCGTGGTACGTGGCCAGCGGCGCACTGGCGGGCCTGGCCGCGGCCTGGCTGCTGGCGGAGGACGCGGCATGATCTTCAACGGATTGATCCACTGGACCTCGGTGCTGACCATCGTGCTGATGGCCGCCGCCACCTACCTGACCCGCATCGTCGGCTTCCTCGCACTGCGCAACCGCACACTGAGCAAGCGCGCGGTAACGGTGATGGAAGCCGCGCCGGGCTGCGTGCTGATCTCGGTGATCGCGCCCGACTTCGTCGCCGACAAGCCCGCCGACCTCGCCGCGCTGGCGATCACCCTGCTGGCTGCCACGCGGCTGTCGATGCTGCCGACGGTGCTGATCGGCGTGGTCTCGGCGGGTGTACTGCGCTATCTGATGGGCTGACGCGCTCGCCGTTCCTGTAGCAGCCGAGCCCATGCTCGGCTGCTGGCATTCCCGCTTGCCGCGTGAGCCGAGCATGGGCTCGTCTCTGCAGAGATTCTCCCTGCGACACCCGGTCGCAGCCGATCCAGCCACCCACTTGATCAATGTCAAACCGCCCGCCGCCGTGCGGGCGTATTTCTATGCAGGACCCGAACACGCCGGCGTTACCGGCATCCACAAGGACCCTGCGATGAGCTACACCCCCGACAACGCCCAGCTGCTGAATGCCATGCAGAACGTCATGGTGATCTCCACCACCGACCTGCAGGGCAACATCACCTACGCCAACGACCTGTTCTGCACGCTCACCGGCTTCGCCCGCGAGGAGCTGATCGGCCAGCCGCACAGCATCGTGCGTCATCCGGACGTGCCCAAGGCCGTCTACAAGGACATGTGGGACACCATCAAGGCCGGCAAGACCTGGACCGGCATCGTGCCCAACCTCGGCAAGGGCGGCGTGCTCTACGTGGTGGACACCACCGTGCAGCCGCTGTTCGATGCCGAGGGCAACATCACCTCGTACATCAGCATCCGCCGCGTGGTGAACGACCTGATGCAGAACTACGACCTGGTCGAGTTCAGCAAGGAAAAGTTCGACGACTTCTACGAGGCCGCGTGAACGCCCTCCCGACCAGTACGCCCTTCAGCCGCCTGCTGGTGGGTTTCGCGTCCGAGTCGGGCAATGCCCGCGCCCTGGCCCAGCGCCTGGGCGCGGACCTGCAGCCGCACGCGCCGCAGGTGCTCCCGTTCAACGATATCGACGTGGCCAGCCTCGGCCACGGCGATGTGCTGCTGGCGATCTCCAGTTCCTTCGGTGACGGCGAACCGCCAGCCAACGGCGAGCAGTTCTTCGAAACGCTGCGCCAGACCCCGACACTGAGTGGCCTGCGCTATGCGGTGTTCGGCCTCGGTGACACCGGCTACCCCAGCTTCTGTGGCTTCACCAAGGCGCTGGATGCCGCGCTGAGCGAGCGCCAGGCGCAGCCGCTGCTGCACCGCGTGGATGCCGACCTGGGCTACGAGCAGTTCTTCCAGCAATGGCAGCCAGTGCTGGGCCAGGTGCTGGACGGCGACGTGAACGCGGGCCAGGACCTGCACCTGCAGGTCACCGCCTATGGCGAAGACAACGCCTTTGCCGCCCCCATTCTGGAACGCCGCCGCTTGAACAGCAGCGACCCGGCCGCCTGGCACCTGCAGCTGGACATTGCCGGCAGTGGCATGGCGTACCGCGCGGGCGACACCCTGCATGTAGTACCCGAGAACGACCCTGCCCTGCTGCAGGCATTGGCCACCTGGTATGGCGACACTGCCGCCGTGACCGCCTTGCATGACCGCGAGCTGCGCCTGCTGAGCAAGGGCGTGCTGCGCGAACTGGCCAGGCTCGGCGGCAGCGAGGTGCTGAAGGGCCTGCTGAAGGTCAGCCAGAAACGCGAGCTGGAAGCCTACCTGCACGGGCTGGACCTGCTGGACGTGCTGCAGGACCACGCTACCCCGGACAGCGTGCCGCTGGCCCGCCTGCACGAGCTGCTGTCACCGCGCCTGCCGCGCGCCTATTCGATTGCCTCGCACCCCTGCAACGACCAGCTGAGCCTGTGCGTGCGCGAAGTACGCTACACCCTGCGCGGCCGCGAGCGCGTTGGCACAGCCACCGGCAGCCTGCTGCACGGTGGCGACCATGCCCGTGTGTACTGCCGCTCCAACCCCGGCTTCCATCTGCCCGATACCGGCGAAGCCCCCCTGTTGCTGGTCGGCACCGGCACCGGCATCGCACCGTTGATGGGGCTGATGCAGGAGCTGCAGGCCAGCGCCTGTGCGCGCGAAGTGCACCTGGTGTTCGGCGAGAAGCACAGCCAGCACGATTACCTGTACCGCGAACAGCTGCAGGACTGGCACACGCGAGGCGTGCTGGCCGGCCTGCATACTGCATTCTCGCGCGACGGCGTCGAAAAGGTCTATGTGCAGCATGTGCTGCAGCAGCGCGGCGATGACGTGCGCGATGTACTGGCCCGCGGTGGGCATCTGTACCTGTGCGGCAACAAGAGCCATCTGGAAGGCGCGGTGCGCGAGGCCATCGATGCCATCGGTGGCGAAGGGCGCTGGGACGCGCTGCGGGGCGAAGGCCGCACCCATTGCGAGTTGTATTGATCCATTCCACTGGATTGCACGAACGCTCGACTGGTAGAGCCGGCCGCTGGCCGGCTGCGCTTCGCACCATGAAGCTGCCGGCCAGCGGCCGGCACTACCAGACCGCTCTACATCGGCACGCCCACGATCACGCTCGACGCCTTGAACAGCGCTGCGGTACTGGCGCGGGTGATCACCGTCGGTGGCCAGGGGCACTGGGACACGCTACGAGGTGAAGGCCGCACGCACTGCGAGTTGTATTGATCCATCACCACTGGACCACACGAACCCTTGATCGGTAGAGCCGGCCGCTGGCCGGCTGCGCTTCGCACCATGAAGCTGCCGGCCAGCGGCCGGCACTACCAGACCGCTCTACATCGGCACGCCCACGATCACGCTCGACGCCTTGAACAGCGCTGCGGTACTGGCGCGGGTGATCACCGTCGGTGGCCAGGGGCACTGGGACACGCTACGAGGTGAAGGCCGCACGCACTGCGAGTTGTATTGATCCATCACCACTGGACCACACGAACCCTTGATCGGTAGAGCCGGCCGCTGGCCGGCTGCGCTTCGCACCATGAAGCTGCCGGCCAGCGGCCGGCACTACCAGACCGCTCTACATCGGCACGCCCACGATCACGCTCGACGCCTTGAACAGCGCTGCGGTACTGGCGCGGGTGATCACCGTCGGTGGCCAGGGGCACTGGGACACGCTACGAGGTGAAGGCCGCACGCACTGCGAGTTGTATTGATCCATCACCACTGGACCACACGAACCCTTGATCGGTAGAGCCGGCCGCTGGCCGGCTGCGCTTCGCACCATGAAGCTGCCGGCCAGCGGCCGGCACTACCAGACCGCTCTACATCGGCACGCCCACGATCACGCTCGACGCCTTGAACAGTACTGTTGCCGTGCTGCCTTCGCGCAGTTCCAGCGCTGCGGTACTGGCACGGGTGATCACCGCCACCACGCTGCAGCCATGGCCGATGTCCACCACCACCTCGTCATTCACCGCGCCCTCGGTGATCCGCTCCACCGTGCCGGTGAACTGATTGCGCGCCGAGTAGCGCGCGCCCTCGCCCTGCGCCACGATCACCGACGAGGCTTTCACCAGCGCATAGGCCGGCACGCCCACCGCCAGCCCCAGCGATTCCACGCTGCCATGGGTGATGGTGGCCACCAGCGCCAGGCCCGGTGCCACTTCGATCTGCACTTCATCATTCACCGCGCCGGTGGCCAGCGCGCTGACCCGGCCGTGGAACTGGTTGCGTGCACTGGTGATCATGCCGATTCTCCGGATCAGGGCCAGATCCTCGTCCAGCCCGGGGGTGGCCTGCAGCGACTGCAGGAACGTACGGTGCGCGCGCTCGACCTCCTCGAACCGCGCGATCAGCTTGTGGCCGCGCTCGGTCAGTCGCGCACCGCCACCACCACGGCCGCCCACACTGCGCGCGACCAAGGGTTCGCCGGCCGCGGTGTTCATCGCGTCCACCGCGTCCCAGGCGTTCTTGTAGGTCATGCCCATGCGCTTGGCGGCCTGGCTGATCGAGCCACACGCATCGATCAGGCCCAGCAGCGCGAAGCGTCCGCGCCCACCCACGCTCTGCCCGGCAATGCTCAGCCACAGGTTGCCCTGCAGCTCCAACGGCGGCTCGGCCTCACTCATCGTGCTTCGATCCCTGCGTTCGCGCGAGCGGCCAGTGTACGGCGTGACCGCCCTGCACCGTGCTTGATATCGATCAAGGTGGCCGTGCCGGCCAGCGCCGAGAATCCCCGGGTCGGTCATCAAGTTGACCCCTGCCAACCGTTATATCATCTTGGATATAACGAACCCGAGGACTCGCGAGGATGCGTACCTGTCGTTTCGTTCTACCCCTGTCCGCCCTGCTGCTCCCGCTTGCCGCCACCGCGGCCGACACGGCCTCGCCGCCGGTGTTCACCCTGGGCACGATCGACGTGCATGCCGAGCGCGGCACGTCGCCCACCGTGGCCGAACGCAGCCTCGACGCCAAACGCATCCAGCAGCTCGACCGCAACACGGTCGGTGATGCGGTCAGCGTATTGCCGGGCGTGAGCCTGGCGCGCAACTCGCGCAACGAGGACATGGTCTACCTGCGCGGCTTCGATGCGCGCCAGGTGCCGGTGTTCCTCGACGGCATCCCGCTGTACGTGCCCTATGACGGCTACGTGGACTTCGGCCGCTTCACCACCTTCGACCTGGCCGAGATCCAGGTCGCCAGCGGCGGCGCCTCGCTGTTGTACGGACCGAACATCCTCGGCGGTGCGATCAACCTGGTCAGCCGCCGCCCCGAGCGCCCGCTGGAAGGCGACGTGCGGCTGGGCATCGCCGATGGCGGCGAGCGCAAGGCGGCGGTCAACCTCGGCGGGCGTCGTGGCGACTGGTACTTCCAGCTCGGTGCGTCGATCCTGAAGGCCGATGAGTTTCCGCTGCCGGATGGCTTCGTCGACTACAAGCGCGTACCCACCGACACCGGCAAGGACCGGCGCAATGCCTCGCGCGACGACCGTCGCCTGTCGTTCAAGCTGGGCTACACCCCGCGCGAGGGCGACGAGTACGCAATCGGCTACGCGCGCCAGGACGGCGAGAAGGACAACCCGGTCTACACCGGCACAGCGCGCAGCGGCATCCGCTACTGGCGCTGGCCGTGGTGGGACAAGGACAGCCTGTACTTCATCGGCAACACCCGCCTGGGCGAGCACACTACGCTGCGCACCCGCGTCTACCGCGATACCTATGGCAACGGCCTGGACGCCTACACCGACGGCAGCTACCAGGTGGCGATGGACAACAGCAGCTTCCCCAGCATCTACGATGACCGCACCGTGGGCGGCTCGGTGACCCTGGCCACCACGGCGCTGCCGCGCCAGGAACTGCAGTTCGCGATCCACTACAAGGAAGACCGGCACAGCGAGCGCAACCCGCACTCGCCGACCAAGGACTTCCGTGATGTCACCACTTCGATGGCGATCGAGGACCGCATCGCGCTGACCGACACCTCGCACCTGCGCGTGGGTATCGGCCATGACCGCCGCGACGCCAAGCGCGTGTACTTCTGGCCGACCGGCAGCACCGATGCCACCAACGCCGTGCTGGAGTACGTGCAGCAGCTGGCGCCGGACCAGCAGTGGTACGCAAGCGCCGCGCGGCGCACGCGTTTCCCGACCATCAAGGATCGTTACTCGGCGCGCATGGGTGCGGCGCTGCCCAACCCGGACCTGAAGGCCGAACATGCCACGCATTTCGAAGTCGGCCTGCGTGGCCGCTGGTGGGACGGTGGCCAACTGCAGGCCGCCCTCTTCCAGAGCCGCATCGATGACCTGATCCAGAACGCCGTGGTGGCCTCGCGCGAATGCGGTGGCAGCACCTGCAACCAGGCGCAGAACATCGGCAAGGCCCGCCACCAGGGCGTGGAACTGGGTCTGCGCCAGCGCATCGGCGACGACTGGGACCTGCAGACCAGCTACACCTGGCTGCGCCGCACCAACCTGGAAGACCGCCGCGTGGCCCTGCTCGACAGTCCGCGCCAACGGCTGTTCATGGCGGTGGGCTGGCAGCTTCTGCCACAGCTGAAGCTGCAGGCCACGCTGGAAGCCGAACAGGGCCGCAAGGTCAGCTACGCCGATGCCACACGTCCGGTGCGCGAGCTGCCCGGCTATGGCATCACCGGCCTGAAGGCCAGCTGGAGCCCGCGCGACGCCTGGGATTTCGACCTCGGCGTGCGCAACATCGGTGACAAATGGTACGAACTGGCCGACGGCTACCCGATGCCGGGCCGCACCTGGTTCGCCAATGCCAACTGGAGGTTCTGAGCATGAGCGCCATACAGGCCCCGCGCATCGCGGCCATCGTGCATGACCACAGCGGCGAGCCCGATGCCCTGCTGGCCGCGTTCGCCGCACGCCAGCTGGCCGCCGGCCACCGCGTGCGCGGGCTGGTGCACCTGCCGCACGAACCCACCGCCAACGGCAACAAGCGCATGGCACTGATGGACGTGACCGATCCCGGTTCGCGTTATCCGATCAGCCAGGCGCTGGGCCCGGCCTCCTGTGGCTGCAACCTGGACCCGGGCGGCATCGCCGATGCCAGCGTGGTGCTGCGCCGCGCGTTGCAGGACCACGCCGCGCTGGCCATCGCCAACCGCTTCGGCACGCTGGAATCGGAAGGCGGCGGCATGGCCGATGAGCTGCTGGCGCTGATGCTGGCCGGCATTCCTTTGTTGACCGCGGTGAAGCTGCCCTACCTCGACGCGTGGCGCCAGTTCACCGGCGGCATGGCCGTCGAGCTGCCCGCCGATGACGCGGCGTTGCAGGCCTGGTGGGATGCCTGCCGCACCGCGCCGGAGGCCGCCGCATGAGGCGGCGCGCCCTGCTGCAGGCATTCGCGCTGGCACCGTTGCTGGTCGTCAATGCCAAGTTGCTGGCGATGCCGGCGCAGCGCGTGCTGCGGCTGGGTGCGCCCAAGGCCACGCCCAAGCGCGTGTTCGCGGCCGGTCCGCCGGCTGCGGTACTGCTCGCCGCCGTGGCACCCGAACGTCTGCTCGGTTGGCCGATGAAGGTATCGCCCGAAGCCCTGGCGCAGCTGCCGGCGTCGCTGCGCACGCTGCCGGTGGTCGGTCGCCTGGCCGGGCGCGGCAGCACGGTCAGCCTTGAACGCCTGCTTGCGATGCAGCCGGACCTGGTACTGGATGCCGGTGACTTCGATGCCAATTACCGCGACTCGGCCGAGCGGGTCTGGAAGCAGACCGCGATTCCGTTCGAGCTGATTGCCGGCCGTCTGCCCGATCATCCGGCGCAGCTGCGCCACGTCGGCCGGCTGCTGGGCGTTGCCGCACGTGGCGAAGCACTGGCGCAGGCGGCGGAGGCGCAGTTGGCACTGGTGCACGAGGTGCTGGCGACGCGTCCCGCTGCGACGCGGCCCACCGTGTACTACGGGCGTGGCAGCGATGGCCTGGAAAGCGGTCTGTCCGGCTCGATCAACACCGAAGTCATCGAGTTCTGTGGCGGCCGCAACGTGGCTGCCAGTGCCGGCGCCGGGGGCCTTGCCCGGGTGTCGTTCGAACAACTGCTGGCCTGGGATCCGGACGTGATCCTGACCCAGGATGCTGGCTTCGCCGCGCAGGCGGCACAGGACCCGCGCTGGCGCGCCCTGCGTGCCGTGCGCGAGCGCCGCCTGCACTGCGCGCCGGTATTGCCATTCGGATGGCTGGATGGTCCGCCCGGTGTCAACCGCCTGCCCGGCCTGCCCTGGCTGCTGTCCAGGCTGCATCCGGGCGCAGTCCCCGCGCTGGCACCCGCCGCACTGCGCGGCCGCATCGGCACGCTGCATCAGCTGCTGTGGGGCCAGCCACTGCCCGCCGCGCTTGCACGCAGCCTGGATGCGAACGCCTGAACATGCGAACGCTTCCACGTTGGACCTGGCATGCCGGTGGCTGGAGCCTGTTGCTGGCAATGCTGTTGCTGGCGTTCTCGGTCGGCCAGTTTCCGGTGCGCCCGGCGGCGCTGTTGCAGGCCATCGGCTGGCAGCTGTTCGGCATCGGCGAACCCAGCGCGCCCGCAGTGCAGGCCGCGCTCTGGCACATCCGCCTGCCACGCGTGCTCGCGGCCATGCTGATCGGCGCGGTACTGTCGGCAGCCGGTGCCGCCTACCAGGCCATGTTCCGCAATCCGCTGGTATCGCCGGACATCCTCGGCGTCTCGGCCGGCGCGGGCCTCGGTGCGTCGCTGGGGCTGTTCCTCGGCCTGCCGATGCTGCTGGTGCAGGGCATCGCCTTCGCCGGTGGGCTTGGGGCCGTGGGCCTGGTCTGCCTGGTGGCAGCGCTGGTGCGGCGGCACGATCCGGTCCTGGTGCTGGTGCTGGCCGGCGTCGCGGTGTCGGCGCTGCTCGGCGCTGCTCGGCGCCGGCATCTCGCTGCTGAAGCTGCTGGCCGATCCGTACACGCAGCTGCCGTCGATCACCTTCTGGCTGCTGGGTGGTTTGAACGCGGTGGTGATCGACGACCTCAAGGTCACCGCGCCATTGCTGCTGATCGGGCTGTTGCCGCTGGTGCTGTTGCGCTGGCGGGTGAACCTGCTGGGCCTGGGTGACGAGGAGGCCAGCGCGCTGGGCGTGGCGGTCACCCCGCTGCGCTGGACACTGATCGCCGCCGCCACGCTGTGCACGGCGGCAGCGGTGTCGCTGGCTGGCATCATCGGCTGGGTCGGGCTGGTGGTTCCACACATCGCGCGGCTGCTGGTCGGCGCCGACTTCCGTCGCCTGCTGCCGGCCAGCCTGCTGCTCGGCGCCAGCTTCCTGCTTGCCGCCGATACGCTGGCGCGCACCCTGGCGCCGATCGAACTGCCACTCGGCATCCTCACCGCCTTCGTCGGCGTGCCGTGTTTCCTGCTGGTGCTGGCACGCAGCGAGCGTCGCCCATGAATGCTGCGGCCCCGCTTCTGGAAGCACGTGGCCTGGTCATCGGCCATGCCGGCGTGGCACTGGGCGTGCCGTTTGCACTGTCGGTGCAGCCCGGCGAGGTGCTGTGCCTGCTTGGCCCGAACGGCTGTGGCAAGACCACCCTGTTCCGCACCCTGCTCGGCCTGCTGCCTGCGGTTCGCGGCGAAGTGGACCTGCAGTGCACGCCGCTGCACGCGCATGATCGCGCCGCCCGCGCCCGCCGCATGGCGTACGTGCCGCAGGCCGCGCCGCTGCCCTTTGCCTGGCGCGTGCGCGAGGTGGTGGCCATGGGCCGCGCCGCGCACCTGGGCCTGCTGTCCGCACCCGGTCGCGCCGACGAGGTCATCGCCGATGACTGCCTGCGCGAACTGGGCCTGCAGACCTTGGCCGAACGCACCGTCACCACGCTCAGCGGTGGCGAACGCCAGCTGGTACTGATCGCACGTGCACTGGCCCAGCAGGCACAACTGCTGGTGATGGATGAACCCACCGCCAGCCTCGACTTCGGCAACCAGCTGCGCATCCTCGATACCGTGCGCCGCCTGGCCGAGCGTGGCATCGGCGTGCTGCTGTCCACCCATCAACCGCAGCACGCGCTGCAGGTGGCTGATCGCATCGCGTTGATGTCCGCTGGCAGCCTGCAGGTGCTCGGTCCTGCCCGCGAGGTCGCAACGCCCGAGCGCCTCGCCACCCTGTATGGCGTCGATGCCACACGCGTCGCCGCCGCCCTGCCCGCTTCTGGAACGCCACTATGAGTACCCCCCTACCGACCCCGATCGACCACTGCGCACGCTATCGCCAACACCTGCAGGCCTGTGGTTTCCAAGCCAAGCCGGCCAGTGCCTGGGATACGCGTGCCGCGCAGTCCAGCTGGAAGCGGCGCCACGATGACTACAGCGAGGCATTCCTCGACCGGCTTGATCTCAGTGGCGTGGCCACGGTGCTGGATGTCGGCTGTGGCCCCGGCCTGCTGAGCCTGCCAATTGCCGCACAGGTGGGCCATGTGCACGCGCTCGACTACAGCACCGGCATGCTCGAAGGACTGCGCGCCGCGATCACCCGCGACGGCATCGGCAACATCACACCGTGGGCGCTGTCGTGGACCGACGACTGGGACGACGTGCCACGTTGCGATCTGGCCATTGCCTCGCGCTCGTTGATGGTGCCGGATCTGGAGGCCGCGCTGCGCAGGCTGGATGCGCACGCCCGCCAGCGCGCTTGCATTACTTTCGCCACCGGCCCTCGTGCCGGCGTACCGGAGCTGGCCGGGCTGCTTGGCCGTGACTGGGTGCCGATGCCCGACCATCGCTACCCGATCAACATGCTGCTGGACATGGGGCGCGAGCCGCAGGTGGATTACCTGCCCGAATCGGTGCGTGATGTCGCACAGGATGCCGATGGCCTGGTGCGCCAGGCAGTAGAGCTGTTTGGTGCGTTGGATGCGGATGAGGAAGCACGCGTACGTGCATGGCATGCCCGCTCGCCGCAGCATCGTTTCGGCATGGCACCAACGCGACGCTGGGCGTTCATCCAATGGGCGACCAACGGTTGAACCGGTAGAGCCGGCCGCTGGCCGGCTGCTCAGGAATCCATGGTTGCCGGCCAGCGGCCGGCACTACCATCAGACGTAACCAACCATCGCCTGTACGTCACGGAACCCCTGAACCGGTAGAGCCGGCCGCTGGCCGGCTGCTCCGGATTCCATGGTTGCCGGCCAGCGGCCGGCACTACCATCAGATGCAATCATTCATCGCCTGAGCGTCGCGGAATCCCTGAACCGGTAGAGCCGGCCGCTGGCCGGCACTACCATCAGATGCAACCATTCATCGCCTGAGCGTCGCGGAACTCCTGAACCGGTAGGGCCGGCCGCTGGCCGGCTGCTCCGGATTCCATGGTTGCTGGCCAGCGGCCGGCACTACCATCAGATGTAGCCATTCATCGCCAGTGCGTCCATCGCGGGTCAACCGCCGACGATGCGACCATCCACCACGCGTGCTACCTGCTGGCCGAACATGGCCACATCCTGCGGGTCGTGGCTGATCAACAGCAACGGAATACCAGTCTTGTCCAGCACGGTCTCAAGCTCCTGGCGCAGGTGCTGGCGCAGGTCATGGTCCAGCGCGGAGAACGGCTCATCCAGCAGCAGCGCCTGCGGCTGTGTCACCAGGGCGCGCGCCAGGGCGGTACGCTGGCGCTGTCCCCCGGATACCTGTGAGGGCAGCAGATCGCCCACCGTGTCGATGCGGAATGCGTGCAACCACTGCTCCACCGCTTCGAAGCGCTGCCCGGCGCGCGGATTCAACCAGCCCTTCTGCAGACCGAACGCCACGTTCTGGCGCACGCTCAGGTGCGGGAACAGTGCGTAGTCCTGGAACACGTAGCCCAGCCGGCGGCGCTGCGGCGGCAGGTCCACGCCGGTCGCCGCGTCAAACAAGGTCTGCCCCTGCAGGCGTACGTGGCCCTGGCCCGGCCGCAGCAGCCCGGCCACCGCCTTCAGGGTCAGGCTCTTGCCGGCGCCCGAGGGGCCGAACAGCACTACCTGCCGCTGCGTGCACTGCAAAGCTACGTCCAGCATGAAATCCTGGCTGGCCGCCTGCAGTCGGCGCTGCACCTGCAGGTCAAGCCACATCACGCAGCTCCCGGCGACGCCCGCCCACCAACCGTGCGGCCAGCAGCAGGATCACGATGCACACGACCGAGGTCAGGATCACCAGCGCGTTGGCCTTGCCGTCCTGACCGGCCTGCACCGCCTCGTAGATGGCGATCGACAACGTCTGCGTGCGGCCCGGAATACTGCCTGCCACCATCAGTGTCGCGCCGAACTCGCCCATCGCACGTGCAAACGCCAGCAACAGGCCGGCGAGGATGCCACGCCAGGCCAGCGGCAGCGTGATGCGGAAGAACACCGCTGCTTCGGACACACCAAGCGTGCGTGCGGCCTGCTCCAGCTGTCCGTCCACTTCCTCGAACGCCGCGCGTGCCGGCTTGAACACCAGCGGCAGCGAGGCCACAGCGGCGGCGATCACTGCAGCCTGCCAGGTAAACACCAGGTTGATGCCAAACCACGACTGCAGCCACGCACCGATCGGTCCGTTACGGCCGATCAGCACCAGCAGGTAGTAGCCCAGCACCGTCGGCGGCAACACCATTGGCAGGGTCAGCAGTGAATCCAGCAGCTCACGGCCAGGAAATCGCCGACGCGCCAGCAGCGCACCCAGTGCCACGCCCAGCACCAGATTGATCGCGGTGGCCCAACCGGCCACCTTCAGCGACAACCACAGTGCGCTCCAGTCGAGATCCATGCCTCAGGGCTTGCCGAACCCATGTTTGGCCAGGATCGCCTGGCCCTGTGCGGAACGCACGAAGGCGGTGAAGCGCTTGGCTTCAGCCGGTTGCGCACTGGCCTTGGTCACCGCCAGCGGATAGGCGATACGCCCCGCCACAGGCACCGCGAAGGCGCGGCGCACGCGGTCGGGCATCGCCTGCGCATCGGTGGCATAGACGAAGCCGGCATCCACTTCACCGCGCGCCACGTAATCCAGCGACTGGCGCACGTTCTGCGTGGTGATGGTCTTGCCCTGCACCGACGACCACAGGCCTGCTGCTTCCAGCGCGCCCTTGGCATAGCGGCCGACCGGCACGCTGTCCGGGTTGCCCAGTGCGATGCGTTGCACGCCGGCACCGGCCAGGCCCTTCAAGGTACGCGGCGCGGCCTTGGCCTGCGGCGGCACCACCACCCACAGCGCATTCACCGCGAACACCTCGCGGGTACCGGCCGCCAGCAGGTCCTGCTGCTGGGCCTGGTCCATCGTGGCTTCATCGGCCGACGCGAACACATCCACCGGTGCACCACGGCTGATCTGCTGCAGCAGCACGCCGGACGCGGCGAAGTTGAAATCGACCTTGGTTCCCGGGTGCGCCTTCTCATAGGCGGTGCCCAGCTCGCGGAAGCTCTCGGTCAGGCTCGATGCCGCCGACACCGTCAGCTCGGCCGCCCAGGCCGGCAGCGTGGCCAGCAGTCCCAGCAACAACAGTCCAGCGCGCTTCATCGTCGGCTCCCGGCCAGGTTCAGTTCGGATCGGATTCGTCTGCCACCGCCAGCGCCGCCAGGCGCTCGGGCTGCAGCAGCAGGATCTCGCGCTGCTTCACCGCGATGATCCCATCATCGCTCAGGCGGCGCAGCACGCGGCTGGCGGTTTCCGGCGCCATCCGCAGGTAATTGGCGATCTCGGTGCGTGCCATCGTCAGGTTGAAGCGCGTGGCGGAAAAGCCGCGGCGTGCGTAGCGCTCGGACATGTCCAGCAGGAACGCCGCCATGCGCTCTTCGGTACGGTGGTTGGCAGCCAGCGTGGCGACCTTGCCGATCTCCGCACTGAGCAGGCTGAACAGCTTGGCCTGCAGCCCCGGCATGCGCGTGGCCAGCAGGCTCAGCTTGGGGAACGAGATGCGGCACAGGTGCACGGTGTCCAGCGCCACCGCGTTGCAGGGGAAGCGCGAACCGTGGATCGCATTCAGGCCGATCACTTCGCCGGGCAGGCTGAAGCCCAGCACCTGCTCGTTGCCCTGGCTGTCATCAACGAAGGTCTTGACCATGCCAGCGCGCACCGCAGCGATCGAATCGAACGACTCACCGGCGCGGAAGATGTAGTCGCCGGCATGGAACGGACCGACGTGGTCGACCAGCACATGCAGGTCACCCAGCGCGGTCTTGTCGTAACCCTGCGACATGCAGGCATCGGAAAATGCACAGGTACTGCAGAAGTGCAGCGCGTCGCCATCATCGGCGGCGGCGGGGTTCGGCGTGGCCCGGCCGAGGCGACCCTGGGAAGGCGGAGTTGAAGACATCAGGGCAGGACTCAAGCGATGGCGGCCGCCGGCCGGAAGCATGCGGCCATCATACGCCACAGCAACCGCCCTTCTTCGGCCAGCCGCAGCACGCGTGCATCCCACTGCGCCCAGCCGCGCGACAGCAGCGGCGACAGCGCCGGCAGCTGTGCGGCGAAGCATTCCTCGAACGGTTCATCATTGCGCCACTCGAAGGCGGCCGCATCGAGCGCATGATCGCAGGCGATGCTCTGTGCCACCTCGGCCGCCATCCGCTCGTCCTCGGACAGGATCAGGCCCGCGGCCACGCCCATGTGACCGGACTGCAATCGCGCCCGCCATTCGCCCAGCTCGTCCTCCAGCCGGTAGAACACTTCGCCGATCTGGCTGCAGGCGGACAGGCCAAGCCCGATGAAATCACTGCGGTCACGCCGTGGCACACCGGCGAGGTCGCAATGGCGCTGGCCGTCACCCGGCCCATGCGGGTTGGGCAGGTCGCCGCGCTGGTAGTGGTCACCACCGATCGGTTCGTAACCGGCCGCGCGCAGCAGCCGCCAGGCCTGCAGCCAGTGGGCCGCCGAGGGATCCCGTGGCAATGCGCACGGCGCTGGCAACAGGATGCGCTCGGGCGCTTCGGCCAGCACCTCATGCAGACGCTCGATGAAGCCGATGTCCTCACTGGCGGGCACGCGCAGCTGGTAGTAGCGCGCGGTGAAGCCGACCTGTCGCGCCTGTGCCAGCAGCGTCGGCCCCGGCGCATCGGCACGGTCGATCACGTTCAGGCGGGTACAGCCGACCGCACGCAGCTGCGCCGGTGACAGCGCACTGCCGGCGTCCAGCCGCACTTCCACCTGCGGGCGCGCCACGGTGCGCAGGTGCTGCGGCACGGCGTCCAGCAGCTGGCCCAGCTGCGGCGGCGGCAACGTCTCGGCCAATCCCAGCTGCAACACCATCGCCACCACTTCGCGGTCCTCGGCCAGGGCATCGGCCTGCAGCTGCAGGGCCAGCAGCAAGGTGTCCAGATACGCCTGCGGCGGCACGTCGCGACCACCACGACCGGCCTGGAAGCCGAGCGTCAAGCCACGCGGGATCAGGTGCTCGTTGCTGGCGCGCACGGCGGCACGCCAGCCGCTTTCGCCAAACCCGGTGCTGAACTGGTCAGCCGCCGGAAACAGCACATGCCGGGGTTGCCGCAGCAATGCCGCCTGCAGCGCAGTGTCCTCACTCTCATCGACGTGGAAGCTCATGGCAGCCATCTTCGGGCGTTCCTCTTCGCGTGGCCCTGATTGAAATCAAGCGTGGCGCATCGGTGGGTTCATGCCGGCCAGCGGCCGGCACTACCCTTTCACCCGCTACCCGGTAGTGCCGGCCGCTGGCCGGTAACCCCGTTCACCTGCCGCGCACCCGCTCGGCCGCGGCCGCATCGATGGCTTCGGGCAGGTCGGTCTCGCGGTCGATCTGCGGGAAGTGACGGCGCTCCATGCGACGGATCGCAAAATGCATCCACGCCAGTGCAGCCGCCACCAGCACGAACAGCAGCATGAAGCAGCTGCTCCAGATGCCCACGGCATCGTTCAATGCCCCGAACACGATCGGCAGGATGAAACCACCCAGGCCGCCGATCATGCCGACCACACCGCCCACCGCACCCACGTGCTGCGGGTAGTACACCGGAATGTGCTTGTAGACCGCCGCCTTGCCCAGCGACATGAAGAAGCCCAGCACGAACACCAGCACGGTGAACATCACCACACCGATGGCCAGATGGAAGTGGATCGGGCCATGGATGCCCTTCACCACGTACTCGGTATCCGGGTAGGCCAGCAGGAAGGTGCAGATGGCCGACACGCCGAAGGTCCAGCACATCACCCGGCGCGCCCCCATCCGGTCCGACATCCAGCCCCCGACCACGCGGAACAGACTGGCCGGGATCGAGTAGCACGCCGCCAGCATGCCGGCGTGGCCCACGTCCATGCCGTAGGCGCCCACCAGGTAGTGCGGCAGCCACAGCGCCAACGCCACGAAGCCACCGAACACGAAGAAGTAGTACAGCGAGAACCGCCACACCTGCAGGTTCTTCAGTGGCGCCATCTGCTCGGCGAACGGCACCGGCTTCACGCCCTCGCGGCGACGCTGTTCCAGCGACGGGTCTTCCTTGCTGAAGAGGAAGAACAGCACCGCCGTGACCGCCAGCGCGACCGCCCAGACCTTGGCAACCATGGTCCAGCCCGCGGCCACCATCACCAGCGGCGCCAACAGCTTGGTCACCGCCGAGCCGATGTTGCCGGCACCGAAGATGCCCAGCGCAGTGCCCTGCTTGCTGGCCGGGAACCACTTCGACACGTAGGCCACGCCCACCGAGAAGTTGCCGCCGGCGATGCCCACGCACAGCGCGGCGATCAGGAACTGGGTGTAGGTCTGCGCGTAGGTCAGCATCCAGGTGGCCACGGCGCCACACAGCATCACCAGCACCATCACCTTGCGGCCACCGAACTGGTCGGACCAGATGCCGAGGAAGACGCGGCTGACCGAGCCGGTCAGCACCGGCGTGGCGATCAACAGGCCGAACTGGGTGTCATTCAAACCGAGCTGTTGACTGATCTGGATGCCAATGATCGAAAAGATCATCCACACCGCGAAGCACACGGTGAAGGCGAACGTGCTCAGCCACAGCGCACGCTGCTGCTGCCCGGCACTGGCGGGGGCAAGGGCCTGGTTCATGGGGTCTCCTCGTTCAATGGGGGTCAGCCGATATCCGCTTCGGCTTCGATCTCGTCCAGCCCGCGCACGGGGTAGCGTTCCTGCAGCTGCAGCAGGTAGGCCTGCACCTCGCGCTGACGTACCTGCAGCTCCAGGTAATCACGCAGCTGCGGCAGCACCGCCTCGAACGGCTGTGGCTGGCCTTCCTCGCGAGCGTCGACGCAGACCACGTGGTAGCCCCAGCGCGATTCCACCGGGAAACCGGCCAGGCCCTCGCGCAGGCGGAACACCTGGCGGTCGAACTCCGGCGTGGTCTGCCCACGCTGCAACCAGCCCAGGTCGCCGCCCTCGCTGCTGGACGGGCAGCGCGAATGGCGCAGGGCGAAATCGGCGAACAGGTGCGGTGATTCCTTCAGCAGTCCGACCAGCCGCTCGCCTTCGGTGCGTGCGGCGAAGCGCCCGGCCACGTCGTCGGCCGGCGCAGCCAGCAGGATATGGCGCAGGCGCACGCGGTCAGGCGAGCGGAAGCGCTCCGGGTTCTGCTCGAAGTAGCGACGGCAGTCTTCGTCGGTCGGCACGCGGTCTTCGATCGCGTCTTCCAGCAGCTGCTGGATCAGCACTTCCTCGTCGCTGACCCGGTTGCCCTCCGGTGCCTGCAGGCCCAGCCGCTGCGCTTCCAGCCGCAGCAGCTCGCGCACCACCAGGGCACGTGCCGCCTCGGCACGTGACTGTTCCGGGCGCATCGCCCGATGGTGCTGCATCTCGCGGGCGATATCGGCCTCGCTGATCGCGGTCTCGCCCACGAACAGCCGGCACGGTGCCGGCTGCCCGAGCGAGCGCGGCCCCTGCTCCGCCGCGTCGTGATGGTGCGAATGGGCCTCGGCCGGAACCGGGGCATTGGAGTCGATCACGGTGATCGGCAGGAATTTCGGCAGGCTGCCCATCGCTTACTCCCGCGGACCGTAACGCAGCGTGGCCTGGCGGCGGCGCACCACCTGGTAGGGCCGCCACAGGTAGCTGATCGGGATGCTCCACACGTGCACCAGGCGGGTGAACGGCGCGATCAGGAACAGGGTCAGGCCCAGGAAGATGTGCATCTTGTAGACCCAGCTGACGCCCTCGATGTAGTCGGCGGCACCGGCGCGGAAGGTCACGATGTGCTGCGCCCATTCGGCCAGCTGCACCATCACCGCACCGTCCAGGTGGCCGGACGAGATGCGGATGCTGTACAGGCCCAGGCACAGCTGTGCGAACAGCAGCACCAGCACCAGGGTGTCACCGAAACTGCCGGTGGCCCGTACGCGCGCATTGAACAAGCGGCGTACCAGCAGGATGCTGATGCCGATGAAGCACAGTGCGCCGAACACACCACCGACCACCATCGCCAGCATCTGCTTCTGCGACGAGGTGATGAAGTGCTCATACACCGCGTGCGGGGTCAGCAGGCCGACCAGGTGGCCGCCGAGGATGGCCAGGATGCCGATGTGGAAGCAGTTGCTGCCGATCCGCATGCCCTTGTCCGACAGCATCTGGCTGGAGCCGGTGCGCCAGGTGTACATGGCCTTGTCATAGCGGGCCCAGCTGCCGATCAGCAGCACCGCCACGGCGATGTACGGGTAGTACTGGAAGGCGAATTGATGCAGGGAGTAACTCATGGCTGGACCTCTCGATGCGAAGGACGGGCCGGCGAACGCACGGGTGGCTTGCAGTCTTCGGAGGGTGCTTCGGCGCCGAAGCGCACCGCCTCCTCCTCCCACAAGCGGTCCATGGCCTCGGCGGTATCGTCGCGGACTTCCTCGCTGGCACGCTGGCGCAGCGCCTGCAGATCGGCCTTGCCGTCACCGGCTTCGACCAGGATCTCGAACAGCACCCGGTGCGGCAGCTCACGCTCGGCGGCACGCGCTGCCAGCATCCCGGCGATATGGCCGATGTGGTGCAGCCACTCGCGGGCCTCGCTGCCGGGGCGATGGGCCAGGAACTCCAGCAGCAGCGGCAGGTAGTCCGGCAGCTCGCGTGCATCCAGTTCAAAGCCGTTGCGGCGGTAGGTCTCGACCAGATCGACCATGGCCTGGCCACGGTCGCGCGACTCGCCATGAATGTGTTCGAACAGCAGCAGGCTCATCGAGCGGCCGCGGTCGAAACTGGCCAGCCATGCGGCCTGTGCGTCCAGCGCATCGGTGTCCAGCAGCTGCTGCACGAAGCTGCGCAGCTGCTGGCGGCGGGCGGCGCTCAGCGCCGGGTCGTCGCAGGCGGCGAGCAGCTCCTCGCCGTGCTGCCACAGTTCTTCACGGGGGTAGTCCAGCAGCACCCCGACCAGCTTGAGCACGCTCATCACACCACCTCCTTGCGGCGGTGGTTCGGCCCCTTGTCCACCACGAAGGTGGTGCTCTTGCGCTGGCCGAACAGGTCGGCCGGGCTGTCACCGTTGCAGCCGTTGCCGAAGGTGAAGCCGCAGCCGCCGCGCTCGCCGAAGGCATCGTTGGCGTACTCGCGGTGGCCGGTCGGAATCACGAAACGGTCCTCGTAGTTGGCGATGGCCAGGTAGCGGTACATCTCTTCCACCTGGGCGATGCTCAACCCGGTCTGTTCCAGCACCGCGGTGTCTTCCACGCCGTCCACGTTCTTGGCCCGGCGCCAGGCCCGCATCGCCATCAGCCGTTCCAGCGCGCGTACCACCGGCGCTTCGTCACCCGCCGTCAGCAGGTTGGCCAGGTAGCGCATCGGGATGCGCAGCGAGGCCACGTCCGGCAGCTCGCCGCTCATGCCCACCCGGCCACGTTCGGCAGCCGACTGGATCGGCGACAGCGGCGGTACGTACCAGACCATCGGCAACGTGCGGTATTCCGGGTGCAGCGGCAGCGCCAGCTTCCAGTCGATCGCCAGCTTGTACACCGGCGACTGCTTGGCCGCATCCAGCCAGCTGTCCGGGATGCCCTCCTTGCGCGCGGCGGCGATCACCGCCGGGTCGTTCGGGTCCAGGAAGATGTCCAGGTGGGCCTGGTACAGGTCCTTCTCGGCGGCCACCGAAGCCGCCTCGGCGATGCGGTCGGCGTCGTACAGCATCACGCCCAGGTAGCGTATGCGGCCCACGCAGGTTTCCGAGCACACGGTCGGCTCGCCCATCTCGATGCGCGGGTAGCAGAAGATGCACTTCTCCGACTTGCCGCTCTTCCAGTTGTAGTAGATCTTCTTGTACGGGCAGGCCGAGACGCACATGCGCCAACCGCGGCACTTGTCCTGATCAATCAGCACGATGCCGTCTTCCTCGCGCTTGTAGATCGCGCCCGACGGGCACGCCGACACGCACGCCGGGTTCAGGCAGTGCTCGCACAGGCGCGGCAGGTACATCATGAAGGTCTTCTCGAAGGCGCCGTAGATCTCCTTCTGCACCTGGTCGAAGTTGTAGTCGCGCGAGCGCTTGCTGAACTCCGAACCCAGGATCTCCTCCCAGTTCGGGCCCCACTCGATCTTCTGCATGCGCTCGCCACTGATCAGCGAGCGCGGCCGCGCGGTGGGCTGGTGCTGGCTGTCCTTGGCGGTGTGCAGGTTCTGGTAGTCGAAATCGAACGGCTCATAGTAGTCGTCGATCTGCGGCAGGTCCGGGTTGGCGAAGATCTTGGCCAGCATGCGCCAGCGGCCACCGGCACGCGGCACCAGCTTGCCGGCGCGGGTGCGCACCCAGCCGCCGTTCCACTTGTCCTGGTTCTCCCATTCCTTCGGGTAGCCGATGCCCGGCTTGGTTTCCACGTTGTTGAACCAGGCGTATTCGACGCCCTCGCGCGAGGTCCAGACGTTCTTGCAGGTGATCGAGCAGGTATGGCAGCCGATGCACTTGTCCAGGTTCAGCACCATCGCGATCTGTGCACGGACCTTCATCACACCACCTCCTTGCTGGCCGATGCCGAAGCACCAGCGGGCTGCTCATCGGTCGCTCCTGCGCGTCCTGCGCCCGCGACACTCGAACTTCCTTGTTCATCGTCCAGCCAATCGATCTTGTCCATCTTGCGCACGATCACGAACTCGTCGCGGTTGGTGCCGCAGGTGCCGTAGTAGTTGAAACCGTAGGCCAGCTGCGCGTAGCCGCCGATCATGTGGGTGGGCTTGAGCACGATGCGGGTCACCGAGTTGTGGATGCCGCCGCGGGTCCCGGAAATCTCCGAGCCCGGCACGTTGATGATGCGTTCCTGGGCGTGGTACATCATCGCCATGCCCGGCATCACGCGCTGGCTGACCACCGCACGCGCGGCAATCGCACCGTTGACGTTGAACAGCTCGATCCAGTCGTTGTCGACGATGCCGGCGCTGCGCGCGTCGTCCTCGCTGATCCACACGATCGGGCCACCGCGCGACAGCGTCTGCATGATCAGGTTGTCGCTGTAGGTGCTGTGGATGCCCCACTTCTGGTGTGGCGTGATCCAGTTCAGCACGATCTCCTTGTTGCCGTTCGGGCGCTGGTTCAGCAGCGGCTCCACCGTGCGCGTGTTGACCGGCGGCCGGTAGCCCATGAAGGCCTCGCCGAAGTCGATCATCCACTCGTGGTCCTGGTAGAACTGCTGGCGACCGGTTACCGTGCGCCACGGAATCAGCTCGTGCACGTTGGTATAGCCGGCGTTGTAGCTGACGTTGTCGTCCTCCAGGCCCGACCAGATCGGCGAAGAGATGATCTTGCGCGGCTGTGCCTGGATGTCACGGAAGCGGATCGCCTCGTGTTCCTTGCCCACCGCCAGGTGGGTATGCTCGCGGCCGGTGAAGGTCCCCAGCGATTCCCAGGCCTTCACTGCGACGTGGCCATTGGTTTCCGGCGCCAGGTGCAGGATCACCTCTGCCGCGTCGATCGCGGTCGAAATGGCTGGTCGACCCTGGCTGACGCCTGCGTCGTGCACGGTGTGATTGAGCTTGCCGAGGAATTCGACCTCGTGCTTCGTGTCCCAGCTCATGCCCTTGCCGCCGTTGCCCAGTTTGTCCAGCAGCGGGCCCAGCGAGGTGAACTTGCGGTACAGGTTTGGGTAGTCGCGCTCCACCACCGTCATCGACGGCATGGTCTGGCCCGGGATGGCCTCGCACTCGCCCTTCTTCCAGTCGGCCACGCCGAACGGCATGCCCAGCTCGTTCGGGGTGTCGTGCAGGGTCGGCACCAGTACCAGGTCCTTCTCCACGCCCAGCACGCCCGGCGCCATCTCGCTCACGGTGCGGGCGACCTCCTTGAAGATCTCCCAGTCACTGCGCGATTCCCATGCCGGGTCCACCGCCTTCGACAGCGGGTGGATGAACGGGTGCATGTCCGAGGTGTTGAGGTCGTCCTTCTCGTACCAGGTCGCGGTCGGCAGCACGATGTCCGAGTACAGCGCGGTGGTGCACATGCGGAAGTCGAGCGTGACCAGCAGGTCCAGCTTGCCCTCCGGTGCCTCGTCACGCCACGTCACCTCCTCCGGCTTGATCGCCCCCATCTCGCCCAGGTCCTTGCCCTGCAGCCCATGGCGCGTGCCGAGCAGGTGCCGCAGCATGTATTCGTGGCCCTTGCCCGAGGAACCGAGCAGGTTCGAGCGCCAGATGAACATCATCCGCGGGTGGTTCTGCTGTGCATCCGGATCGGCGAAGGCGAAGTCCAGCGAGCCGTCCTTGAACTTGCCCAGCGCGTAGTCGGCCGGGGCAACACCCGCCGCGTCCGCCTCGCGTACCAGCTGCAGCGGGTTGCGGTCCAGCTGCGGCGCGCACGGCAACCAGCCCATGCGCACGGCGCGCAGGTTCAGGTCGGCCAGGCTGCCGCTGTACTTGCTCGCGTCCGCCAGCGGCGACAGCAGCTCGTCCACCTGCAGCTTCTCGTAGCGCCACTGCCCGGTGTTGAAGTAGAAGAACGATGTGCCGTTCATGTGGCGCGGCGGGCGGCTCCAGTCCAGGCCGAACGCCAGCGGCTGCCAGCCGGTCTGCGGGCGCAGCTTCTCCTGGCCCACGTAGTGCGCCCAACCACCACCGGTCTGGCCCACGCAACCGCACATGATCAGCATGTTGATCAGGCCGCGGTAGTTCATGTCGTTGTGGAACCAGTGGTTCATGCCCGCGCCGACGATGATCATCGAACGGCCATGGGTCTTGTCGGCGGTACGCGCGAACTCGCGGGCGATCTCGATCACCTCGGCACGCGACACGCCAGTGATGCGTTCCTGCCAGGCCGGCGTGCCCGGCACCATGTCGTCGAAGCTCGATGCCACGTTGCCGCCGCCAAAGCCACGGTCCACGCCGTACTGGGCCAGCAGCAGGTCGTAGACCGTGGCCACCAGGGTCTCGCCACCCTCGGCCAGGGCCAGGCGACGCACCGGGATGTTGCGCTCAAGCACGTCGTCGGCCGGCGCGGCAGTCCAGCCATCGGTCTCGATGCCACCGAAGTACGGGAAGCTCACCGCTTCGATGCCCTCATGGCCATCGGCCAGGCTCAGGCGCAGGCGCGTCTCGGCGCCCTTGCTCTCCTTCTCCTCGATGTTCCACTTGCCCTTCTCGCCCCAGCGGAAGCCGATCGAACCGTTGGGCACCACGATCTGGCCGCTGGTCTCGTCATAGGCCAGCGTCTTCCAGTCGGGGTTGTTGGCTTCACCCAGCCCGCCCAGCTCACTGGCACGCAGGAAACGGCCCGGCACCAGGCGGCCGTCGTCGCGGCGCTCCAGGCGCACCAGCATCGGCATGTCCGAGTACTGGCGGCAGTAGTCCTGGAAGTACTGCGAGGGCGAATTGACGTGGAACTCGCGCAGGATCACATGGCCGAAGGCGAAGGCCAGCGCCGCATCGGTGCCCTGCTTGGGGTGCAGCCAATGGTCGGTCAGCTTGGCCAGCTCGGAATAGTCCGGACAGATCGCCACCGTCTTGGTGCCGTTGTAGCGCGCCTCGGTGAAGAAGTGCGCATCGGGCGTGCGCGTCTGCGGCACGTTCGAGCCCCAGGCGATGATGTAGCGGCTGTTGTACCAGTCGGCCGATTCGGGCACGTCGGTCTGCTCGCCCCAGATCTGCGGCGAGGCCGGCGGCAGATCGCAGTACCAGTCATAGAACGACAGGCAGGCGCCGCCCAGCAACGACAGGTAGCGTGCACCGGCCGCGTAGGACACCATCGACATCGCCGGGATCGGCGAGAAGCCGACCACGCGGTCCGGGCCATACTGCTTCACCGTGTACAGGTTGGAGGCGGCGATGATCTCGTTGGCCTCTTCCCACTGCAGGCGCACGAAGCCGCCCATGCCGCGGCGGGTCTTGTACGAACGCGCCTTCTCCTTGTCCTCCACGATGCTGGCCCAGGCATCGACCGGAGCCTTGCTCTTGCGCGCTTCGCGCCACAGGCGCAGCAGCGTGCCGCGGATCAGCGGGTACTTCAGCCGGTTGGCGCTGTACAGGTACCAGGAATAGCTGGCGCC
This sequence comes from Stenotrophomonas sp. MH181796, assembly GCF_009659995.1. Lineage (NCBI taxonomy): Bacteria > Pseudomonadati > Pseudomonadota > Gammaproteobacteria > Lysobacterales > Lysobacteraceae > Stenotrophomonas > Stenotrophomonas sp. MH181796. Next base: position 503,466 of record NZ_RAHU01000003.1, read on the forward strand.
ACGCGGGCAGCCACGTGGTTCATGGTTGGGCAGGTCCGGGCGCGTGCGCGGGTAATCGGTCTGCTGGGTTTCCCAGGTGACCAGGCCGTTCTTGACGTAGATCTTCCAGCTGCACGAACCCGTGCAGTTCACGCCGTGGGTGGAGCGCACGATCTTGTCGTACTGCCAGCGGGCGCGGTAGCTGTTTTCCCAGTCACGGCCTTCGCTCTTGGCGAATCCGTGGCCATCGGCAAAGGTCTGGGGGTCACGCTTGAAGAACTGCAAGCGATCGAGGAAATAACTCATCGGGGGTCTCCCTTTGCGGACATCGGCATCGTGGCTGTGTGTGTCATCTGGCTGCGGTGCGTTTTCATGTCGTCAGCAGGGTGTCTCGGCACCGCGCCGGTAGTACCACCACCAGGTCACGGCCAGGCAGGTGACGTAGAAAACAACGAATCCGTACAGCGCCATGTCGGGGCTGCCGGTCAAAGTGATGGACGAGCCGTAGCTCTTGGGAATGAAGAAACCGCCATAGGCACCGATCGCACCGGAGAAACCGACCACCGCGGCCGACTCGATGCTGGCCTGGTGCGCGGCCGTGGCCTTGCCTTCGGCGTTGTCGTTGGCCGACCAGCGCTCATGCAGGGTGCGGAAGATCACCGGGATCATGCGGAACGTGGTGCCGTTGCCGATGCCGCTGAGCACGAACAGCGCCATGAAGCTGAGCAGGAAGCCATGGAAGTTGCCGCCCTGGCCGTGGCTGGGCAGGAAGTGCAGCACGCCGAACACGGCCGCGATCATCAGCGCGAACACCCAGAAGGTCAGGCGTGCGCCGCCCCAACGGTCGGCCATGCTGCCGCCCACCGAGCGCATCAACGCACCCAGCAGCGGGCCGATGAAGGCGTAGGCCAGCGGGTTCACATCCGGGAACTGGCTCTTCACCAGCATCGGGAAGCCGGCCGAGAAACCGATGTAGGAACCGAAGGTGCCGATGTACAACCAGCACATCAGCCAGTTGTGCTTGCGGCGGAAGATCACCGCCTGCTCGGAGAACGACGAGCGGGCGCTGGTCAGGTCGTTCATGCCGAACCAGGCCGCGATGGCACACAGCGCAATCGCCGGCACCCAGATGAAGCCGGCGTTCTGCAGGAACAACGGCGCCCCACCCTCCACCGTGGGCTGCGGTGCACCACCCAGCGCACCGAACACGCCCACGGTGATGACCAGCGGGATCACCGCCTGCGCCACCGACACGCCCACGTTGCCCAGGCCGGCGTTCAAGCCCAGCGCCAGGCCCTGCTTCTGCTTGGGGTAGAAGAAGGAGATGTTGGACATCGACGACGAGAAATTCGCGCCACCGAACCCGCACAGGATCGCGATGGCCACGAACACCCCGTACGGCGTGGCCGGGTCCTGTACCGCAAAGCCGAGCCAGAGCGTCGGCGCCAGCAGCGAGGCCGTGGACAGCGCGGTCCAGCGGCGGCCACCGAAGATCGGAATCACGAACGAATAGAAGATGCGCAGCGTGGCGCCGGACAGGCTGGGCAGCGCCACCAGCCAGAACAGCTGGTCGGTGCTGAAGTTGAAGCCGATCTTCGGCAGGCTGATCGACACCGCTGAGAACAGTACCCAGACCGAGAAGGCCAGCAGCAGCGAGGGGATCGAGATGACCAGGTTGCGGGTGGCGACCCGCTTGCCGGTACGCTCCCAGTAGCCGGGGTCCTCCGGCGTCCAGTCGCTGATGACGCGACCCGGACGGGCAGTGCTGCGGACAACAGGATCGCTACCGACGGTCATACATGGCTCCAAGGCTGTGGAATGACGTGGGTATTGCTTTCAAGTTGTGACCCGTCGTCATGCAGCCATTAGGCAGCGCAGCAACAACGACTGGGTTGATCTGGATCAATCAGGGGCCGGTTTCCACCGTGCCCCTGACAAATGTCAAACCGATGAAGCGGTGGTGCGGCGGGTCACCCCGCGCTGGCGCACGCTGTCGCGCACATCCACATCGAACTGCAGCTGAAGCTGGCCGCCATCTTCCAGGGCAATGTCGAATGACAGCCCATCCCGGCACGGCAGCCGGGCCGCCAAGGCCTCGACTGCCGGGCGCGGCAGTACCAGGCGGCAGAAGGTGCCGCCATCGAGCAGCACCGGTTGATCACCGCCATGCAGCGACACCGCCATGCCCCAGCCCTCGATGCCGCCAAAGCGGGTCATGTTCTCGACCGATTCACCGGCCAGCAGGCGCGCCAGTTCGGCCTCGTCCAGGCGAAGCCGTACTGATTGATCCTGCAACTGCACTTTCATGACGCAACATCCTCCCATTGTTCGGGGGTATTGCAGTTGACCAGGCAGGCTTCGTCAACGCTTTCCAGCAGCAGCGCGTGCATCTGCAGGCGGCGCTGGAAGGCCTGTACCGAGCGCGGCCCGTCCGCATCATCCAGCATCGCGGCCAGCACGCTACGAGTGGCATTGTCCACATTCAACCGCATGGGAAAGGGATGCCCGTCAAAGATCGTGCACGCGCCCCGCCCCTCGGCAGCCAGCCGTTGCAGCAGCCGTGGCGCCAGCAACGGCGTATCCACCGCTACCACCCAGGCCGGGCTGTCGGGCATCTGCTGCATCACGCTGTGCAGTCCACCCAGGGGACCGCAGCGCGCCACCTGATCGGGGATGCCACCGAAGGCCGGATAGTCACCGCTCACCCAGACCCGATCGGCGCCGGCCTGCAGCAGCAGGCCACGCATGTGTTCCAGCAGGGTGCGCCCCTGCCACGGCAGCAGCGCCTTGTCGCGCCCCATCCGGCTGGACAGGCCACCGGCCAGCACGATGCCGTTGATGGTTCCATTCATGGTAGAGCCACGCCATGCGTGGCTGCAGCGGGCTCAATGCTGGTGGTCGTGCGCATGGTCATGGGCATGTGCGGGTTCGCTGTCCGCATGGCACAGGCTGCAACCCTCGCTCCACTCGCTGTCGCCGTCCTCGTAATGCTCCTGCTTCCAGATCGGGCACTGGTGCTTCACCACCTCGATCAACTGCCGGCAGGCCCTGAATGCCTCGTCTCGATGCGGGCTGCCCGCAGCCACCACCACCGCCACATCGCCAATGCCCAACCGGCCCTTTGCATGGGCCACATACAGCTTCAGCTTCGGACCGAACGTCGCCTCGACCTCGGCGGCCAAGCGCTTGAACTCGTTCAGCACCAGCGGCTCGAACAGGTCATAGGTAATCCCGTTCACCGGCCGGCCGATGTTGACGTCGCGCACCTTGCCGATGAACACATCGATGCCACCGAAACCCGGATCGGACACCGCAGCGATGCCCTCGGCCGGATCGATCGACGCCTGCGCGCGATCCACCACTTTGGCGATGATCTTCTCGCTCATGGCTCAGCCCCCGCTTACCGGCGGCAGGATCGCCACCCGGCCATCGTCGGGCAGCGCCTCGTGGTCACGCAGCACGCGTTGCTGGTCGGCGAACGCCGAGTAGTCCAGCAGGCCCGCGCGGAAGCCCGGCCAGCGCGCAGGCAGCAGCTCGCGCAACGCCTGGCGCAGATCAGCCACAGTGCCACCGGCTACCTCCACCGCGATCTCGCGGCTGGCATCCAGATCGGAAAACGCACCAAACAACTGCAGATTCACCTGTTTCATCATGACTCCTGGCTCGCCAGCTGCACCGGGTCATGGTGACCCCAGCCCTGCACACGCACGTAGGTGCCAGCGTTGGCCAGGTCTCCCTCGGCCTCCAGCACCACCCAGGCGTTGGCCTGCAGCATGGACATCAAACGGAACGACTCCTGCCCGGACAGCACCCGCGCACTCAGGCGGCCCTGCGCGTCCACTTCCACCCGCGCACGCGCGTGGAAGCGCAGGCCCAGCGGCTTGCGCACGTCGGCCTGCAGCGGCAGCTGCAACACGGTTTCCGGTGCCAGCCCCAGCAGGCGGCGCAGCACCGGCTCGACGAAGAAGCGCTGGCCCACGGCGGCCGAGACCGGGTTGCCGGGCAGACCGAAATACAGCGCACCATTGGGCAGCACCGCGAACAACAGCGGCTTGCCGGGGCGGATCGCTACCTTGTGGAAGACGATGCGCGCACCACGTCCACGCAGCGCATCGGGAACGAAATCGTAGCGGCCGGCCGACACCGCGCCGGTGCTGATCAGCAGCTGCGCGCCGGCAGCCAGCGCGTCATCCAGCACCGCATTGAACGCCGCCACGTCATCACCCACCGTGCCCTGCCACACCACTTCGGCACCGGCGGCCTGCAGGCGGCCAACCAGATACGGCCGGTTGCTGTCACGAATCTGGCCGGATTCCAGCGTCTGCGCCGCCTCGGTCACCAACTCCTTGCCGGTAGCGATCACTGCCGCCTTCGGCCGCGCCACCACCGCCACCTGGCCCACGCCGATGGCATGCAGCAGGGTGCGCGCATTGATATCCAGCACCTGCCCAGCCTGCAGCACGCGCTCGCCTTCGCGTACATCCTGGCCGCACAGGCGCACGTTCTGGCCCGGCTTCACCGTGCCCTCCAGGGCGATGCGGGTCGGGCGGCCCTCCTCGCTGGCGAGGATCTCCACGTTCTCGACCGGCACCACCGTATCCAGCCCAACCGGCATGCGCGCACCGGTCATGATTTCCCAGGCACCCTCGCCACCTTCGGCGCCGGCATCGCCGGCCGCCTGCCAACCCTGCACCGCGAATTCGGTACCGGCTTCGAACGTCGTGCCGTTGGCGCGCAGCGCGAAACCGTCCATCGCAGAATTGTCGAACGGCGGCAGCGACTGCCCACTGATGATGTCACTGGCCAGAGTGCGGCCGCCGGCCTCATGCAACGGCAGGCGCTCGGCCGGCAGCGGCGTGGCCGCATCCAGCAGGTGCTGCAGGGCTTCGCTGTAGGCAATCATCAGTGGCCACCACCATCGACCATCGCCAAAGCGTGGCCCAGCACCGGCGCCAGAATATCGAGGCACTGCGCCGCCGCCTTCGGGCTGCCCGGCAGTGCGAACACCAGCATGTTGCCCAGCTGCACCACCTCGGCGCGGCTCAGCCAGGCCATCGGCGTGTGCTGTGCGCTGAGTGCCCGCACCATCTGCGCCAGGCCATGCACCGGCCGTGCGTTCAAGGAACGCAGCGCCTCCGGGGTCAGGTCACGCGGGCCCAGCCCGGTACCGCCGCTGCACAGGCACAGGCGCACGCCCTCGGCGGCCAGTGCCTGCAGGCGGCCCGCCAACGGCTCGATGCCGTCGGGCAAGATCTCGGCGGCCACGACCTCACCGCCCAGCTTTTTCAGGCCGCTTACCAGGGTTGGGCCGGACACATCTTCATAGGTGCCCTCGCTGGCGCGATCGCTCAGCGTGATCACCGCGCAGGCCGCGCCCTCCAGGCCCTTCGGCGCACGCGGCTTGAAGCGCGCGCGCTCGGCATCGTCCATGCCATCCGGGTGCAGCCACACGCCGCGCTTGCCGCCTTCCTTGAACAGCAGGCGGATGCCCTCGATGCGCAGTGCCGGTTCCACCGGCTTGCTCAGGTCGTACAGGGTCAGCAGCGCCGCGTTGACGCCGGCCAGTGCCTCCATCTCCACGCCGGTGCGCGCCTCGCTGGCGCACTCGCACCACACGCGGATCGCCTGCCGTTCCGGTACCGGCGCGCAGAACACCTGCACCAGTTCCAGCGGCAGCGGGTGGCACAGCGGCATCAGCATCGAGGCCATCTTGGCGCCCTGCAGGCCGGCAATCTCGGCCATCACCAGCGCATCGCCCTTGGGCAGGCGGCGCTCGACGATCAGCGGATAGGCCACCGGACCGGCATGCAGCTCGCCCACCGCCACCGCACGGCGGCGGGTGATGCGCTTGTCGCGGACATCGGCCATATGGAAGGCCGCATTCAATTCCCCACTCATCGTGTTGCTCATCCTCCGATGGAGGCCAGGTGCGGGGTCAGCCCGGTCTGGCCCTGGTGCAGTCCATGCCCGGCCGCTTTCAGGCCAAGCTGTGTGGTGATGCGTGCCAGCAGCGCGTCGTGGTCATCGTCGCTCTGCAGCAGCGGGCGCAGCGGCACGCCGAACTCGCCGAACAGGCACAGCCGCAGGTCGCCCTTGGCGGTCACCCGCAGGCGGTTGCAGCCCTTGCAGAAGTCACGCGAATACGGGGCGATGATGCCGATGCTGCCGCGATGGTCGGGGTGGCCGAACTCCCGCGCTGGCCCGGCATCGGCCGCGCGTGGACGCTCGTGCCAGCCGGCCGCCAGCAGCTGCTCGATCACCACGTCGGCGCGCAGGTGGTGGCGCTGGAAATAGGCTTCGTTGTCGCCGGTGCGCATCAGTTCGATGAAGCGCACGCTGAAGGGGCGGTCGCGCAGGTAGTCCATCCATTGCGGAAGCTCGTCGTCGTTCAGGCCACGCAGCAGTACCGCGTTGAGCTTGATCGCCGGCAGGCCCAGCGCCTGTGCCAGGGCCAGGCCCTGTTCGATCTCCGGCAGGCGGTCATGCCCGGTGATGGTCTTGAACCGTTCGCGCTGCAGGCTGTCCATGCTCACGTTCAGCGCGGTCAGGCCGGCGCGATGCCAGCCTGGCAGGCGACGCGGCAGCAGCGTGCCATTGGTGGTGATGGCCACCTTGCGGATGCCCGGCACCGCCGCCACGGTGGCGATGATCTCGTCCAGGTCCTTGCGCAGGCTGGGCTCGCCACCGGTCAGGCGGATCTTGCTCATGCCCAACGCGGCAAACGCACGCACCAGGCGCGCGATTTCATCCACCTGCAGGAAGCGTGGGCGGCCATCGGCCTGGTAACCGTCGGGCAGGCAGTAGCTGCAACGGAAGTTGCAGGCTTCGGTCAGCGACAGGCGCAGGTACGGAAAGCTGCGTCCGAAACCGTCGGTGAGTTGGCTCATGGCTGGTCCACCTTGTTGCTCCACCGTCTTGCCTGTGCCCGGAACGGCCCGGAAACCCTCGTCTGCTGGAACGATTGCCAGAGTACGCGGCAGTCAGTTCCATGGGCATGACTTAAATCAATCGTCTTCGGCCCCGCGCGGCAGGCGTTATGGCAGCATGCGGCTTTCCGTGCAGCGGGCGTGTGACAACCCTCATGATGATGAACGATTTCCAGCAGCTGCTGCACGCCGCAGGCCAGCAGGCTGAACCGCAACGCTTGCTGTTCGTATTCGTGCGCGCCGAGCTGCCCGAATCGCCCACCAGCGACCAGCGCGACCGGCATGATCGCCGCGAGGGCGGCACCCTGTCGCCGGTGCTGTGCGTGGACAAGCTGCCGGCCGAGGTGCCCAGTTTCCTGGCGCTGGCGACCGAATCGACCACCACCGGCATCGAGTGGGACCTGGTGTTCGTGGCGGCGCTGGACGGCCGCGCCGGTTTCGCGCCCAACAGCGATGAAGCCGCTCGCCCGCTGCAGCTGATGGTCAACGCCATCCATGACGGTCAGATCGGCCGCTTTGCCGCCTTCGACCGGGGCGGCGAGCCTGTTCAGTTCTATTGAGCCACCAGCTGCAGGGTCAGGAAGAAGATCACCAGCACGGTGTTCAGCCCCCAGGCCACGGTCAGCCCGCGCGCGGCCACGCCCAGGTTGGGGTTGTGCGCGGTGGGCGCCGAGCGCCACACCGCCGGGATGATCCAGCCGGTATAGAGCAGCAACACGGCGAACACCCCCAGCAGCAGCGACGTGCGCTGGTTGGCCAACGCCCAGAGGGCCACGGCCCACAGAATGTTGCTGGGAATGACGCCCTGCAGCCAGAACACACTCCAGAGCCGTGAACGCCCCGGGATATCGGGCGCCGGGTGCAGGGAAGCGGTGGCAGTCATAAGTCTCCTTCTGGTTAGGAAACGTGCCGGACCAGCCTGCGCTTGGTGGCTGGGAACGTCAACCCGAGTCGCACGTCACGCTTTGGCGCCGGTGGGGCCCAGCGACGCTCGACTCAGGCTCGCGCGGAGCCTGTCGCCATCGCCCCGCCCAACCCGCGCCCTTCCCTCCCCCAACCTCGACGTCTGTCGCAGATTGCACGGTGCGGGCGGATCACCGCGCCAGCCCGCGCTGGCGGTGCTTAACAGCGTGGGAGAATGCCGAAAGCGTCTCCAATCGAGCGATGTTTGCAACTCTTCTGATTGGCATTGCACAGCGCCAGGGGCTCAGATGGCGTGCCACCGGAAAAGGGTGGCCGGGTTTCGAATCCCGAGTTGGTCCTGAGTGATTGCGCTTGCCAGTCGGCGTCCACATTCCGTGGCGCCGGCTGGCAATCCGTCTGCCGGCTATGGCGGGCGGTGCGTGGGGGCGTTCGCGCCCACCGGCTTGGGACCAACCCGGATTCGAACCATGCACCGCCCGCCACTTTTATGGGTGGCGGCTACCGATTGCCCTGCACGGAGCCTTGCCATGAACAAATCGAACTTCCCGCACCTGCACGCCGACCACGGCACCACCCACGACGACGGTTCGCCACAGGCTGCGCCTGCAGTGGACAGGAACACCTTCATTTCCAATCTCAACCGCATCGGCTCCGGTGCGGCAGCCGATGGCCAACCCTGGCCGGAGCGGCATCAACTTCCCGGCCGCTGCCTGGCCCTGGCCGATGCCGATTGCGCGTTGAGCGGGTTGCGTGTGGTGCTGGAAATGCTGCTGGCGGCCGAACGCACCCGGCAGAACGGCGAACCGGAAGAGTACGTGGGCGACCGGGTGATGGAGGGGTTGGTACTGGCCAGCCAGTCGTTGTGCGCGCAGGCGGTGGGGCGGTTGCAGCCTGAAGGCTGATCGGCACCCGCTATCCGGAAGCGGTGATGGGCGCCCATGCACTGCAGGAAACGGTGATGCTGATCGACCAACGCAGTCAACACGTGGCGACCTGAGCGGGCAGCCACCACCGCAACTGAGTCACTGGCGGTGTGCTGCTCGCCATGCCGGCCACGCTTCAGCGATCACGCTCACTGCCGACCTCAGGAACAACAGGGCGATCACTGCGCCGACGACAATATCCGGCCAGCCGCGCCCGGTCATGGCCACGCCGCCTGCGGCCACCAGCACGCCCAGGTTCGCGGCCACGTCATTGCGCGAGCACTCGAACGTGCTCTTCATGTTGATGTTCAAGCTGCGGAAACGCCACAGCAGCGCCACGCAGGTGAGGTTCGCCACCAGGGCAATGCCACCGAACACCAGCATCAGCGTGCTGGACGGTGGCACGCCGTTGACCAGCTTGCCGGCCACTTCGAACACGATGAACACGAAGAAGGCCAGGATCAGCAGGCCCTTGGCCAGCGCCGCGCCCGCCTCCCAGCGCGCGCCCCGGTTTACCGCCCACAGGCTCAGGCCATAGACGATGGCATCTCCCAGCATGTCGACCGCATCGGCCTGCAGGGCACTGGATCGCGCGGCAAGGCCCGCGCCGAACTCGATGAAGAACATCGCCAGATTGATTGCCAGCACCGCTACCAGCACCCGCCGCTGGGCGCTGTGCAGCGCTATCGATGCCAGCTCCTGGCGCTTGTGGCCGCAGCACTGGTCCATGGGGGCGCTCCGCCGGGCGTGCCCGGGCTTGAAATGAAAGGGAGCTGCCTTTATCAACCTTGTAGCCCCTACAAGGTCAAGCCCATGACAGCCCCACTTACCATCGGCCAACTGGCCCGCCACACCGGCACCAAGGCAGAGACCATCCGCTATTACGAAAAGATCGGGCTGCTGCAGCCGCCGTTGCGTTCGCAGGGCAACTACCGCTGCTACGGCGCGCAGGATCAACGGCGGCTGGCATTCGTGCGCCGTGCGCGCGAGCTGGGGTTCGCCATCGAGCAGATCCGCGAACTGATCGCCTTCGGCGAGCAACGCGAGCACCAGTGCAGTTCGGTGGATGACGTGGTGAAGGCACACATTGCCGACATCGCGCGCAGGATTGCCGACCTGCAGGCGTTGCAGGGCGAACTGCAGCGGATGATCGGCAACTGCCCCGGCGGGCGCGTGGCCGACTGCCGGGTACTGGAAGCCCTGCAGCCTGCGCCGGCTAGCTGAGCAGGAACCGCACGCGATTCGGCACCCGCCTTAGACGCCGGTCGCTCCCGCCGCTTGCGCCAGCTCCGCCGCCAACGCATCGCCCTTGCGCTCGCTGTAACGGTCCACGAGGTAGTCGGCGCGGCCGCGGGTGAGCAGCGTGAACTTCACCAGTTCTTCGACCACATCCACCACGCGATCGTAGTAAGGCGAGGGCTTCATCCGTCCGTCTTCGTCGAACTCCTGCCAGGCCTTGGCCACCGACGACTGGTTGGGAATGGTCAGCATGCGCATCCAGCGGCCCAGTACCCGCAGCGTATTGACCGTGTTGAACGACTGCGAACCGCCGCAGACCTGCATCACCGCCAGCGTCCTGCCCTGGGTCGGCCGCACGCTGCCGTCTTCCAGTGGCAGCCAGTCGATCTGGTTCTTGAACACGCCGGTCACCGTGCCGTGCCGCTCCGGGCTGACCCACACCTGCCCTTCCGACCAGTGCGACCACTCGCGCAACCGCTGCACTTCCGGATGCCCCTTGTCCACGCTGTCCAGCAGCGGCAAGGCATGTGGATCGAACACGCGCGTTTCGCAGCCCAGATGCTGCAGAAGGCATTCGGCCTCCAGTGCCAGCTTGCGGCTGAACGATTGCGGCCGCAGTGAGCCGTACAGCACCAGAATGCGTGGCGGCCCCTGGCGTTCGGCGGCCAACCGCTGGTGATCCGGCTGGGGAAGCGAGGCTTGCCTCAGATGGGGCAGCAAAGGACTTGTGATCGGCTTATTCATTCGACTATTCTAGAAATATGGAAACATTAAATGCAATCGCCGCGCTCACTGCACTCGGCCACGCCACCCGCCTGGCAGCCTTCCGCCTGCTGGTCGAAGCCGGCCCGGCCGGTCGCATGGCCGGCGACATCGCCGCAGCGCTCCAGGTTCCTCCCGCCACCCTCAGCTTCCACCTGAAGGAACTGGTACAGGCCGGCCTGGTCGAGAGCGAGAGCCAGGGCCGCCACGTCTGCTACCGCGCGAATTTCAGCGCAATGACCGGCCTGATCGAGTACCTCACGCACAACTGCTGCGCCGGTTCGCCCAGCGAACAATGCACCCCGTCAGGCAATCCCTACAGCTGCTGATTCGGAAACGCCACCATGTCCCGCTCCATCCTGTTTCTCTGCACCGGCAACAGCGCCCGCAGCGTGCTGGCCGAAGCCACCCTGCGCGCATGGGGCGGCGACCGCTTCACGGCCTTCAGTGCCGGCAGCCACCCGACCGGCCAGGTCAATCCATTCGCGCTTGCACAGCTGCGCGCCGAAGGCATCCCGATCGCGGGACTGCGCAGCAAATCCTGGGATGAGTTCGCCGACGCGGCTCCGATGGATCTGGTGATCACCGTCTGCGATGCGGCGGCAGCGGAGACCTGCCCGGTGCTGTTCGGTGATTTCATCCGCAGCCATTGGGGCCTGCCGGACCCGGCCGAGGTAGAGGGCAGCGATGCCGACAAGGCTGCCGCCTTCGCCCATGCGCATGCCATCGTGAAGGCACGCGTGCAGGCCCTGCTGGCGCTGCCCGGGCACGTGTGGCAAGACCGCGGAATGCTGCAGCAGGCGCTGGACCAGATCGGCCATCTGCTGCCGGCAGCGCGCACGCCATGAGCACAGCGGCACCCATGGGCCTGTTCGAGCGCCACCTGACGCTCTGGGTCGCGCTGTGCATCATCGTCGGCACGCTGCTCGGGCACTTCCTGCCAGGTGCTTTCGCCTCCCTGGCGGCGGCTGAAGTGGCCAAGGTCAACCTTCCGGTGGCGGTGCTGATCTGGCTGATGATCATTCCGATGCTGCTGAGGGTGGATTTCGGTGCGATGCGCCAGCTGGGGCAGCACTGGAAAGGCATCGGGGTGACGCTGTTCATCAACTGGGCGGTGAAGCCGTTCTCGATGGCGCTGCTGGGCTGGCTCTTCCTGCGCCACGTCTTTGCGGACTGGCTGCCCGCCGGCCAGATCGAGAGCTATATCGCCGGCCTGATCCTGCTGGCCGCCGCGCCTTGCACGGCCATGGTGTTCGTGTGGAGCAATCTGTGTCGCGGCGATGCCAACTTCACACTGAGCCAGGTGGCACTGAACGACGCGATCATGGTGGTGGCCTATGCGCCGATGGTGGCGCTGCTGCTGGGGCTGTCGGCCATCACCGTGCCGTGGGATACGTTGCTGCTGTCGGTCGGCCTGTACATCGTGGCGCCGGTGCTGGTGGCCGCGTTGCTGCGCCGCTGGATCCTGTCACGCCATGGCCAGCCCGGGCTGCAGGCGGCGCTGCGCCGGCTGGGGCCACTGTCACTGTCGGCACTGCTGCTGACGCTGGTGCTGCTGTTCGGGTTCCAGGGCCAGCAGATCGTGCAGCAGCCGCTGGTGATTGCGGTGATCGCGGTCCCGATCCTGATCCAGGTCTATTTCACCTCCGGCCTGGCGTACCTGCTCAACCGGCGCCTGGGTGTGGCGCACTGCGTGGCCGGGCCGTCAGCACTGATCGGCGCCAGCAACTTCTTCGAACTGGCGGTGGCGACGGCCGTGGGCCTGTTTGGTGTCCACTCCGGTGCGGCGCTGGCTACGGTGGTGGGGGTGCTGATTGAAGTGCCCGTGATGCTTTCGGTTGTGAAGATCGTGAACCGCTCACGCGACTGGTATGAGGCGCGCGAGCGTGTTTGAGGCGGCCATGCCGGAGGCGGCGGCGTCGCGCCCGAGCCGTCAGTTGCAGCGCAGTGGAAAGCGCCCTGCTACGAAGGTGACAGTTCAGAAGTCCGTTCACGTTCCTTGATCCATACTCCACGGCACCACGCCGCATGCAGCGGCAAAGCCCGGAGGTTGCGATGAACACCGCACGCTTGTTCGCCATTGCGTTGACCACGGCTGCCGCGCTGGCCGTGGCACCCGCCTTCGCTGATCCGCCGCACCATGCGCGCGGCAACGGGCCACCGCCGCACGCCGGTGGCCCGCACAACCGTGATGCACCGCCGCCGGGCTGGCAGAAGAAGGCCTGGCGTCGCGGCGAGCGCCTGCCATGGGCGGAAGTGGACCGCCGCTACTGGGTGGACGACTACGCGCGCTATCACCTGCGCGAGCCGGGCCGCGACCGGCGCTGGGTGCGCCAGTCCGATAACGAGTACCTGTTGGTGGAGATCGCCACCGGCTTGATCATCGACGCGCTGCATCGCTGAAGCGACTTGCAGCTTCTCCACACGCGGCGAATTACCCCTGCGATGCGGCCCGGCATTCATGCTGGGCCGCAATGAGATGTTCCCGCACATCAACACCGCGGCAAAGAGCCCGATCACCAAAGAGCAGGCGGATGGATATCTCCCGTGTGAACAGCCTACGGTGATGTCCAGCGCGACGTTGCGAGCACGCGATCAGAAGCATCCAGCTCCACCGACCAGGCTTCGGTATCCAGGCCCAACCGGTTCTCATACCACCATCGCTGCGCACAGCGACCACTGCATCCACTGCTTGCATAACAGGTAAAGGGAATACCGGCGTGCTCCACCACGTCAGGTTGCCCCAGCGCCAGAATGACCTGTGCCCTGCCCGCCCCGACCGGGACCAAGGCAAGCGCATGGCAATGCCTCGCCGAGATCGCCGAACAACCGGCAATGTACGCCACGGACAGGCCGGCACCGGCCTGTTGCGCCGCCCGGCATCCGTGCTAGCGTGCGCCGTCAAACTCTCCATGAGGTGCAGGATGCGCAATGGAATGCGATGTGGCCTGGTCATGGCCTGCATGGCCCTCACGGCCGCCGCGGCGGCCGCATCACCGGCTGCAACGCCCGGTGATCGCAGCCAGGACTTCGTGCAGACACAGGCGATCGCCGCGCGCTGCCAGAAGACGCTGCCCGGCCTGGAACTGCAGTTGCAGGAGGGCCGCCAGCACTGGCTGTCGACGCTCGACGCTGCGCAGCGGCAGGCGGCCGAGGCTTATGCCGGCAGCAAGGAAGGCAAGGCGCTGGAAAAAGGCGTGGAGCGGGATGCCTCCCGCGCCTTCGGTCGCAATACCTTGTCCGCCGCGGCGACCTGCGTTGGCCTGCTCGCCGAATATGGCCCGGCTCATCCGCTGCCTGCCGGAACGGCAATGCCGGCCGACCGGGTGCAGCACTACATGCTGCACTTCGCGCCGATGGCGCTGGCCCGGCTGCAGTGCGCACGCCTGGAGGGCATCGACGTGACAGCCCAGCCCGATGGTTCGGAAACCTGGCAGTACCGGGCCTGCGGCCGGACCGAATCCGTTCGCATGGCCCCGCTCGGACAGAGCTGGTCGATGAGCGATGCGGACCGCAATCGCCTGTTCGACGCGCTGACCCGATAGGTCCGACGGCATTCCACGGGGACGCAAGGACGATGTTTGCACTCGCCAACTGGACCAGGATGCGATCCATCCTTCCATTGACGGTCTGCACGGCGCTCAGCGCCTGCGGACTGGTGATGGACAGTTCGTTCGACACCCAGCAGCAGGCCATCGACGCCGACATGGTGAACAAGGGATGGATTCCCGATTGGGTGCCCCACGAAGCGACCAACCTGCATGAGGTGCACGATCTGGATTCAAACACCAGCGCGCTGGCGTTCACCAAGCCCCGTGTGGTGTTGCTGAAGCTGCCTGCCGATTGCCAAGCGACCACATCCGGCGACAGCGATCCTGTTGCGTTCGATCGATCCTGGTGGCCGGATGAGGGGACGCTCGACGGGTCGTACAGGATTTTTCGCTGCACGCCAGAGCTCGGGAAATCGGTTTTCGTGGCGGTGAGCAGAAACGAAGACCGCGTGCTTTTCTGGCGGGCGTACCCGCGCTGATGCGCTTGCGCAGCCATTCTTCCCATCAGGATTCACCGATGTCCATCACACATGCACGCTTCGCCGCCCTCGCCCTCCTCCTCCCGGCGTGCCTGCCGGCCTACGCCGCGAAGAACGCTCCCGCCGACGTCAAGGCGATCGAACAGGTGGTCGAATCCTTCCGCACCTCGCTGATCAACAAGGACAAGCCGACCTACATGGGCCTGTTCTTCTCGGATGAACCGGAAGACATCGGCTGGCAGTACGTCTCCGAGGATGTGCGCCTGCAGGACATCCGCAAGGCCAAGCCCGATGCGATCAAGGCGCGGCGGATTCCCGCCAACAACTTCATCGCACTGATCGACGGGGCGGTGGCCTCGCCGAAACCGAAGGAGGAGACATTCTCCAACACGAAGATCGAGACGGATGGCGATGTGGCCTCGGTGTCGTTTGACTACAGCTTCCACGACGATGGGGTGAAGACCAACTGGGGCAAGGAGATGTGGCAGCTGATCCGCACCGAACAGGGCTGGAAGATCTTCTCGGTGATCTATTCGATCCGCGATTCACGCAGCCCGGCCGAATGAGTGATCTGTCAGACTGGTGCCCACCGTTCGTCCATGCCAGCCAGACCCGATGACCCGGATTGCCGACCTCAACGCCGACCAGCTCGCCCACCACGCGCTCAACATCTTCATCGCCCAGGGCCGCCATGTGGAAGGCGCCCGCGTGATCTATCGGGCGCTGCAACTGGACCCGCATCATCCCGGTGCGCTGCGCTGCCTGAGCGATTTCCTGGCTCACCAGGGCACCGAGCCCTTCGCGGCAGTCACGCTGGAACACGCCCTGTCCGGTGCCTTTCCACTGGATGACGATGCGCGCCAGATGCTGGATGACCTGCGTTTCCTCGACATCTGGTCCTGGGGGTTTTCTCGGCACGTCTCCGGCGAAGCCAACCTCAGCGGCGAAGCGTTCAAGAACCGCGAGGATTTCGTGTTCGATGGCCCGGCCTATGCGACCTTCCTCAACACGGTCACCGAGCCGGCCGGTTCGTTGCAGGGCGCCTTCCAGGCCGCAGTCCGTATCTGCGGGTTGATGTCGGGCCTGCTGCGCCATCCGCAGAAGGACAATCCGGCGTTCGATGATGTGCTGCGTTCCTCCGCCTTCATCGAGACCGAGGCATACCCGGCATGGCTGGCCTCGCCGACCGACGATCTGGATGCCCTCGACCAGGCCATCCAGGCACAGCGCCAGGCCGGCTGAAGGAAAATCCAACGGGCGTCCGACGCTTTCCCGACGCCCGCCTGCACATCCTGTCGTGAGGTCAATTCATGGCAGAACCCGCATGCAGCCACCTCACCCCAGGGACAGCGGCAAGTACCCGCATGGCAAGACCGGCCTTCGCCGCATCTTCCACACGCTGATCCATTCGCGCGACGGCTTCATCGCCACCTTCCGTGGCGAAGCGGCCTTCCGGCAGCTGTTGCTGCTGCATGCACTGCTGATGGTCGCGGCCTTCGTGCTGGACATCAGCACGATCGAGCGGGCCGTGGTGCTGGCCGTCTGCTTCATCAGCCTGCTGGTGGAACTGCTCAACTCGGCCATCGAAGCGGTGGTCGACCGCATCTCGCTGGACCACCACCCGCTGTCCAAGAACGCCAAGGACATGGGCAGCGCCGCCCAGACCACCGCGCTGCTCATGGTCGGCACGGTGTGGGGCGTGATCCTGCTGGGCTAGATCACACCCAAGCCGCCGGATGTGACCCAACGCTACCCTGCGCTGATGCGTTACTGGGCGGCCAGGGCGAAATCCAGACCCGCGCATACCGCTGCCACCTGGGCGTCGTTGCATTCCTGCGGGTTGGTGCGCGGGCTGTCCGGGTAGACCTCGGTGGTGGTGGCAAAGCGTGCGTCGGTGAAGCCGGCGCAGGCGCCGATCGAGCGCGACTCGCCCCAGACCACGCCCGGTGACTGCAGCGGCAGACCGACCAGGTTGCCTTCGGCGTCGGCCGGGGCGATGTGGGTGACCGGGGCAACGGCGGTGATCAATGCCTTCTGGAATTCCGCCTGCGGATCTTCGCTGTTGCCGATCACGTAGAAGCCATCCGGAATGGTGTCGCGCTCGAACGGCTTGCCGTCGCGGGCGCAGCGCGCCGGATCGAACTCGTGCAGGTCGCTGTCGGTGGTCTCGTGCAGGTCCAGGTGCACCAGCAGGTTCGGCTTGCGCTCAGCCACCCAGCGCATCAGCGCGGCGGCCTCTTCGATCTGGCCGCCGTCACGGAAGCTGCGGTTCGGGTCGATGGCATCCGGGTTCCAGCGCTGGATGCGCTCGTAGCCCCACGGGCTGACGCACGGCGCCACGATCAGGTTCAGCCGGCCCAGGTAACGCTCGGCCTGCTGCTCCAGGAACTGCAGGGCACCATGCACGCCGCTGGTCTCGTAGCCATGCACGCCGCCGGTGATCAGCGCGGTCGGCAGCGCCGGGTTCCAGTCGTGGTTGACCACGGCGAACAGCGGGTAATGGTCCGGCGCATAGTCCAACTGGCCATACTGGATCACGTCGAAGCTGTCGTCCAGGCGTTCAAGGGCGGCCACAACATCGTCGTGGTAGCTGCGCTGGCGCTGCTGGCGGGCCCGCCACTGTGCGCGTTCCGCGTCGCCCCAGGGCTGTCCGGGGGTGCCGATCGGGTAGAACTGCGCAACAGTCATTGGGGAACTCCAAGGGTCGAACGGATGGGTGCAGCCGGTCATTCTAAGCCTTGTCGCGCCTGCGGGTCCCCTCCCCCGGCCCCGCCTTCATCCAGCCAAGGTCATCTGGTTGTAAAATCAACGGTTTTTGGCCCCTCACCCCTTGATGGCGAAAGCAGCGCAGCCGGTCCTGGGTGGACCGGAATTCCTCCGCCTGCTCGCCCGTCTCAGCGACGGCGCGATGCCGGCCAGCAGTCCCGCCCTGACCGAACGCCTCGGCCAGTGGGTGGACTGGAGCCGTGCCGTGGCCCTGTCCGGGGCGCTCGGCGGACGCCTGCTCGAGCCGGGTGAGGCCACCGAAGCGGCCGGGGATGTGCTGGGCGACTGCGCCCAGGCCCATGCCAGCCTGCTGGCCTCGATCAGTGAGGATGCCGAGGCCGAGCGCCTGCTGGACCTGGCCGAAGCCGCCGCCGCACCCAACTTCGCCTCGCTGCGCCAGCGCTACCGGGTGCTGCAGCAGGCCATCCAGACCGCCACCGGGCGCCTGCGCGGCCGCCTGCGCGACCAACTGGTGCAGGTTTCACCCGAGCTGGCACGGCTGGCCGAGGTCGATGCGGTGATGGAACAGACCCTCACCCCGCGCGAGCACAGCCTGCTGGCCACTGCGCCGGCGGTGCTCGGCGCCCGTTTTGAACGCGTGCACGGCCAGCCCGGCTGGCGCGCGGCCTTCCGCCATGACATGCGCACCCTGCTGCTTGCCGAGCTGCAGCTGCGCTTCCACCCGATCGAAGGGCTGCAAGACGCCCTGCGCTCCCACTGACCGGAACACCATGTCCAGAACTGCTTTCCATGTCGTTGTTTTCCTTGTCGGCCTGCTGGCCGTGTGCTGGATCGGCATTGGCTACGTTTCGGTGCATCCGCTGGGTGCAGCGGTGGCGGCGATCATCGCGGCCTGCTACATCGCCGGTGGCGTGGAGCTGTACCGCTACCGCCAGGCCAGCAACGGCCTGCGCAGCGCACTGAGTGACCTGTCCAACGCGAAGGAAAACCTTGTCCCCTGGCTGGAGCGCGTGCCGATGGGCCTGCGCAACGCCGTGCGCCTGCGCGTGGAAGGCGAGCGCACCGCCCTGCCCGCGCCGGTACTGACTCCGTACCTGGTTGGCCTGCTGGTGCTGTTGGGCATGCTCGGCACCCTGCTGGGCATGATGGACACCCTGCGCGGTACCGGCCTGGCCCTGCAGAGCGCGACCGACATGGCCGCCATCCGCGGCTCGCTGGCCTCGCCCGTGCAGGGCCTGGCGGTGGCATTCGGCACCTCGATCGCCGGCGTGGCCAGCTCGGCCATGCTCGGCCTGCTGGCAGCGCTGCTGCGCCGCGACCGCCTGCAGGCCGTGCAGCAGCTGGACCGTGCCATTACCGGCGACCTGCACCCGTACTCGCAGGCCTGGCAGCGCGCCGAATCGCTTCGACTGCTGCAGGCACAGTCCGCCGCGCTGCCGGCGCTGGTCGACCGCCTGCAGGCGATGACCAGCACCTTCGAACAGCACAGTGCGGCCGCCAATGAGCGCCTGCTGGCCGGCCAGGCCGAGTTCCTGACCCAGAGCCAGGCGCTGCAGGAACGCCTGGCCGTCTCGCTGCAGCAGTCGCTACGCGAAGGTGCCGAGGCCAGCGCCGCTGCCATCGGTGGCGCGCTGCAGCCGATGGCCGAGACCACGCTGGCCGGCCTGGCCCAGCATGGTGAGGCGCTGCATGCCCGTGTCGAGCAGGCGGTGCAGCAGCAGTTGTCTGGCCTGAGCGACGGTTTCGAACGCAGCCGCGTCGCCACCGAAGCCAGCTGGGCCAAGGTGGTGAATGAGCAGACCCAGGCACAACAGGCGCTGGTGAGTGATCTGCGCCAGCACCTGCAGGCCTTCAGCGATGGCCAGGGCACCCAGGCCGATGCACTGGTCGCGCGCATCGGCGAGCGCCTGCAGGCCGATGCCAGCGGCAATGCCGAGGCCTGGCGCGCCGCCGCCGAACAGCAGCAGGCATTGAATACCGCACTGGTCGAACGCCAGCAGCAGGCATTGCTGGACGCCAGCGAGCATCTGGACGCGCGTGCGCAGGCGCTGCTGCAGGCACTGGAACAGCACCACAGCGCCAGCCAGGCGCTGCTGCAGGATCACGAACTGCAGCGCTCGCAGCAGTGGCAGGCCGCGCAGGCCGCCGCCGCCACCGCGCACGCCGAACTGCAGGCCAGCCTGGACAGCCGCGAGCAGCAGCGCCAGGCGCGCTGGGATGCGGTCAGCGCCGAACTGCAGCAGGCCCACGCCGCGCTGCAGGCCCAGCTGGAGGCCGGCGACGAACAGCGCCTGCAGCGCTGGAGCGATGCCCTGCAGCACGTTTCCACGGAGCTGGCCGAACGCCTGCAGGCCAACGGCGAACGCCTGGCCGCGCAGCAGCAGCAGGTCTGCGACACGCTGGCGGCCACCGCACAGCAGATCGGCGAGAACGGTCGCGCCCAGGCCAGTGCCACGCTGGCGGAAGTGTCCACCCTGCTGCAGACCGCGGCCGCTGCACCGAAGGCCGCCGCCGACGTCATCAACGAGCTGCGCAGCACGCTCTCCGAGAGCCTGGTGCGCGACAACGCGATGCTGGAAGAACGCGGCCGGCTGCTGGCCACCGTGCAGACCCTGCTGGATGCGATCAACCATGCCTCGCACGAACAGCGCACCGCCGTGGACGCGCTGGTCGGTGGTTCGGCCGAGCTGCTGGAACGCGTCGGCAACCGCTTCACCGACCATATCGCCGCCGAGACCGGCAAGCTGGATGGCATTGCCGCAGCGCTCAGCGGCAGCGCCGGCGACGTCGGCCAGCTGGCCGGCACCTTCGGTTCCGCTGTCGAGCAGTTCGGTACGGCCTCGGCTGAGCTGTCCGGCCGCCTGGAACAGATTGGCGGCGCACTGGATGCCTCGCTGGCCCGCAGCGACGAGCAGCTGGCCTACTACGTGGCGCAGGCACGCGAGGTGGTCGACCTCAGCCTGCTGTCGCAGAAGCAGGTGATGGAAGAACTGCAGCAGCTGGCCACGCGCCGCGGCAAGGCCGGCAGCGCATGAGCGACGAGCTGGAGGTCGACGGCGGCTCACACGCCCCGATCTGGGCCGCCTTCGGCGACCTGATGTCGGTGCTGCTGGGCGCGTTCGTGCTGATACTGGTCGGTGTGGTTGCCGTGCAGCTGGAGCTGTCGCAGCGACTGGACCAGGAAGTGAAGCAGCGCCAGGCCGAAGCCAAGCGCCTGCAGACCCTGGAACAGGCGCTGGCGGGCCCGCTGGCCGCCGGTCGCGTGACCCTGGTCGATGGACGCATCGGCATCAGTGGCAGCGTGTTGTTTGCACTGAACTCGGACCAGCTGCAGCCGGAAGGCCAGGAGCTGCTGCGCAGCCTGGCTGCGCCGCTGGCCGCCTACCTGGGCACGCGCGAAGAGATCCTGATGGTCAGCGGCTTCACCGATGACGCGCCGGTGCGCGAAGGCAACCGGCGTTTCGCCGACAACTGGGAGCTGTCGGCACAGCGTTCGCTGACCGTGACCCGCACGTTGATTGCCGATGGCGTACCGGCTGACGCGGTATTCGCCGCCGCGTTCGGCAGCGAGCAGCCGGTCAGCTCCAATGCCAGCGAAGACGGCCGCGCGCGCAATCGTCGCGTGGAAATCGCGCCGATTCCCAAGCCCAGGGCCCCGGATGCCAAGTAAGCCGCCCGCACTGGAGGGCCTGCGCGCACTGGTGCGCGACCTCGATGCGGGGTCGCGCTCGCTGCCGCATTACCCGCAGGTGCCGATGCTGCAGCAGGTGCAGCGCGAGTGGTCGGAGCTGCGCAGCGAGCTGCAGGTACGCCGTTCGCTGCGCACCGAAGCCCCCGCCGACGGCGGCCCGCTGAACTCGGCGGTGCTGGTGCAGCGCATGCTGGACACGATGCAGGCGACCAGCCCCGGTTACCTGCGCCACTTCATCGACTACGTGGACACCCTGTCCTGGTTGCAGGCGCTGCAGGATGGCGCCGCCAGCGGCGGCGATACCGCGAAGCCAAAGCGCACGCGCAAGCTGCGCTGAACACCGATTGGTAGTGCCGGCCGCTGGCCGGCAGCTGCACATTGCCAGATGGGTCCACGTGGCTGCCGGCCAGCGGCCGGCACTACCCGTCGTGGTAGACGCCTCACAACGAATGAACATGTCACCAGACAGTCATCTGTCTAGCGCACCATTTTCACGTTGATCCACGGCGCCTGCAGCGTCACCGGTCGCATCGGTTGTCTCCCCTTTTGAACTCCATGAGCTCCGCGCCCGTGCGGTGGCTCGTGCCTGCCTGAGTGTCCGTAACATGACGAAGACTTTGTTGGCCGCTGCGCTGTCGATCGCGCTCGCTCCCGCGGCCTGGGCGCAGGATGCTGCCTCGACCTCCAGCACGCCCTCCGCGACCAACCTCGATGCAGTCTCTGTGATCGGCAGCGGTGAAGCGCGCCAGGTGCAGCGCATCACCCGCGAGAACCTCGACATCCTGCCGCCAGGCACCAGCCTGCAGAAGACGCTGAACCTGCTTCCGGGTGTCAACGCGCAGTCGGCCGATGCGCTGGGCACCAACGAGCAGTCGATGACCCTCAGCCTGCGCGGCTTCAACTCCACCCGTCTCGGTTACACACTGGATGGCGTGCCGCTGGGCGATGGCGCGTACAACAACTACAACGGCCTGACCATCAACCGTGCGCTGATCAGCGAGAACATGGCCGGCGCCGAACTGGCGGTGGGCATCGGCAGCCTCGGCACGCCGTCCACCAGCAACCTCGGCGGCACCATTTCCTATACCTCCGACCGCCCGGCGCAGGAACTCGGCGGCCGCGTGGTGCAGACCTTCGGCAGCGATGCCAACCGCCGCACCTTCGTGCGCGTGGACAGCGGCGAGTACAACGGCTTCTCCGGCTACGTCTCCGGCATGAATGCCGTCTCCGATCTGTGGAACGACCAGACCGCCTACAACAAATCCATCACCAAGCAGTTCAACGCCAAGGGCGTGTGGAACTTCGGCCGCGGCCAGATCACCGGCTTCGTCGATACCTCGCGCACCACCCAGGCCGACTACTTCTACCTGTCCAAGGACGAGATGTCGCGCGGCCTGGGCTGGGACTGGGGCGGCTACGCGCCGGACTGGAACAAGGCGGTGGCCAAGGCCTACTGCAACACCGCCAGCTTCAATGCGAAGAAGTGCGACAACAGCGGCCCGGACAAGGATGCCGACGGTGCCTTCACCGCCGGCCAGATCCTGCGCGATGACAACCTGTACTACCTGGCCGGTGATTTCTTCCTGGCCGATGGCTTCAGCCTGCGGGCGCTGGCCTACCACCACGATGACCGCGGCGAAGGCCACAACTGGAACAGCGGCGCGTGGTCGAACAAAGGCACCGCGCAGGAGATCCCGATCATCTTCCGCAACACCATCTATACCATCGACCGCGACGGCGGCACGCTGTCGTTCGACTGGGAGCTGGGCGCGCACCGCATCGAAGGCGGCGTCTGGTACGAGCGCAATACCAGCAGCGCCGAGCGCTACCAGACCGCCGTGGACGGCCCGCGTGACCTGAGTGGCATGAACACCCTGCCCTCCGATGTCGGCGTGTTCGCCCAGCGCACCCGCTGGAAGACCCACCAGTTCTTCCTGAAGGACACCTGGCGCCTGCTCGATGACCGCCTGACCCTGGAATTCGGCGCCAAGAGCCCGCACGCCACCTCCGATGCACAAGCACTGCCGGGCGATGCGAAGACGCCGATCTCGCCGACCTCCAACAACCAGTTCGCCACCGGTTCGTTGAAGGCCAGCAAGAATTTCCTGCCCAGCATCGGCGCCAACTTCCGCCTGGCCGAGCACCACGAGATCTTCGCCAGCTACGCCGAGAACATCGCCATGTTCCAGGGCGGCTTCAAGCTCGGACCGCAGGCGGTGAGCCAGGCCACTTGGAACGCGCAGGGCAACCTGAAGCCGGAGGAGTCGCGCTCGCTGGAAGCCGGCTACCGCTTCGTCACCGATACCCTGCAGGCCTCGATCGCGGCCTACAGCGTGCGCTTCGACAACCGCCTGCTGCAGTACAACCCCTGTGATTCGCGGCAGCCGGTCGGCCCGACCTGCGGCAACCGCTTCTACAACGTGGGCGGCGTCGACAGCCGCGGTGCCGAGCTGACCGTGCTGTGGACCCCGAACGAGCACTTCAGCTGGTACACCTCGGCCTCGCTGAACCGTTCGACCTACGCCTCCAACTACGTGCAGGCGGGCGTCGAGCAGCAGATCAAGGGCAGGATCCAGACCGATACGCCCAAGCAGCTGCTGGCCACCGAGATCACCTGGCGCGACAACGGCTGGTTCGCCAGCCTGCGTGGCAAGTACACCGGCGAGCGCTTCTACACCTACACCAACGACCAGGGCTTCGGCGGCTTCACCGTATTCGACCTCGCCGGTGGCTATGACTTCGGCCAGGTCGGCTTCGCCAAGGGCATGCGCCTGTCGTTCAACGTGACCAACCTGACCAACAAGCGCTACGCCAGCAACCTGGATTCGAGCGTGTTCGCGCCCAGCGACCCGGCCGGCAAGCTGTATGTGTTCCATGCCTCGGCACCGCGCCAGGTGTTCGGTACGATCGACCTTCGCTTCTGATTGACCGCCCGGAGTCCACCGATGTTCGCGACCGCCCTGCTGCTGGCCACGCTCTCCGCCAGCGGATACTCCGCTCCCCACGAGGCCGCTGGCGCACCGCCACGCACCCTGCAGTTGGGCGGTCGTACCTACGTGGATAAAGGCCTGGTCGCCGCCGGGCGGCTGCCGGCGGGCACGGTGGACTTCCTCGGCGACACGCTGGGCTCGTTCTCGTCGCTGGCGGTACAGCCTGGCACCTGGAAGCGCACCGCCAGCGGCTACGAAGGCGTGCTGTGGACCCTGCCCGACCGCGGCCGCAACGACCCCGAGGCTGGCCTGTTCTACGACTACGCCGGCCGCGTGGAGCGCATGCAGCTGCGCATCGACATTGCCCCAGGCAAGCCCGGTGCGCTCGGCGCGCTGACGATGGTGCCCGACAAGGGCGTGGTACTGAAGGATTTCAACGGGCAGCCGTTCACCGGTGCTGACCCGGGTGAGCACACGATCACCCAGCGCGATGTGGTGCTGCCCTCGCCGGCCAGCGGCGCAGGCGCGGGCAAGGTCTCGCTGGATGCGGAATCGCTGCAGTTTACCGCCGATGGCCACTTCTACATCGGCGACGAGTACACCGCCAACGTCTACTACTTCGATGCGCAGGGTCAGCTGCAGGGTGTGATCGTGGCACCGCCCGCGATCAGGCCGCAGCGCGAGGGCAAGCCAGCGTTCGGTTCACTGGCGCCACCGCAGACCGGCCGCCGCAACAACCAGGGCGTGGAAGGCATGAGCCTTTCGCCCGACGGTACCCGCCTGTTTGTCGCCCTGCAGAGTGCAACGCTGCAGGACAGCGCGGAGGGCAATGCGGCCGGACGCATCAACACCCGCGTGCTGGTCTACGACGTGACGGTCTCGCCGACGCCACAGCAACCGATCGGCCATTACGTGATGGCCCTGCCCGCCTATGCACACGACGGCAAGGGCAAGCTGGACCGCACCGCCGCGCAGAGCGAGCTGCGCGCATTGGACGACAATCGCTTCCTGCTGCTGGCCCGCGATGGCAATGGCCTGGGCAAGGATGGCGACGACCCGATCGTCTTCAAGTCGGTGCTGCTGGTGGATGTGGCCGAAGCCAGCAACCTGGCCGGCAGCACCTATGAAACCGGCACGACCTCGGTACTGGCGGATGCGGCGGACACCACGTTGAAGGCCGGCATCGTGCCCGCGCGCAGCGACGAACTGCTGAACCTGCTCGACCGCCCGCAGCTCGCGCGTGCCGGCCTTGACCTGGACACCAAGCGCGGCCCGCATGCCGGTCTGCTCTCGGAAAAGTGGGAAGCCATGGACGTGCTGCCTGCCTTGGACCCGCAGCATCCGAACGACGTGCTGTTGCTGATCGGCAACGACAACGACTTCATCGCCCGCCACTGCCGCATGCAGGGCCAATCCTGCGACAGCCCGTACGACAACGACAACCGTGTGCTGGTCTACCGCCTGACGCTGCCCTGACTGCAACGTGTATTGCCGCAACCGTCTCGCTCGAAAGCCTGGTAGTGCCGGCCGCTGGCCGGCATCACGCCCAGACCGACCACGCATGTGGGTACTCGCCAATCTGCCCGGCAAGATCAGCGCGCACCGGATTCCCCAGGATATACAGGGCTTGCCGCGCCAGCGACTCCTCAGCCCTCACTGCATGATCGAAGTAGCCAGGCTGCCATACCGTACTTCGACGCCCCGCCAGGCGATTCAGGGCAAGCGCGCTTGACGACTTCATTCGGCGCGCAATGTCTGGAAGGTGAGCTGCACGCAGCTCGAACATCCAGTGGACGTGATCCGGCATGACGACCCACGCGAGTGACTGCACCAGCCCCCGACGTTCGATGTAATGGAACTGGTCGATTACACATGCCACTGCAGCTTCGCTTTCAAAGAGCCGGCGGCGCTGATGCGTCGTCGTTGTCAGAACGTAGACCTGACCGACAATGGAACGCCGGCCCAGGCGGAGGCGGTGGCTGCTCATGCCCCATGGTGGAGCGATCATTGGGCGTTGAACGTCAGGCCATGCCTCGATGAATGTTCGGAGATGTCTGAAGTTGAATGAGGTTGCCGGCCAGCGGCCGGCACTACCGGGAACTATGGGTTGCCGGCCAGCGGCCGGCACTACCGGGGGCCATGGGTTGCCGGCAGGTGGTCGGAATATGCAGGACTCACCCGCGCAGGGTGGCGCCGCCGTCCACGTACAGGTCACTCATCGCCACGTGCCCGGCCTGCTCGGAGAGCAGGAACATCACCGAATGAGCGATGTCTTCCGGGGTGGCCAGCTTGCGCAGCGGGATGCCGGCCTTGTACGTCTCCAGGCTGCCGGCGATCACCCGCTCTGCGCCATGCGCGTCCTGCCACATGCCGGTCTGCATCGGGGTCAGCGTTGAACCCGGGGCGACGATGTTGCAGCGGATGCCCAGCGGCGCCAGTTCCAGCCCGAGGCAGCGGGTGAACATCGTGGCAGCAGCCTTGGACGCGGCGTAGGCGGCCATGCCGTGCCGCGGCACGCCGGCGGCATTCGAACTGACGGTGACGATCGCACCCTGACCTCGCGGTGACATCACCCGCGCCAGCGCACGCCCGACATGGAACACACCATCGGCATTGACCGCGAATACCCGGCGCCAATCGGTATCGGTGGTCTCCGTAACAGCTCCCACATGCAGGACGCCCGCCACGCTGGCGGCGAGACCGATCGGCCCAATGCTGGCTTCCACACGATCCACCAGGGCGTCCACCGCTGCGCTGTCGGTCACGTCGAGCGCAAACGCCTGCACACGTGCATCCACTACCACAGGCGCCTCGCGGTCGGTTGCCACCACAGTGCAGCCGGCCTCGGCCAACAGCCGTACCAGTGCCTCGCCGATGCCGCCGGCGGCACCGGTCACCAGTGCCACGCGACCTTCAAAGCCGGTCAACTGCATGTTGCGATCTCCTGTTGCTCATCCCAGTGGCGCAGGCGCGCCGACAACCACGGTGCCAGCTGCGCCACCGCATCGCGGCCGGTCAGCTCGGCATGCAGGAACGGCAGTTCCAGCGCCTGCACCTTGCGCGCGTGCGTGCGCCACAGTGCCGACTGCAGCTGCGGCCGCGCCTGATGATCCCGGCCAGCGCGCACGTGCACCAGCGTGCCGTCGAACGGTTGGTGGATGTGCTCGCGGATCAACCGGTTGGTGCCGGTCACCGCACGCACCACGCCATCGAGCACTACATCCGGCAGGCTGCCGAGCGCACTACCACCGCGACGCAGGAAGCCGAGAATGCGTTCACGGCTGTCCAGCTCCGGATGTGCATCCGGGTCATGGCCGGCAATCGCCAGCAGCGCACGCAGTGCGGCGATGGCATCGGGTTCCGGCTCGGCCCGCCAGCATTCGCTGGGATAGGCGTCGAGCAGCACCAGTTCGCCGACTTCGCGCCCGATCTCATGCAGGCGCACCGCCATTGCCTGCGCGAGGATGCCGCCCACCGACCAGCCCAGCAGATGCACCGGTCCCTTGGGTTGCAGCGTGACCACCCGCTGCACGTAGTCATTGGCCATGGCTTCGATGCTGGATGGCAACGGCTGCTTCGGATCCAGCGCGGGCGACTGCAGGCCATACACCGGGCGTGCCGGCTGCAGGGCGCGCGCCAGCGTCCGGTAGTTCCAGGCGATGCCACCGGCCGGGTGCAGCACGAACAACGGAGTGGGCCTGTCAGCATCAGTGGCAGCCAACGAGATCACCGGGCCCAACGCGTGGTCGGCCAGCGCCGGCGGCTCGGCAATGCGCGTCGCCAACGCGGCCACGGTCGGCTGCGCGAACAAGGCACCGAGGCCGAGGTCACAGCGCCAGCGTTGTTCGATGGCCAGCAGCAGGTGCACCGCGGACAGCGAGTCGCCGCCGAGACTGAAGAAGTCCGCATCCACTGCCACCGCTGCCTCGCGGCCCAGCGCCTGTGCGAACAGCACTGCCAGTTCCTGTTCCAGCGGCGTGCGCGGCGCCAGTCCGGCAATCTCGCTCTGCGGCGGCTTCGGCAAGGCGGTGCGGTCGAGCTTGCCGTTGGCGGTCACCGGCCACTGATCCACGCCAACGAACGCCGACGGCACCATGTAGTCCGGCACGTGCGCGGCCAGGTGGCTGCGCAGCATCACGGCATCGGCAAGCGCCGCTGGCACATAGGCCACCAGCCGGGCATCACCGGGTGCATCCTGGCGCAGCAGCACCTCCACCCGCTCCATGCCCGGCAGCATACGCAGTGCCGCCTCGATCTCGCCCAGCTCGATGCGCAGGCCGCGCAGCTTCACCTGGTGGTCGCTGCGGCCCAGGTATTCGACTGCGCCGTCACTGCGCCAGCGCGCCACGTCGCCAGTACGGTAGATGCGCTCCCCTGGCAGGAAGGGATCGGCCAGGAAGCGTTCGGCGGTCAGGTCATCGCGGCCAAGATAGCCGCGTGCCAGCTGCACGCCGCCCAGATACAGGTCGCCCGGCACGCCCACCGGCAGCGGCTGCATCCGCGCATCCAGCACGTACAGGCGGGTGTTCCAGACCGGGAAGCCGATCGGTACCGGCCGTGAGCGGTCCTGCGCCCAAGCCGGCCAGTAGCTCACGTCCACTGCCGCTTCGGTCGGGCCATACAGGTTGTGCAGTTCGGCCTGCACGCGCCCATGGAAACGATCACGCAGCGATGCGTCCAGCGCCTCGCCACTGGTGAACACGCGGCGCAGCTGCAGGCCTTCGGAGGCAGGCGCGGCAAGGAACGCGTCGAGCATCGACGGCACGAAATGTGCGGTGGTGATGTCGTGGGCACGCACAAGCCGTGCCAGCTCGGTCGGATCACGATGCGCGTCCGGACCCGCCACCACCAGCGTCGCGCCGCACAGCAGCGGCAGGAAGAATTCCCAGACCGAAACATCGAACGTGGCCGGGGTCTTCTGCAGAACACGGTCATCGGAACGGATGCCGTAGTGCTCGCGCATCCACAGCAGGCGGTTGACGATGGCGCGGTGCTCGATGACGACGCCCTTCGGCTCGCCGGTCGAACCGGAGGTGTAGATCACATAGGCTGCATCGCTGGGCGCCGGATCGGCCCACGGTGCTGCGAAACTCAGCGCGGTCCATTGATCGGGGGCAAGCACCGGCACACCGTCCATGCGCGCCGATACCTCTGCCGCAGCCAGTACGCACGCCGGCTGCGCCGAGGCGAGAATGCGCGCGAGGCGCTCATCGGGATGGGCAAGGTCCAGCGGCAGGTAAGCGGCACCCGCACGCAGCACCGCCACCAGCGCGATCACCAGTTCCAGCGAGCGCGGCAATGCCACCGCCACCACACTGCCCGGACCGACCGCCATCGCGCGCAGTTGTGCCGCCAGCGCGAAACTCCGCGCTTCCAGCGTTGCGTAGTCCAGCGTGGTGTCGCCGAACACCAGCGCAGGCGCGTGCGGATCACGGTCCATGCCCTGCTGCAGCAGTTCAACCAACGTAGTCTGTGGCAGCGCATGCGCGGTGGCATTGAAACCATGCACCACCTGCTGCGCTTCTGCGACGGTGGCCAGCGGCACCGCCGCGATGTCTTCGGCCTCCAGCGCCGCCGACACGAAATGCAGCAACCGCGTCGCGTGCGCCTCCACATCGTCGCGACTGTACAACGCGGGATTGGCCTCGATCTCCAGATCCAGCAGGTGCTGGCCGTCGCCACGGAAGCCCAGCGTCAGATCATCCACCGGCCCGGTGCACAGCACTTCCAGCGTCGCCCGCACGCCGTTCAGTGCCAGTGGCTTGTAGAACGGCTGCACATTCACCAGCGGACCGTGCAGGCGCTGCTGCGCGCCCACCAGGCCCAGGTCGCGGCGCAACTGCTCGCCACGGTAGCGGCCGTGCTTGCGGCCCTGGCTGAGCTGCCGGCCCAATGCCCGGGTAAACGCCTCGGCACTGCCCTCGCCGGCCGCCACCCGCAGCGGCAGCACATTCATCACCATCGCCGGCACCCGCGCCGATGCGTTGCCGAGCCGCCCCATGTAGGGCACCCCCAGCACCACTTCATCGGCGGCGCTCATCCGCCGCAGGTACTCGGCCGACAACGCGGCCAGCACATCCGGCCAGGGCTGCAGCCAACGCACCGATGCCTGCAGCAGCTGCTCACGGAATGCAGCATCGAGCGGCTGCACCCAGCGCAGCGCGTCGTCACTGGCCGCGAGCGTACCGGCCAGGCCCGCGCCCGCCGGCGCGCCCTGCATCTGTTCGCGCCACCACTGCCCGGCTTGCGTGCGGCGCGGGTCGGCACGATAGGCGGCATCATCGGCCAGCACGCCCGCCAGCCCCGGCAGTGCCTCACCCGCACGACCGGCATACAAGGCGCACACGCGATCAGTAAACAGCGCCATGCCGTAACCATCCGCGGCCAGATGATGCACGCGCAGGTACCAGACCCAGCGCTGGCCACCCAGATCGAACAACACCTGCTGGCTTATGCGGTCGCGGGTCGGATCGACCGCGCTGAGCCGGTCGGCCTGCATCAGGGCACGCGCCGTCGATGCCGGGTCTGTCTCGCCGGATAGATCGCGCACCGACAGCAGCGGCACGTGCGACGGGTCATGCCACTGCAACGGCTGGCCGTCGGCCCCTTCGGCAAAGCGCAGTGCAAAGGCCTGCGCCTCGCCCGCAGCCTGGTCCGCCGCAGCGACGAACGCGGCCACATCCAGCGGACCGTCGATCCACACCGCATGTGCGGTATTGAATGACGGATTGTCCGGTGCCAGCCGCTGCGCGAACCACAGTCCGGCCTGGGCCTCGGTCAGTGCCACCGGCGTGGCCAGCACAGCGACGTTCATGCGTTCTGCGCGGCCTGCAGCTTCTGCACCACCCCCCACCACTGGCGCAACGTGGTGTGTTCGGCCAACTGCGAGAACTCCAGCGGCAACCCGGTGTTGCCCCAGGCCAGGACCAGGCCGAGCATGCGCATCGAGTCCAGATCCAGGTCGATCAGGTTGTCGTCGTCACCGATCTCGGCCGGCGTGCACTCCAGCACGCGCGCAACGTCGGCACGCATCCGCTCCAGATCCAGCGCATCACCCGTGGCAGCCATCACAGCACCTCCAGCAGCTGATCGGTGGTCATCGGTACGCCACAGGTGCGCGCGATCCAGTGCAGCGCCTGATCGTGATCGGCACGCGAAAAGTCCGCCACCGCATCGGCTGCGATGAACGCCTCGATATCGCGCTGGAACGCCTCCACCACGGTCGCGGTGCAGCCGATATGGGCGTACACGCCAGTCACCAGCAACTGGTCACGGCCGCGCACCCGCATCAGCGTTTCCAGGTTGCTGCGCTGGAACGCGCTGTAGCGGTGCTTCACCAGCACATGCTCGCCCGGCTGCGGTGCCAGTGCCTCGATGATCGGCTCATGGTCGGCACTGCGGCGCATGCCCGGCCCCCACAGGTCAGCCTGCAGGCCGCGGTCACGGCGGTCCTGATCGCCATGCTGGGCGGTGTAGAACACCGGAATACCCTGCGCGCGGCAATGCGCCAGCAGGCGCGCGATGTTGTCCACCGCCAGCCGCAGCGGTGCGTTCCCGGCATCGAATGCGGCCAGGAAGTAGCGCTGCATGTCGTGCACCAGCAGTGCGACACGATCACGCTGCGGGCGCCAGGGGCCACGCGCCTGCGGCAGTTCGGCAGCGGTCGGCAAGGGATAGTTGGTGATACGGGGCAGCGCCATCAGCGCGTTCCTCCTGTCTGTTGCAGATGACGCGCACGCAGCTGCGCACGCAGTTCGCGGCGGCTGATCTTGCCGACCGCAGTGGTATCGAAACTGTCGACGAACACGACCTGGTCCGGCACCTTGAAGGCGGCCAGGCCGCGGGTACGCATCCAGGCCTTCAGTGCCGGCGCCTTGATCGGCTCCCCCTGCTGGATCACGAACGCGCAGCTGCGCTCACCGAGATACTCGTCGGGAATGGAGACCACGGCCGCGTCGAACACACCAGGGTGGGCCAGCAGGTGATCTTCAATCTCCTCGGCGGAGATTTTCTCGCCCGCCCGGTTGATGTGGTCACCGGCGCGGCCCTGCACCACCAGATAGCCACCGGCCAGCTGCTGCACGCGGTCACCGGTTCGGTAGAAACCGTCGTCGGTGAACGAACGCGCGTTGGCCACCGCATCGTTGTGATAGCCACGGATGGTGTACGGGCCGCGGGTCAGCAGATGGCCCACTTCACCCTCAGCCACCGGCTGGTCGTGGTCATCGACCACGCGCACTTCGTCGTCCGGGCTGATCGGCCGGCCCTGGCTGGCCACGATCAGTTCCTCCGGATCATCCAGCCGGGTGTAGTTGACCAGGCCTTCGGCCATGCCGAACACCTGCTGCAGGGTGCAGCCCAGGCCGTCGATCACGCGCCGTGCGGCTTCCGGTACCAGCTTGGCGCCGCCCACCTGCAGCACCTGCAGGCTGGACAGGTCGTGCTTGCTCGTAGCCGCCGCCTGCGCCCACAGCAGCGCCAGCGGCGGCACCAGTCCGCAGCAGGTCACCTGTTCGCGGGCGATCAGCGGGAAGGCCGCATCCGGGCCGGGACCGGGGCTGAGCACCACGCGGGCGCCGGCATACAGCGCACCGAAGAAGCCGGGCGAACTCATCGGGAAGTTGTGCGCGGCCGGCAGCGCGACCAGGTAGACGCTGTCGCGGTCGATGCCGCAGAGGTCATTGCTGGCGCGGAACGAGTAGATGTAGTCGTCGTGCGTGCGCGGGATCAGCTTGGACAGGCCGGTGCTGCCACCGGAGATCTGCAGGAACGCCACCGACTGCGGGTCCGGGTCGGCCGGCAGCTCGCTGCGATCGCCCTGCAGCGCCTCCAGCGCGGTGAACTCCGCCGCATCGCCGTCGATGACCACGTGGCGCAGCGCCGGCACCTCGGCCTGCAGCGCCCGCGCCAGCCCGCGATGATCAAAGCCATCGTGCAGGTCGGCAGTGATGTAGGCACTGGCCTCGGCCTTGTTGGCGAAGTGCACCAGTTCGGTGATGCGATGCGCCGGCAACGCGTATACCGGCACCAGGCCCGCACGGAACAGTCCGCATACGGTGGTGATGAACCCGGCAGTGTTGCCCAGCTGCACCAGCACCCGCTCACCCGGCTGCAGGCCGAGTGCCAGCAGGCCCGCGCCGATGCGTCCGGCTTCGTGCCACAGCTGCGCGTAGCTCAGGCGGACATCACCAGCGACCACCGCGATGTCATCCGCATAGCATTCCGCGCGCTCGCGCAGGAACGCCGGGAAGGTCTCGCCACGCCAGTGGCCCGCCTCGCGATAGCGCGCCATCAGCGCATCGGGCCATACCTGCTGCAGTGGCAGGCGGGAGGAATCCGTGGAGGTGGTCATGCGGCAGGCTCGATGACGGGCGCGGATTCATGGACACCCAGCGCGTTCAACAGGGCAGCGAACTTCGCTGCGGTTTCGGCGACCTCGGCCTCGGGCTGCGACTCGGCGACGATGCCGGCGCCAGCGTACAGGCGCAGCTGCGTGCCCTGCAGGCGTGCGCAGCGGATCGCCACGTACCAGTCGCCATCCCCTTGCGCATCCAGCCAGCCGACCGCGCCGGCATAGAAGCCACGCGGTACAGGTTCCAGCTCGCGGATGCGCTGCAGCGCCGCCAACCGCGGCGTACCGCAGACTGCTGGCGTGGGATGCAGCTGTGCCAACAGCTCGGCCGCCGATGTCTGCGGATCCTTCAGGGTGGCATGGATGCGGGTGCCCAGGTGCCACATGCTGGCGGTCGCGTGCAAGGCCGGGCGCGGCTGCGCATCGATGTGGCTGCAGTACGGCGCCAGGCCATCGACGATGGCGTCCACCACATGGCGGTGCTCGTCATGGTCCTTGGTTGAAGCCAGCAATGCCTGCGCGGCACGCTCGTCCTCGATGGCATCGGCGCTGCGGCGTGCGGACCCGGCCAGCGGATGCGACAGCAGCTGCACGCCGCGCTTGCGCAGCAGCAGCTCCGGTGTTGCGCCGACCAGCCAGGCCGGTGCCTGCCCCAGTTCCACCGGCAGCGGCACCGCATAGGTGGCCACCGAGGGATCCGCGCCCAACCGCGCCAGCAGCACCTCCGGAGACAACGCCGCGCGGGTGCGTGCCAACAGGCTGCGCGCGAGCACTACCTTATGCAGATCCTGATCGGGCGCGCGCAGCGCCGTCACTGCCGCGGCAACCGCGGCGGCATAGTCCTGCGCTGCGGGCTCCGCCTGCAGCGCGCCCTGCAGCGCCGGTGCCGCCTGCGGCTGCAACGGCAGCGCCGGCAGCAGGCGCTCGGGCTGGTACAACGCATCGTCGGCTCGCGGTTCGAACGGCACCGCACCCACCAGCAGGCCCGGACCGCCGCGCTGCTGGGCAAAGAATTCCGCAACACGCTCAGCCAGGGTCGCCAGCGCGCCACTCGGCAGCGTCGCCCGGCAACCACGTGCGTGCACGTGCTGGCCAGCATGCTGCAGCAGGAACAGCGACGCGTCATCGGTGTTTTCCGGCGCGGCCGACGCAGCCTCCGGCCACGCGCCCTGCATCAGGGAATCGTTCATGGGGTCTCCTTCATCCGATGCGCTGCAGCCAGCGCGCACAGCAACAGCAACAGCGCGCCGACCAGCAGGTAAGGCAGGCTTGGCCCGCCGCGATACAACAGCGTGCCGAGCATCGGCCCGGCCACCATGCCCAGCCCCTGTGCGGCCGCCACCGTGCCGGCCGCGGCGCCCTGCTCGTGCGCCTCCACCGCATCGGCGGCCAGCGCCTGGAACGAGGGGAATACGAAGCCCATGCCGAACGCGGCCAACGCGTACGCCGCCGGCAACTGCCAGGCCTGCTGCACGCCCGCCACCGAAGCGAAACCGATGCCGGAAATCAACGCACCCAGGATGATCCAGCGCCGCGGATGCACCTCCAGCTTCATCACCAGCGCCTGCGCCAGGATCAGGCCGACGCCGACCGCCGTGAGTGCAATGCCGGCCATGCGCGCGCCCGCCGCTGCATCCAGGCCGAGGCGGTCGATCGCGAAGAAGCCGACCGTCACCTGCGCGATGGTCACCGAGACCATGGCGATGAACGCCGCCAGCTGTGGCAGGCGCAGGCGCGGGTCGAGACGGCTCATCGGCTGGCGGCGTTGCGCAGAAGCGCTCTCCACCGGCGGTGTGGCCGGCAACCGCCACGCCAGCAATGCCAGCGCAAGCAGCGGCAACAATGCGGCCACATACAGCGCCAGCGACAGATTCGTATAGGCCAGCCAGCCAGCGGCGGCCGGGCCAAGCACCATGCCCAGCGCGTTGGCGCTGCCCAGGCGAGCGAGGAATTTCGCACGTTGGCCGGTCGGTGCCTTGTCGGCGATCAGCGCGGCAGCGGTAGGAGGCACCGCGGCGTAGAACAGGCCGATCAGGCCACGCGCACCGACCAGCACCAGCACCGATACCAACACAGGCGGCACCGCCTGCAGGGCCACGTCGATGAACACCGCCAGCGCGATGTAGACCACGGTGTAGGCACTCATCGCCAGCATCAGCACGCGCTTGCGGCCGATGCGGTCGCTGAGCTGGCCCCAGGGGCGCGCGGCCAGCATCCACAACACACCGGCGGCGGTGACCGACAGGCCGGCATGCCACTCGGACAAACCGAGCATGCGGACCACCGGGCCGATCACGGCGACGAAGGACATCATCGCCATGGTGCCGATCAGGGCAGCCAACACCAGCGCCGGCAAGCCGGGAACGACGGGACGTGCGTGCATGAAACACCAGCCGTAACAGGAAAGGATGGCCGGGCGCGTCTGTACGCCCCCGCCCGGCACCGGTCCTGCTCAGGGCCCGATGCCATCCTTAAATGATAACGGCTCGTATTTGCATTTGATACCCATTCTCTTGAATGGGCATGCAACAGTGGGTTCAGCGCATTGCACGCAGGCCCAGCAGACCACGGCGCTTGAACCACCACTCCAGCGGCAGCGTCACCAGCGGCGGGATCGCCGCCAGCAGGGCCAGGGCACTGGCCCACCACGGCCAACGCAGGCGTACTGCCGCGAACAGCGTCACCGCCACGTAGACCAGGAACGCCACGCCGTGCAGGGGGCCGAACAGCTTGACCAGCGCAACGTTGGCCATCGGGCCGTACTTCATCCACATGCCGATGAGCAGGCCGGCCCAGGTCACGGCCTCGATGAAAGCGACCGCCGCGAACAGGCGTCCAGTCGGGTGCATGGGGGAACGTTGGGTCACGCGGAGCTCCGTCATCGGGATATCAAATGCGAATGATACGCAGATGCGAACCCCATGTAGAGTCGAGCCGTGCTCGACTGCTGGAACGTGTCCACCAAGGTGGACACCTACCGGAGCACATCCGGCAGAACCTGCTCGCCGATCTCGCGCAGCACGGCGTCCATCGCCCGCCCGTTGTCGACCAGGTTGAACATCACATGTGCCACGCCCTGCGCATGCACGCGCAGCAGGTAGTCACGCAGACCATCGCGGCCGACCTTCAGGCCCAGCGGCAATGGCTCGGCGGGCGCCTGCGGATCCGCCTGCAGGTCCAGCTGCATCGACTGCACGAACGGCTTGCCTGCCCCGCCGCGCTGCACCAGCGCCTGCTGCCATAGGCCGATGCGTCCTTCCTGCGCAACCTCCTCGCGGTGATAGGTGGCCCAACCTTCGGCCTCACGCGCGATCCATTGCAGGCTCTGTCGCGCAGTACCCACCACCAGCATCGGAATGCGCGTTGCCGGCGCCGGCAGCACGTCGAAGCCGCCGGTCGCCTGCAGTACGGCGGTCCGCTCATCGGCCTCCGGTGACAGTGCTGCGCGCAACAACGTCCAGCGCTCACGGAACGTCGCCGCCCTGCCCTCCAGATCCTCGCCGAACGCAGCAAATTCTTCCGGGCGGTCACCCGAACCCAGCCCGAGCACGAAGCGCCCGCGACTGATCCGGTCCAGGCTCAGCGCCAACTTCGCCACCTGCAACGGCTGCCGCAGCGGCAGCACAATGGCTGCGCTGCCGACCACGATGCGCTCGGTCGCTGCAGCCAGCATGCCCAGCCACAGGAACGGGTCATCCAGCGCACTCGCTGTTGCATCCGGGCCCTGCGGCACCATCAATGGCACGTCGCGCGTCCATAGCGCGGCGAAGCCAAGATCATCGGCCAGCCGTGCGATGCGCCGCGCCTCGTCCGGATCGGCCAGTCCATGCGCCGCAACCGGCGTCATCAGGCCCAGGCTCAGTCCTTGTTGAGGAAACAACGAAGCATGGGCGGGATTGAATTCACTCATGCCGCCAGCTTAGCCTGCAGGTCTGCGGCAACGATGATGCGCCGCCCACCACAGGAAGAACACTGCATGCCAAGGATCCGCCCTGCCCACGCCGATGACCTGCCTGCGATCAGCGCGGTATGCCTGGCCGCGTTCAACGAGGCAGTGGCGCCGTCTCTCAGCGCGGCCGGCATCGCCGCCTTCGGCAGTGTCGCAGCAGCCGATGCGTTTGGTGCGCGCCTGCAGGGTGACAACCACATCCTGGTGGCCGAACAGGATGCGCGCGTGGTCGGCGTGGTCGAACTGAAGGAGGGCCGGCACCTGGCAATGCTGTTCGTCGATCCCGCCTGCCAGGGCCAGGGCATCGGCCATGCCTTGCTCGAAGCCGTGCTGCCGCAGGTACGCGAGCCGGTCCTGACCGTGCGCGCCTCGCTCAACGCAGTGCCTGCCTACCTGCGCTATGGCTTTGTGCTGGATGGCGAGGTCGGCGAGATCAACGGGCTGGTGTACCAGCAGATGGTGCGGGCAGCGGCCTGAAGGCAACCGCCCGGCAATGCCCGACGGGCGTCATGCCCTGCGGCACGCCTGTCATAAGCAAACTGAATCAGCAGGCTCCCCGGCGGTTCCTACAATGGCCTGTCACCCTACCCTTCGAGATGCTGCCGATGCGCGTCGCGCTTTCCGTGTTGCTGCTGGCCTCGGCGCTGAGCGCCTGCACCCCGGCCCCGGTTCCAACCGCCAACTCCGCCGAGGCTCCCGCACCGGCCACGGCCATCGCCTGGCGCCAGGGCGACGTCGATGATGCCTTCGCCGAGGCCGCCGACAGCGGCAAGCCGGTGCTGCTGTACTGGGGTGCCGTCTGGTGCCCACCGTGCAACCAGCTCAAGGCCGGCCTGTTCAAGGACCCGGCCTTCATCGCACTGACCAGCAAGTTCGTGCCGGTCTACCTGGATGGCGACGAGGAAGGCGCGCAGGCCTGGGGCGAACGCTTCGGCGTGCGCGGCTATCCCACGCTGATCGTGCTGGACCCACAGCGCAACGAAATCACCCGCGTCGCCGGTGGCAATGACGCCGCCGAACTGACCCGGGCACTGACCGTGGCCGCGGGCCGCCGCAGCGCTGTTGCGGCCACCTTGGCCACCGCGCTGGCAACACCGGACCGACTGGCCGCCGAAGACTGGCAGGTGCTGGGCGACTACGGCTGGGAAGTGGACGCCAACCGCCTGGCCGGCGAGCGCAGGAGCCAGGACGTGCTGCGGCAACTGTCCAAGGCCGCACCGGACGCTGCCCTGCAGCGTCGTTTCGCCCTGCTGGCTCTGGCTACAGCCGAAAAGCCCGATGCCTCGCCCACCGAAGTGCGCGAACTGCTGCAGGCGGCGCTGGCGCAGCCCGCCGAAGTACGCCGCAACCGCGAGCTGCTGGGTTATGCCGGCGCCAAGCTGGTGAAGCAGGCCAGCACAGGCCCGGCCACGTCCAACACCCTGGGCCAGCAACTGCTGGTCGCACTGGAGCGCGCCGATGCCGAGCGCGGTGACCGCGCCGACGATGCGTTGTCGCGCGCATTGACCGAAGTGTCGCTGGCCCGCCAGCAGCAACCCAAGGGCGCGTTGCCGGCGGCGCTGGTGGAACGGGTCAAGCAGCGCGTGGCCGCGGCCGATGCCGCCGCCACCGATGCGCATGCACGCCAGGCCACGATCAGCAGCGCGGTATATGCCCTGCGCGAAGCGGGCGATGACGCCGGTGCCGAGGCGCTGTTGCTGGCCGAGCTGAAGCGCAGCGAGCAGCCGTACTACTACATGCCCGAACTGGCCGAACTGGCCGAGCAGCGCGGCGACACCGCCGGTGCGCTGGAGTGGCTGAAGCGTGCCTACGACGGTGCACAGGGCCCGGCCACCCGCGTGCAGTGGGGCGTGCTGTACGTGGAAGGGTTGCTGCGGCTGGCCCCGGACGATGCGCCGCGCGTCGAGCAGGCCACTGCCTCGCTGATTGCCGAACTGGAAGCACAGCCGTCGGGCTACCACCAGCGCACCCGCCAGCGCTTCGAGCGCCTGGCCGGGGAGTTGAAGGCGTGGAGCGGCAAGCACCAGGGTGCGGAGACGCTGGCGCGATTGCAGCAGCGGATGCAGCAGGCATGCGGCGAACAGGCGGATGGTGCATGCAAGGACTGGTTGAGTTGATGAAAGCGCTGGCGGCTAGTTCGCCTGCCGGCGCTTTTGTTGATATCGGTTGTGGCGGGGGGAGGGGCTGGCCGGGACACGCCGTAAACCCATCCTTGGGGGCTCGATGGCGCCATCCATGGCGCCAACGGTCCCGGCCAGCGCCTCCCCCCGCCACCGGACGGTTTCCTGTGAGCGCGGGCAGCACATCAGCGCGCCGGTGAGGGTTCGGAACGCGGGTTCTGGTAGTGCCGG
This sequence comes from Stenotrophomonas sp. MH181796, assembly GCF_009659995.1. NCBI lineage: Bacteria > Pseudomonadati > Pseudomonadota > Gammaproteobacteria > Lysobacterales > Lysobacteraceae > Stenotrophomonas > Stenotrophomonas sp. MH181796. Next base: position 543,249 of record NZ_RAHU01000003.1, read on the forward strand.
CCGCTGGCCGGCAACCCGACCTTCGCTGAATGCCGGCCAGCGGCCGGCACTACCACGCCTCCGTCTTGACCTCTTGATCTCTTGACCTCAACCAATGTTGAGGTGCGATAACGATCTCCCCACGGCCAGCCCTTCTGGCCTTCCCCACGGAGATTGCTTCGATGTCGTACTCGCTTCCCCCGCTCCCCTATGCCTATGACGCCCTTGAGCCGCACTTCGATGCGCGCACGATGGAGATCCATCACAGCAAGCACCACCAGACCTACGTCAACAACCTCAATGCCGCCATCGAGCAGGCCGGTATCGCCGAGCAGCCGGTCGAGGCGCTGATCGCCAACCTCGATGCCGTGCCCGAGGCGCAGCGTGGCGCGGTCCGCAACAACGGTGGCGGCCACGCCAACCACAGCCTGTTCTGGACCGTACTCAGCACCAACGGCGGCGCACCCGATGATGAGCTGGCCGCCGCCATCGACCGCGATCTGGGTGGCTTCGATGCCTTCAAGGAGGCCTTCACCAAGGCTGCGCAGACCCGCTTCGGCAGTGGCTGGGCCTGGCTGACCAGCGATCGCGATGGCCGCCTGCAGGTGGAAAGCAGTGCCAACCAGGACAGCCCGTTGATGGGCACGGCGGTCGGCCTGTCGGGCAATACCCCGATCCTCGCACTGGACGTCTGGGAACACGCCTACTACCTCCACTACCAGAACCGCCGCCCGGACTACATCGGTGCGTTCTTCAACATCATCAACTGGGCCGAGGTCGGCCGGCGCTACCGCCAGGCCCGGGCCTCATGAGCGGCGAGACACTGCCGTACGCCGGGCCGTGGGCGGGGGTCTTCCCCGCCCCGGCCCCGGTGCCGTCGGTCGAGATGCCGCCGCGTGCCCTGCGGCGGCTGCTCGGCCACTTTCCTACCGGCGTGGCCATCGTCTGCGCGCGCGATGCGCAGGGCAACCCCATCGGCCTGACCATCAATTCGTTCGTGCCGGTGTCATTGCAGCCGCCACTGGTGCTGTGGAACCTGGCGTTGCACGCGCAGAGCCTGTCCACCTTCCAGCGCGCCACCCGCTTCGCGATCAGCGTGCTGGCGGCCGACCAGGAAGCACTGGCCCGGCGCTTTGCCGATCCGCAGGTACGCAACCGCTTCGACGGCCTGGCATTGCTGGATGACGACGAGGACGCCCCGCCACGCATCGCCGGTGCGGTAGCGCATCTCACCTGTACCCGCCACGCACAGTGGCCGGTGGGCGATCACCTGTTGCTGGCCGGCCGCATCATCGAGGTGCACGAGAACGGCGGCGCACCGCTGCTGTTCCATCGCGGCCGCTTCCAGCCGGGACCGGCCGAGCTGCTGGTGGAGGTGCGCTGATGAACATCGAGGCTCTGGAATGCATGCTCGCCAGCGGCAAGGACGGCGCACTGCTGCGCTTCGGCCTGGGCAAGGGCTGGCTGGATGCCGGCAACCCGGTGCGCGCGGCGACCCATCTGGGCCGTTGCGTGGTCCTTGATCCGCAGTATTCGGCGGCGTGGAAGCTGCTGGGCAAGGCCTGGCTGGCCAGTGGCCAACCGCAGGCGGCGCGCGAAGCGTGGCAGCGCGGGCTGAGCGTGGCCGGCAGCAAGGGCGACCAGCAGGCACGCAAGGAAATGCAGGTGTTCCTGCGTCGCCTGGACCGCGAACAGGCGGCCCTGGCGAAGGCGGGCTGAGTCGATCAGCCCGCGTTGGCCGATGCCGGTGCGGACATGATGTCCGACATCGGCAGGCGGCGCGGCTTGCTCGGGAACGCGTGGCGCAGGATGCGCCAGACCACCTGGCCGAACTGGCGCGGCAGCGAGCCGTTGTTGTAGTGCTGGCCGTAGCGGCGGCAGATGTCCTTCACTTCCTTGGCGATGGCCGCATAGCGGTTGGCCGGAAGGTCCGGATAGAAGTGGTGCTCGATCTGGTGGCTGAGGTTGCCCGACAACACATTGATCAGGAAGCCACCACTGATGTTCGACGAACCGCGCAGCTGGCGCAGGTACCAGTGACCGCGCGACTCATTGCGCAGGCACTCCTTCGGGAAGGTTTCCGATTCAGCGGTGAAGTGGCCGCAGAAGATGATTACGTAGGTCCAGATGTTGCGCAGGCCGTTGGCGACCAGGTTGCCCAGCATCACGGTGAGGAAGAACGGACCGGCCAGCAGCGGGAAGAACACGTAGTCCTTCAGCACCTGGCGCAGCATCTTGCGCGCCACCGGACGGGTCTGCAGCCACATCGCACGGCTGCTCATGCGGCCCTTCAGCCAGCGGCCCAGGCGCAGGTCCTGCGCGGCCACGCCCCACTGGAACAGCAGCGCGAAGATCGGCGCGATGATCGGCTGCAGCAGGTAGAACGGCTTCCAGCGCTGTTCCGGGAAGATGCGCAGCAGGCCGTAGCCGATGTCATCGTCCATGCCACGCACGTTGGTGTAGGTGTGGTGGCGGAAATTGTGGGTCTTGCGCCAGTTGTCGGCGGTGGCAACGATGTCCCACTCGTAGGTGTTGCCGTTGAGCTTGGGGTCGCCGGTCCAGTCGAACTGGCCGTGCATGACGTTGTGGCCCAGCTCCATGTTCTCCAGGATCTTCGACAGCGCCAGCAGCAGCGTGCCGGTGATCGCGGCCGGCCACAGCAGCGGCATCCAGAACAGTGGCGAGAACGCCGCAAGGAACAGCAGGCCACGGCCACCCACGCCGAACCAGCGCACGGCGGCGGCCACGCGGCGGATGTAGCGGGTATCGGAGGCGCCGAGGCTGCCGATCACGCGGTCGCGGATCGCGTCGAGTTCCTCACCGAAGGCATGCATCTCGGCAGTACTCAGGGCACGGTCGGTAGCGCGGGTCATGGCAGGCGTCCTCAGAGATCCAGGGTCAGGTCGGTGGTCGGTGCGCTCACGCAGATCCGTACCGGCTGCGCCGTTTCGGACTGCAGGTCGCCGGTGCGCAGGTGGCGGGTCGCACCACTTACACGGTCACAGGAGCAGCTGTTGCAGATACCCATGCGGCATCCATGTTTGGGCTTGATGCCATGGGCTTCGAGGCTTTCCAGCAGCGAGCGGCCACGCGGCACGCTCAGCTGGCGACCACTGCGCGCAAGCGTCAGCGACACTTCGCCTTCACTGTCGGCATCGCGAAGCGGCGCTGGCGGGGTGAAGGCTTCGGCCTGGAAACCGGCCACCTGGTGCGCCAGGCGCTCGCGCGCGGCGGCAACGAAGCCGTCCGGGCCGCAGGCCAGCACATGGCGCTGCGCCAACGGCGTGTCATCGCCGACCACCTGCAGATCGTGGGTATCGATACGCGCGGCCGGTGCTTCGCCTTCTCGGGTGGTCAGCAGGTGCACGCGCAGGTTCGGGTTCGCTGCGGCCAGCGCCTGCAGTTCATCACGGAACTGCAGGTGGGCGGCGGTGCGTTCCCAGTAGAACAGGTCCACCGGCGCCGCCAGCGGGCGCTGGCAGGCCTCGCGCAGGAGGCTGCGCATCGGCGTGATGCCACTGCCGGCCGCCAGCAGCAGCACCGGCGCCGCGGCCGGCATGTGGAATTCGCCGAAAGCGGCATCGAGACGGAACAGTTCGCCCGGCTGCGCATGGTTGACCAGATGCTGGCTGACCCGCCCGCCATCGACCGCCTTGACGGTGATCGCCAGCTCGCGCCGACCCAGTGCGGTCGGGCTGTAGCTGCGCTGCCACAGGCGTCCTTCAATCTCGACGCCGAGGGTGACGTGCTGGCCGGCACGCATGCCGGCCCAGTGCCGGTTGGTGCGCAGGACCAGGGTCGCCGCGCCCTCGCCGGCCGGCTCGCGCCGGACCAGGCGGGCCACCGGCTCGCGCAGGGTCCACAGGGGATTGAGCTGGCCCGCCCAGAAATCGAACAGCGACGGCGAGACCCAGCGGTACGGAGAGAACAGGGACGGACGGACGACAGCGCTCATGGGCGCACTATACGGGCGCACATACACCTGTGTATACATGTGTATATTGAACCGGATTGGGTATGATTCAGCCTCGCCCCACCGGAACCCCCATGGCCGCCGCCACCGCCTTGTCGACGCCCGAAGATGCCAACAGCCCGGCCCGCCGTACGGTGAGCCGCGAGGATCTGCTGGCTGCTGCCCTGAAACTGATCGGGCCGCACCGCAGCCTGTCCACGCTCAGCCTGCGCGAAGTGGCACGTGAGGCCGGCATCGCGCCGAACAGCTTCTACCGGCAGTTCCGCGACATGGACGAACTGGCCGTGGCGCTGATCGATGCGGCCGGCCGCTCGCTGCGCACCATCATCGGCGAGGCCCGGCAGCGCGCCACCTCCACCGCCACCAGCGTGGTGCGGGTCTCGGTGGAGACCTTCATGGAGCAGCTGCGCGCCGACGACAAGCTGCTGCACGTGCTGCTGCGCGAGGGCGCAGTCGGCTCGGACGACTTCAAGCATGCGGTCGAACGCGAGCTGCACTACTTCGAGGAAGAGCTGCAGCACGACCTGGTGCGCCTGGCCGCACTGGATGGCGCCGTACTGCATGCCCCGGAACTGGTGGCCAAGGCCATCACCCGGTTGGTGTTCGCGATGGGCGCCACCGCCATGGACCTGCCGCCGGAGAAGGATCCGGAGCTGGTCGAGCAGATCTCCACGATGATCCGCATGATCATCGTCGGCGCCCGTACCCCCGCCGCGTTCCGCCGCGGCTGATTCCTGGCCGCTTGCCGGATCGATGGCGTCCGGCCCTGGCGGCAGACGCTGCGCTCCTCAGTGGGTCTTCACCTCGATTGTCGCAGCGCAGCGACGGACGCCGGCGCGCCTGAATGAACTGGATCACCCGTCACATATCTACATATGTGAATAGGGCTTCGCGTGGTTCCGACACGATCTTCATGACGCCCTCACCTGCCGTGCACTATTCCAGCACGGCGACCCATTCAGCTGAATACGTCAGTGAACGGCGTTTGAACCCAATCGGTGTCGCTGCAGTCGTTTCAGATTAATTGCATGGCCCAGGCAAGACCCGATCCGCACAGTGCCGCCTCCGGCCCTGCGGATGCAGGTCCCACCCAACGTTCCAAGGAGACACACCCATGCGCATGATGCAGTTCACACCGAAGATTGCTTCCACTTTTGTCCGATCACGGCTGAGCCAGATTATTGCCACCGCATTGATTCTGGCCGGTGGAGCGTCGTGGGCGCAGGCCCAGTCGATCGGCCCAGGGCAGACGCTCGTGATCACGCCGGGCAGCCCTCGCGAAGGCACCCAAGTATCGTTGGCTGGTGGAACGCTCATTGTTCGCGACGCGAACGTAGGCAGGATCAGTTCGGCTTCAACTGCAGGTGGTCAGCCGTCAAGCATCCAACTGTACGGCGCAACGCTCAACAACGCCTCAACAAGCCCGAGCCAGGTTGCAAACAGCAATGCCATCCTTGATAACTCAACAGTTCTCGGCGGCATGACGCTCTCTTCACAACGACATTCCCCCGAGCGCCCCCGCGCTTCAATCACAGCAAACGAAAGCCAGATCAGCGGGCATTCTTTCGCACTCAATGCAAACGCCGGCGGCACCTTGAATGCCAGCAGGACACAATTGACCAGCGACATGATTGCCATTCGAATTGGTGCTGCTGCGGTCAACCTTCGGAGTGGATCCAGCGCCATTGGCGAAGAAAATGGCATCAGGATGAGCTATTCCACCGTGCTCGCTGCCGAGTCTCCCGACAGCTCCTACTGGGGATTGCTCGTAGATGATTCGCGGCTGGAAGGGCGAGCCGGAGCCGCATTGTCGCTTGCTGCTGGGACGCACCCTGAAGTCATGCGAGTCGCCCTGCAGAACAATGCCGTTCTGGTCGGAGGCAATGGGAATATCATTGAGATCGGTAGCGATGCTGCCTATGACATCACCGCCCGCACCTCCACGCTCAAGGGCGATATCACCATCGCCGATACCGCCACCGGCGCGCTGCGCTTCCTTGACGGCCTCGACCTCACCGGCCGCATCCTCGGCCCGGCCGATGTCACCGTCGATCAGGGCGGCCGCTGGACGCTGTCCGGCGACAGCAACACCGGCAACCTCACCCTGGGTGCGGGCAGCGACATCTTCCTCGGTGCTGCGGGTACGGCGGCGTATCCGCAGCTGACCGTCAACGGCAACTACGCCGGCAACGGCGGCACCCTGCACTTCAACACGGTGCTGGCCGGCGACGACGCAGCAAGCTCGCGCATGCACGTGACCGGTGATACCAGCGGCACCACCCAGGTCACCGTCAACAACATTGCCGGCGCTGGCGCACAGACCGTCAACGGCATTCCGCTGGTGCAGGTGGACGGTGCCAGCAATGGCCACCTCGCGCTGCAGGGCCGCGCCATCGGTGGCATGTACGAGTATTTCCTGCGCAAGGGCACACCCGGCGCGACCAACGGCAACTGGTACCTGACCTCGGCCTACACCGGCAATCCGTGCGACATCAATCCGGCGCTGCCGGAGTGCAAGCCTGTGGATCCGACCGACCCGACCGACCCGGTTGATCCGGTGGACCCGGAAGTGCCGGTCGACCCGGTCCCCGTGCTGCGTCCGGAGCCCGGAGCGTACCTGGCCAACCAGGCCGCGGCCGTGCAGATGTTCCAGCTGCGCCGCCATGACCGCGGCGAGCCCAGCTTCGACCGCGCCCGCATCGGCACCTGGGTGCGCGCCGGGCGTGACCAGCTGCAGGCGAACGTGGCCGGCCAGGTCGATGCCCGTACCCACATCAACACCCTGCAGCTGGGCAGCGATGTCTGGCGCTGGGGCGATGGCCGTGGCCAGGTCGGCGTGATGCTGGGCACCGGCGAGGCGACCACGCAGGCGGTGTCGACGCTGAGCGGTTATGGCACCCGCGGCAAGGTCAAGGGCAAGTCGGCCGGTGTCTACCTGGGTTGGGTGCAGGATGCACAGAGCAGTGCCGGCCTGTATGTGGACGGCTGGCTGCAGGCGGCACGCTTCGACAACGAGGTGCAGGGCGAAGGCATCGCCCGCGAGACCTACGATTCCAGGACTCGGAGCGCATCGCTGGAAGCCGGTTATACCTGGGCCATCCGCAGCAGTGAGGCCAGCACGCTGTACCTGCAGCCGCAGGCGCAGCTGACCTGGACCGACTACGAAGGCGACAGCCTGGTCGAAAACAATGGCACCACGGTCGAGGATGGTCGCGGCGGCGGCCTCAACAGCCGCCTCGGCGTACGCCTGTTTGGCCAGGGCACACTGCAGGGCAACCGCGTGCAGCCGTTCCTGGCGGCGAACTGGCTGCGTGGCCAGCGCGACGCGTCGATGCGCTTCAACAGCGAGTCGCTGAACGCGAAGACGCCGGAGAACCGCTACGAGGTACAGGCCGGTGCCCAGCTGCAGCTGGGCCAGCGCTGGAGCGCATGGGGTGACCTGCGTGTGCAGCGTGGCGACAGCGGCTATCGCAACCACGGCGCCCAGGTCGGCCTGCGCGCCGCCTGGTAAGCCCCCTCGCCGCCCTGGGACCAGCCCGGGGCGGCGTCTCTCGATTCTCCATCGCACCCTGCCGGGCATGACATCCGGCAGGGTTTTGCTGACGCAATGTAATGTTATAACACTGTCGTCCGCGATGATCTGACCTGAGCCCTCGTCCTCATGATTGCCAGGACTCATCTATATAGCATTTGCTATATCTATGACCCTCTGCTTTCATATGCGTCAGCCAGGTCGCCCTCGCCGCCTTTCCTCTCCCAAGGACGACGCCCTCATGCCCGTTTCCAGACCCCTATCCCGCCGGCTGCCTCTGGCTGCCGCCATCGCCCTGACCCTGCCGTTGCCCGCGCTGGCAGCCACACCAAAGCCGACCGAGCTGGACCGTGTGCAGGTCAAGGTCAGCACTGCCACCCGCAGCGAACGCCTGCTGTCGGACGTGCCGATCCGCACCGAGGTGCTGCGCAAGGAAGACATCGCGCTGCGCGCGGCCACCGACTTCTCGCGCGCCGCAGAGCTGATCAATGGCCTGCGCGTGGAAAGCAACTGCCAGAACTGCAACACCAGCGAAGTACAACTGCTGGGCCTGCCCGGCGCCTACAACCAGCTGTTGTTCGATGGCATCCCGCTGCTGTCCACCTTGGGCAGTGTGTACGGCCTGGAACAGATCCCGGCAGGCTTCGTCGACCGCATCGAAGTGGTCAAGGGCGGCGGCTCGGCACTGTACGGCCCGGGCGCGGTGGCCGGTGTGATCAACCTGATCCCGCCGCTGCCGGCGCGCAGCGGTGGCCATGTACAGGCCGGCGTGGATGTACTGAAAGGCACGCCGCAGAAGAACGCCGACCTGCGGCTGGACCTGGTGGCCAAGGACGCCGATGCCGGGCTGTCGGTGATCGCCCAGCGCAACTGGAACAGTGGCATCGACTACAACGGCGACGGCTACACCGAGATCACCCGCAAAAATCTCAAGGTCGGCGGACTGCAGGCCTGGTACGCCCCCACGCCGGGCACACGGCTGCGCCTGGACCTGCAGGTGACCGATGAAACCCGCCGCGGCGGCAACCGCCTGGACCAGCCGGAATACCTGGCCAACATCGCCGAATCGCTGGATACGAAGTACCGGCGCGGCAGCGTGTCGTGGGACCAGGAGATCAATGCCGACGTCGATTTCCGCCTGGCCTATGCCTTCGCCGACATCGACCGTGACAGCTTCTATGGCGGCCTGGGCGACGTGGTCACCGATCCGTCTGCGCCGGGCTATGACCCGTCGCAGCTGGACCCCAACGTGGCCGGCAGCGCGGCCTCGCGGTCGTGGCGCCAGTACGGCCGCACCCACAATCCGCTGCACTACATCGACAGCCAGTTGAACTGGCGGTTGGGTGCGCACGCGCTGGCCTTCGGCGTGCAGTACAAGCACGAGGCGCTGCGCGACGACAACCGCAGCGGTGACGGGCAGCGGCTGGCGGTGCTGGAAGACGCCACCTTCCACAACCTGGGCGCCTTCATCCAGGACGAGTGGAGCCTGCGCGACAACGTCGACCTGGTGCTGGGTGCGCGCGTGGACAAGAGCTCGGAGCTGGACAGCGCGGTGTTCTCGCCGCGCATCGCGCTGGCCTGGCAGGCCACGCCCAACCTGAAGTGGCGCGCCGGCATTGCCACCGGCTTCCGTGCCCCAGAGATCTTCGTTGAGGATGTGCATGTCGATACGCTGGGTGGCGAACAGGTGCGCGTGCGCAACACCGACGGCCTGAAGGAAGAGCGCGCGTTGACCACCCTGTTCGGCTTCGACTGGCGATCGGACCCGGCCAATCCGGTGTGGAGCTGGGATGCCACCGCCTCGTATGCGCGCATCCGCGACACCTTCGCACTGGGCGAGATCCAGCGCGGCGATGACGGCCAGCTCAGCCAGCTGCGCTACAACGCGTCCGGTTCCAATGTGCTGGGCGCGGAAACCAACCTCGGCTGGCAGCCGTCGCCGCAGTGGCGCTTGACCGCGGGTGCCTCGTGGTACCGCTCGCGCTTCCGCGAACCGCAGCGCATCTTCGACGACACCGGCGACGGCGGCGACACCGTGATCGAAAGCCGCGACTACCTGAAGACCCCACGCTGGACCGGCCTGGCCCAGCTCAGCTGGATGCCCGCCGAGCCGTGGGAGACCTTCGTCGCGCTGCGCCACACCGGCCCGATGTCGGTGCTGAACAACCGGCTGGGCGAACTGCACCGCACGCGTTCATTCCTGGTCACCGACCTGGGTGCGCGCTGGCACCGTCACCTGGGCGCGCAGGCGCAGCAGGAAGTGTCGGTGGCCGCGGGCGTCAAGAACGTGTTCGATCAGCGCCAGAAGGATCTGGAAGTCGGCGCGCTGCGCGACAGCGACTATGTCTACGGGCCGCGTTTCGCGCGCTCGTGGTACGTCAACCTGCGCTATGCGTTCTGACCCACTACGAGCGTTGTTGCTGGCCTGTGCCGTGCTGCTGGCCGCACCGGCGATGGCTGCGGACCTGCATGCGCAGGTCTCGGCCTCGCTGATGCGGCCGGAACAGCGCTCGCTGCGGCCGATGCAGTGGCCATCGCCACCGAAGCTGGTGGCGTTGTACTTCGGCGCCGACTGGTGCGCGACCTGCCATGCCTTCGTACCCACCCTGCGCAGCGTGCGTGACGCGTTGCGCGAGGCCGGCGCCGATACCGAAGTGGTGTACGTCAGCCTGGATGAAAGCGAGGCCGCGCTGCGCCGCTACATGCACGCGCAGGACATGCCGTGGCCGGTGCTGGACCCGCGCCGCGCCGCGCGCATGCCGGCACTGCAGGCGTTGGCGGGGCTGGCACCGCCGAATCTGGTGCTGATCGATGCCGACGGCGCCGTGCTGGCCAATGGCTGGCAAGGCCGACGTTATGAAGGCCTGCAGCCGGTGTTGAAGGAATGGGCGAAGCAGGCGTGTGCGCAGCAGCAGGCCCGTTGTCCCAACGCCGGCATCCAATCGCGGTAGCGCCGGGCCATGCCCGGCGAAATGCGTGACGCAACATTACGGCCGCCGGGCATGGCCCGGCGCTACCGTTACGGCGCCTCGCCCTCGGCCTTGCGCACGAACGCTTCGAACAGCGCCAGCGTCTGCTCGCTTACATGGTGCTCGATACCCTCGGCATCGCGCCGCGCGGTATCCGGGTCCACGCCCAGCGCCAGCAGGAAACGCTCCACGGTCTGATGACGCTGGCGACTGGCATGCGCCAGCGCCTCGCCTTCCGGGGTCAGGAACACGCCGCGGTACGGCCGCTGTACCACCCAGCCATCCCGGGCCAGCCGCCGCAGCATCTTCGCCACAGTGGGCTGGGCCACGCCCAGGCGGGTGGCGATGTCGACCTGGCGGGCCTCGCCGCCGTCGGCCAGCAGATCCGAGATCAGTTCGACATAGTCCTCCACCAGCTCCATCCGGTGCGCCTCGCGCACTTGCCGGAAGCTCTCGACCTGGCGCTCGGCCTCGATCAAGGGGGTGCTTTTCAGCGATGTCGAATCGTCGGTCTTGCCCACGCCTGCGCCTGTCCTTCCGGTTGTTCCGGTGTTGAACCTGAATTCTGGACCAGTAACGCGATAAAGACGATTGTTTCACATTGCTAATGACTATAGCAGGAGCTATATTCGGAGCCATGAACACCCTGGCATCCCGCGACCCCTCGGCCTCCACCCCGGCCAGCCTGGGTGCGCTCAACGCCTCGGTGGCGGTGCCCGACAAGGGCCACTGGTGGTTCCGCCTGCTGGCCTTCCTCGGCCCGGGCTACATGATCTCGGTCGGCTACATGGACCCGGGCAACTGGGCCACCGACCTCGCCGGCGGTTCGCGCTTCGGTTACCTGCTGCTGTCGGTCATTCTCATCTCCAACCTGATGGCAGTGATCCTGCAGGCGCTGTCGGCGCGGCTCGGCATCGCCACCGGCATGGATCTGGCCCAGGCCTGCCGCGCGCGTTACCCGAAGCCGGTGAACCTGGCGCTGTGGGCGCTGTGCGAGGCGGCGATCATCGCCTGCGACCTGGCCGAGGTGATCGGCACCGCGATCGCGCTGAAGCTGCTGTTCGACCTGCCGTTGCTGTGGGGCGCGGTGATCACCGCCCTGGACACGCTGCTGGTGCTGCTGCTGATGAACCGCGGTTTCCGTGCGCTGGAAGCCTTCGTGATCGCGCTGCTGATGGTGATCTTCGCCTGCTTCGTGGTGCAGATCGCGATGGCCGCACCACCGGTGATGGCGGTGCTGGGCGGCTTCATTCCGCGCGCGCAGGTGGTGACCGATCCGCATGCGCTGTACATCGCCATCGGCATCATTGGCGCCACGGTGATGCCGCACAACCTGTACCTGCATTCGTCGATCGTGCAGACCCGTGCCTACCCGCGCACCGATGAGGGCCGTCGCAGCGCGCTGCGCTGGGCGGTGACCGACAGCACCATTGCGCTGACCCTGGCACTGTTCATCAACGCCAGCATCCTGATCCTGGCGGCGGCAGTGTTCCATGCCAATGGCCGTTTCGATGTGGAAGACATCGAGCAGGCCCACCAGCTGCTGGCGCCGATGCTGGGCGTGGGCGCGGCGGCGACGCTGTTTGCGATTGCGCTGCTGGCCTCCGGCCTGAACTCGACGGTGACGGCCACGTTGGCCGGCCAGATCGTGATGGAAGGCTTCCTGCACCTGCGCCTGCCGCCGTGGCTGCGGCGGCTGATCACGCGGGCGCTGGCGATCATTCCGGTGGTGGTGGTGATCATGCTGTTCGGCGACCAGGGCGCGGTAAAGCTGCTGGTGCTGAGCCAGGTGGTGCTGTCGATGCAGCTGCCGTTCGCGATCATCCCGCTGGTGCGGATCGTGACCGACAAGGTGACGATGGGCGCGCTGGTGGCCCCGCGCTGGCTGGGCAGCATCGCCTGGGTGATCGCGCTGGTGATCGTGGTGTTGAACGTGAAGCTGCTGGTGGATACCTTCAGCGGCGCATAGCGCGAAATGCCTGGGACGCCGTTGTAGAGTCGAGCCATGCTCGACTCATCGCACACCGCACGAACGGCAGCCGAGCGCGGGCTCGGCTCTACAGGAAGCGGGTTCCACCCGTAGATCCACGCCATGCGTGGATGCCTTTACACGATGTGGGGTCAGAGCCCTTGCCTCTGGCAAGGGATCCGNACACCGCACGAACGGCAGCCGAGCGCGGGCTCGGCTCTACAGGAAGCGGGTTCCACCCGTAGATCCACGCCATGCGTGGATGCCTTTACACGATGTGGGGTCAGAGCCCTTGCCTCTGGCAAGGGATCCGACCCCGCCATCTCCACGCTACAGATGCAACGCGATCGCGGCCTCGATCTGCTGCGGCGACTGGAACCCGGCCAGGCGGGTACGTTCGTCGCCGTCACGGAACAGCGACAGTGTCGGCGTCTGCCGCAGCCCCAGCTCCTTGAAGAAGGCCTCGCCCAGCACTTCCAGCTGCACGCGCAGCAGGGTCGTACCCTGCCCCGCCACGCTGTTGGCCACGCGGTGCAGCGACATCTCCAGCATCCGGCACCCCGGGCACTGGTCCTTGTGGAAGTCCACCAGCACCCGCGGGTGTTCGGCCAGCAGCTGCTGGAACTGCTCAGGCGTGGTGGCGTCGATGATCTTCATCGGTGTTGCTCCAGTAATGGGCCAGGACCGCGTCGGTCCAGGCCTCGATGGCCGCGGCATGGCGAACGCCATGCGGCATCTGTTCGATCTCCAGCGGCGGGTAGTCGCTGTGGAAGTAGCGGATCAGCCGGTGCACGGCGCCGCAGTAGTACTCCTGCCCCCACTGCGTTTCGCCGGTACCGAACACCGCCAGCTGCCGTGGCCGCTCGCCGCGCTCCGCAATACCGGCCACCCACGCCTTCATCTCCGCCGGCGTGCGGCCGGCGTTGTCGGTCCAGCAACCCAGCAGCACCAGATCGGCCTCATCGGCGGCCAGTGGCGGGGCCTGGCGCAGATCGTCGGCCTCCTGCCAGTGCACGGCATGCCCTGCGGCACGGCAACGCTCGGCAATCTGCCGGCCAAGCTCGCGGGTGTTGCCACTCAATGAGGCCACCACCAGCAGGATGTGCAGCGCCGCGCCGGGCTCAGAGATCGTCGAAGCCGTTGTCGACGTTGGTCTTCTTGTAACTTGCATTGCGCATCTCGAAGAAGTCGGTCTTGGTCTCGGTGAAGTTGTCGGCGTAGGCCTTGATCCACGGCATCACGTTGTCGGTGGTATCGCTGTACAGGCGTTCGATGCCGAGCATGCCGGCCATCTTGTTGGCGCGGTACTTCACATAACGCGTCATTTCCTCCACGTCGATGCCGTCGATGCCATCCAGCACTTCCGACGACCACTGGGTTTCCAGTTCGATGGCGTGCTCGAACGCCTGGTGCACATAGGCGGTCAGCTCGTTGGTCTGCAGCTCCGGGTTCTCGCCGATGATGGCGCGGATCAGCTCGCTGATGAACTTGGTATGCGCCAGCTCGTCGCGGTTGATGAAGCTGATGATCTTGCCGGTGCCGGTCATGCGGTTCTGCCGCACCATGTTGTAGAAGTATGCAAACCCGGAATAGAAGTTGATGCCTTCCAGGATTGAGGATTGGATCAACGACTTCAGCAGGGTCTCGGCGGTCTTCTCGCGCATGAAGTCGTCGTACGCACCCATGATCGGTGCGTTGCGCTTGATGATGGTCGGATGCGTGCGTGCCAGTTCAAACACGCGGTTCTGGTTCGGCAGGTCGGTGATCGAGGCCAGCACGTAGCTGTAGCTTTCGTTGTGGATCACTTCCTGCTGGCCGATGATCGCCGCATTGGCGTGCGCGGCCGGGTCGGTGATGTACTCGGCGACGTTGTAGATGAAGCGCGTCTGCGGTGAGTCGAGCGTGGCCAGCAGGCCGATGATGGAGTCGTAGGCGTTCTTCTCGCGCGCATTGAGCTCGCCGTACTGGCGGGCATCGAGCTTCATGTCGACCTCATCGGGAATCCAGAAGTTGGTCGACAGCTCCTTGTAGGCCCGATAGAACGACGGGTACGGAATGTCGTTCCAGTTGAGGATGCCGCTGGTGCGGCCGTTGATGATGCCGGTGCTGCGGTTGGGATGGCGCGGTTCGAGGATCTTGATGCGGTCGAGGGGGGTTGCCATGGGTTTCTGCCTTCGTTCTCTTTCTATCGTGTTGCCGGCCAGCGGCCGGCACTACCGAAGATCGCGCGGTTGCCGGCCAGCGGCCGGCACTACCATTGATCAGCTGGAGCACCACTCGCATTCGCTGATGTCGATGTCGTTGGAGCGCACGTAGTAGGTGGTCTTCAGGCCCTCGCGCCAGGCACTCAGGTGCAGCTCCAGCAGGGTGCTGGCGCGGATGGTGCTGGGCACGTACAGGTTGAAGCTGATCGACTGGTCGACGTGGCGCTGGCGGCGCGCGTTCTGGCGCACGCTGGCGAACTGGTCGACCTTGTAGGCACCCTTCTCGTAGTACGGCCAGGTCTCCAGCGACAGGCCCGGAGCGGCCACCGGACGCCGGAAGTCTTTCTTTTCCTCGTAGTAGAACGCGCTGTAGATCGGGTCGATGGAGGCGGTGGAACCGGCAATCTGCGCCGTGCTCATGTTCGGCGCCACCGCCAGCAGCCAACCGTTGCGCAGGCCGTGCGTGGCCACCTCGCGGGCCAGGCTGTCCCACGCGGCGCCGCTGTAGTCGCGGTCACTGAAGTAGCGGCCGTTGTGCCAGTCGCTGCCGGCGAACATCGGGTAGCTGCCCTTCTCCTTCGCCAGCTGCGCGCTGGCCTGGATGGTCAGGAAGTTGATGCGCTCGTAGAGACGGTCGGCCAACGCTTCGGCATCCGGCGATTCCCATTGGATCGCCTGCTGCGCCAGCAGGTGGTGCCAACCGAAGGTGCCCAGACCGATGGCGCGGTACTTGCGGTTGGTGATGGTGGCCTGCGGCACCGGCAGCGCATTGAGGTCGATCACGTTGTCGAGCATGCGCACCTGGATCGGGATCAGGCGCTCCAGCACGTCGGTGGCCAGCAGGTCATCCGGCGCACTGATCGCACGGCCGAGGTTGATCGAGGACAGGTTGCAGACCACGAAGTCACCGGCGCGGCGCGTAGTCACGATCTGGTCGCCGCTGACGATCTCCTGGATCATCCGCGTCGGGCTCATGTTCTGCAGGATCTCGGTGCACAGGTTGCTGGAATAGATCATGCCCGCGTGCTTGTTCGGGTTCCTGCGGTTGACCTCGTCGCGGTAGAACAGGAACGGATTGCCGGTCTCCAGCTGGCTGAGCATGATCCGCTTGAACAGATCGATGGCCTTCACCGTGCGGCGGCTGATGCGCTCATCGGCCACCAGCTCGGCGTAGCGGTCACGGAAGCTGCCCGAACCACGCTTCTCGTCGTAGAAGTCCTGCAGGTACCAGCCCTTGGCCTGCTTCACCTCGTGCGGATCGAACAGGTACCAGTCGGCGCGGCGTTCGACCGCTTCCATGAACAGGTCCGGCACGCAGACCGAAGTGAACACATCGTGCGCGCGCAGGCGCTGGTCGCCGTTGTTGAGGCGCAGGTCCATGAAGGCTTCGATATCGCGGTGCCAGATGTCCAGGTACACCGCCACCGCGCCCTTGCGCTGGCCGAGCTGATCAACCGACACCGCAGTGTTGTTGAGCTGCTTGATCCACGGCACCACGCCACCGGAGGAATTGGCCACGCCACGGATCGGCGCGCCGCTGCTGCGCACATAGCCCAGATAGGCACCCACACCACCGCCGTGCTTGGACACGCGGGCGATATCGGTGTTGGAGTCATAGATGCCCTGCAGGCTGTCGTCCACCGTGTCGATGAAGCAGCTGGACAACTGCCCACCCACCTTGCCGGCATTGGCCAGGGTCGGTGTGGCCACCGTCATGTACAGGTTGGACAGCGCCCAGTACGCCTCTCCGACCAGCTGCATGCGCCGCTCGCGCGGCTTTTCCTCCTGCATCAGGTACAGCGCGATGGTCAGCCAGCGCTCCTGCGGCAGTTCATAGACCTCGCGGCTGCGGTCGCTGGCCAGGTAGCGCGTGGCCAGCAGATACAGGCCGTTGTAGGCGAACAGGCGGTCGCGTTCCGGATCGATCATCTCGCCGGCCTGCTGCAGCTCTTCCTTGGAATAGCAGCGCAGGATGTCGTTGCTGTAGATGCCGCGGTCGGCCAGGCTTTCCTGCAGGCCCACGTAGGAACCGTACTTCAGTCCAACGTCGTAGAAGCGGTTGCGGCTGGCGCGCTTGTACAGGCGGCGCAGGTAGATGCGCGCGGCGAACTGCTCCCACTCCGGCGCGACCAGGTCCACGCGCGATTCGGCCTCGCGGATCAGCAGATCGACCAGGTCATCGGCGCTGATGCTCGGTTTGCGTTCGACCATCGCCTGCACTACGCGGCGGTAGTCGCTCACATCCAGCTGCGGGAACTCGGCATGCACGGCGTCGATGCTGCGCTGCAGGCGCTCGGCCTCGAACGGCAGGCGACGGTTGCCGGCCTCCTTGGTGATCCAGGTCGGCACGCGCTCGCCACCGGCGCGCAAGGCGTCGCCAGCGCCGGCCAGATCGGCCACGCGGAAGGTACTGTCGGTCATGGTGGTGAAACTCCAGGCTCGCACGCGCGTTGGCGGTCGATGCCATGGCGGCCCTGCACGCGATACCGGCGCACGGGGCGGTCGGGGTGGGATGCCAAAGCGCGGGAACACCAGATCGTCGGCAACAGCCTGCGCCTGCGGCCGGTATCCGGGCCGTGGGGGCGATCTGGGTCCGCACGATGGCGGCCGCGTCGACACGGCAAGCCTTCAGGGGCGGGCCGCGGGACGTTTGCTGCATGTCCGGCGGCGGCGGCTGACCGGGAGTGACGGACACAACATAGTGGGGATATTCCAACCCGTCAACACAAGATGCGGTAATCAATACCTGTCGCGACGATCAGTCGCAGGATGCCGTGTTGCACCTGCGGCGCCTTGTCGACAACGCCTGCGTCCCCAGTTCGGTACAACATCAACTTTCCCCGGAACACCGCCCATGCGCGCTGCCCTTTATTCTTCCTTCGGCGATCCGGCCGATGTCCTGGCCGTCGGCGAAACAACCCTGCCCGAGCCCGGCCCGGGCGAGGTGCGCATCCGCACCGTGCTGGCCTCGATCCACAACCACGACCTGCTGACCGTGCGCGGCCTGTATGGCTACAAGCCAACGCTGCCGGC
The DNA here is from genome assembly GCF_009659995.1 of Stenotrophomonas sp. MH181796. Classification (NCBI taxonomy): domain Bacteria; kingdom Pseudomonadati; phylum Pseudomonadota; class Gammaproteobacteria; order Lysobacterales; family Lysobacteraceae; genus Stenotrophomonas; species Stenotrophomonas sp. MH181796. Next base: position 560,908 of record NZ_RAHU01000003.1, read on the forward strand.
GATCGGGGGCAGTGAAGCACTGGGCGTGGTCGATGCACTTGGCGACGGCGTCGACGGCCTGCAGATCGGCCAGCGGGTGGCCGCCGCCTCGGTACACGGCACCTGGGCTGAGGCCTTCATCGCACCGGCTCGCATGGTGATTCCGATGCCGGAGGCGATCCCCGACGAAATGGCCGCACAGCTGATCGCGATGCCGCTGAGCGCGCTGATGCTGCTGGAGTTCCTGCACGTCGAGGCGGGCCAGTGGATCGTGCAGAACACCGCCAACGGCGCGGTGGGCAAATCGCTGGCGATGCTGGCGCGGGCGCGTGGCGTGCATGTGGCCAACCTGGTGCGCAATGCCGATGCGGTCGCACAGTTGAAAGCGCTGGGCATCGATCATGTGTTCGACACCTCGGTGGACGGCTGGAAGGATCGCGTGCGTGAGGCGACCGGCGAAGCGCAGGCCGCGGCCGCGGTGGATTCCATTGGCGGCGACGCCAGCGGCGATCTGGTCGACCTGCTTGGCCACCATGGCACCTTGGTGTCGTTCGGCGTGATGAGCGGCGAGCCGATGCGCATTCCCGCCGGCGGCCTGATCTACAAGGAAGCCACGGTGAAGGGCTTCTGGGGCAGCAAGGTCAGCCAGGCGATGGCGGTGGAGGACAAGCGCCGGCTGGTTGGCGAACTGCTGAAGCGCGCGGCGAGCGGCGAACTGACCCTGCCGGTGGAGCAGATCTTCGCACTGGACGACATCGCCCAGGCGGCAAAGGCCGGTGCGGGTTCGGGCCGCAACGGCAAGGTGCTGCTGCGGCCTTGATGGCCGGACAACCGGGGTCAGATCCCTTTCCGTTGGAAAGGGATCTGACCCGCAGCAGGAGTGCGGACCAACGGTCCGCACCCACCGAAGCACAGACCGCCCCACCGAGGCCACAGACTTTCGTTAAGAACCTGTGATGTATAACTGAATGCGCTTTCGTCATTGGAAGGCGCATGTATCTGCATGCGGTACTGACGGCTCCTCCCCCGTTTGGCGTTGTCGCTTCCATGTACCGCACCACCCTGAACCTGCTTGCCGGCGCGATCGCGCTGGGCCTCTCCGCCGGCGCTGCCGGCGCCGCTGAAACCGCCGACACCGGCAAGGACAGCACCACCCTCGGCACCGTGCTGGTGACCGGCTCCAACATCAAGCGCAGCGATACCGCCGGGCCCAACCCGGTGCAGATCGTCAGCCGCGAACAGATCGAACAGACCGGTCGTTCCACCCTCACCGACGTGCTGCGCAACCTGTCGGCCAACGCCGGCAACAGCTTCGACGAGCAGTACACCGGCAGCTTCGCCGCCGGTTCTGCATCAATCGGCCTGCGCGGCCTGTCGCCGAAGAACACGCTGGTGCTGGTCAACGGCTATCGGGTCTCCAACTTCGGCTTTGCACTCAATACCCAGGACACCTTCGTCGACCTCAATGCGCTGCCGATCAGTGCGGTCGAGCGCATCGAAGTGCTGAAGGACGGTGCCTCGGCGGTGTACGGCTCCGACGCCATCGCCGGCGTCATCAACATCATCCTGCGCAAGAACTTCCAGGGCGTGGAAGTCGGCGGCGGCTTCGGAACCGCCACCCAGGGCGGCCTGAACGAACGCAAGGCCAACCTGCTGGCCGGCTTCGGTGATCTGGAACAGCAGGGCTGGAACGTGCTGTTCGGGCTGGACCTGCTCAAGCGCGACCGCCTTGATGGCGATGACCGCGCCTATACCCGCAGCGGCGACTTCCGCGACAAGCCGGGCGGCCGCCTGGCCGGCTGGTCCACTGCCGGTGGCAACTGGCTGAGCAACCCCCGTGCACCGCAACCGTTCGCCAACTGCCCCGATGGCAGCCAGCTGCGTCCGTACAGCGACTTCGGCAGCACCCTGCCCGGCCAGGCCTGCGCCTTCAATGCCCAGCCGTTCAAGACCCTGCAGCCCGGCGCCGAGCGCCTGCAGGCGTCATTGAGCGCGACCTACCGCTTCAGTGACAGCATCGAAGCGTTCGCCGACGTCCTGTACAGCCACAACAAGGCCGACCAGAACTTCAGCGCGCCGCTGACCGTTGGTCCCGGCCTGCGTGCCTACAACCCGGCCACCGGCACCCTGATCGACGTACCGGCGGTGCTGCCGGTCGGCCACCCGAACAACCCGGGCAGCACGCCGCTGCCGTTCGAGTACACGTTCTTCGACCTCGGCCCGCGCCTGAAGGACAACACCCAGGTGTTCTACCGCGCCCTGGCCGGCGTGCGTGGTAGTGGCGAACGCTGGGACTGGGAGGTGGCGGCGCTGACCTCGCAGAGCGCGCAGCGCGAATACGTCGATAACTTCGTTAACCGCTACGCGTTCGAACAGATCCTGCGCGATGGCAGCTACAACTTCCTCAATCCGTCCAGCACGCCGGGGGCGCTGGATGCACTGCGCCTGCAGACCAAACGCCCCGGCTGGTACAAGCTGCACTCGCTGAACGTGAAGGCGTCGACCACGCTGTGGGAGCTGCCGGCCGGTGCGGTCGGCTTCGCCTGGGGCGCCGAGTTCCGCAAGGAATCACTGGACGCGCGTACCAGCGCGCAGGTGCTGTCGGGCACCGAGCTGCGCCCGGCCATCAACGTGGTCAACGGCGAACGCCAGGTCAGTGCCGCCTACGCCGAACTGAGCGTGCCGCTGCACCGCACGCTGGAACTGCAGCTGGCCGGTCGCGGCGACCGCTACGATGACTTCGGCAAGGCGTTCTCGCCGAAGGTGGCATTGCGCTGGCAGCCGCTGGACAGCCTGCTGCTGCGCGGCTCGTTCTCGCGTGGCTTCCGTGCGCCGTCGCTGCCGGAGATCGCGCCGGGCCAGACCGTCAGCTACGGCTCGGTGATCGATCCGTTCGACCCACTGCAACCAGGCGGCAGCCGCGGCGTGACCAACATCCGCACCGGCAACCCGGACCTGAAGGCCGAGCGCTCGCGCAATTTCAACGTGGGTGCGGTGTGGTCGCCGGATGGCGATACCAGCATCGGCCTGGACTGGTACCGCATCGAACAGGACAACCTGGTCAAGCCTGACAGTGCGCAGTTCATCGTCGACAACCCGACCCTGTTCCCGGGCCGCGTACAACGCGAGAACGGCCGCATCCAGTTCATCACCAACCAGTACGCCAACCAGGGTGAGCTGACCACCTCGGGGCTGGACCTGGACGCCAGCCGTACCTTCCGCACCGACGGTTGGGGCAACTTCACCGTGGCCGGCAGCTGGACCCACCTGCTCAGCTTCAAGCAGCCGCTGGTGGCCGGCCAGGCGCCCTATGACGGCGCCGGCAACAACCGCCACGGCGCACTGCCCCGAACCCGCGGCACCACGTCGTTGAACTGGGCGGTGGGCGACTGGAGCAGCACGCTGAGCCTGCAGTACGTGAGTGGCTACGACCAGCGTGTGGCGACGGCCACCAGCAACCCGGGGTTGCGCGACCGCATCAAGCCGTATCACCAGTTGGATCTTTACGTGGCCTACGACGGTATTCCCAACACCACGCTGTCGCTGTCGGTGCTGAACCTGACCGACAAGGACCCGCCGTTCGACCCGGCCGGTGGCTCCAATGGTTTCGACATCAGCCAGTACAACCTGCGCGGGCAGTTCGTCTCGCTGGGGGCGCGCTACCGGTTCTGATGCGATATCGGGGCGGCGGTAATGCGCCGCCCCATTTGTGCTGCCGGCCAGCGGCCGGCACTACCACCGACCGCCGGGGGGGATGCCCGGCGGTCGTGCATCAGCGGCTCAGGTGCAGGAACTGCAGGTGCCGTTCGTACTGGCTGATGATGTCGTTGATGATCTGCTTGCGGCTGTAGCCGACCAGGTCGTAGTCCTGGCTGCCTTCGAACAGGTGCACTTCAGCGCGGTAGTAGCGCTGGTTGCGCAGCTGCTGTGCGGCGAACGACGGCGTCAGGTAGCCACTCAGGATCACCCGGTACAGGAAGTCCTGCTGCTCGCCGTGGTTCACCGACAGCTCCATGTCGCCAGCCTCGAAGCGCGTCGCCACGTCCCAGCCCTGCCCGCGTAGCTGTTCGGCCACCGCTTCCATCGCCGGCTTCACCGTATCGTCCATGAAGCGGTAGACCTGGTCGCGCACCGGGAAGTGCATGGCCTGGCTCAGGCGCTGGCGCCAGCCCTGGTGGTGGCGGTCGTCACCGATCAGCGGCGAGGGCCGGTACTGCAGCGCGCGCTTGCGGTGCGATTCGTCACTGAAAGCGCGGGTCAGGCCCCACATCATCAGCAACAGCACCGCCGAGAACGGCAGCGAGGCCAGCACCACTGCCGATTTCAGCGCATCGATGCTGCCAGCCAGCAGCAACCCAGCGGTCAGCACCGCGATCACCGTGCCCCAGAACACGCGCAGCCAACGCGGACCATCATCCTCCGGCGCCCCGCCATGCGAGGACAACGTCGACAACACCACGGCCCCGGAATCCGCCGAGGTCACGAAGAAGATGAAGCTGACCAGCACCGTCACCGCGATCACCGTGCGGCTCCACGGGTAGCCATCCAACAATGCATACAGCACCGTCGGTGGATCATCCACCGCCAGCTGTGCCAACTGCTGCTGGCCGTGGTGCAGCACCTGGTCCAGCGCGCTGTTGCCGAAGATCGACAGCCAGGCCAGGGTGAAGCCCAGCGGGATCAGCAGCACGCCGAACACGAATTCGCGGATGGTGCGGCCACGTGAGATGCGCGCGATGAACAGGCCGACGAACGGCGCCCAGCCGATCCACCAGGCCCAGTAGAACACCGTCCAGCCGCCCAGCCATTCCGGTCGGCCGCCATAGGCGTACACATCGAAACTCTTGCCGACCACGCTGCCGAGGTAGTCGCCCAGGTTCTGCATCAGCGTGCTGAACAGGTACTGCGTCGGCCCGGCAAACAGCATGAACAGCACCAGCGCTATCGCCAGCAGCATGTTGATGTTGGCCATCCAGCGCACGCCCTTCTCCACGCCTGAAACGGCCACGGCCACCGCCGCGCCCATCATGCTGACCACCAGGATGATCTGCACCAGGTTGGAGTGCGGGATGTTGAACAGGTGCGACAGGCCGGCGTTGAGGTGCAGCACGCCGAAGCCCATGTCAGCGCCGATGCCGAACACGGTGGCGACAATGCCCAGCGCGTCCACGGTGTAGCCGATCGGGCCATTGATGCGCTTGCCGATCAGCGGGTACAGCGCCGAACGCAGCGCCAGCGGCAGGTTGTGGCGATAGGCGAAGTAGGCCATCGCCATCGCCGCCAGCGCGAACACGCCCCACCCATGCAGGCCCCAGTGCAGGAACAGCAGCTGCATGGCCTGGCGCGCGCCGGCCTCGCCTGCGGCCGGATCGCCTTGTGGCGGCTGCAGGTAATGGGTCAGCGGTTCGGAGACGCAGAAGAAGAACAGGGTGATGCTGATGCCAGCGGCGAACAGCATGCCGGCCCAGGAAAGGTAGCTGAACTCCGGCTCGTCATGGTCGGCGCCGAGCTTGATGCCACCGTACTTGGACAGCGCCACGCCGACCACGAACACCAGGTACAGGGTCATCGCCAGCAGGTAGTACCAGCCGACATTGAGTGCGGCCCAGTCCTGCGCCTTGACCAGAAGGCGGCCCGCACCGAGCGGGAACAGGCTGACGAACAGCGCGAACGCCACGACAACGATCGCCGCGAAGGCGAACACAGGTCGAAGGGTGCGCACCGGGGATTGTTGCGGCTCCAGTACTTCCATGGGGCGGCGTTCTCCGGTAGATCAAAGGGTTAGCCGACCGATTCTGGCTGAACCGCAGTGGACAGAGCATGAAGTTGCGGCCTGTGGTCGCAGGCTCGACCCACCATTCCGTGTTATCACGCGCGCGCCGAACCGTACCTGCGAGCACAGCCGCGCGTGGACCGCGTGCATCGCGACCACGCGCGTACTGTCCAATCACGACATCACATGCACCGCGCACAGCTTGTTGCCATCCGGGTCGCGCAGGTAGGCCAGGAACAGCTGGCGCCCGGCCATGGTGCGGATGCCGGCCGGGTCTTCGATGGCGGTGCCGCCATGGGCCACGCCCGCATCCTGCCAGCCACGCACGGCCTCGGCGCTGTCGAGGGTGAAACCAATCGTGCCGCCGTTGGCATGGCACGCCGGCTGCCCATCGATCGGTGCAGTGACGATGAACATGCGGCCGTCCTTGAAGTACACCAGCCGACCCTTGTCATCGAAGACACCCGGACGGGCGCCCAATGCGGTGAACAGGGCATCGTAGAAGCGATGCGCGACGTCCATATCGTTCGTTCCGACGGTGATGTGACTGAACATGCGGGCACTCCTTGTGGAAAGACCGCAGTGTCGGCGAGCCCGGCGGGCATCGCAAATGCACGCCTCCGGCCTGCTGCCACGTGCGCAGGGTTTGTCGTACACCGCTCGATCACCCTATAATGGGAATCATTCTCATTAATGATCGATGCCGATGGCCGTGCCCGCCGCCTCCAGCACCGCGCTGGCGGGGTTCTACCGCGAACACCATGGCTGGCTGCTGGGCTGGCTGCGCCGCCGCACCCACAACGCCGACTGCGCTGCCGACCTGACCCAGGACACCTTCCTGCGCCTGCTCAGCCGTCGCGTCGATCCGTCCGAACTGCGCCTGCCGCGCGCTTACCTCAGCACCATCGCGCACGCCCTGCTGGTCAACCACTGGCAGCGCGCGGACCTGGAGCGCGCCTACCTGGCCGCACTGGCTGCGCAACCGGAGCCGGTGCACCCGTCTGCGGAGGAACGCGCACAGGCACTGCAACTGCTGCATGCCATCGCCGACATGTTGTCTGGCCTGGCCGAACGCCCACGCCGCGCGTTCCTGCTGGCACGACTGTCCGGATTGGGCTATGCGGAGATCGGCCAACAGCTGGGCGTGTCCGAGCGCATGGTCAAGAAGTACATGGCGCAGGCGATGCTGCATTGCCTGCGCCTGTCCGGCGATGCCACGGCATGAATGCCGCATTGGCCAGCCCGGCACTGGAGCAGGCGGCAGCGTGGTTCGCGCTGCGCCAACAGGGCTGGAGTGACGGCGACCAGCAGCGATGGCACGCATGGCTGCACGCCGATGCCCGTCATGCCGATGCGTGGCACCGGGTCGAGTCGGTCTGGCAGTCCTTTGCGCCCCTGTCGGCACCGGCTGCTGCCACGGCGCTGGATGCTGCCGGACGTCGCCGCCGCCGCGCGCTTCGCAGTCTCGGCGGCGCCCTCGGCATCGGTGCGGTTTCACTGCTGGGCCTGCACGGGCTGCGTGAACAACACGGGCTGCAGACGCAGCGCACCGCTGCCGGCCATACCAGGCACTGGACGCTGATGGATGGCAGCCAGTTGTGGCTCAACGCCGACAGTGAAGTCACGATCGACATCGGCAGCGACCGCCGCGCCCTGCATCTGCTGCGTGGCGAACTGCTGCTGCAGACCGGCCACCACCCTGCATTCACCAGCCTGCCGCTGACCGTGCATGTGCCGGGCGCACGCCTGCAGCCGATCGGCACCCGCTTCGCCGTCGGTCGTGAGGCGCAGGACAGCCGGTTGGATGTATTCGAGGGCGCGGTGCGCTGCCTGCCGATGTTCGGTGCGGCGCTGGATGTGGCTGCGGGAGACGCGGTGCGGATCGGCCCGATGGGCGGGCTCACAACGGTCGCTGCCGATCCTCTGCGCGGTGACTGGCAGGACGGACGCCTGCAGGTACAGGACACGCCTTTGATCCGTGTCATCGATGAGCTGGCCCGCCACCATCAGGGCTATCTGGGTTGTGATCCGGCGCTCGCCGCATTGAAAGTCACGGCGGTAATGCCACGCCTGGACAGCACCCAGGCGCTGCAACTGCTGGCCCGCGCCCTGCCGATCCGTATCGAGCAGCGCTGGCCGTGGTGGACCGTCGTGCGTCCGCTTTGAAATTGCGGTTCCCTTTCTGCGCGCTCACCGGGCACTACAAGGGAACCCATTGCGGATGTTGCCGCCCCCATGAAACTGCCTTGCCCCTCCCCTCGCCCCCTGGCCATCGCGCTGTGCCTGGCCATGGCCTCCCCGTGCCTGCTGCCGGCCGCCGCCCATGCACAGGACACTGCGGCCGCCATTCGCTGGCAGATCCCGGCTGGCCCGCTCGACCAGGCCCTGACCGCGTTCGGCCAGCAGTCGGGCCTGTCCATCGCTGCCGATGCGCGCCTGACCCGCGGCCGCCACAGCAGCGGTGTGCAGGCCACGCTCGGTACTGACGCCGCATTGGCGCAGCTGCTGGCCGGCACCGGCCTGGTCTTCCAGCGTGATGCCAGCGGCGTGGTGCTGCAGGCGGCACCTACCGCTGAAGCCGGGGTACGCCAGATCGGCACCCTGCGCGTGGCTGGCCAGGCCGGCGAAGGCGCTTCACCGTGGGGGCTGGCCGATGCGGACGCGGTCTACCGTGACAGCGGCTCCCGCGTGCACCTGGACCATCAGCAGCTGGAACGCTTCCGCGGCCAGTCGATCGGCGACGTGCTGGCCGGTGCAGTGGGCGTGCACACCGCTGACGTTCGCAACGGCGGTGCGCTGGACGTCAACATCCGCGGCCTGCAGGGCCAGAACCGGGTGCCGGTGATCATCGACGGCGGCCAGCAGGCCATCGACGTGTACCGCGGCTATGCCGGCGTGCAGCAGCGCAGCTATCTCGACCCGGACCTGATCAGTGCGGTCAGCATCGAGAAGGGGCCGAGCCTGGCCGCCAACGCCGCCAGCGCGATCGGCGGCGTGGTCTACATGGAAACGTTGAACGTCGATGACATCCTCGACGATGGCCAGACCTGGGGCCTGCGCATGCGCGGCGGCGTGGCCGACAACAGCATCGACCGCACCCGCACCTTCAAGCAGATCGCGCGCGGCAGCGACAACCGCAACAGCCTGCGCGACCCGCGCGACTGGAATGGCAGCGTGGCGTTCGCCCAGCGTGGCGAAGACTGGCAGCTGGTCGCGGCCTATGCGCGCCGCCGCCAGGGCAACTTCTTCGCCGGCAGCAACGGTGCGCATCGCTACGACAACCAGCACCTGTCCAGCGGCGGTACCGGCATGTCCAGCCAGGCGGTGTCCAAGCTCTTCCATCCGGGCGATGAAGTGCTCAACACGCATACCAACAACGAATCCGCACTGCTTAAATTCACCTGGACGCCCAACCCGGACCAACGCCTGGAGCTGAGCCACCGCTACTTCAATTCGAGTTTCGGCGAGATCATGCCGTCGGCGATCGGCCGCGTAGGTGAGTCCAATGAATGGGTGACCTACGTGGACAAGGCCAACACCATGTTCCAGTTCGAGCCGGGAAAAATGCGGGTCAACGCCACCTCGCTGCGCCACCGCTACCGGCCCGAGGCACACCCGTGGCTGGACCTGAGCAGCACCCTGTGGTTCACCACCGCCACCAGCCGCATGTTCAACAGCAACATCGCCAACACGCCGCTGTTCAAGGACGTGCCCAACGACCAGATGCCGGATACGCTGGGCGAAACCTATGGCCCGGGCCTGCAGTCGGACGTGAAGACCCAGCGCTGGGGCGTGGACAGCAGCAACACCACGCGCTTCAGCAATGATCTGGGCGACTGGACGCTACGCTATGGCGCCTCCTTCCAGCACGAGGACACCGCGCCCAACTCACCGGTGCTGCCGGTGGATTTCAACAACAACCGCTACCTGCGCTCGGGCACGCGCCGCGAGGCCAGCGCCGTCGCCTCGCTGCAATGGCAGCCGTGGGACTGGCTGTCGCTGACCGCGGGCGGCCGCTTCACCGACTACCGCACCCGCGACCGCAACCGCGTCGCCTTCGTCAGCGAATCGCGTGACCTGCGCTACACCTTCGCGCGCCTGAGCAAGGGCGGCCAGCTGCTGCCGGGCTGGTACAAGGAGTGGTACCCGGATGCCCAGGGCAACTACACCTACGACTCGCTGCGCGCCACGCCCTATGGCGACAGCACGCTGGGCCAGGCCTACGATTTCGACGGCTTCATTCCTGATCCGCGCGGCGCCAACGGTTTCTATACCAAGCAGATTCCCACCGCCTGGGGCTACAAGCCGGCGATCCGCCGTTCCGGCCACGGCTTCGCGCCGTATGCAGAGGCGCGCTTCAACCTCGATCAGGACATGTTCTTCTACGTGAAGTACGCGCAGGGCTGGAAGATGCCCAGCCTGTTCGAGTCGACGCTGGGCAACAGCACCTCGGCGCCGGTGGCCGACCTCAAGCCGGAGAAGAACCGCTCGTGGGACATCGGCTTCAGCCTGCTCAAGCAGGACCTGTGGCGCGACGGTGACCGCCTGGCGTTCAAGGTGGCCTGGTTCAAGAACGATATCGACAACGCCATCACCCGCCGCTTCGATTCCAGCAACTGGGCGTTCTACGTCGACAACGTCGACAACTACACGGTGTCCGGCTACGAGCTGCAGTCCGGTTATGACGCCGGCATCGCCTACCTGGACCTGTCGGCCAGTTACTACCAGCGCGCGCGCACCTGCGACGCGGCCACCGCCAAGCGCCTGCGCGAAGACCCGTATGCGAAGTGGAGCAAGCTGGACACCACCCCGGACTGCGTGGACGGCGGCTTCGGCACCTCGTTCGTCAATGCACAGAACCCGCCGAAGTACTCGATCCACAGCACGCTGGGCTTCCGCCTGTTCGACAAGCGACTGGATACCGGCATCCGCCGCACCTACAACAGCGGCCCCACCCACGAACTGGACAAGCCCTGGAACACCACCGGCTCGACCGGCCTGCAGAACATCTACCTGCCGACCGCGATCTATGACTTCTACGCACGCTGGCAGTTCACCCCGCGCAGCGAAGTGGAGCTGGTGGTCAGCAACCTGCGCAACACCTACTACATGGACACGCTGGCGATGAGCCTGATGCCGGGCCCGGGCCGCACCACGCGGCTGAACTTCACCGCACGCTTCTGAGTGCTGCAGAAACAGCAACGCCCCGGGGAGATCATCCCCGGGGCGCTTGCCTGCGGCAGCTCACGCTCTGGTACATCCCAGCACAGCAACTCAGCACTGGTAGATGCCAACCTTGGTTGGCACAGCAACTCAGCACTGGTAGGTGCCAACCTGGGTTGGCACAGCAGCTCAGCACTGGTAGGTGCCAACCTTGGTTGGCACAGCGACGCGTTACTTCGCAGTACTCAGCAGCAGCACTGCAACAGTGACCAGACCGATGCCGACCCAGCCGATCGGACGCAGGCGGTTGCCGAACAACAGGCGGCCGCAGGTGGCGGTGCCGATCACGCCGATCGCCCCCCACATCGCGTAGGCGGTGGCCAGATCCATGTAACGCACGGCCTGTCCCAGCAGGGCGAAGGCGATCCAGACCATGACGATCGCGCCGACGCCCCAGCGCCAGCGGCGGAAACCTTCCGACTTGGCCACCATCATGTTGGCGGCGACGTCGATCAGCGCAGAACAGATCACGAAAAACAGGGCCAGGGTATTCATCAGTGCGCCTCCCCAAGGGTGACGCAGACGATGCCGACCACTGCCAGCACCAGGCCGGCCAGCTGCTGCAGCGACAGGCTTTCACCAAAGACGGTGAGGCCGACCACGGTCAGCAGGGTCAGGCCGAGGCCTTCCCACACTGCGTAGGCCACGCCGACGGCGATGCGGCGCACCGACTGCGCGAGGAAGAAGTAGGACAGCGCCAGCGCGCCGGCCATGATCAGGTAACCGGTCCAGCCGCCATCGCGGGCGGCATGGGCCATGAACGAGGTACCGACCACTTCGGCGACGATCGCCACGGTCAGGCAGGCCCAGGCGACCAGCGCGCCACGGGCGGGAACAGTACGGGACATGTGAAGCTCCTTGCAGGGCGGGGACCACGCCGCCTCATCAATGGATCCACGCCGAGCGTGGAGGGTCCGGAACGCCCCGCAGACGGGGGCGACGGAAGCCAGTATCATCGCCTTTTACGGTGGGATCAAAATGGATTCCATCGACAGGAACGATGGATCGATGCCCTACTCCCCTGAATCCCTGCAGGCCTTCGTGGAAGCCGCGGCGCTGGGCTCGTTCTCGGCGGCGGCGCGACGCCTGCACAAAACCCAGTCGACGGTCAGCACCGCCATCGCCCACCTGGAAGCCGACCTGGGCGTGAGCCTGTTCGACCGCAGCGGGCGCTACCCGCAGCTGACCGAGGCCGGGCGCCAGGTGCTCGGTCATGCCCAGGAAATCCTCGCCGCCGATACCCGCCTGCAGCAGTTGAGCGTGCGGCTGGCCGCCCCGGTCGAAGCGCGGCTGACCGTGGCGTTCTCCGACGTCTATCAGCTCGATCCGGAGCAGCGCGTGTTGCAGCGCTTTGCCGAGGCGTTCCCGGAGATCGAGCTGGAATGGCTGGATGCCGAGGGCGAGGACGTGCTCGAACTGGTGGGCAACGGACGCGCCGCGCTGGGCCTGCTGCCACGGCAGGAGCACTATCCGGATGGGCTGGTGGCACGGCCGCTGGCGCATCACAGCGAACTGTCGGTGTACGTGGCGCGCGAGCATCCGCTCGCCAGCGCTGGCCGTCGCGCCGCCGCTCAGCTGGCGCGGCATCGGCAGGTACGCTTGAGCGCCGAAGTCGACCAGGCGCGCGTGGTCACCGGCCTGGCCTGGACCGCCACCGACTACCTGATGGTGATGGAAATGGCCGAGGACGGCCTCGGCTGGGCCGAACTGCCGCGGGCGCTGGTGCAGCGCTATGACCGCGGGCGGCTGGTGGAACTGGTACTGCCCGGCTGGCCACGGCGCATCCACAGCGACCTGCTGTGGCGCCGCGACACGCCTCCCGGACCGGCCGCACTATGGTGGGCCGACGCGTTGGGGTGAACCGAAAAAGGGGACGGAGGGGACTAAGTCGTTTGTGGCACAAACGACTTAGTCCCCTCCGTCCCCTTTTTCAGTTGCCGGCCAGCGGCCGGCACTACCGAACCGATCAGCGATGGGCGAACGCGTAATCCAGCGCCGAGCACACCGCCGCCACCTGCGCGTCGTTGCACTGCTGCGGGGTCGCACGCGGGCTGTCCGGGTAGACCTCGGTGGTGGTGGTGTACTTCGCCCCGGTAATGCCGGCGCACAGGCCCAGCTTCACCAGCGGGTACTCGATCACGCCATGGGCCACCACCGGCGAACCGATGATCTCGCCCTTGTCGTCGGCCGGCGCGATGTGGGTGACCTTCTCCACCGCGGCGATCACTGCCTGCTGGAAGGCCGCCTGCGGGTTCTCGCTGTCGTCCACCAGATAGAAGCCATCCGGAATCAGGCCCGGCTCGAACGGCTTGCCGTCGCGCGCCGCCAGCGCCGGGCGGAACTCGCTTTCGTCGCTGTCGGTGGTTTCGTGCAGGTCGATGTGCAGTACGAACTGGCCCTGGTAGGGCGCGATCAGCTCGATGACAGCGGTCGATTCGCGGGCCGGGCCATCGGCGCGGAAATTGCGGTTCGGGTCGATCGCATCGAAGTTCCAGCGGTTGATGCGCTCGAAGCCCCACGGATTCACGCACGGCGCCACCAGCAGGTTGGCCTTGCCGGCATAGTCGGCGGCGTGCTTTTCGAGGAACTCCAGCGCGCCCATCACGCCGCTGGTCTCGTAGCCGTGCACGCCACCGGTGACCAGCGCGGCCGGCAGCGCCGGGTTCCAGTCGCGGCTGCGCAGGGCGTACAGGGTGTAGGTCTCGCCCGCGTAATCGAGCTGGCCATAGGCCACCTTGTCAAAGCGCGATGCCAGCGCTTCGATGCGCGGCAGCACCTCCTCGTCGTAGCGACGCAGGCGCTGCTGGCGGCGACGCCACGCCTCCCGTTCCGCCGCTCCCCACGGCTGGCCAGGGGTTCCGACGGGGTAGAAGGCGGCTTGGGACATGGCAGATCTCAGCGAGTCAGGAAGCAATCGCCTACTCTACCACCGCGCCATCGGCATGAACCGGAGACGCATTCCATTGGCGAATGGAATCAGCAATAATTCTCATTTACGACCTTCCGCGACCTGCACCGATGCCCACCCACGCCCCGCAATCGGCCCGCCTGCCACTGGCCGCCGCCCTCGCCCTGTGCCTGCTCCCGGCTGCCAGCGCCTTCGCCCAGGACGGCGCCACCACGCTGGACAGCATCCAGGTCTCCGGCAGCTGGCTGGGCACCGGCCTGCACGACAGCGTGAAGAGCTTCGCTGGCGCGCGCACCGTGGTGGACCGTCAGCGCATCGAAGCCAGCGGCGCGGCCAGCATCGGCGATGCCATGCGCCGCATCCCCGGCGTGCAGGTCACCGACAACTCCGGTACCGCCGGCAGCTCGGTGTCGCTGAACATCGGCGTGCGCGGCCTGACCGGGCGCTACTCGCCGCGCTCGACCGTGCTGCTGGACGGCGTACCGCTGGCGGTGGCGCCGTATGGCCAGCCGCAGCTGTCGTTCGCACCGACCAGCCTGTCCAACATCGAATCGATCGATGTGGTGCGTGGCGGCGGCGCGGTGCGTTACGGGCCGCAGAACGTGGGCGGCATCATCAACTTCAGTACCCGCGCCATTCCCACCGGTGCCGGCCTGCACGGTGAGGCCGGCGTGCGCTACACCGCCTACGACCATGGCGGCGGAGACAGCACCCAGTACAACGCTTTCCTCGGCGGCACCGGCGACAACGGCCTGGGCGCGGCCCTGCTGTACTCCGGCCAGGACGGCCGCGGCTGGCGCCAGGGCAGCGATGACCGTTTCAACGACCTCGCGCTGAAGTTCGCCTACGCCATCGACGCGCAGCAGGAACTGCGCGCCAAGCTCTCCTACTACGATGTGCGCTCGCTGACGCCGGGCGGCCTGACCCGCGCCCAGTACGAGGCCGACCCGTTCCAGAACACCCGCCCCACCGACTTCTGGAAGGGCCACCGCACCGGCATCGACCTGGGCTACACCAACACCCTGTCGGCCAACAGCGAGTTCGAGGTGCTGGCCTATTACAACGAAAGCAGCCGTGCCAGCTCGCTGATCAACGCCGCCAATACCCAGCTGACCGTGCAGCCGCGCGACTACCGCGTGCTCGGCATCGAGCCGCGCTATACCCAGCGCCTGCACTGGGGCAGCACGGTGCATGACATCACCGCCGGCTACCGGTTCCTGCGCGAGCGCGGCAACGACCGCAGCTACACCGTCACCCGCCGCACCGGCGCGGCCAGCGCCACCACCCGCTTCGACAACGCCACCGACGCACACGCCTTCTACATCGACGACCGCATCGCGATCGGCCAGTGGCGGATCACCCCGGGCGTGCGCATGGAGTGGATCGACATGGACCGCCGCCAGGCGGGTGGCGCGGCGACCTTCAGCAGCCGCAACGACAAGGCACTGCCCTCGCTCAACATCGCCTACCTGCTGACCCCGCAGCTGACCGTGTTCGGCAACTACACCACCTCGTTCGGGCCGGTGCAGAACATCCAGCTCAATTCGCAGACCGCCAGCAACCCGCTGAACCCGGAAGTGGCCAGGACCACCGAACTCGGCGCACGCTGGCAGGACGGTGCACTGCGCGCGGAAGTGACCGTGTTCAAGATGCGCTTCGACAACCAGATCCTGCAGGTGCCGGGCATCACCCCGCCAACCTTCCAGAACATCGGCGCCACCGACCACAAGGGCGTGGAGAGCGCGCTGGAGTACCACTTCAGCGAAGACAGCGCGCTGGCCGGGCTGGAGCTGTACGCCAACTACACCTGGACCAAGGCGATCCAGCAGTCCGGTGACAACCGTGGCCTGGACGTGCCGTTCTCTTCGCGCGACACCGACAGCGTCGGCGCACGCTATGCACTGGCCGGCTGGACCTTCAATGTCTCCAGCACCCACCAGAGCGGCCAGTTCTCCGATGCGGCCAACACCTGGGATGAGACCGCCGATGCGCGCGTGGGCCGCGTGCCGGGCGTGCGCCTGTGGAACGCGCAGGTGGCCTGGCAGGTGCCCGGGCTGGGCGACAGCGAGATCGCGCTGGGGGTCAACAACCTGGCCGACAAGCGCTGGTACACCCGCAACGTCGATGGCAACGCCGGGCGCATGGTGGCTGCGCCGCGCACCTTCTACGTGCAGGGCCGCTACCGCTTCTGACGCAGTAACCGCCCGATGCAGTGACGGCGGCGATCACGGTGGCGGCGTATCATGCCGCCACCATGTCACTGCCTGTTTCGCCATCGCGCCTGCATGCGGCCTTCCAGGGCCTGCGCCTGCGCCTGCGCGGCAGTGACCTGTGGTTCATCGCGCTTGCCCTGCTGGTCGGCCTGATCGCCGGCTACCTGACCCTGCTGCAGTCCGGCATCGCACGCTGGCTACAGGGCACCCTGTACGGGCTGGACGACGGCATGCGCCTGAGTTCCCTGCCCTCGCTGACCTGGACCGCGCTGCTGGTACTGCCACTGGGTGGCCTGCTGGTCGGCCTGGTCAGCCTGGCCGCGACCCGGCTCAAGCGGCCCCTGCTCGATGCGGTGGAAGCCAATGCCCTGCATGGCGGCCGCATGTCGATGCGCGACAACCTCATCGTGCTGACCCAGACCCTGCTGTCCAACGGCTGCGGCGCCTCGGTCGGGCTGGAGGCGTCGTATACGCAGATGGGCGCGGGCAGCGGCTCGCAACTGGGCCGGGTGATGCGCCTGCGCCGCAACGACGTGCGCATCCTGGTCGGCGCCGGTGCCGCCGGCGCCATCGCCGCCGCCTTCGGTGCACCGCTGGCTGGTGCGTTCTACGCCTTCGAGATCGTCATCGGCGCCTACACCCCGGCCGCGCTGGCCCCGGTGGCGGTCGCTGCATTGGCTGGCGCATTCGTCGCCGACCAGGCCGGCATCGAGGCCTACCTGCTGCCCGCCGCCTCGACGATTGATGTCCGCGCCGCCGACTACGCCATCTACGGGCTGCTGGGCTGCTGCTGCGCGATGGTCGGCATCACGGTGATGCGGCTGATCGCCTCGATCGAGGGCACGGTCAAGCGCAGCCCGTTGCCGTTGTGGGGCCGGCCGGTGGTGGGCGGCCTGCTGCTGATACCGCTGGCACTGGCCAGCCCGCAGGTGCTGTCGTCCGGCCATGGCGCCCTGCACCTGGACCTGACCACGCATCTGCCGCTGATCTGGATCGGCGGCCTGCTCACCCTGAAGTGCCTGGCCTCCGGCATCTCGCTCGGGTTCGGTTTCCGTGGCGGCCTGTTCTTCGCCTCGCTGTTCATGGGCACCCTGGTCGGCGCCCTGTTCGCCGGCCTGCTGGCGATGGCCACCGGCGTGCCGGTGATTGATGCAACTTCGGCCGCCCTGGCCGGGATGGCGGCGCTGGCCGCCGCCGTGGTCGGCGCGCCGATGACCATGGCCATGCTGGTGCTGGAAGGCACCCACGACTTCCTGCTGACCAGTGTGGTGATGAGTGCGGTGCTGGTGTCCAGTACGCTGGTGCGGCAGTGGTTCGGCTATTCGTTCTCGACCTGGCGCATGCACCTGCGTGGCGAGACCATCAAGAGCGCACGCGACGTCGGCTGGGTGCAGAACCTCAATGCCGGCCGGCTGATGCGCAAGGGCGTGGCGACCGCACCGGCCGACCTGGACGCTGCCGCGTTCCGCCAGCGCTTCCCGCTGGGTTCGGGCAGCCGGGTGGTGCTGATCGATGGCGAAGGCCACTATGCCGGCATCGTGCAGATCCCACGCGTCTACGGCGACGGCGTGAAGCCAGAGACCATGATCGGCGAGCTGGCCGAGAACCGTGACGTGTCATTGTCACCGGCCGCAGACGTGGTCAGCGTGATGCAACGCTTCGACCAGACCCAGGCCGACGAACTGGCCGTGGTCGCCGCCGACGGCCAGGTGCTGGGCGTGGTCTCCGAAGCCTTCGTGCGCAAGCGCTACGCCGAGGAACTGGACAAGCGCCAGCGCGAACTGATGGGCGAGCGCGTCGAGGACACCGACTGACCCCGCAAAAAGGGGACGGAGGGGATTAAGTCGTTTCTGGCCCCCTCGAAATCCACGTATGGCGTGGATCTACTGTCACCTCGACCGGGTAGACTCCGGCCATGCGCTTCATTGAAACCTTCCAGGCCGGCCCCTTCGCCGACACCGTGGTCAGCCTGCTGGCCGCCTTCGTGCTCGGCACGCTGATCGGCGCCGAGCGCCAGTACCGGCAACGCACCGCCGGCCTGCGCACCAACGTGCTGGTGGCGGTCGGCGCCGCCGCCTTCGTCGACCTGGGCATGCGCATCGCCGGCAGTGCCGAGGCGGTGCGGGTGATCTCCTACGTGGTCTCCGGGGTCGGCTTCCTCGGCGCCGGCGTAATCATGAAGGAAGGCATGAACGTGCGCGGCCTGAACACCGCCGCCACCCTGTGGTGCTCGGCGGCGGTCGGCAGCTGTACCGGCGCGGACATGCTGGCCGAAGGCGTGCTGCTGACCGTGCTGATCATCGCTGGCAACACCCTGCTGCGGCCGCTGGTGAATGCGATCAACCGCATCCCGATCAACGAGGCCGCCACCGAAGCGACCTACGAAGTGCGCCTGAGCGTGGATGCCGAAGCCGTGCCGCGCGTGCGCGAGCGCCTGGTCGATGCGCTGGAGGCCGCGCAGTATCCGGTCGGCGACGTACAGGTGGTCGAGCATGCCGACGCGCCCACCGATGTGATCGCGGTGCTGGTCAGTACCGCCGTCAGTGCCGACGAGCTGGACGTGGTGCTGGCACGGATGGAACACGTGCCGGGCGTGCTGCATGCCACCTGGGAAGTCAGCACCCGCGACTGATTCATCCACGCAGGGCGTGGACCTACCGAGGTCGCGGCGCAGCAGATCCACGCCATGCGTGGATGCTCGTCTCTCATCCACCCGCCATGCGCTGCTGTGCCCGCAGCAACTTGCGGAATGAACCGCACTGCCGCGCGTCCTGCGCTTCCGGGCAGGCCGCCGCACGTTGCAGGTGCCGGCGTACCCGCTGCAGCTGGCTGATCTGTTGCTGCAGCACATCAGCCTGCGCCAGCAGGGCCTCCCGGTCCAGCGTGAGGCATCCGCGCTGCGGCGGCAGCGATGCTCCAATCTGCTGCAGCGACAGCCCGGCCGCCTGGCCGAGACCGATCAGTGCCAGCCGTTCCAGCACCTGCTCGTCATACTGCCGACGCAGACCGCGACGGCCCAGGGCCTGCAACAAGCCCAATTGTTCGTAGTAGCGCAGGGTCGAGGCCGGCACGCCACTGCGCTTGACCACCTCGCCGATATCCAGTTCACGCACGGGCTTGACCTCAAGTGACCTTCAAGCGCCAACCTATGGGCAACTACCCGGCAGGACAAGGCCATGACCAGTACATCCCCCGTTGATCAGCATGCGCTCTGGAATGGCCCTGGCGGCCAGATCTGGGTCGCCCAGCAGGCCATCCTCGACGGTCTGTTCCAGCCGATGGCCGACCTGCTGATGGCCGAGCTTCCGCAAACCGTCACGCAACTGCTCGACATCGGCTGCGGTACCGGGGCCAGCCTGCTGGCCGCGGCCGCTGCGCGCCCGGCGGCACACTGCACCGGCCTGGACATCTCCGCGCCGATGCTGGCGCTGGCCCGCCAGCGCGCCGGAGCGGCAGGACTGGACGCGGACTTCATCGTGGCCGATGCGCAGCAGCATCCGCTGCCCTCCGCGCACTTCGACTGGATCCAGTCGCGGCTGGGCGTGATGTTCTTCGAAGATACCGAGGCCGCCTTCGCCAACCTGCACCACGCCGCAACGCCAGGCGCGGGCCTGCGTTTCATCGCCTGGCGCAGTGCCGACGAGAACACGTTCATGACCACGGCCGAACGCGCTATTGGTGATGAACTCGAGCTACCACCCCGTGCGCCTGGCGCACCGGGCCAGTTCGCCTTTGCCGATGGCAAGCGCGTGCAGCGCCTGTTGCAGGCCGCCGGCTGGAAGGACGTCGAAGTGGTTGCGGTCGACCTGCCCTGTTCGATCGCCCGCGACGAGCTGCCAACCTATGTCGGCCAACTTGGCCCGCTGGGACTGGCGCTGCGCAATCTGCCCGAAGACCGCGCCACCTCGCTCCGGAACAAGGCTGTGGCGGCATTCACCCCGTTCATCGAGGGCGACCGTGTACGCGTGGATGCGGCGTGCTGGCTGGTCCGCGCCCGCGCCTGATACAAAAAAGGGGACGGAGGGGATTAAGTCGTTTCCGGCACTGCCGGGGCAAGAACGACTTAATCCCCTCCGTCCCCCTTTTCTTCTACAGCGCCTCGCCAGCGTCGGCCAGGCGCGACTCGATCAGCGCATACCACTGCTGGAGCACGTCGATCAGCATGTCCAGCTCGGCGTCGGTGCGCTGTGCGCGCCCGCTGCGCAGGCAGGCCTGGGCTTCCTGCAGCTGGGCGAGGAAGCCGGCCACGGTATCGGCCTGCAGGATCAGCCCCGGCAGGCGCCGCCCGGGAATGCGTACCACGGCATGATTGCCGAGCTGGCCGTACACACTCAGTGTGGTTTCCGTCTTCATGGAAAGAGGCAGGAATTGGGCGTTCATCGCGTGCACCATGGAAAACCTGAGCCGCCGGCAGGCGCGGTCAACGGGGGAGACGTAACCACGTCCTGCCGACGGTCAGGGGGGACTCGGGATGCCGGAGCGATGCCCCGGCGCAGGAAACTCAGCGTGGCTGCGCCACCCCGGCGATCTGCACCCGCCGGTTCGGCGCCAGGCAGGCGATCAGCTCGCGACGGTTGCGCTGCTCGCACTGCACGATCGGCTCGGCCGCGCCGCGTCCTTCGGCACTGATGCTGGCTGCAGGCACGCCGCCCTGTACCAGCGCGCTGCGCACGGCGTCGGCGCGACGCTGCGACAGGGTCTGGTTGTAACTGGCACTACCGATCCGATCGGTGTAGCCGGTCACCCGGATCGACTGTACCTGCGCGGCTTCGCGTACCTGCGCCAGGATGCCCTGCACCGCCTGCTGGCCTTCAGCGCTGAGCACCGCGCTGTCGAAACCGAACAACGCATCGGCGGACAGGCGCAACGGCTGCTCCGGCAGCGGTGCCGGTGCCGGTGGCGGTGGCGCCGGAGGCCGCGGCGGGTCCAGCACCGCCGCACATGATTCAGGCTTCCAGTAGCCGCCCTGGGCGATGCCCTTGCTGTCGAAGCGGACCTGGAACTGGCAGGTGAAGTACTCCGCGCCCTGTGCGGTGCGGAAGTTGAACAGGTAGTTCCACTCACGCACGCCCCACATGCCTTCATTGAAATGCGGCGTGCCCAGCAGCGTGTACAACTGCCGCTTGGTCATGCCCGGCGCGAAGCGGCGCAGGTCGGCGACGTCGGGATAGATGCCTTCCTTCAGCGAGGCCTTCGAGGCCTCCGGGAAGTGCACGGCGGTGGCTTCGGCAGGAGCGTCGGCGGCCGGCGCATGGCTGCGGCAGGCGGCCAGCAGGCCCATCCCCAGGATCAGGCCCAGCATGGCGGCCATCTGGCCGCTGCGGGCGATGCGATGCTGTTTCATGTCATTCCCCCTATGGACGTTTGCGCGGTGCCGGGCCGCGCGTGCGGCCCGGCAACAGCGATCACCACTGGATGCCGGCACCGACGGCCACACCGGCCTCGCCACGGCTGTTGGTCGACCCGCTGAACTTGTAGATCCAGCGGCCTCCCTCGGAGACGCCGGAGATGCCCACCGCCACGCCCGACTCGCCGTTGTAGCTGCCGGCCGCGATCGAGGCCATGCTGCGGCCGGCCTCGCTGGGCTGCGGCAGCGCCGCGGTAGCCATCGCCGAAGCGATACCGGCCGAAGCACGGTTGTCGGTCTTGCGCAGGTCGCGCTCGAAGCCGCCCATGCGCTCGTCGGTGTAGGCCTTCGACCAGTCCAGGGTCTGCGCCATGCCCGACTTCAGCTGGTCGACGTTGACTGCATCGGTACCGGCGGTGCCGGCGGCGACGTTGCGCACCGTGGTCGGGCCACTGCTGGTGCTGCCCAGGGTGACGCTGTTGTAGTTGGTCGCGCCGTTCACCGTGGTGTCGTAGCGGATCGTACCCTGCTGCGAAGCCTGCAGCTGGCGCACGTTGACCGCATCGGTGGCCTGCGAACCGTCGGCCACGTTGACCACCTGGCGTTCGGCACCGGCGGCACCGACCGAGACCGTGTTGGCCCGGTTCGCCACCGAACCCGCACCCAGCGCCACCGAGTTGTCGGCCTGCGCCTGCGAACCATTGCCCAGCGCGGTCGAGTTGGCACCGGCGGCGGTAGAGCCTGCGCCACCGGCGGCCGAGTTGGCACCGCTGGCAGACGGATCGGCCAGGTTGTTGGTGTTGTTGGCGCGGAAGCTGCCGGCCACGTTGGTGATGTTCTGGATCTTCTGGTCGGTGTACTTCTTCGACTCGTCGATGGCGTAGTTCACGCCGTTCTTCAGCTGGCCGACGTTGGTCGCGTCGTACGTATCGGAGCCATCGGCAACATGGGTGATCTTGCGCTCGCCGCCGGTGCTGCCGACCGAAACTTCACCGGCCGAGTTGCTGGCGCCGGTCTGGCCATACGCGCCGGTGTAGCCACTCTGTGCACCGACGCTGGCCACCGAACCGGCACCCAGGGCGACGCTGTTGCCGGCACTGGCGCTGGCACCGTTGCCGACCGCCACGCTGTTGGCACCGGCCGCACTGGCCTGCGGGCCGACCGCTACCGCTTCCGCACCCGCCGCCGTAGCGGCCGCTGCCGTCGAGTTCACCGCCAGGTAGGCACTGCCACCGCCGCCGTTGGTGATGCGCTGGTTGAGGACCTTCAGCGAGCCATCCACCGCAGTGAAGGCGGCGGTGACATTGTTGTAGTCGCCGCTGGTGAAGGTGCCATCGGTGGCGATGCTGGAGATGCTGAACTTCGGCGCGGTCCACACGTTGGTGGTGCCGTTGTACGCGGTGGTGCCACCGAAGTAGTTGGCAATGGTGCTGTTCGTGCTGAACAGCTGGTCGCCGGTGATGGCATCGCTGCTGCCAGCCAGGATGCTGCCGGCGGCGACGTTGGTGATCTTCACCGCACCAGTGCCGGTGCCCTTGAGCGTCACGCTGTTGAGTACGTTGCCAGCGCCATCGACGTCGTACTTCACCGCAAGCTTGTCGACCTCGCCGGTCTGGTCGGCAACGTTGGCCAGCGAATTGCTGACCGCATCGAAGGCGGTACCGACGTCGTTGTAGCTGCCCTTGGTCACGGTGCCGTTGGCGGCGACGTTGTTGATCGAGTAGGTCGGTGCGGTCAGCACGCCGCTGGCGTTGACCGCCGCGCCACCACCGAGGTGGGTGGCCACGGCCTGGTTGGCCGCAAACAGCTGGGCACCGTTGATGGCCTCGCTGCTGGTGGCACTGACCTGGCCCGGGCCGAGGTTGCGCAGCGTGGTGGCGGTGCCGCTCTGGCCCAGCGTGGCACTGGCGTAGTTGACGCTGCCGTCGCCGTTGAGGTCATAGCGCAGGGCACCCTGCTCCGACGCCTGCAGCTGGCCGACGTTGACCGCATCGGTGGCGGCGGTACCCGCGGCCATGTTGGTGACCTGGCGTTCGGCACCGGCCGCACCGATGGACACGCTGTTGGCACGGTCGGCCAGGCTGCCGGCACCCACCGCGATGCTGTTCGCGGCGGTGGCGCGGGCATTGGTGCCGACCGCGATCGAATCGGTGCCACTGGCCAGGGCTTCGGTGCCGGTCGAGTTCACCCGCAGGTACTTGGTGCCACCGTTGCGGATATCGGTGATCTGTGTATTGAGGTTGACCAGCGAGCCGTCGACCGCCGCGAACGCATCGGTGGCGTTGGTATACAAGCCCTTGGCAATGGCGCCACCGGTGGAGATGGTGCTGATCTCGAACAGCGGCGCGGTGAAGGCGCCACTGGCCGGATCAAACGCTGCACGGCCGCCAAAGAAGCTGGCGATGGCGGCGTTGGTCGCGGCCAGCTGGCCGCCGTTGACCGCCTCCAGGCTGCCGGCGGTGACCGCGCCGCCGGCCAGGTTGCCGATGGTGGTGGTGCCGGTGCCCGCGCCAAGCGTGACACGACGGTAGTTCGGGTTGCCGCCAGCATCCAGGTCGTAGGTCACGGCGGCATCGGCCACGCCGTTGATCAGGCTGATCGCGCCCTTCAACTGCGCCACGTTGACTGCATCCGTGTTGACACTGCCGGCCGCGACGTTGGTGATCTGGCGCTCGCCGCCACCGGCGGTGCCCACCGACACTTCACCGGCCGAGACCTGCGGTGCGGTCAGCCCATAGGCGGTGTAGCTGGCCTGGGCCCCGCGCAGCGCAGCGGAGCGATAGCCCAGCGCGACCGAGTTGGCCTGGTTCGAGGTGGCCTCGGCACCGAGCAGGGTCTGCCCGTTGGCCGTACCCACCGCGCTGTCGCCGACGATCACCGAATGGCCCATGCGTGCGGCGTAGTCCGCGGTCGGCACGCCGGTCGGGTTGCTCGGGTCATTGGTGCCTGCACCCGGGAAGGCCACGTTGGCATCGACCTTCGGCAGTTCGTGCCGTGCATTGGCACCGATCACCACTTCCTTCGAACCGTTGGCGAAAGCACCGTCGCCCATCAGCACCTGGTAGTCCTGCGCTGCGTTGACGGCCCAGCAGGAAATGTCGGCCAGGGCGATGTCCAGGCACTTGGCCGCCCACGCCGGCGAGTCCTTCGGCAGCAGCAGGCCGAGCAGTCCACCCGGGTTGCCGTTGTTGATGTTGTAGATGTAGCTGTCGGAGGTGACACCACCGATCAGGGTCAGGTGCGAGCTGCCGCCAGTGACGGCACCGCCCAGGCCATTGAGCGTGCTGCCGACCGGCGACAGGTTCACCACCGGCAGGCCCAGCACGTTGACCGTCGAATAGGTCTGCATCACGTTGGCGTTGCTGAGCTTGAGATTGCCGTTGCTCAGGTAGCCGTTGCCGCCGAACAGGCTGGTGGTGGTCGGCCCGATCAGCTGGCCGACGTTGCCGACCAGCCCGCCGGTGCCGATGATCAGGCCCGCATTCGGATCAGCCGGAGCCGGCGCCTTCGGGCTGGTCGGTGGAATCGCCGAGGGCTTGGTCAGGCCGAGGCCGCTCAGCGTACCTCCGACCAGGCCGCCTACGGCACTGCCGAGATTGCCGATGGTGCCGTTGAGATTGCCGTTGAGCAGGTTGCCCACGGCGCTGCCGACGCTGCCAAGCGTGTTGCCCAGCAGGCCGCCCAAGCCCCCGCTGCTGCCGCCGGTAGCGCCATTGAGCACCCCGCCAACGGTGCTGCCCACCGCGCCCACCGTGTTGTTGAGCGTGCCGCCAACCGCGCTGCCGACGTTGCCGACCGTGCCGTTCAGTGCACCACCGACCGCACCGCCAACGGCACCGACAGTGCCAACTGCGCCGTTGAGCGTGCCACCCACTGCGCTGCCGACTGCACCAACGGTTCCGTTCAGCGCGCCGCCCACCGTACCGCCGACGTTGCCGACCGTGCCGTTCAGTGCACCACCCACCGCACTGCCAACGGCACCGACAGTGCCAACCGCACCGTTGAGCGTGCCACCTACCGCGCTGCCCACCGTGCCAACGGTGCCGTTGAGTGCACCGCCCACTGCGCCTCCGACGTTGCCGACGGTTCCATTCAGTGCGCCACCCACGGCGCCGCCGACGGCACCGACAGTACCAACCGCGCCGTTGAGCGTACCGCCCACTGCGCTGCCGACTGCACCAACGGTTCCGTTCAGCGCACCGCCCACCGTACCGCCGACGTTGCCGACCGTACCGTTCAGTGCACCACCTACCGCGCCGCCCACCGTGCCAACCGTGCCGTTGAGTGCACCGCCCACTGCGCTGCCAACCGTGCCGACGGTGCCGTTCAGCGCGCCGCCGACTGCACTGCCAGCGGCGCCAACGACGCCGCCTACCAGGCCACCGACACCCAGCGCACTGTTCTGCGCCGCCACAGTGGCCTGACCCGCAAGCTTGAGGTTGCGGTCGGCCACCACCTCCTGGCCGTCCGGTGCCTGTACGCGC
Organism: Stenotrophomonas sp. MH181796; assembly: GCF_009659995.1. NCBI lineage: Bacteria > Pseudomonadati > Pseudomonadota > Gammaproteobacteria > Lysobacterales > Lysobacteraceae > Stenotrophomonas > Stenotrophomonas sp. MH181796. The sequence goes on from NZ_RAHU01000003.1 coordinate 586,835, forward strand.
ACCTTGCCTGCCACGCCGGCATCGAAGGCGGCGGTGATCGCACGATCGTGGGTCTCGCCCGGCAGTTCTTCCTTGGCCGGCAACGTGACCGCCGCCGTTGCCCTGGCCTGGCCCTGGCCCTGGCCCTGGCCCTGGCCATCGATCTGGTGGCCCGCCACCTTCAACTGCGAATCAAGCGTGCCGTCAACCGAGGCCTTCAGGCCAGACACGGAGCCGGCGGATGCGCCGCTGATGGCGGCCGCCGCCTTGGCCCCGGCATCGATCGAAGCCACCTGGCTGCCGGCGACACCGACATGGGCTTTCGCCCTCGCATCCGCAGCGACAGCGAGCGGCGCATGTGCGGACGGCGCAACCTGTGCCGCCAGCGATGCATCAACCTTCGCGCCATTGGCAGCCGCGTGACCCAACCCTACATTGGCACGGACATCGGCCGCCAGCGCCGGAACGGCAACTTGCTTCGGCGCGGCGTTCGCACCCAGCTTCACCTGCACCGTGGCCGGCAGCACGTCGCGCACCACAGGCAACGCGCTCGTGCTCAGCTGCAGGCCGACACGCGCATCAGCGCTGATTGCCGGGGTGCTCTGCGCCTGGCGCGAGGCGGCGGCCAACGCCACTTCGGCATCGACCTTGACCGGCATCGGCTGCGCGTACTTGGCTGCGAGCGCCTGCAGGTCACGCAGCGATTGATTGGATTCGGATGCTCCCGCATGCCCGCTGGCCAGCGCGCACAGCAGGGCCAGGGCCAGAGCGGTGGGCATCAGCAGGGCACTGCGCGGATCGCGGGCAGCGCTGCCGCCGCTATCGCCGGTGGCCAGTTCCGAGGCCACAACCAGAGCATTGAGCTGGCGGTTCCATACACGCCGGTAGATGCGGTTCATGAGCATTTCCCCCGTAGGCGAACAACTGGAGTGTCAGTGGACTTGCCGTTAGGCAGGTGACTGACATTTCAGCGTTTGCAACGGCGGCTGCGCACTTCATTCCGGCACGACAATCGCGCATTCCGGCAAATCCACGGTCGGAATCGGCAGCCCGTTATGCAGAAGCGGCAACCATATCGGCAAGCGGATATGCAATTCCGGCAGGAACTGCCGGGAAACCCTTACGGGGCCTGGATCAGGCGGGCTGGCCGATCTGCGCGGGCGCGCGCATCAGCGTGTCACGCGGCAGTTCACCGAACACCTTGCGATAGTTGTCGGCGAAACGCGACAGGTCCCACAGGCCACAACTGAGGGCGATGGCCTTGACCGAACGGCGGCTGGAATCGGCCATCGACAGGCTGCGGCAGGCGGCGCACAGGCGCAGCATCGACAGGTAGCGATTGGGCGAGGTACCGAACAGATCCTCGAAGGCGTAGCGCAGGCCGCGCTCGCTGACGCCTGCGGCATCGCAGATCTCGTTCATGTAGATATTGCGGCGCAGGTTGAGCCGCATGAAATTCTCCGCCCGCTGCGCGATCAGATAATGGGTGCGCCGTGCACGGCTGCATCCAGGCCGGTCTGCAGCACCGGCGCCGAGCAAAGCCTGCACGTGTTCGTGCAGCAGTTTCTCGGTTTCTTCCGGCTGCAGGTTCGCACCCTGCCCCAGTTGCAGGTGGAGCTGCTGGTAGTGCTGCGCAAGAGGCGTGCTTTCGCTGGCGAGATTGAACAACGACAACGCCTGGCCCGCCGGCGGCGTACTGCGAAGGCTCAGTTCGGTCAGCTTGCGTTGCACCCGCGCAACCGGCACCAGCATCAGGGTCATGTGCGTGCCCGGGCTCAGCGTGAACTCGCTGATGCCTTCCGGCATCACTGTCAGCGCCATGCCAGGGGTAAGCGGTACGCCGTGGCACCAGCTCAACGTTTCATCCGTTGCGTGCAGATACCCCAGCATCGCCCAGTCCGGTGGCAGCATGAAACGACCACGGCAATGGAACCCGCAGCTGATGCTGCAGAACAAGGCCTCTTCATGTACGCGCGACGCGAAGGCTGCCCGAGGGCCGTTGCCATCGAGCAGAAGCAGTTCGACATCACATACACGAAGCACGCCGCTCAGCGTCGCCAGGTCGATCGACCGCAGGCCGCTGTCGTCGCTGTCTCCTACCCCACCATCGACCATGACAGTGTCGTCCCCCCGTTGATCCGCCACACGGCGCGACCCCCACTGCCTGACAGGGCCACGCCATTCCAGGAACCGCCGCTGCTGCCGGGGCGGACGCGGCCAATGCCACGCAACCGCCCATGAAAATACGAGAGCTTGAATACGAGTATGCCCGATAATCCATCCCGGTAAACCCGCAAGCCCCCACTGAAGAAAACAGATACACAGGTGAAGAAAATGTCCCCGCCACTGGCACGGTTTTCGCATGCGCCGGCAAGCGGAATCACATTATCTGCACGTCGATGAATCGTTTTGCCCGGGAACGGATTTTCGTCACAGAAACCGACTGAAGTTTTAAGGTCCGACGATTTTCTGCCGAATTTGCATATAGGTTCCGGTTGCAGCCGGCCGCCATTCAGGCTAAGTCGATAACACGGTGATCCGGTCTTTGATTATGACCGCACCCAGGGGGACAGCATGACCATGCGCGTATCGCTCGACACGCCGACCACCGGCCCCGCGCCGCGCGGTCGCGGTTGCGCGAACGGCGTCCCGCCTGGAGACGATCACCCTGCTTGAGCACAGCGGGTCCATCCCGCCGTGCCTCCTCCGCCAGGATGTGCGGAGGCCCACGGACGATCCCGGCGGAGCCGGGCCACCGCCCAACAGGTGTCCTGTAGCAGACAGGTAGAGGGAGACAAACGTCATGAACGCATCGATCCGCAAGTTCCTGAAGGAAGAAGATGGCGTTACCGCACTCGAGTACGGCCTGCTGGCGGCTGTGATTGCAGGTGTGCTGATCGCACTGGGCAGCACGCAGATCCAGACGTTCTTCAGCACGCTCTTTGAGAATCTCACCAAGCTTGCCAACAAGGCATCAGGCACCACACCCGCCTGAGCCGCGTCCCAGGCTGGATCAGGGACAACAGCTGCTGACCGTCCACTGACGGACGATGGAGTGTGCGATGACACTGCTGGGATTGCTGACCATCGGTGTATGCCTGCGGATCGCGATCAGCGATCTGTACGCCCGCCGGGTGCCCAACGCCTGGCTGCTGTCCGCGTCCGTCATCGCCATCGTACTGATCATCGCCGGGCAGTTCAGCGCGCCGCGCCTGCCGTGGGCTTCCCACGTTGCCGGCGCGGCGCTCGGCCTGGTCGCGCTGCTCCCGTTCTACGCGTTTCGCTGGATGGGCGCTGGCGACGTCAAATTCTTCTCGGTGCTGGGCCTGATGCTTGGCTGGAAAGCGCTGCTGCCGATCTGGATCGTCGCCAGCCTGGCGGCGGGCGCACATGCCGCACTGGTGCTGGTGTCGCGCCGGTTGGGTCCGATACTGCCCATCGGCCTGCAGGCCCAGATGCACCGGGCGAGTTCGCAATGGCATTCGCACCCGGCGCTGCGCGGGATGCAGAGCGCCCGCCAGGGACGCCAGGGCATTCCCTACGCCGCCTACCTGGGAGTGTCCGCCATCGCTTGGGTCCTCATCAGCACGTACGGAGGTGTGGCATGAACATCCACAGTCCACGGCAGCAACGCGGCGTGGCCAGCATCGAGTTCGCATTGATGCTGATGCTGGGCCTGCTGCCGCTGCTGCTGTTCACCTTTTCCGGGGTCATGATCATGGCCGCGCAGCAGACCCTGGCGACGGCCTCGGCCGAGGGCGCGCGCGCCTCCCTGCGCTACGGCACCGCCAATGAGCGCCGTACTGCAGCCTGCGTCGCGGCCCGCAGCTCGATGCAGTGGCTGCTGAACTTCTCGGGACAGAGCGTCGACTGCAGCAACGGGGGCAGCAACGCCATCACCGTATCCGCTCAGGCCCCCTGCGCCGGCCTGGCCACGGCCCAATGCATGACCGTGACGGTCAGCTACGACTACGCCAGCCATCCCTTCCTGCCCGGCACCGCCACGCTCTACAAGTGGGTGATGACGGCTCCCATCCGCAGCATCGCGGTCGCGCAGCTCGACCTCGGCAGCGGCAACTGACGATCGCTGAAGGAGACGGTTCCATGCTCAAGTTGACCCGCATCGCCGCCGTCGCCCTGATCGGGCTGGCCGTGCTGCTGGCGGTGATCGCATTGATGATCGGGCGCAAGCAGGCTACACCTGCCGCGGCCGCACCGGTCGCGCACAGCGAAGCGCAGGCGGTCACCGTGGTGGAAGCGGTCGCACGCCTGCCTGCCGGCGAGCCGATCAGCGCCAATGGGCTGCGCCTGGCGCAGCGGACCACGGCGGTTGCCGGTGCTGCCAGCAGCATCGCCGCGGTGGTCGGCAAGGTGCCGGTGCAGGATATCGCTGAAGGCACTGCGATCAGCAGCAGCGCACTGGCCCAGGGCTTCTCGCTGCAGCTTCGCCCTGGTGAGCGCGCGCTGGCGGTACCCGTCGACGAACTGGTCGGTGCCGGCAACCGCATCCTGCCGGGGGATTTCGTCGACGTCTTCCTCAACCTGCGCAACGCCCAGCCCAACGCCAGCGGTCCGGCCGAAGCGGCCCAGACCCGCCTGCTGCTGTCACGCCTGCGCGTACTCAGCTATGGCCAGCAGGATATCGCCCCGGTTGCCAGTGATGCCGTCGCCAACACTGAAGGCGACACCCGCAACGATCCACGCGCTGCCGACATCACCGGCAACAGCAGCAACCACGCTGCGGGCAATGAAGCCACCCAGCCAGCGCGCAGCGCCGTGCTGGCCGTACCGGTGGCCGATGCCAACCGTCTGCTGCTGGGCGCGCAGCAGGGCAAGCTGTTCCTGGCCCTGCGCAATCCCGCCGACACCGGCCTTCCCGACCTCGCCCTGTTCCCCCAGGCGCGCGGCGTGATCGATCCGCTGCGCGGCCTCGACGCAGAACAGCAGCTCGCGCTGCAACGGCCGGAGAACAACGCTTTCGCAGGCATCGACGGCGACGCACTGGCCGGTCGCGGCAACGCGCCTGCCCGCAGCACCCCGGATGCGCCCGCCCGCGCCCCGGCGCCTCGACGCAGCGCGCCACGCGGGTCCGCCGGCATCGAGATCATCCGCGGTGACAGTTCCACCCCTCGTGGTTCCCTTTGACCTGCATCGAGCGCATCCATGACCCAACGTCGCCACCGCCCACACCCCTCTCCCCGCCAGCGTTGGCTGGCCCTGCTGCTGGTGCTGCTGGCTCCGGCAACGAGTGTGGCCGCCGACGATCTGGTATTGCAGGCGCGTGAGCAACGCCCCTGGAACCTGCCGGCTGATCTGGAGCGGGTTGCCATCGCCGATCCCGGTGTCGCCGATGTCGTGATGCTGCGTGGGCGGCGCCAGGCATTGCTGGTCGGCAAGGCGCCGGGCACCACCACCCTGCTGCTCTGGCACCACAAGCAGGCCGAGCCACAGCGGTTGCAGGTACGCGTGCAGAGCGCGGTGCAGGGCGCGGCCGACGCCGGCACCAGCGGGCTGATGTTCACCCAGCAGGACAGCCAGGGCCTGCTCCAGGGCAGCACCGACAGCGTGCTTTCGCACATGCAGGAACAGAAGACCGCTGCCATGGCACTGGGCAAGGATGGCCTGCTTGCCGACGCATCCACCGTCAACAGTGGCGGCGTGGTCCAGGTCGAGGTCAAGGTGGTCGAGTTCAACAAGACCGCGCTGAAGCAGATCGGCATCAGCTTCCAGAACCGCAATGGCAACTTCGCCTATGGCTTCGCCCGACCTGGCGGCCAGCTGCCGGGCAATACCGGCATCCTGCCCGGCATGAAGGAAGGCAACTCCGGCAATGAAGCCGAATCGCCCATTTCCTCGGCCTTCCGCCTGGTGTTCGGCTCGACCAAGGGCCTGTGGAACGCCGATGTCGACCTGCTGCAGAGCAACGGCATGGCACGCGTGCTGGCCGAACCGACCCTGGTCGCCCTGTCCGGGCAGAGCGCCAGCTTCCTCGCCGGTGGCGAACTGCCGATCCTGGAGCCCCAGGGCCTTGGCACCACAACCATCACCTACAAGCCGTTCGGCATCGGCCTGACCGTGACCCCGACGGTGCTGGCCCCCAACCGCATCGCACTGAAGGTGGCGCCGGAAGCCAGTGATCTGGACTACAGCAACGCCATCGCCCTCAACGGCGTGCAGATTCCATCGATCACCACGCGCCGCGCCGACACCACGGTCGAGCTGGGCGACGGTGAGAGCTTCGTGATCGGCGGCCTGGTCAGCTCCAACGTCGTTTCCAACGTCGGCAAGATCCCGCTGCTGGGCGACCTTCCGATCATTGGCTCGTTCTTCCGCAACTTCGACTACAAGCGCCAGGACAAGGAGCTGGTGATCATCGTCACGCCACGGCTGGTCCAGCCGTTGGCCCGCAACACCGAGCTGCCGCTGCCTGGCGAGCGCGAGGCCAAGCCGCACCTGCCCGAATGGGGCGCGTGGCTGCTTGGCCCGATCAGCCAGGACCCGGTACCCGGCTTCTCACGCTGATTCCATGATGCCTGCGATACCACGCCCATGCCCTACGCCACCGCCCAGCCGCTGCATCCGCAAGGACCACCGATGAACCTGGTCCTGTACGGAATCGATCGCGAACTGCTGCCCCGGCTGGCGGCAAAGCTGCCGCCGACCACCACCCTGCACTGGCAGGACAGCAGTACCCCGACCTCTGCACAGGACCTGCAGCGAGGGCCGCAGAGCCTGGTGCTGCTCGACTTCCGCCCGGAGCACGCGGCCGCCTCAAGCGTGCTTGCACAGCAGCTGCAGCAGACCGAACCGGACCTGATGCTGGTTGCAGTCGGCGCCACCAGCGCAGGCCAGGTGGAAGGCGTGGTGATGGCCCTGCGCGTTGGACTGCGCGACGTGCTGGACCTGGACAGCGACAATATCGGCATCGAAGCAGCGTTGCGCCGGGCGCTGTCGCCACGGCCGGCCGCCGCAGCACAGCACGCGCACAAGGCACGCTTGATCGTGCTGCTGGGCGTGCGTGCCGGCGTCGGCACCAGCACCCTGGCCGCGCACCTGTCGGTGCTGGCACAACAGACACGTGCGCTCGCCCAGGGCGAGGCCCTGCAGCAGGATGGCCTGCTGATGGAGCTGGCACAGCCTTCAGGCGATCTGGCGCTGTACCTCAACCTGGACAGCCGCTTCCACTACGAAGACGCACTGCGCAACGCCAGCCGCATTGATGCCACCCTCGCCCGCACCGCGATGGCACGTCACGATTCCGGGCTGGTCCTGCTGGACCGTGCGAGCGGTAGCGATGCGGTGCCGCCGTCCGATCCCGGCGCGCTGCTGCAGCGCCTGCGCGGCGTCTTCGCCAGCGTGTTGTGCGATGCCGGTGGCTGCCCGTTGCGGCAGCTGCCACCGCTGCTGCTGGACCAGTCGGACGAGATCTGGCTGGTCACCGACGCTTCGATCGCCACCCTGGTGTCGCTCGACCAGGCCCTGAAGCATCTGGCCGGGCAACGCGAACGCGAAAAACGCCTGCAGCTGGTGATCAACCGCCACGACGACAGCAGCGGCATGAGCCCGGAGCAGATCGCGCGCCGCTTCGAGGTGCCTCTGCTGGCCACTCTGCCTGAGCGCCCGCGCGTGCGCCTGGCCGCAAGCCAGGGCCACCTGCTGCTGCAGGACGCGCCGCGCGACCCCTATCTGCGTGCCCTCGCCCCGCTCGTCTCGCGCCTGGACCCGGCGGCCTGCCCGGTCCAGGCGCAAGGCCTGCGGGAAAGACTCTCCCTTGCCCTGGGTGGATCGCAATGGAAGACAAGGTAACCCCGTTCCCGCATGCCGCCACCCGCCCGGTGCTGCCCGACAGTACACCGGGCCACCAGCCGTTCGCGCAGACCGAGCAGTACCAGAAGGTGCTGTCGGCCGCACATGAGCACCTGCTCAACAGCATCGAGGACGAGCGCATCGACATCGATTCCTGGGCCCCTGACACCATCGCCCGCTGGGTGCAGGTGCAGACCGTGGGCTTCATCCAGGAATGGCGCATTCCGATCAACGAGGAAGAGATGCAGGTGGTCGCCGAAGGGCTGGTCAAGGAACTGACCGGCTTCGGGCCGCTGGACGACCTGCTGCACGATCCGTCCATCGAAGACATCCTGATCAACGGCTTCAAAGACGTGCACGTCTCGCAGGGCGGCCAGCTCAAGCGCGCCACCCAGCGCTTCACCGATGACACGCACCTGCTGCGCATCCTGCGCCGCATCCTGGCCCCGCTCGGCCGCCGCCTGGATGACTCCAATCCGATGGTCGATGCGCGCCTGCCCAATGGTGGTCGCCTCAATGCGATCATCTCGCCACTGGCGGTGGACGGGCCGATGGTCTCCATCCGCAAGTTCCGCAAGGATCCGTTCACCCCCGACGAACTGTTGGCCAAGGGCACCTTCGATGCGCCGATGCAGGCCTTGCTGAAGGCCATGGTGCTGGGCCGCTGCAACATCCTGGTGTCCGGCGGCACCAGTTCGGGCAAGACCTCGCTGCTGAATGCACTGGCCAGCTACGTGCCCCCGAACGAGCGCGTGATCACCGTCGAAGATACCGCCGAACTGTCGCTCAACCACCCGCATGTAGTACGGCTGGAAAGCCGCATCGGCGGCGCCGAGGGCCACGGTGCGGTCAGCATCCGCGACCTGGTCCGCAACAGCCTGCGCATGCGCCCGGACCGTATCGTGGTCGGCGAGGTCCGTGGCGCCGAGGTGCTGGAAATGCTGCAGGCGATGAACACCGGCCATGACGGCTCAATGGCCACCATCCATGCCAACTCGCCGCGCGACTGCCTGTACCGCATCGAGATGCTGGCCGGGTTCGCCGGGTTCCAGGGCAGCGAGGACAGCCTGCGCCGGCAGATCGCCAGTGCCATCGATTTCATCGTGCAGATCTCGCGCCTGGGCAGCGGGCGCCGTGTGCTGGTCTCGATCACCGAGATCACCGGCGTCAGCGACAACCTGATCACCACCCAGGAGATGTTCCGCCACGAGCTGCAGATCGACGGCAGCGGCAAGGAGACCGATCGCTGGATCGGGCTGGGCTTCCATCCGCATTCGCACAAGCTGGAGCCGTTCCGCCAGCAGCTGCGCGAATCGTTGTACGGAGACTTCTGAGCATGGGCACCGGCCTGCTGCTGGGCGTGTTGAGCATCATTTCGGTGCTGGTGGCGCTGGCGGTCTGGCTGTGGGGCACGGCCAGCAGCCGCGAACAGCGCCAGGCCTCGATGCAGCACGCCGAGCAGCAGCTGGCGCGTGGCAGTGCCGGCGGCGGGGTACCTGCCGGACCGTCCGTCACCGCGGCCAACGATCCTGCGCGACCCGCCGGCAGCGGGCGACGCGTGCTGCCACTGGACGGCCTGCTGCAGCGCGCAGGCCTGCAGACGGGTTGGAAGCTGCCGATCATGCTGCTGGTACCCGGCCTGGTGCTTGCGGTGGTGGCAACACTGCGGCTCGGCACCGCATGGATGTTCCCGCTGACCCTGCTGCTGTACCTGCTGGGCTGCTGGCTGTGGGTGATGCGGCGGACCACGAAACTGCGTGCGCAGCTGCTGCACCAGCTGCCGGACTTCCTTGACAACCTGGTGCGGCTGACCGCACTGGGCAACAGCCTGCAGGCCGCGTTCCAGGTTGCGTCGATGCAGACCAGCGCGCCGCTGCGCGGCCTGCTGGACACCACGGTGCGCTTCGCGCGCAGTGGCATGGAGCTGGACCGCGCGCTCGCACAGGCCGCCCATCCCTATCGCATGGATGTGCTGAAGGTGCTGTCGGTAGTGATCGGTGTCAGCGTGCGCATCGGTGGCCGCTCCGACCAGATCCTCCAGCGCATGGGCGATTTCATGCGTGACCTGGAGCAGGCCCAGCAGGAGCTTTCAGCGACGACTTCGGAGACGCGCATGTCGGCCTGGGTGCTGGGCCTGCTGCCACCGGCCTGCGCCGTACTGATGGCGATCGCCAGCCCGGACTTCTTCCAGCCGGTGCTGCACGACCCACTCGGTCACAAGATCCTGTTGATTGCCTTGGGCATGGAGCTGGCCGGTGGCTTCCTGCTGTATCGCCTGGCCAAGTCGCTATGAACGACCACCACTCCCCTGGAGAAGACCGATGAGCGCCAGCGCCTGGTTCGCCCTCTCCCTTCTGGTACTGGCCGCCGGCGTCGCCCTGCTCGGTATCGGCGGCTGGATACGCAGCCATCGTGAGCAGCGTACAACGGCCACGCTGAAGACGGCCCTGCAGCCGCGCGAAGAGTCCCGTGACACCGAAGCTGCACGGCGCGATTCGCTGGGCTGGCTGGAACGCTTCGGCCGCGCCCTCAGTGGCGGTCGCCTGGAAACGGCATTGCTGGCCAATGAAGACCGCCTGCTGTTGGATCTGGCCGGGTGGAACACCCGCCGTGGTACCGCCATCTACCTCGGCCTGCGCCTGCTGCTGGCCGTACTGGTGCTGGTACTGGCGCTGACGTTCAGCAGCGTCACGGGGTGGGCCAGGATCATGATGATGATTGGCGCGCTCGCTGCGGGCCTGCTGCTGCCCAAGTTCATTCTCTCCTCCTGGGTAAAGCGTCGCCGGCGTGCGGTCGACAACGAGCTGCCACTGCTGATCGACCTGCTGCGCCTGCTGCAGGGCGTGGGCTTCAGCATGGACCAGAGCCTGCAGACGCTGGGCGACAAGCTGCGCGATGCGCTGCCGGTACTCGGCACCGAGCTGCAGGAGGCCAACGTCGCCTACACCCATGGCCGCACGCGCGCGCAGTCGTTGCGGCGCCTGAGCGAAGTCTATGCCGACGATGACCTGACCAGCCTGATGCAGCTGATCCTGCAGGTGCACGCGCATGGCGGCGCGGTGCAGGAGCCGCTGCGGCAGTTCAGCATCCGGCTGCGCGAACAGCGTCGCAACACACTGAAGGAAAAGGTCGGCAAGCTCTCGGTGAAGATGACCGTGGTGATGATGCTGACCTTGCTGCCAGCGCTGATGCTGGTCCTTGCCGGCCCGGCGCTGGTCGCGCTGGCCACCACCATGTCCAAGATGGGATCGCCCTGATGCCTGCCCTGCGCACCTCCTGCCTGCTGCTTGTGCTCGCCGCCGCTGCCAGCGGCTGCGCGTCGACGACGCCGAAGTACCTGCGTGCACCCAGCCTGGCCGCACCCGAACCGGCGCCGCAGGACAGCCGCAACGCCTACCTGGAACTGATCGGGCGCATGCAGCTGCAGGGCGCCTGGTATGCCTCGCTGGCCCACGTGGACGCTTTCCGCCAGCGCTACGGCGATCCGCCGGCGCTGCGCCTGCTGCAGGCCGATGCGCTGCGCGAAACCGGCCAGGCCGACGCAGCGATCGCCCTGTACCGCGATCTTTCCAGTGGCGCCCAGGCCGCCGCGGCCGCACACGGGCTTGGCCTGATCGCCGCGCGCCGTGATGACGATGCCGGCAGTGAACAGGCGCTGGCCCGTGCCACGCAACTGCAACCGCTGAACACCGACTACCTGGGCGACCTCGGCTACGCGCGCCTGCGGGCCGGCCAGTTCGAACAGGCGCGGGAGCCGCTGGCCAAGGCGCTGGAACTGTCCCCGGGCAACGCCAAGGCCACCGCCAACCTCGCCCTGTGGGCCGTGCTGCGCGGCGATACCGCCACCGCCGAGCGCCTGGCCCAGCAGGCCAACCTCAACGAGGACACACGGCGCAGCATCCAGCAGCAGGCCGCGCAGATCCGCACCCGCCTGCAGCAGCGCCAGGCCACAACCGTAGCCTCGGCAACCGCCCCGCCACCGCCGCGTGCCGTCGCCAGCAGTACTGCAGGCAACACACGACTGGCCGTCGAGCCGCGCCGCGAGACCCGCGATGAGCGCGATCCGCAGCGCCTGCCGCCTTCGATGCTGGAACGCTTCAGCACCTCTGATCACCCGAACGGGAACACACCATGACCGCAACGCTCCTGACCCGACGCCTGTTGCCAGTGCTGGCCTGCCTGTTGATTGCAGGCACCGCGCAGGCGCAGCAACAGCCGTTGACCGGGCAGATGCTCGGCGGCGGCAGCCCCACACCGGCCTCGCAACCGTTGCAGTCCGAGGCGCTGACGACTGTGGACCTGTCCGCGCCAGCCCCGCCGGCACCTGCCGCGATGCCGGCGGCGATCGCCGCCACTGATGCCGCCGCACCGGTGGTCCGCCCTGCACGCAGCCAGATCGGCGATACCGCCCGCGGCCTGTTCCGCCTGCAGGCATCGGGCCAGCAGGCCGGCCAGCGCCTGCCGATCCTCGGCGACCAGGCCACGTTGAGCTATGCCCGCTACATCAAGAGTTTCGAACACGAGATCCCGGACTTCTTTGAAACCGATGTCGCCAAGTCCAAGGGAACATCCTCATCCGGACGCTGAGGTAGGCCATGAAACGCCCACGCCAGTTCAGTTTCAACCGCCCGCGCGGTGGCATGTCGGTCACCATGATGCTGGTCATGCTGGCATTGCTGGCAATGCTGGGCCTGATCGAGATCGGCTACCTGTTCTGGGCCAAGCGTGACGCGCAGAAGGTCGCCGACCTGGCCGCGCTGGCCGGTGCGCAACGACTGGAGCTGTGCACCTCGGACAACAGCGACAACAGCGCAGCACGGCAGAGCGCAGTCACCCAGAACAAGTTCCCGGGCACCCTGCAGATCCGCTGCGGCAACTGGAGCGCCACACGCGCCACCACGAACCGCTTCATCACCAGCGTCGATGCCGCCAATCCGCGCAATGCAGTGCAGGTGGTCGCGCAGCGCAGCGTGCTGCCGTTCTTCGGCCAGAACACCAGCCTGCCCACCGTCAGCGTGCAGGCGGTAGCCCGACGTTCCGAACCGACAGCGGTATTCGCGGTCGGTTCGCAGCTGCTGCGCACCAATGGCGACTCGGTACTGCTGTCGACCCTGCGCCTGGTCGGCCTGGATGTCACCAACGCCACCGTGCTCTCCTATGACGGTCTGGCCCAGGCCAACATCACCCCGTCGGGCCTGCTCAAGGCGTTGAACATCCCGGTCACCGCCAATCTCAGCGTGGCCGACTTCAATCGCCTGCTGTCGGTCAACAAGATCTCGCTGGCGCAGCTGGTCGATGCCACGGCCACCGTGGTCGGCCGCGATACCACCGTGGGCGTGCAGCTGCGCGCCCTGTCCGACCTGGTCGCCACCCAGCTGGACATCAACAAGCTCAACATCGTGCTGGGCAGCCAGTCCGGCGGCGGTGGCCTGTTCGCGGAAGTTGTCTCACCCGATGGCACCGTCGGCAGCGCGCTGGAAACGAAGGTCAACGTGCTCAACCTGATCAGTACCGCCATCTCCATCGCCAACGATGGCAATGGCGTGGCGGTGAAGGGACTGGATCTGCTGGGCATCAACATCCAGGCCGGCGTGGTGGAGCCGCCCTCGATCGCCATCGGCGGCGTCGGCACGCGCGCGTACAACGCCCAGGTGCGGCTGATGGTAGACGTGGACAGCAATAACCTGTTCGCGGTGGGCCCGCTGCTGAATCTGCTCGGCACGCGCCTGCACCTGCCATTGCATGTCGATGTCGCCAATGCGATGGGCACGCTGACCGGCATCCAATGCGGCGCCAGCCCACAGAAGGCCACCATCCAGGTCGATTCGTCGGTGCTGCGCGCCTGTGTCGGCAATGTCGACCCTGCGCAACGCTTCTCCAAGAGCAATGTCTGCGACGCCACCCTGAAGAACGAGCAGTTGCTGAAGCTGCTCGGACAACCCTTGATCAATGACAAGATCACCCTGCCCGCCCTGACCAGCTCGCAGAACCTGACTCTGGCCGCCGGCGAGACTGCATCGACCCGGATCAACCCGCTGGCAGTAGGCAACGCGGTGTCGGATCTGGTCAATGAACTGCTGCGGGTGCTGTCGGGCATGCTCAGCTCGCCCAAACAGGGCATGAGCGCCAACGACACGGCCAAGGCACTGGCCGACCGCTACCTGCAGGCGGCCTTTCCGCCCAACACGCGCTATGACGTCAACAAGCTGATTCCGCTGCTGCGCGATGGCGACCCCAGCCGGCAGCTGGCGCCGCTGAACAGCTGGAACGTACCCGGTGGCCTGCCCTACGCCTGCGGCCTGCTGAACCTGGCCACCTGCCACAAGGACGGGCCGGTCTGGGATGCGTTCAATGTCACCGTCACCGGCCAGGGCCTGGGCGTGCTCGACGGGCTGCTCGGCTCACTGGTCGGCGGCCTGCTGATCAACCGCTGCGACAGCCTGCTCGGGAACCTGATCGACTACAACGGCTGCGTGCGCAACAATCTCGCCTCGTACATCCAGACCGCGCCGGCCGGCTTCCTCGATGGTGCCGGTGGAACCGGCGTCACCAACCCCGATGGCAGTGTCAGCTGCAGCGGGCTGCTGTGTACGCTGCTGAAGCCGATCCTGGCCGCGCTGCGCCCGGTCCTCAACAGTGTCGGCACCCTGCTGACCAACCTGCTGGCCAGCGTGCTGGGGCTGGAACTGGGTCGCACCGACGTCAATGTGCAGTCGATCCAGTGCAGCGCGGCACAGCTGGTCTATTGACCCGTGACGGGCGCCCTTGGCGGCGCCCGCGCCCATGCTAGACTCCCGGCGGGGAACCACCTTCATCTCAACCCACACTCATCCGTGGATGGTCTAGACATGCGAGAAACTTCAGGGGGCGCGGTCTTCGCCCGGCACGCGCGCGGCGCGGCACTGCTGGCCGTGGCCATGATGCTGGTGGCACCGGCGGCGATGGCTGCACGTGGCGACCGCGACGCTGCCGCCGAGCCGGCCACGCGCAGCGCGCCGGTGGTGCGCAACACCGTTGACGAGCTCAAGCAGCTGATGGATGCGCGCCAGCTGACCGAGCTGCGCACCACCTATAACGGCAACTACGGCGCCAGCCTGCTGTTCAACGCCAACACCCTGACCTACTACGTCGCGCTGTTCCAGGAGAAGAACTTCTGGCGGGTGATCAAGACCGACGCGGTGGACAATGCCGAACGTGTCTACCGCACCTTCGCCCAGCAGTCCGAGCAGCTGGCCCAGGTCTACATCGACACCACCCGCCTGGAAGCCGGCAAGCGCTACACCGAGCGCCTGGTGGCCTACAACGAAGAACGCCTGCGCACCCTGCAGCAGGAAATGGAACAGCAGCAGGCGCAGTCGGCGCAGGTCAGCGCCGCCCTGCAGCAGGCCCAGCAGCAGGCCGTGAGCCTCAGCACCGATGTGCAGAGTACCAACAGCCAGCTGGACGCCCTGCAACGCCGCATCCAGATCCTGCAGGCCGAACAGGGCAACCCGGAGCTGAGCCTGCCCAAGCCGGACAGCGTGCCCTCGCCGGCACCCGCCGCCGCCAGCGACGGTCGCTGAAGGCCAACGCCCAGTAGTCCCGCACGACGGCGCCCTTGGGCGCCGTTGTCGTTTCCAGCATTAGCGGATTCAGCGGCACGCGTCGTACACCGCGTCATCGAGCTGCCGACGCTGTACGAAGTCCAGGCGCTTGGCCTTGGCCAGCACCTTCCCGCGCTGCTGCCGCGCACGCTCACAGGCGCCGGGATCCGCGCTGATGGGTATCAGCGCGGCCCGTGCCCGTCCCACCCGCGCGGCACGAGGTCGAGCCGGAACCGCACTGGCCGTCCTGGCTGCCTCTGGCACCGGTCCACGCGACAGCGACGCCTCCGCCGGCACCTCCCAGCGCCATTCCGCACGTCCCTGGCAGGGCGTCTGCTGGTACACCGCATGCGGTCCATCCACGCACTTGTAGACATTGCTCTGTGCCTGCGCTGCCGTGGCCAGCAGCAGGCACAACAGCGGGCTGCATCGCAGTCTCGGCATCGCGGGCTCCTCGACCAGGCTGCCGCCATCGTCGGCGCGGTGGCCGCTTCATGCCAGAGCGATATGCGTCACAGCCCGGGCAATCCAGCACAGCCGTGCAAGCCGTCCGATGTGCGCTGCGATGTACTGCCGAAGGCACTGGCACCGCTGCCAGTACCTTCCCTCCCTTCCGCCAAGGAACCTGCAATGAGCAATTACGTCACCGTCGCCGATGGCGCCCGCATTTTCTACAAGGATTGGGGCAACGGCCAGCCGATCGTGTTCGCGCACGGCTGGCCACTGTCCTCTGATGCCTGGGACCCGCAGATGCTGTTCATGGGCCAGAACGGCTACCGCGTGATCGCCCACGACCGCCGCAGCCACGGCCGTTCCAGCCAGACCTGGGACGGCAACAACATGGACACCTACGCCGACGACCTCGCCGCGGTCATCGACGCGCTGGACCTGAAGGACGCGATCCTGGTCGGCCATTCCACCGGTGGTGGCGAAGTGGCCCACTACATCGGCCGCCACGGCAGCAAGCGCGTGGCCAAGGTGGTGCTGGTCGGCGCCGTGCCGCCGCTGATGCTGAAGACCGACACCAATCCGGCCGGTACCCCGCTGGACGTCTTCGACGGCATCCGCAAGGGCACCGGCGGTGACCGCTCGCAGTTCTTCAAGGATCTGACCACACCGTTCTTCGGTGCCAATCGCGACGGCAACGCCGTTACCCAGGGCATGCGCGATTCGTTCTGGCTGCAGGGCATGCTCGGCGGCGTCAAGGGCCAGTACGACTGCGTGCACGAATTCTCGGAGGTGGACTACACCGAGGATCTGAAGAAGATCGATGTGCCCGCGCTGGTGGTGCATGGCGATGACGACCAGATCGTGCCATTCGATGCCTCGGCCAAGCTGTCCTCGCAGATCATCAAGGACACCGAACTGAAGGTATACGCAGGTGCCCCGCACGGCCTGACCGTCACCCACGCCGACCGGTTCAACGCCGATCTGCTGGCGTTCGCACGCAGTTGATGTGCCGCGGCGGCGCCGTAATGGCGCCGCCGCCCCTTCGGTAGTGCCGGCCGCTGGCCGGCAATCCGATCATCCATCGCGATCCAGCGCAGCCGGCCAGCGGCCGGCTCTACCACGAGAACGTCAGATATCGCTGTGGTGGTGCGGGACACCGGTTTTCGGCAGCGGGTCATGCCCACCCACGAAGTGGCGCACCACCGGCGCACGTTCGCCACGATGCAGCCCGCGCAGCACTTCCTGGATCGCCTTGTCATCGGCAGTGATGCGTTCGTGCTGGCGCAGATGCTCCAGCCACGACGGGGTCACGAAATACTCCAGGTGGATGCCCGGGCTGGCCACGTCCTCCACCACACCCCAGACCACAGCGCCATCGCGGCGACGGATCGTGCCCAGTGCGCGCATCTGCGCCTGGAACGCGGCGCGATCAGCATCGTCAATGCGGTACTCGATGGTCACCAGCACCGGGCCGCGATCGTTGGATACCGGCACCGACAGTTCCGGTGCCGGCCAGTGTCCTGCCGGGCGCAGGTTCAGGTCTTCAGTACCGGCAATGCGCACGCGCCACACCAGCAATCCGCCGATCACCGCACCCGCGGCAGCCACCAGCAAGGCCAGCTCCGGCGAGGTGCGCTGCGCCAGTGCACCCCAGCTCAGGCCACCCGCCGCCATGCCAGCGGAAAACACCATGATGTACAGCGCCAGTGCACGCGCCCGTACCCACGCTGGCACTGCGGTCTGCGCGGCAATCTGCAGCGACGACAGCACGGTGATCCAGGCAAACCCATTGATCAGCATCACCAATGGCAGCACGTACCAGCTGCGGGTCAGCGCCAGCCCGACCAGGCTGAGCGCCAGCGACAGGGTGGCCAGCAGCACCAGCAGGTCACGGTCCATCTGCGCACGCAGCTTCGGCAGCAGCAACGCACCACCCACGGCACCGATCCCGATGCAGCCGAGCAGCATGCCGTACTGCCCCGCCCCACCCTGCATCTGGCCGCGCACCACCACCGGCAGCAGTGCATTCATTGCCGCAGCAAAGAAGAAGAAGCCGACCGACTTGATCAACACCGCCTGCAACCGTCCGGCACGGCTGGCATAGCGCAGGCCCGCCTTCAGGCCGGCACCGAAGCCTTCCGGCGGCAGGCTGGACTGCTTCGGGTCGCGCTTCCAGCCCCACACCACGAACAGCATCGCGGCGAAGGTGATGGCGTTGAAGCCGAACGCCCAGACCGCACCGAGCTGGGCGACGATCACGCCGCCGATGGCCGGGCCGATCGAGCGCGCGATGTTGATGCCGATCGAGTTCAGCGCCACTGCTGAAGCCAGCATCGGCTGCGGCACCAGTTCGGACACGATCGCCGCCTGTGCCGGCATCGCCATCGCCGCACCGCAGCCCATGCAGAAGGTCAGCAGCACCAGCAGTTGCGGGGTCAGCATGTCCATCGCGGTCAGTGCCGCCATCACCGCCGCGACCAGCAGCATCCAGCCCTGGGTGGCCAGCAGGTACCTGCGGCGGTCGACGATGTCGGCCAGGGTTCCGGCGGCCAGTGCCAGCAGCACGATCGGCACCGTGGTGGCCGATTGCACCAGGGCCACCATCAACGGCGAACCGGTACGCTCGGCCATCACCCAGGCGGCGGCCACGTCATTGACCCAGGTGCCGATGTTGCTGGCCAGGATCGCCAGCCAGATCGAGCGGAACATCCGGATTTTCAGCGGGGACCAGGCGCCTGCGGCCTGTGCGGAAGGTTGCGACGCGGTTGCGTTCACCATTGCCATGCTCCAACGATCGAGGCGAACAACGTGTCCTGGCCTCCGGCCTGCTTCAGCGCAGGACCGGCGTCGACCCAGGCCAGCTGCAGCTGCCATTGCCAGTGTTCGCTGGCCTGCCAGCGGGTTTCGGATTTGTACTGATTACCGATACGGCGCGCGCCACCGGCGCTGCCCGGCAAGGCCACCAGCGGTGCCGGCGTGGTGTAGACCGCATCGGCGCGCCGATGCTTCCACGCCATCTGTACGCCCAGCTCCGTCGTCACCGCGTCGTGCAGGCGCAGGGTCAGGGTCGGCTGGATGTCCATCAGGTTGGCCGGGGCCAGCAGGCTGGCCTCGCTGAAATAGGCCGACTTCGGGAACAAGGCGTTGAAGGTTCCCAGCCGGCCGTCATGCAGGTTGCCATCGCCACTGGCGATGTCGGCCTTCAGCCCCAGCCGCGGCTGCAGCGGCAGGTTGGTCCAGCGCCACCCCGTATCGGTCGCCAGCGTCCAGGCGCGGATATCGAGGGTGCCGGCGGTCGTCCGCAGTTCACCGCCCTGCGCCACCAGCTCACTGTTCCAGTCCAGTGCACCGGCCTGGCCGAACCAGCGCGTGCCCAGGGTCTGCCGACGTTCGGCACCCACACCCGCGGCGAAGCGCGCGCCGTCGCGGCGGTAGTCCAGCAGGTACATATCCCACTGACCCGCCCGCTGCCCGCGCGCCGTGGTGGCATAGGCACCCCACAGGTGGGCGCCGTGTTCGCCGCGATCATCGAAGGCACCTGGTCGGTTCTCCACCGGCCGCAGCGCCATCAGATCCAACGTGCCGAAGCGGCCTTTCCAGCCTGCACGTGCACCGTCGAACGCCAGGCGGATGTTCGGCCCATCGCGCACCGACAGCAGCCGTGAACTGCCATAGCCGGCTTCCTGCCGGCCCAGCTGCAGATGGAACGCGCCCTGCTGCCAGCGCCAATACGCCTGCTGCACATCCATCGCGCTGCGGTCGGTACGGCCAGGGCCACCGGCCTTGCCATTCTCCCCATGCACACCCAGCTGCAGCTTCGCCTGCCAGGTCTCTTCCACATAGGTGGCCGAGGCCAGCGCGCGCAGCAGGCCATAGCCATCCTCTGCGCCGCCAATGCCGAACCGGGTCGGGTCGTAGTACAGGCCGCGCACGCGCAGTGACGCCTCCCATTGCAGTTGGCCATTGCCCACTTCGCTGCAGCGGCCACCGTCGCAGGCCTGTGCAAGCGAGGGTGCGGCCAGCAGCGCCAGGCTCAGAACGCGAAGCACGAGCATCCCATCGCGCCCCAGAACGCGGTCAGGTCGTCGGTGGGTGCAGCATGCCGGGCCGCATGGCCGTGCGCGCCGTGGGCGCTGCAGGCCACACCGTGATGGTGATGGTGCGCGGCGGCCAATCCGGTGGCGGTACCGCCGACGTGGTAGCCACCGAACCTGTTGACCGGCGACCAGGTGGGCATCGCCGGCGGCAGCTGCGGCGCAAGCCCGGCATAGTCGGCGTCGGCATGCACGATGCGGCCACCGACCACGGTCAACACGCTGGTGATGTCGGCGATCTGCGCATCATCCACGCGGAAGAAATCGGCCGAGAGCAGGATGAAGTCGGCCAGCTGGCCGGCCTTCAGCGTGCCCTTCACCGCCTCGTCGCCGGAGAACCAGGCGCTGCCCTGGGTCCACAGGCGCAGCGCCTGCTCGCGTTCGAGCAGGTTCTCATCGCCATACAGGGCCAGTCCGCCCACGGTGCGTCCGGTCACCAGCCAGGACAACGCCACCCAGGGGTTGTAGCTGGCCACGCGGGTGGCGTCGGTACCGGCACCGACCGGCACGCCTTCGGCCAGCATGCGCTTGACCGGCGGCGTATGCCGCGCGGCCTGCACGCCGTAGCGCTCGACGAAGGCTTCGCCCTGATAGGCCATGCGATGCTGCACGGCGATGCCGCCACCCAGCGCACGGATGCGCTCGATGTTGCGCGGGGTGATGGTTTCGGCGTGATCGATGAACCAGTGCAGGCCATCGAACGGCACCTCGCGGTTGACCTGTTCGTACACATCGAGGATGCGGGTGATGCTCTCGTCGTACGTCGCATGGATGCGGAACGGCCAACGCTTCTCGACCAGCAGCTTCACCACATCGTGCAGTTCGGGCTCCAGCTCCGGCGGCAGTTCCGGGCGCGGCTCGTTGAACAGCTCGAAGTCGGCGGCGGAGAACACCAGCATCTCGCCGGCACCGTTGTGGCGCAGCAGGTCATCGCCCTGTCGCGGCTGCAGCATCTCGCTCCAGCCGCGGAAATCATCCACTTCCTTGCCCTTGTTCTGGGTGAACAGGTTGTAGGCGATGCGCACCGTCAGCTGGTCATCGCGATGCAGCTGCTCGATGACCTGGTAGTCCTCGGGATAGTTCTGGAAACCGCCGCCGGCGTCGATCACCGAGGTGATGCCGAGCCGGTTCAGTTCGCGCATGAAATGGCGCGTCGAGTTGGCCTGGTACTCGATCGGCAGCTTCGGACCCTTGGCCAGGGTCGCGTACAGGATCAGCGCGTTGGGCTTGGCCAGCAGCAGCCCGGTCGGGTTGCCGAGCGAATCACGCACGATCTGCCCGCCCGGCGGATCCGGGGTGTCCTTGGTATAGCCGCAGGCGCGCAACGCGGCGCGGTTGAGCAGCGCCCGGTCGTACAGGTGCAGCAGGAATACCGGCGTATCCGGCGCGATGTCGTTGAGCTCCTGCAGCGTGGGCAGGCGCTTCTCGTTGAACTGGGTGGCGGTGAAGCCACCGACCACGCGCACCCACTGCGGTGCAGGCGTGCGGTCGACCTGCGCCTTCAGCATGTCCAAGGCATCGCCCAACGAACGCAGGCCGTCCCAACGCAGTTCCAGGTTGTAGTTCAGGCCACCACGTATCAGGTGGGTATGGCTGTCGTTGAGGCCAGGCAGCAGGCGCCGGCCCTGGGCGTCGATCAGGGTCGCTTCATTGCCCCAGCCACGCATGATCTCCTCGTCGCTGCCGACGGCAACGATGCGCCCTTCCTGCACGGCCAGCGCCTGTGCATGCGGCTGCTGTGGGTCAAGGGTGGTGATGCGGGCATTGCGGATGACCAGCGTGCTCATGCGACGCTCCTTGGAAGTGGAATCGAGTGCGGCACCGGCACGGCCGGCCAGGCCCAGCGCCACCGCGGCGCTGCCGGCCAGCACCACGTTGCGGCGGCCGTGATCGAGTGGATCGTGACTCATGCGAGGTCTCCCGGAAGGCGTTGGCCGTCCAGTGCCCAGGCGCCGGGCCCGGTCAGCGCGAGGGCCAGCAGTACCGTGGTCCACATCAACGGGTACTCGCTGCCGCCGCGCATCCAGAACCAGCCCTTGGGCAGGGCCAACAGTACGGTGAAGCCGATGAAGGCCGCCGCTGCAAGCGCGGCGACGCGGGTCTGCCAGCCCAGCAGCACGGCCAGCCCTGACAGCACCTGCAGCAGGGCCAGCAGCAGCGGCAGCGGTGCCACCGCTGGCAGGCCGAAGCCGCGCAGTTCGGTGGCGAAGCCGGCCAGCCCGGGGCCACCGAACCAGCCGAACAGCTTGCCCAGCGCATGTGGCAGCAGGAATCCCCCGGCTGCCACGCGCAGCATCAGCAGGGCCAGGTCGAGGCCATGGCCAGCCAGCATGCTCAGTGCCCGCCTTCCTGCGCGCCGAACATGCGCTTGGCGTACTGGATGCCGATGCCATAGCCACCGGCGTGGTCGCGGGCGATGCCGGTGGTCAGGTCGTAGGTCTCACCGCGCGCCCAGTCACGCTGCAGCTCCAACAGGTACTGCACGCTGGTCATCGGCACCGCACCGGCCTGCACCATGCGGGTGATCGCACGCTCGTGTGCTTCTTCGCTGACATCACCGCAGGCATCGGTGATCACGTAGACCTCGAAACCCTGCGCCAGCGCCGACAGCGCCGGGCCGACGATGCAGACGCTGGTCCACAGGCCGGCAACAACCAGGCGACGCTTGCCGATGCGGTTGATCTCGTCGATCACCGGCTGGTCTTCCCAGGTGTTCATCGAGGTGCGGTCGAACACCGGCTGGCCCGGGAAGATCTCCGGCAGTTCCGGGAACATCGGGCCGGAGAACGACGCTTCGGCAACGGTGGTCAGCAGCACCGGCACGTTGAAGCCCTTGGCCCCCTTGCTGATCAGCGACACGTTGTTGCGCAGCGCGGAGATGTCGATGGTGTGGGTAGCGAACGCCATCTGCGACTGGAAGTCGATCAGCACCAGGGCATGGTCGGTGGGCGACAACAGGGCCGGGGCGGGCGTGGCGGTGGCAAGGCTCATGGTTGGACTCCGTTGGAAACACGATCAGGGGGAAGCAACAGGGCGGCATCACCGGCCAGGTACTGGCCGGGGCTGCAGCCGGTCTCGGCGCGGAAGCTGCGGACGAAATGGCTCTGGTCGAAGAAGCCCAGCTGCTGCGCCAGGCAGGACATCGGCAGCTGCGCGACCGGCAACAACTGGCGCGCACGTTCGATGCGGCGACGGCGCACGTAGCGCAGCGGGCTTGCACCGGTGCCGCTGCGGAACAGGCGCACCAGATGGAAACGGCTGACACAGGCGGCCTGCGCCAGTTCGGTCACCCGCAACGGTTGTGACAGATGCTCGTCGACGTAGCGCAGGGCGCGCTGCAATGCCGCCGCCTGGTGCGGGGCCAGCGATGCAGCAGGCGAAGCCGACGGGGAAACAGTGGCCATGTGGGGCGCCGCGAAGGGGTGGCCCATGGTGCGTGTACGCCGGGCGATGCCCTACCCCCGTCGGTCGAGGCCAGCACCTACCCGAATGGGGGAGGCCGATGGCCGAGCCGGCGACGACCGAACAGCCGCGCATCCAGTGAATAGGCACCCGGGCCCAGCGCCAGCAAGGCCAGCGGCAACACCACCAGTGGCCACGGCAGTGCCTGTGCATACAGGCCCAGTGTTGCCGGCAGTACCGCCAGCGGCGTCAGTACGCCCAGCGCGAGCATCGCCACCGCCAGCAGGCACAGCGCCGACAGCCAGCCCGCGGCGTGCGTGCCCGGCGTGCACAACGCAGCGGCCACGCACAGCCGTAGCCACAGCAGGCCGATGCCCGGCCCGCGGTCGGGGAACATCACGAACAGGCGTTGCATGGCCGGGCTCCACAGGACATGCCGGCGTGATAGCCGACCTCGGCACCAGGCGCCTACCCCGTTCGGGTCACCCGGGGCTGCCCCGCACCTGCCAGAATGCGCGCCATGCATGGCCGCCCCTTCCCGTTCCTGCGTCGCCTGCCGGCGCTGCTGACGTGCCTGCTGCTGTGGACCGCCCTGCCCGCCCTTGCCGTGCAGCGACCGGCCGTGAGCAGCGGGTTGCCTGGCTACGAGCACACCGCGTGGCGGGTCGGCCAGGGTGCACCCGGTGACATCTGGGACATCAGCCAGGACCGTGACGGCCTGTTGTGGCTGGCCACCGGTTCGGGCCTGTACCGTTTCGATGGACGCCGCTTCGAACGGCAGGCGCCACCGGCTGGCACCCGCTACCCGTCCACCAACATGGTCACGTTGGAACACAGCGCCGATGGCGCACTGTGGATCGGCTATTTCCAGGCAGGCATCAGCCAGTTCGCGCGCGGCCAGCTGTACAACTACGGCCGCAGCCAGGGCGTGCCGGTTGGCGTGGTCCCGCACTTCAGCCAGGACCGCGACGGCCGGATGTGGGCCGCCATCAATGGAGGGCTGCGCGAGTTCGATGGCCAGCGCTGGCAGCCGCTGCCCGCGGGCACGGGGGTGCCGGAACACCGCGTGCAATGGGTGCTGCACGACAGCCGCGGCACCTTCTGGGTACTGGCCGACCTCAGGATCTGGATGCGCCCTGCAGGCCAGCCGCGTTTCGAGGACACCGGCATCGCCGTATCCCAGATGGCGACGCTGACCGAGAGCCCGCAGGGCGAAGTCTGGCTGGCGGACCGTGTGCGCGGCACCTCGCCGCTGGCCAACGCGCAGGGCCTGCTGCCTGACAGCGAACGCGAGGCGCGACGCCTGCCGGACCTGGTCGCCGCACGCCTGCAGTTCACTGCCGACGGCGCGTTATGGGCCACGATGAGCCCGCATGGCGGTGTCGCCCGGATCACGTTCGACGGCAGCCGCGCCGTGCGCATGGAGCGTTTCGATTCGCCGCACGGGCTGACCGCCACCTCGGCCGTGCCGATCATCGCCGACCGCGAAGGCAATCTCTGGGTTGGCACCAATCTCGGCCTCAACCGCTTCCGCGCGCGCAGCGTGCACACGCTGGCGGTCGGCCCCAGTGATCCCTATCGCTCGCTGGTGCGGGCCAGCGATGGGCGTGTGTACGGCTACGGCGAGGACCTCAAGCCGTACGACCTGCGCCGGCCACTGCTGGAAGGCAGCGCCGCACAACTGCAGGCGGCCGCGCGCCTGGCGCCCACGCCGATCTGGCAGTTCGACTGGGTCAACCTGGCACGCACGGTGGCTGGCCACACCACGCTGATTCCGCTGCCCGAGCCCTTCACCGGGCAACCGCTGCATGCCCTGCTGTTCGCCGATGACGACCAGGCCTGGGTCTGCACCGGTGAACGTGGCGTGCTGCATTATCTGCACGGCCAGTGGCAGCGCGAAACGCGCCTGCCCGAACAGGCCTGCTCATCACTGGCGCTGGATGCCAATGGCCAGCTGCTGCTCGGCTATGCCGACGGCCGGCTGCGCAGCATGGGCGCGACCCGCATCGAAACCTTCGACGCCAACCACGGGCTGTCGGTCGGCCCGGTCACCGCACTGCTACACCACGAGGATCTTTTGCTGGTGGCCGGTGAGGCCGGGCTGGCCGCCCGCATCGGCAATGGCCGCTTCATGCCGGTCAACACCGACATGGCCGGCGTGCTGGAGGGCATCACCGGCATGGTTGCCGATGCGCACGGTCACCTGTGGCTCAATGGCAGTCGTGGCCTGGTCCGGCTGGGGAGCGATCAGCTGCGACGGGCGCTGCGTACCGGGCAGCCGGTGACGCCACGCCTGTTCGATGCGGTGGATGGCATGCCGGGCATCGCCCTGCAGAGCGGACCGATCGCCACCGCCACGCTGGCCGATGACGGACTGCTGTGGCTGGCCACCAACCAGGGCCTGGCCTGGCTGGACACCACCCGCTCGCACGTCAACACCATGGCGCCCAGCGTGCGCATCGGCGAAGTGCTGTATGGCAGTGAGCACGAGCCACTGCGCGATGGCCTGCGCCTTCCGGCCGGCACCAGCCAATTGCAGATCGATTACGTGGCGCTGTCGCTGGCGCGCCCGGAGCGCAACCGCTACCGCTATCGCCTGTCCGGCGTTGACGACGGCTGGCAGGATGCCGGCAGCAGCACGCGGGCGTACTACACCAACCTCGCCCCCGGCAACTACCGGTTCGACGTGGAGGCCGCCAACGAAGACGGCATCTGGAGCACCACGCCTGCCAGCCGCAGCTTCCGCATCGCGCCCACCTTCATGCAGACCGTGTGGTTCAAGCTGCTGTGCGCAGCCGCGATCCTCGCACTGCTGGTGATGGCGGTGCGCATCCGCAGCGGGCAACTGGCGGCCTTGTTCCGCGCACGCCTGCAGGAACGCAACGGCGAACGCGAACGCATTGCCCGCGACCTGCACGACACCCTGCTGCAGGGCAGCCAGGGCCTGATCCTGCGCCTGCACGCGATCAGCCAGTCGCCGCAGACCCCGGACACGGTGCGTGGCCAGCTGGAATCGGCGATGCAACTGGCCGAGCGCAACCTGGCCGAGGGCCGTGAGCGGGTCAACGCACTGCGTGATGGTCCCTTCGCCGGCCGTGACCTCGCTTCAGCGCTGGCCGATGTGCATGCCGAGTACGCCGGGCATGGCACCAATCCACTGCGCCTGACCGTGGAAGGCGCAACCCCACCACTGCAGGCCGATGCCGCCGAAGAAGTGTTCCTGATCGGACGCGAAGCCATCCGCAATGCGTTGCGCCATGCCAACGCCAGCGCCATCGAAGTGGAGCTGTCATACGGCACGCGGTGCTTCCTGCTGCACGTGCGCGATGATGGCGTCGGCATCACCGATGAAGACGCCGGCCACGGCCATTGGGGGCTGCAGGGCATGCGTGAACGTGCACAACGTCTTGGCGCCGAACTGCAGCTGTGGACCCGGCCCGGCCTGGGCACCGAAGTGGCGCTGGCGGTCCCGGCACGGCGCCTGTATCACCGCCGTCCATCGCGCTGGCGCTGGCCCTGGAGTAAAGCAAACCATGACTGAGTCCCCTGCCCCGATCGGCGTGCTGGTGGTCGACGACCATCCACTGCTGCGCGACGGCCTGGCCGCCCTGCTGGGCGCACAACCCGATCTGCGCCTGCTCGGCGAAGCCGCCGATGGCGAGGAAGCCATCGCCTGCTACCAGCGGCTGCAGCCCGACGTGGTGCTGATGGACCTGCAGATGCCACGGCTGGATGGCGTCGAAGCGATCGTACGGATCCGCGCGATGGACCCGCGCGCGCGCATCATCGTGCTGACCACCTACCGTGGTGACGTACGCGCGGTCCGCGCGCTGCAGGCCGGTGCCAGCGCCTACCTGCTGAAGGACATGCTGCGTCACGAACTGATCGACACCATCCGCATCGTCGCCGGTGGCCGGCGCGCACCGATTCCGCCGGCAGTGGCGGCGAGCATTGCGGCGCATGTCGTCGAGGATCGGCTGTCACCGCGTGAAACCGAGGTGCTGCGGCACGTCGCCAGCGGGCTGTCGAACAAGCGCATCGGCGAGCGCATGCAGATTTCCGAGCAGACGGTGAAAGCGCACATGAAGAGCCTGATGGACAAGCTCGGCGTGGGTGATCGCACGCACGCGGTCACCCAGGCGCTGCGGCGCGGGATCATCAGCCTGGACGACAGCGGTCACGATTAGGGGGGTGTTCGGCAGGGTCTGCGGCCCTGCACCCGCGGTAGTGCCGGCCGCTGGCCGGCAACCTCAACAGCAACGGCAAAAGCGGGATTGGGCGTCCTGCCCAACCCGCCCGAGGCATGCCTCGGGCCCATGCGGCTGACACCCCGCACTCCGACACCGCCCCACCTCTGACAGATTCCGATGGCTGTTGGTAGGTGTCGACCTTGGTCGAGACGGTAGATCCACGCCATGCGTGGATTCCGTTCAAGGCCATAGGGTCGGATCCCTTCCCGCCGGGAAGGGCTCTGACCCTGTCGATCACTGCGTCTTCGCGGCCTCGACATTCCACGCTGCGACCTTGGCCTTGGTGTCGGCCAGCATCTTGTCCAGCGCGGCGCGGTCATACACGTTGCCGCGCAGGATCACGCTGTCGATCTTTTCGGTGGCAGCAATGTCCTGCAGCGGGTTGGCGGTCAGCAGCACCAGATCGGCGGCCTTGCCCTGTGCGACACCACCGTAACGGTCCATCTGGCCGAACCAGGCCGGGCCGGAACGGGTTGCGGCCGACAGCGCCTGCGGTGCGCTCAGGCCCTCCTTCACAAACAGCTGCAGCTCCTGGTGCAGGGCGATGCCCGGGAAGTTGAACGAGTTGAGGAAGCCCGCATCGGTACCGGCGATGATCGTCACACCGGCCTCCTGCAGCATCGGCAGCACCGCCGCGACCTGGTGGTACTGCGCGTGGCGCGCTTCGATCTGTGCCGGCGTGGCCTTGGCCGCGCGGTCCACGCGCCACTGGTAGGTCGCGCGCAGGCCAGGGCCGATGTAGGCCAGGTACGGATCGTTGGCGTGGTCATCCTGGTCAAGGAAATCGAGGATGCGGCCCCCATTGAGGGTCGGGGTCACGAATACACCGCGCTTTGCGAAATCGCGGTAGGCGTGCATCGCCGTGTCACGGTCGAAGCTGGCGTCGAGGCGCCGGTTGGCTTCGGCGCGGTCGATGCGACCGGCACCGAAGTCGGCGGCGATCTGCGCTTCGTCCTTGCTGCCGGCCTTGAATGCGTAATCCAGATGCTCGATCGAGGCCAGGCCGGCATCGACCGCCTGCTCCACGGTCAGTGCCATCGGAATATGCCCCGAGGCCTTGAAGCCGGCCTTGCGCGCAGCACTGGCCGAGTACAGGAACAGTTCCGGCTTCAGCGTGCTGTCGGTGATCTTCACGAAATCAACCTTGTCGCGCTGCAGGCGGGTGATCGCCTTGTCGGCGTCAGCCTCGCTCCCCACCTCGATCGTGCCCTTCCAGACCGGCTTGATGCCTTCGATCTTCGCGCCCGAACTGAGCAGGCGCGGACCAAACAGCGTGCCCTTTGCGATCTCGCCGCGCCACTGCAGCACCTGCTCGGGCAGGTCACCGGAACAGTCGCGCACGGTGGTGATGCCGTGCGCGATATATAGCGGCAGCAGCGCCTTGTTCTCTTCGATCAGCGCCGTGCCACCGCCGAAATGCACGTGCATGTCCCACAGGCCCGGGATCAGGTACTTGCCCTTGGCATCGATCTGGCGGGCAGCGCTCCACTGGCTGCGCAGCTGCGCGTCCGGGCCGACGGCGACGATGTCCTCGCCACGGATCACCACGCTCTGCCCGGCCAAAGTGCTGGCGTGCTCGACATCGACCACGGTGGCATTGCGGATCAGCAGGTCGGCGCGCTCGGCAGCAGACGCCGACAGCGGCGCCACCGCAAGGAGGATGGCAAGGGACAACGGACGGGAACGGAACATGGACAGCATCCTGATGGGCACGCCCAGCGTGCGGGTGGAAGGGGTTTGCATTCAGCGCACCGCGCCGTGCTGGCGCAGCAGGGTTTCAATTCCGGTATAGCCGCGCTGGCGCGCGTGCGCCAGCGGCGTCACACCGTCGCCGTCGGCCAGCTCGGGGTCGGCGCCGGCCTCCAGCAGCAGCTGCACGATCTGCACGTGGCGCGCGCCGCCGTCACCGAGCAGGATCGCTTCCAGCAGCGCGGTCCAGTGCAGGCGGTTGACATGGTCTACAGCGACGCCGGCACGCAGCAGCGTGCGCACGGTGGCGACGTGGCCGCGCTCGGCGGCGGGAATCAAGGCGGTGCCGCCGTAGCGGTTGGTGCTGCGCAGGTCGGCGCCATGCGCCAGGGTCATCGCCAGGATCTCGTCCAGTCCACGCGCGCCGGCGTACAGGTAGGCGCTGTCCTGCATGGCGTCCTTGGCATTGACGTCGGCGCCGGCTTCGATCAGTTCACGCGCGGCGTCTACATTGTTGCCATGCGTGGCAAGCAGCAGCGCGGTACGACCCTGGCCATCACGCGCCTCCAGATCGGCGCCGTCCTCCAGCGCCCCACGCACTGCCTCGGCATCGCCGCGGGCGGCGGCATCGCGCAGGCGGGCATCGGCCGAGCCCGCGGTGGCCGAACAGGCTGGAATGACCATCGCCAGCAGGCACAGCAGCAACAGGCGCCCCACCGGAGCGGGCCAGCGATGGCAACGATGGATTCGCATCTTCGGTTCTCCTGTGCGGCGAGCACTGCGGGCGATGCCGGTACAACCGGGGCGCGGTGCTTGCTGCCCCCTCCCCTGCATGGTAGAAGTCGTCACGCGCATCCAGAAGTGAAATGTTCAAATGCAAGACAGTGCCAAATCGAATAGAACGCTGTTCGAACTGGACCTGCTGCGGGCGCTGGTGATGGTGGCCGACTGCGGCAGCTTCACCACGGCGGCCACGCGCCTGCATTCGACCCAGTCCACGGTCAGTCAGAAGGTGCGCCGGCTGGAGGAACTGGCCGGGCATCGCCTGCTCGAACGCGGCCACCGCGACGTACACCCCACCGACGCCGGTCATACCCTGCTCGGCTACGCGCGGCGCATGCTCGACCTGAACGAGGAAATGGCACAGGCGCTGGCCGGCGCCACCGTGGAAACCGCGGTGCGCATCGGTGTCCCCGAGGACTTCGTCAACGCACAGACCACACGCATGCTGGCCGCTTTCAGCCGCCGCCATCCACAGGTGAAACTGGAGATCAGCAGCGGCCTCAGCCGCGACCTGGCCCACGGCTTCGACCACGGCGAGCTGGACCTGGTGCTGGTCAAGCAACGCCGCAACACCCGCCAGGCGGTGCACTGCCGACGCGAGCCGATGCACTGGATCGACAGCCTGCGCAGCAGCTGCCTGCTGCAGGACCCCCTGCCGCTGGTGACCTTCCCGCCGCGCGGGCTGTACCGCGACGAGATGATCCACGCCGTGGAGGCGCTGGGCCTGCGCTGGCGCATCGCCTTCACCAGTTCGTCGCTGAGTGGCATCCAGGGCGCGGTGGCCGATGGCATCGGCATCAGCCTGCTGCCACGCCGCGCGGTCACCCGCGATCACCGCATCATCGATGGCGAACGCGAGCTGCCGGTGATCGACAATTACGAGATCGGCCTGCTGCATCGTGCCGACGCAGATGATGCCGTGCGCGCGCTGGCCAGCGAACTGTGGCGCCAGGTGCAGCGCGAACCGGATTGACCACCGCACCAGAGGTAGTGCCGGCCGCTGGCCGGCAACCTCGACAGCCACATTGTCCAGCGCGGGCATGGATCTCGCGCATTGATCATCAATATCTGATCAGACCTGCCGCACCAGGGCACTGCATCGCCGGCTACAGTGCCTGTTGTTTCCGTGCTCCACGGCGCCTTGCCATGTCCGACGAAATCCCCGCCCGCTTCGATCCCCTGCCCGCTGCCCTGCAGACACACCTGCAGCACCAGCGTTCGCTGATCGCTGCGCGCGTGGCCGCCGGCTTTCCGACGCTACCGGTGCAGTGGCCGCTGCCGGCCGCCACACTGCAGCGCGTGGTCGATGCCGAGCTGATCGACCGCAACGACTGCGATGGCTGGGAAGCGCTGGGCGTGGCGTTCGGTGACACCCTGGCCCAGCGCGTGCCGGGCCTGGCCTGGATGCAGGTCACCGATGCCTGGGGCATTGATGCGGTGCTGCGTTATGCCGACAGCAGCCTGCAGATCGGCGCCAGCACGCTGCTGCTCAAGCGCGTCGAGCAGGGCGAGGTCATCGACATCGCCCATCTGCTGGCGTGGCTGGAAGAGTTCGTCGCCACCCGCGCCGACGACTACGTCTGAAAAGCCGCCGAGCATGGCTCGGCGCTACACGGGTTGGCCCGGCGTGGATCTACAGCCAGCGACCGTCGACCACTACGCGTCGTTCCACCGGCACCCCGGCCACAGCGGCCGGGCCGTGATCGGCACGCGCCGCCACGAAAGTGGCCGGATGCCCTTCCACAAGACCGTACTGCGGCAGCCCGATCACCTGCGCGGCCTGGGTGGTCACCATGTCCAGCGCCAGCATCAGGTCGGCATCGGTATGGAAGCCGGAGCGGTAGCCCAGCAGCATCGCCCGTTGCAGCAGGTCGCCGTTGCCATACGGCCACCAGCAGTCACGGATGTTGTCGTTGCCGGCAAACACGCGCACGCCGGCATCATGCAGCGCGCGCAGCGGCGGGAACGCATGATCACCCGGCGCGTTGCTCATGATCGCTACGCCGGCCGTGGCCAATGCTTCGCCCACCTGCAGCGCGCGCGACAGCGGCACGTCCCCCAGCGAATAGGCATGGCTGACCGCCACCCGCCCCTGCAGACCTGCCGCCCGCGTACGAGCAGCGATGCGCAGCAGCTGGGCCAGGCCGGTTTCGCCGGGCTCATGCAGGTGAATGTCCAGCTGCACGCCATAGCGCTCGGCCAGGCCGAACAGCAGCGCCAGCTGGCCTTCGGCATCGCCATCGAGCGTGGTGGGGTCGATGCCACCGAGCACCTCCACGCCAGCGGCGAGCGCCTGCTCCAGTACGGCGGCGGTACCCGGGCAGGACATCACGCCGGCCTGTGGGAACGCCACCAGCTGGACATGCATGATGTCGGCACAGCGCAATGCGGCCTCGCGCACCGCTTCCAGGTGACGCAGGCCGGTGCTGCCATCGATATCGACATGGCAGCGCATCGCCACCGTACCGAAAGCACTGCACTGGCGGATCAGCGCCTCGGCACGATCGACCATCGGCGCCGCAGCCGCCACTGCCGCCTTTTCCACCGCCAGCCGCTCACGCAGGCTGTTCACCGGCTGATGCGGGTGCCAACGGTCGCCGACGAAGCTCTTGTCGAGGTGAATGTGGCCATCGACCAGCCCGGGCAGCACCGCGAAGCCCTTCAGATCGACGCATTCCGCCTCATCGGCAGGCACAGCATCGCCATTGAGCCCGCTGATGCGGCCATCACGGATATGGAAATGCAGCGGTGCGCCATCGCGGTCAACGCCACCGTGGACGAACTGCAGGGTCATCGGGAACTCCAGGAAAGCCAGGACTGGCGCCATCCTGCGCCTCGACACAACCATCGGCCAACGAAATATCTGGATGGCACGCATTCACCAGAGCGATGAATGCCCCTGCGACCGCCGGTCGCAGCGACACCGTGCACACCGCTGAACGGGTACCATAGGCGCCTGTTTCCGCTGTGATGCCGCATGGGCCCGTCCGACCGCCACGATCGTCTCCGCCGCTGGCAGGCCGCGTCCCTGCTCGCCGCCGCGCCGATCGCCAGCCTGTCCGCCACTGATGCTGCGGCCGCTGCGCCGCTGCAGTCGCCGCCGGGCCAGCAGCGCATCGCCCCGGCTGCACTCGTCGAGCGCCTGCACCAGCGCGTGCTGTCCGGACAGAGCGCGACCGCCACCCTGGAACACTGGTGCGCCGAACATGGGCTGGCCGAACAGGCACGGGTCCGCGCGGTGCGCGTGCACGGCCAGGACAAGACGGCACCGGCCGACGTGCTGCAGGCACTGGGCGCGAAACCCGGCACCGACCTGCGCTATCGCCGCGTGCAGCTGGTCTGCGGCAGCCGCGTGCTGTCCGAGGCCGACAACTGGTACCTGCCTGGCCACCTCAGCCCGGCCATGAACCAGGTACTGGACAGCACCGACGAACCGTTCGGTCGCGTGGTCGGTCCGCTGGGCTTCCAGCGCCAGACCCTGGCCGACCAGACCTTCTGGCCGCCACGCGGGGAAGGCGACCACGGCGTGATCCTGGAAGTGCGTGCCCTGCTGCGTGACCGCCAGCAGCAGCCTTTCAGCTACGTCATCGAGTCGTACCTGCTGCAGGCGCTTCCGTAACACGCCGTGGCGCCGGGCATCCGCCGGTGCTACGGGCCCGCCATGCCGTTGGCGGCCGGGTCCACCGAGAACACGAAACGCCCACCGTGCTGGTCCCTGCCCCATGTCATCGGCGCCGTGGCAAGGCTGTAGACCGGGGCTGCCTTGTCCATGCCGATTGCTTCGGACCAGGCGCTGAAATCCTCATCGGTGCGGCTGCGGATCTCGCCAACACACAGGCTGTAGCCGCAGGCAAGGGACACCAGCGTGCCGTCCTGGCCCATGAGACGGCTGGCGGCCGTCCTGTACAGGCGGGTCAGGTCCTGCACTTCGGGGTGGCCGGCCGCATCGCGCTCGAACTGGCTGATTGCCTGCGCGAAAGCCTTGTCGGAACCCAGCAGCGCCTCGCTCTTCTGCACGGACACCGCACCCTCGCTCAGCAGCATGCGCTCGCCCTCGAGGAAGTGCCCCTCCGTTCGCGCGGGCCCAGCGGCAGCCGTCGTGGCGCTCGATGCCGTTGCCGCGCGCGATGGCCCAGCGTGCTCCGCCGCCCGCGCGTGAGACTGCGCAGGCGCGGCATTGGCCACCTCCGCGGCATCGTCCACGCTGGCCGCCTGCTTGCCACTGCAACCTGTAACAGCCAGCACTGCAATCACGCTCCACACCCTGACATCCATGCGCATCCTCCTCCGGGTAGCGTCACAGCATGCCACGCACGCAGCGGCTACACGGGTGCACTGCACAAAGAAAAGCCCGGCAATGCCGGGCCTTTCGTTCGCCTGCAGGATCAACGGAACCGGTAGTCCAGCTGCACCCAGTACTGGCGGCCATACGGATCGTAGTTGCCGACCGGATAGAACGGCCAGCCGCCTCCGTTCTTGTCCGCCGGTGGGCGGCTGTCACGCAGGTTGTTGACGATCACACCCACCGACAGATTCTCGCCGAACTGGCGGAACACGCTGGCGTTGTAGGTCATGTACGGCGCAATGCGGCCACTGCCATCGGTCTTCGGCAGCGAGCCGAAGCGGTTGCCGTACAGCGTGGTGGTCCAGTCACCCTGGTTCCAGGTGATGCTGCCGTTGGCCTTGCTGCGCCACTGGTAGTCATCCAGCGAATTGCGGATGTCACGCTCCGGATCATCGGAGAACTGTCGGTATTTGTGCTCCAGCACCACGGTGTAGGCCAGGCGCGTGGTGAAGCGGCCATAGCGGCCGGCATCGAAACGCCAGTTGCCCTTCAGGTCCAGGCCACGCACCGATTCGGAGGCCGCATTGATCGGATTGATCAGCACACGGGTCACCTGGTCGGGCTGCACGGTGGCATTGGACGGATTGCGGATCACCCGCGACAGCGCGTCCTGGCACAGCGGCGAACCGATGTCACGCGCTTCGCCGCCCAGCGTACGGCCCAGCCGGCAATCGGCCTCGTCGCGCAGGATACGGCTGGTATCGAGGCTGGTCACCTCGTTGTCGATGCGGATGTCGTAGTAGTCGGCACTGAAATCCAGCCCGGCCAGCGGCGACCAGACCACACCGAAGCCATACGACTTGGCCGTTTCCGGCTGCAGCTGCGCGTTGGCGCGGTTGCTGTAGTCGATCGACAGGCCGTTGTAGTCGCAGTTGTCATACGACTGGCCGGCGGTGCGGCAGCGCCAGTAGTCGGTCATGCCCGGGTTGTAGCCACGGGTCTCGGTGGCGAACACGTAGTTCATGTCCGGCGCACGGAAGCTGGTCGCCGCAGAGCCGCGGATCAGCAGGCTCTCGATCGGGCGGAACTCGACACCGAAGCTCCAGGTCGCCTTGCCGATGTGCTCGCCGCCGGCACGGTACTGGTCATAGCGTCCGGCCAGCGTGGTGGTCAGCGACTGCAGCAGCGGCAGCTGCAGTTCCACACCCGCGGCGTAGCGGTCACGCTCGCCGCCGGCACCGATACCGGCGCTGGTGTTCCAGAATTCACCGGTTCCCAGCCGCGGGTCCGGGCGGTTGCGGTAGCCCTGGCTGCCGGCTTCGACCACCGCTGCCAACGCAGCGTCACCACCGGGCAGCGCGAACAGGCGGCCGTTGACGCTGGCGCTGAAGGT
The DNA here is from genome assembly GCF_009659995.1 of Stenotrophomonas sp. MH181796. NCBI lineage: Bacteria > Pseudomonadati > Pseudomonadota > Gammaproteobacteria > Lysobacterales > Lysobacteraceae > Stenotrophomonas > Stenotrophomonas sp. MH181796. The sequence continues at coordinate 622,549 of NZ_RAHU01000003.1, forward strand.
CTGCAGCCACGCCGCGTTGCGGCTTTCCTGGTAACCGGACAGGCCCTGGTACTCCTCCGGCGTCAGCGGTTTGAACAGGCGTGCCGGGTCCGGTGCATAGACCTCGACGCCGTTGCGCACGCCCAGCTTCGGGCCAAGCAGGTATTCGTTGATGCCGGCCAGCAGCACCGGACGACGGGTACGGTTCTCGTAGCGCGAACGGCTGTAGACCGCTTCGTAGTCCCAGCCGCTGTCGCCGATCTGGCCACGCGCGCCGACATTGAACGACCACGAGTTTTCCAGGAAACGGTTCGCGTTGCGCGGCAGGCCACCGATTTCTTCCGGCGCGAAGCGGCGGTACCAGCTTTCCAGGTTGCCGGTGGTCTGGTTGTAGAAGTAGTTGCGGGCCGAGGTCCAGGTAGGCGCACGGGTGTTGTTGGTGATGCGCGCACTGCCCACCGCCAGATCGGCGAACAGATCGGTGGTCTGGTTGACGTGGAAGGTCAGCAGGCCATAGCCGTTGAGGTTGCGCTTCTGGGTCTGCACGGTCCAGTAGCTGGCGGCGGCCTCGTTGCTGCCGCAGTACCACCCCTGGCGCGGGTTGTTGGCGCGGAACACGCTGCCGCCATAGATGCCCGACGCCGCGTCGCAGCCAGTGACGCCCGGATCGATGTTGCGGCCAGTGGCGGCATTGCGGCGATAGGCGATCGCAGTCGCCTGCGGCGCCTTGCCGGCCGGATCATCGTCCAGCGAATCCATGAAGTCGCGCTGGCGCGCATGGATCGCCTTGCGCACGTCGAACTCGAAGCCGAACAGCCCTTCCCAGCGCTCGCCGGAACTGCCACCGACCACCTGCACGCGCTGGTTGTCACCGCCGCCCTGCAGGGTGCCGCCAGCGCGCACGTTCACGTCCACACCCTCAAAGCGGTCCTTGAGGATGATGTTGACCACGCCGGCGATCGCATCGGAGCCGTATACCGCCGACGCACCTGCCGCCAGGACCTCGATGCGCTCGATCAGCGCACTGGGAATGTTGGCCAGGTTGACCACGTTCACCGAGCCCTCATAGGCCAGCGGGTAGTCGGCCTGGCGACGACCGTTGACCAGCACCAGCGTGCGGTTCGGGCCCAGCCCGCGCAGGTTGATGGTGTTGGCGGCCGGGGTGAAGGTGTTGCCGAAGTCCTCGCCCTGCACGTTGCCGGTGTTCTCGGTCAGCGCGCTCAGCGCATCGAACGCGTTGCGGTAGCCCTGCGCGTCGATCTGCTCGCGGCTGATCACCGTCACCGGCGACGGCCCTTCGACGCTGGCGCGTGGAATGCGCGAGCCGGTGACCTTCACTTCCTGCAGCGAGGTGGGTGCGCTTTCCTGCGCGAAGGCCGGCAACGAGACCAGCATCAGGGACGACAGCGCGAGCACCAGCGGACGCGGGCGCAGCGCCTTGTGAGAGGCGGACATGGGCTTCCTGGGGGAGTGGGTGGTGGTACGGGGCCAGCGGCCTGTGCGGCACATAACGATCCCGTAACGAAAGTGTCCTGAATGGGGGGTTTCAACGGAAATGACCAGCCCTGATGGGCTTATGCCTGAACCGAATCAGACCCGGCCCCAGGCCCGCCCCGTTTTTGCAATGTTTTGAATGGTCTGGCTCTGCGGGCGAGGCCATCGTTGCCGGGATGATGACCTCGTACCCGCCCCCTACCCTTCCCCCCCTGCGCCCGGTGCTGCGCCGCCACCTGCTGCAGTTGCAGGCAGCGCCGGTCACCCTGCGTCCGTTCCAACGCACCGATCTGCCACGCTGGCGCCTGTTCGATGACCGCCGCCGGCGCGGCCGCCGTCACCCCGGCGGCATCGACGAGGAAGCCCGCTTTCTCGCCAACATGCATCGTTCCCGCCTGGAGCAGGACAACGACCAGCTGCTGCTGGGGGTGTTCGACGATGAACACAGCACGGTGCTGGACCAGCTGCACATCCGGCTGCAGTCACTGCACGCGCGCAGCGCCGAACTGTTGTCGCTGCAGCATTGGCACCCGCATGCCGATGCCGCGCTGCGGGCACTGTGCCCGTTCCTGTTCGAGGATGTCGGCCTGCATCGCCTGTTCGTGATGCTGCCGCCGGACTGCAGCGCGCCATTCGCCAACGCGCTGCGAGCCTTCGGCTTCGAACAGGAAGGCGTGCTGCGCGACCATCATCTGGGCCTGGAGGGCTGGCAGGACCGCCAGTTGCTGGCACTGACCGCGCCGATGTGGCGCCGCCAGCATCCGGCGCTGGACTAGCGCACCCGCTCCAGCGCGTTGCCGGCACCGGTCAGCACCGAGCAGGCGTGGTCCTGCAGCTCTTCGGCGCTGGCCTCGTTGCCGGTGCCGGCGTCCACGCGGGTGGCCAGCAGGATGAAGCCGGGGCCACCCTGCACTGCGTCCCGGCCAGCCACGACCAGGCTCCACTGGCCCACGTCGTCCACGCCTGCGAGGTCATGGGCCAGCAGATTGAGCGGATTCGCGGTCAGCTCCGCCCCTGGCAGCAGGCGTGCCTGGTACTGATGGCCGCGCAGCAGCACCGGCAGCGCTGCCCACTGGGTGCCCAGCTCACCGGCATGGGCATCCAGTGCCTGCAGCACGTCGGCACGCAGGCAATCCACGTGGATATGCAGCTGATGCTGCGAGCGGCCATGCGGTGAATTCAGTGCCAGGCTGGCGACGCTGCGCGGCAGCGGTTGGCCCAGCGCCAGCTCGGTATGGCTGCGCGCCCGCCAGGCCGCCGCGAAGTAGTTCGGTGCCCCCCGCTGGTAGAGACCGCGGTTCTCGATCCCGCTGACCTTGTCCAGCGGCATCAACAGGAACTGGTAGTCGCCATGCGCATCCTTGACCAGCACATCGCGCCGATCCGCCGCCGTCTCCACGCGCAGGCAGTCGCCGCGCGGGCCCTCGGCGCCCCGGCAGTCACGCTCGATCAACCGCCACAGCGCATCGGAATGGGCCGGCGGCGGAGGCGTACTGGCACAGCCAGCCAGAACGAACAAGGACAACAGCAGCAACAGACGGGACACGGCACTCACATCGATGGCACGACCCACGGCCGCGCCGCCTAGTGTAGCCTGCGCCCTCAGCCAGGCAGCGCCTCCGGCGCCTCGGCTTTTTCCTCCACCTTGCCCGGCGTGTACTTGGTCGCGCCGAAGTACAGCACGCGCCACTGGCTCAGGTTGCCGATGAACCAGTGCGCCACCGAGTCATGGCCATAGCCATCGAAGAACGTCTCCACCTCCGGCGGCAGCAGCGTGGTGTTGTCCCACGACTCCAATGTGACGCGCTCGGCCATCGTCAGCGTCGCACCGCGTTCACGGCGCCGGCGCAGCCCGACGATCTTGCCCAGCATCGTGTCGTTCTCCTTCTCCAGCCCGCGGCGTTGTTTCCGCACGGCAGACAGCTCGTCATCGCGGGCTTTCAGTTCGTCGGAAACCCGGTTCCACTCGGCAGTCCTGTCCGCATTGCCCTGCTCGGCCAGATGCAGATTGTCATTGCTCCACGGGGACGGCAGCTGCGACTGGCGGCGACGCAGGGTCCGCACCTGTTCACGCAGCGCATCCTCGCGCGCGGCCAGGCGTTGCATCGATGGCAACTTGTCACCGCGCGCCACGCGCACGCGCAGCCAGCGATACAGCAGCTCCATGTGCGAGGCCTGCACGTCTTCCATGCGTCCACGCTTGACCCGCACCGCCTGCAGATAGGCGTTGAACACCGCCTGCAGCTCAGGATCCTGCTTGTCGAACTCGGCCTTGACCTGATCTTCGAGGAGGCTGATCGGATTCAGCAGCACACCACCGGCCTGCGCCATGTCGTACATCTCGTTCAGCGCAAAGCGCGCGATGCTGTTCTGCCGCCCCTGATGCTGGGGGTCATAGCCCCCGCCCACGTCCGAATGCACGCCGGGGAACCAGATCTCCACCGTGTTGGCCGGATACAGCGCGTGCTCGCGGGTCGAATCCAGCGGGAACTGGCCGCGCAGCTCATGGGCAGCGGTCATGTGCACCGACTGCTCCACGATTTCCGGAACGCCCATGCCTTCGGCCCAGCCGGTATGGCCATTGCGGTAATTCACTGCGGCGGCTGCCAGGCTCGGCCACACCGAGCACACCGTGTCGAACACCCCCATGAAACCGATCCGCAGGGGGATGCGTTCGCGGTACAGCCAGGTGCCGTCAGCCTGCCGCCGGCAGCGCGCGGCGAGGTCGCGGGCGAACGCCCGTGCCGAGGCCGCCCCGCGCGAAAACCCCAGCACCGACACGCTGACCACCAGGATCCGCATCGGCTCCGGCTGGGTATCGATCAGTTCGTCCAGCGCCTGCAGCGCGAAATCGATGCGCTCGCGCCCCCCCTTGCCGATCGACAGTCCCAGCAGGCCACCGCTGTCACCGACTTCCGGGCATGGCGTCCCCACACCGGACAGGTACTGGCGCTTGCTGTTGGGGCGATCCCTTACATGCGCGTCGTAAAGGCGGGCGATGTTGGAAAGGGCCCGCTCTCCCTTGTCCTTGTCCAGTTCCTCCTGGCGATTGTTGCCGGTGCCGTCGAAGAACACGCTCAGGTGCAGGCTCTGGGTACAGCCCGTGGTGGCGGCCTCCTTGTCGGGTACCGTTTTACACATCGCTTCCTGGCGGCGGCGGCGCTCGGCATCGCTCAACGGGCGTGTGCCGCGGGCCAGCCGCGCCGTGCGCGCGGTGCCCTCGGCCTGGGCTACCGGATCGGGAGTGCCGGGCTCGAGATCCACCTGCCCCGGAATCGCGGTCGGATCAGTACTGGTCATGGTCCTTGTGCTCCTTCGGCACTGGCATGCGCCGCACATTCCATTTGTTGACACCCTTGTCCAGCAGCTCGGCCTCGACATGGCCGTCCGGATAGAAATGCAGCAGCAACGTCGCGGGGTTCGGCGGATAGGGGGTCTTCAGCGGCACCACGGCCTCGCGTGGCACGCGGTGCCCTTCACTCAGGTAGCGGTTGGTCGCCAGGTCATAGCGATTGGCCTCGATCCAGCGCACGCGCACGCTGTCCGGCCCCTTGCCCTGCGGCGCCCGCGGGCCCATCCCGGAGCCGCCATTGGTGTACCCGTCCAGCCCGCCCAGATACTGCCCATCGACGCGCACGTCGGCGAGGTAGTACGGGCTGTAGTTGAACGCAAACAACGACATGATCGGCGTCTTGCCGCGTGCCATCGCCCGGCTGCAGCCCACGCCCATCACCAGCACGGCGATCACCGCCAGCATGCTCCACCACAGGTACTTGTTGCTCATCATCGCGATCCCGCTCCGTTCAATCCCAGCTTTCTTCCAGGGGCCAGACTTCGTCGCCGATATCGGCCGCGCTGCGCCGCCCGCTGGCGAAGTCCTGCAGGCGCTGCTGCCATGCCGGGTCCTCGCCGAGATCCGTACCGGCCAACAGCGCCCAGGTCGCCACCATCACCACGCGGCGGCTGTCTTCGATGCCGGCCGCAGCGGCCGTCGCCACCACGCGCCGAAAGAAGGTGTACCAGCGCGCCCGTGGCAGGCGCGCCAACAGCTCGGGGTCGGTCAGCTGGAAGTGGTCGATCAGGGTATAGGGGTAGCTGGCGTCGATCAGGGCACGCCGCTGCGGTGCCTCCAGTACCCACGGTGGTTCATGCGGATCCTGCGCGGCGTCGTGCAGATCCAGGTGCGCCCATTGCAGGTCGTGCCGCAGGTACCACCAGCGCTCCCCCAGCGCCAGGAATGCACGGCACTGCGGCTCATCGAGCACCTGCACCCACCAGGGCAGCACGCGTGCATCGAAGAAGCGCGCCAGGAACTCCTTGCCGTTGGGGTAGCTGGCATCCAGGCGCCGTTGCAGGCGCTGCTGCAGCGCCTCTGCGGTCAGGGTCGTGTCGATCAGGCTCAGCAGGCCCGGCGAGCGTGCCTGCGCAGCCGCCCGCTGCAGGAAGCGCTCAATGTCCATGTCACGCGGCAGCCGTGCCAGGAACACGCTGGCGTCCTCGCTGCCGTCGGCCAGCAGGCCATCAAACAACCGCAGCGGCGTCCACGGCAGCGTACGCAGCACCTGCGAGGGTTGGCCGCACTGCGCGCCATCCAGCAGCACGAAGCGCTGCGCTTCCGCTTCCAGTGGCGGCAGCGCGAGAGGTGGGAAATGCCAGTCCCGGGTCACGCTCAGCCTCCCTTCGGCGTCAAGGGCGCCGCGCGTTGCGCCGCCAGCAGCAGGCATTCCTTACACACGGACTGCGGGAACACCGGCAGCGGGTAGCGACTGCCTCCCCCCGGCAGGAATGACTTGCGCCCTGCGTGCACCGTGATGCGCCCGGGCGCATTGAAGACGATGTTGCTGCCGCTGATGGTGATGCTGGCACCCGCCGAGGTGGCCACATGGACGGTGCGGCCCGCTCCGAGTTCAACAGCGCCCTGGGCGCTGGCAGCGCGCAGCGACTGCCGCGACTGCATGCCCACACGATCCTGCTGCGCCTTGATATCCAGCACCTGCTCCGCACTGGCCATGGTCAAGGCAGGCACCGTTGCATCGGCGCCCTGCAGGGTTGCGGCCAGCACACCGATGGCCTGGCGGCCGTGCCAGCGCGCCTGCCCCATGACCGTCGCATCGCTGTGCTGGCCACTGCCCAGCACCAGGGTTTCACCCTGCGCCCACTGCAGTCCCTGGCCGGCCACCATCACCGCACCAGCGGGGGCAGAGAGGCCAAGCAGCGCGTCGCCGCTATGCGGAACGGACCCTTCTGCCGCCTCCGCGCTGCGTTGAGGGGCGGCGCCGACCGCCGCCTGCATCGTCTCGCCGGGCACCGTGCTGCGTACGCTGGCCAGCAGTACAGGCAGCGGCGCGCGCGCACCATCCAGCCGGGAGTGCTGTGGCGACTGCACCCCGAGATGCGACGCGGGCTGCACCGTCAGGTGGGTCGCCGCGGCGCGGGCCTGGCGCTCGGCGAGTGTCGCCAACTGCTGCAGCAGCGCCGCGGCCTGCGGGGTGGCGCCGGCCGGCTCCTCGCCACGATGCTGATAGGCATCCATCCAGAGCCCGCGTTGCCCGCGGACACTGCCCCAGGCATCACTGCGCAGTTCGAAACCCGTACCACGCAGGCTGCCGCGATAGTTGTCCGCCCGGTGCCGCAGATGACCCAGCGCCAGCGCCGTGGTCTGTTGGCTGCTGGCCAGCTGTGCGCCCAGCTGCTGGTCGCTGTCGTCGAACAGCAGGTGGTTCCAGCCCTCGCCCTGCCACTCGCGGGACTGAACGCCCCACAGCGCGCCGGCGTTCCGATGCGCCGCTTCGCCCGCCGCCGCCGCATGCCAGGCCGGTGCCTGGCCACCGCCCAGGTTGGCCTGCGCGCTGCCCCCTCCATCGCGTGCCTGCGCATAGGCCGAGGTGTCCAGCTCCGCGTTCGCCCCGGCCGGTGTCGGCGCGACCCCGGCCTCGCCGCGCCCGTTGTACAACGCGCCCAGGACCAACGGGCGGTCGATGTCACCCTCGAGGAATCCGATCAGCACCTCCTGGCCGATACGCGGCAGGAACTGGCTGCCGACACCGGGGCCGGCATAGCGCTGCGCCACGCGCAGCCACGCACTGCCCGCATCACCCTGCTCGCCCTGGAAATGGAAACGCACCCGGATCCGTCCCAGCGCATCGGCATGCAGTTCACCGCCGTCACTGCCCTGCCCAGCCACCACGATCGCAGTCTGGTAACCGGGCGCCAGCGGTCGCGGATTGCGCCGGGCACCGGTGCCATCGTCCAGCACCGGGCGCCAGCGCTGCTCCCGCTGCAGGGCGACGAAATCCTGTGCATAGCCCTGCTCACGTGCCTGGCCAAGCAACGTACCGAACGGATCGGGCGCCGTATCCGCGGCCAGTGCATGGCGCAGGTCTGTCGGCAGATTGTTCACGCCCGCATGCTCGACCGTCACCAGCACCAGCTCCGTCGGCAAGGCGCCCGGCGTGCCGGTCAGCACCCAGGCCTGTCCCGCATCGGCGCTGCGGACGCTGCCGCGCCCGCACCACTGGCGGGCCTGCGCGTCCAGCGCTTCCACCACCAGCCGCGCATGGTGCTGCAGCTCGGCCGCATCGGCGAAGGCGTGCGCCCCCACCGGATCGTAATCCTCCCTTGCCCCTTGCGCTGCAGCCTGCACCGGCAGCTGGCCGGCCAGCGAGCGCACGCTGCGGTAGTCGCTGCTGTGCAGCTGCACGTCGGTGCTCTGCAGGCGGCGCAGCTGCCCCAGCTGCTGCACGCCATCACTCTGCTCGGTGCCATCGGCGCGGTGGAAGCGGATGCCACCGGCTGCCTGCGACGCGGCGGCTTCCGGCAGCAGGGTCGAATCGGCGAACAGGAAAATGCCATGCCCCGCCGTTGCGTCCTCCGCCTCCTGCACGCACCAGCCCAACCCTTCTTCGGCCAGCAGCCGCTGTACGAAGGCCAGATCGGTCTCGCGGTACTGCACGCAGTAACTGCGGGGCCGTGAGCGGGACAGCATCCCGTCGACCTCATCGCTCCAGCGCCAATGGGCATGTTCGGGGTACGCCTGGAACACCGCATCCAGGATGTCGCGCACGCTCTGTTCCTGGAAAACACGGCTGCGGCGCGCCTGGTCGAGCCACCAGGTCCAGTCACGCAGGGTGACCCGGTAGCGCGCCAGCCCGCCATCGCTGCCCACGCATCGCGCATCGGCAATGACGCCGTGGCGCGGCCAGTCCCGGCCATCGGCCAGCCGTGCATGCAGGCACGCCGGTTGCCCAAGCCAGCCGGCCAGTGGCAGCGACGCGTCCAGCGCAAGCACATCGATCTGCAGCTGCCGCCCTTGCGACAGGGCATCATGGCCCTGCCAATGGTCGACAACGACCGCCGGCGTGCCGGGTAGATCCAACCGATACAGGCGGCTGCCGGCCTCCAGGCCCGCTGCCTGCACCATGAGGTTGCGAATCGCTTCCATGGCGTTCCTACCGTTGCTGCCCCGGTAGCCGGAGGCAGGTCCTTCCCCTGTAGGACGACGGTAGCAGATGGAAAACCACGGCGCACGCCCGCGCCGTCACGCCGGATTAACGTTCCGGATCAATAGGTTCCGTAGGAGACTTCCACCGCCACCGGCTTGCCCCCGTCCTGCACCGGTTGCAGGGTGAAGCGGTCCAGCGCGCTGCTGTCATCACCCAGTGGCGTGCTGCGGAACTGCAGGCGATAGGTCGCCCCGGCCTGCACGCTGCCATCGGGCAGCAGCCGTGCGCTGGCCGGAAGCAGCAGCCCGCCCAGATCGCTGTAAGCCTCCGCCGCATCACTGAAACCGTAGTCGACGAGTTCATCGGTGCGACGCATTTCGTAGACCCGCGTCGGCCAGGGAGGTGCCGCACTACGGCCATTGCGCAGATCGGTCACCCACTGCTCCGGCAACTGGTAGACCTTGCGCAGCGCGGTGTCATCCAGCTCGGCACTGGCTACCTGCAGGCAACACACCACGCGCTTGCTCTCGCGGTCGTAGATCGAGAAGCGCGCATCGCGGGCCACGGCCGTGGGCAACAGCGCGAACGGAACGTCCCGCAATGCAGGCTCGGCACCATCGCGGGAACCGAGATTGCGCCAGCCGCCGAAGGTCGGCTCAGCGGCCTGCGCCAGCGGCGCAGCCAGGCAGAGAGCCAACGCCAGTCCACCGGCGGCGCGTCCGATCCAGTTCTGCATGTCGTTCATCCATCGATGGCGTCAGGCCAATCAGTTTCGTGAGGATGCCATGAAGGTGGAGCGGTTGCCATGCCATGCGCTCCGGCCGGCGAGCCCGCCCCCGCCCATTGAAAACCCATCACTGGCCTTCGGGCGCCATGTATGCAGTCTGGTGTCCGGTAAAGCGGACACCATCGAATCCGAAGCAGAAGCGCCCGTCGTTGATCGAACGGTAGGCCAGCATCGCTCCGACCAGGCAGAACTGCTGCGCATCCACGGATGTGTCCACCTTTCCATAAGTGGTCGGCTCTCCTTTGCTGGACAAAGGGCCGGACAATGCGTCGATCGGCAACGGATACACCACCCCGCTCCGGGCGTTGATGACGACCACCGAGCGCTGGAAGTACTCAGGCCATTCCTCCAGCTCCGCCACGATGTAGTGCCCGTTGAAGTTCGGCCGCTGCTCGGCGAGCACCTTGTCGATCTGGGCACGATGACGATCATCACAGAAGTTGATCGGACTGCTCAGGAAAGCGCACCCGGAATGAGGGGAGAGCATCTTGACGCCGGCATATCGTGCGTTGCCCGCTGTTGTTGCAGGCACTTCCTTCGTCGTGGTGACCACCCCCGTCGGCGGCACAACTGCGGCCGGGTTCTCCGATGAATTCGGCTTCCCCGTGCAAGCGGCGGCCGAAAGAAGAAGACTGAGCAACAGCACAGGCTGCAGTCCCCGCCAGACGCTGGTATTGCCCTTCATCATCGTTCTGCGTTCCAGGATTTCGACAAGAAGCGCGCGAACCGCCGGTGTGGACTCCACGTTTTCCCTGTTCGCGCCATCGCCTGCCCTTCTTGATCAGGCCCAATCGGGCGTACATATCAACTGTGACTTCTGTGCATCACCGGCCTGGGGGCCCAGCATTGGCCTTTCGCCGCGCCGGCTGCGCGCATCATCGGGAAACTCCGATCCCAGCGCCATGCGGGTTCGCGCACGCGCCTGGTCCAGTGGCAGATCGATCAGGATGCCGATGGGCGTGGGTGCGGTTCCCAGATGGGCAACCACCCTGTAGATCGGTAGGCCATGGAAATCGGCCTTGACGCAGAAGTACGCCATCCCGAACGCCTCATCGCGTTCGCAGGGTTCCGGCGTGTGCAGGGCCAGGTAAGGGTTCGCGGGCCGGCCTGATTCAGCACTGAGGTACCAGCCCTTCGGCTGGCAATCGAGCAATCCGTCAAAGAGCGTTTCAGTGCTGTCCGGATCACCCGGCAGCGGTGGCTCCGCCTGCGCGGCATGGGCGTCGGCCTTGATCTGTGCCTCGATGGCGGCCTGCGCACGGCGGGCGGTGTCGGCCTGCTCGACATCCTGTGAGGTGGCTTGCCGGCACGCCGCCAGCGACAGCACAAGGCTGGCCAGGAACAGCTGACGCAGCGCAACGGGGCGTTGACGATTCACTGACCTGTCCTGGTGCATGACTCCCGGCCTCCCAGAGGTGAAGCGCCCGATTGGCACGCAGAACGCTGCGCCGCATCACCCACGGGCGCAGCAGACCGACGTCGATTCCCGTATGCCTGCGGCCAACCGCGCGCACTGTTGCGGGCCACCGCTGACGCCCGGTCCCGAATCTAGTAGGTCCCGAACGGAACCTCGATCTTCAAGGCCGCCCCGCCCTTGGCCGGCTTCAAGGTGTAGGTATGAACACCACCGTCTCCATCGGCCAGCGAGGTCTCGCGGCGCTGGACCGTATAGCGCTCGCCGGCGATCTCCAGGATGTTCGCCCCCACCGCCCGCGCGTCCGGCGGCAGCAGCAGGCCTCCGGCGGCTTCACGTTCTTCCTTGAAGGTATAGCTGCTCATCGCACCCTGCACCTTCAGCAGCTGGACATGCGGGCGATAGGGCGCGGCATCGAGATTCCAGCCATTGGTCAGATCGGTGACCCACGGCCCGGGAATGTCAAAGCGATCCTGGAGCTCGCTTTCGCCCACCTCGGCACTTTCCACTGACAGGCAACACACTACCTTGCCCGCCTTGGCATCGTAGACCGCCCAGCGACTCCCCGCAGCTGCGGCATGAGGCAGCATGGAGAAGTGGAACTGCCGCTCCAGATCACTGTCGGAGACCCTGCGCCAGCCGCCCACTTCGGGAGGCTGCGCATGGCACCCCACTGCGAGCGCGACACCCACTACCAAAAGAGCAGCTCTAATCACGAAACCCGCCATCTTCAGTTGCCTGTCTTGGACCAATGGGGATCATCGACCTTTTTCGGCTTGCCGTCGTAGTTCCAATGCAGGACATCGTAACTGGCACCCACGTCGATGATGTCACGCTTGCTGCCGATCGTCACACTGGTGCCATCGGCCTTCTTCACCGTCTTGCCGATGCCCCAGGCAGGACTCAACCGCATGTCGATTGCTTCACCGCCATTGTGGTTTGATCGGTAGGGCTTGCCGATGGCGCCTGCAGCACCGTAGGCGCTATCCATGGCCTTGGCTCCCTGCTTGGCGGCCTTGAGATCCGGCTTGCCATTGGCATCCAGGTGCTGCCAATCGATGTTCACGGCCGCATCGCCATTCTGCGGCTCGAACGCTGGCACCGTGGCTGGATCCGTGCCATTGACGATTTCCCGTGCGTAGTACATCAGGTACGAGCGCTGGGGCGGGCGCAGCGTCGTATTGATGTTCACGGTCACACCGGCCTCATCCAGCGCCGCGAGGAAGCGGGTGATGTTCGACTGGAAGGGCTCCTTCAGATCCGCAACGTTCTTGCTCTGCTTGAACCGCTTGTACCATTGCGCACCGCTCTTCTCACGCTCGCCGTTGTAGCTGTCGTCCTTGCTGGGTGCCGCGTTGGCATTGGCCGTGGCGACCGCGGAGTAGAAGTTGTTCAGCAACCCGACCGGGTGCAGGTGGAAGACCTCCGGCGCGCCCGGGAAACCCTTCACATTGGGCGCCACATCCTTCCACCAGCGCAGGTTCTTGATGCGCAGCTTCTCCGCGCTCCATTCCACAGCGCCGTCGAGCATCAGCGGATCCAGCTCGTTCCACTTGGCGTCTTCCCCGCCCCACTCGCTTTCGTAGCGGACAATCATCCGGCTCAACGCCTGCGCGAGCAGGGGCTGCTTGCTGGCTGCCTGCAGTTCAGGCTTGCTGATATGCCCATTGCCGTCGGTGTCCAGCAAGGCGTGCAGCTTCTGGATCAACGCGCTGCGCTCAACCTTGTCCGCACGCATGCGATGGTCGGTCACCTCATGGGGCTGCATCATCCCCAGCTTCACCAGCGTCGCCGCCATCATGTCGACCGGCTGGATGCCCCCCTCCTCCACCGTCTCGAATCCCGGCCACGCCCAAGGCGACTGCCAGCCCACCTTGGCGTGCCCCGCCTCGCATGCCCAGCCCAGCACAAAACTACCCGGCTTCTCGCCGCAGGCAGCCACTTCCCACCAGGCCTTGCCATCACTGTCCAGCGCACGTTTCGGCGCAGGCAGCCGCTCCAGCTCTGCGCGGGACATCACCCGCACCAGGCCCACGGCCTCACCGTCGGGACCATCGGCACGCAACGGGTGCTTCTTCCACCACTTCATCCCACACGCCGAGCACTGCTGCAGATCCTTGCGCAGGATCCAGAACGGCTCTCCCAATGGCATCCGCATCTCGCGCCGCTGGTAGTTGTGCTTTCGCGCTTCCTTCTCCGACTGGGTACGCTGGGTATCGGCAGGGCCTACGAATACACCGGTGAACTGTCCATCCTTTGCGTTTGCATAACTTTTGCTGCTCGCAGAATAGGCACCCAGCGCCTTGCGATCGAACACCTTCAACTCCGAACGCTGGACAAGCGTCCACGCGCCCAGGCCCGAGTCCTTGAGCTGGATCAAGCCAGGCTCCGGCTCCATCACGCCGTCCGGATCGGCCGCCTTCTTCAGGCGCGCGCCCTTCTCGATCACGAACAGGCTTCCTGTTCCCGGCGGCAGCAGCGACGCATAGCGACGCGACTTGGCCAGGAATACGGGAAGCTCGCTACCGGCGAAAACCTCCAGGTGCATCAATGGGCGTATGCCACGCTTGGGCAACGGCTGGGCATCCACGTACTGCTGGTACTCGCCGACATGGCCCAGCAGTGCGCCTGCACCGATCGCGATCGGCTTTTCGGGAATGACCACCTTGTCCAGCTGGACCGGTTGCTTCGGACCGGGATCAAGCTCGGGCATGAATATCCAGCCCTGCTTCGCGGCTGGGTCAACGGCCTCGCCCGGGCGAACCGGTGCGATCTCGCCTTCGAGGATCCGGTCAATCTGTGCCCATTTGTCCTTGCGGTTCTTCACGGTGATCCGGGCACCGCGCGGCAACAGGCCCAACCGGGCCGAGCGGCCGCTGGCCTCGCTGCGGATGTTCAAACCGATGATCGGCGCGGGTGCAGCCTCACTCATCTGCGTGTGCCTCCTGCACGACGTTGTCCCATTCCTTCACCTGTCCAGGCCCCCAGCCCAACTGCTCCAGAGCGTCGGCGACATCATCGGATTCACCCGAAGTTCCACCGCAATCGCAGCCGATGTGGTCATCCTCATCGATCGATGCCTGCGCCGCCGCAGGCGGCGGTGGCACCTCCTGCGCGTCCTTCGCTTTCTCGCCCACCACGAACTCGTTGCCCTCGGTCCAGAACCCGGGGCGTGCGCGCTTGCGATCCTCCTGATAGCCCGTGAAGTCCATCAGGTGCATGTAGAGGCTGTAGAAGGAAAGCTCGGTTCCCGGCTCCGGCGCGGCGGCTGGCTTCGAATCCTTCGAATCCTTCGAGTCCTTCGCAGTTTTCGTGGCGGGTGCCGGCGCGACCGCCTTGGACGGAGCGGTGGCGGCAGCAGCCGGAGCGGCCGCCGTCTGCGGCGCCGCAGGAGCGCTGCCCGCCGCCGTCGCAACCTTCTTGTCCTGTGCTTCCTTCGCCGCCTTGTCGGCCGCCTCGAATTTCGCCTGTGCATCGGCCGGCAGCTTCAGCGTATGCCGCACCAGCACGAAGCCCTTCGAATACAGTGCCTTGCGCTGCACCTGCGGGAAGGTGATTTCCGGATAGCGTTCGTCGATCCGGTAGGCCACCACCTCGCCGTCCTTGATGCAGCGCACGCCCTGGGTCTGGTCCAGCACGGTGCCACTGCCTGCATCGAAATGGACGCCCCCATGCCACAGGCCGCTGGCCCCCACCGGGAAGAAGCCATCGTCGACACGCGCCAAGGCGCCTTCTTCCTGGGCAGGAAGGCCGAGGTACATCGCGCCATCAAAGGCATCGCTCTTGCCCTGCCCCGGGAAGGGATACATCCAGGTTGTCTGCGCCTCTACCGGCGCGCAGCAGCCCAGCTCGTAGCCCCCGAACTTCTTCATGTACTTCGAAACACTCGACCCGTAGGCGTCGGTACCGTCCTCCGCCCCGCCGGTACGCAGGAACGCAAGCACGGCAGGGCGCACCCATTGCCCGGTCTTCTTGTCCGGCTTGCCCGGGCCGTAGCCCTTCAGGTGGGCGGCGGCAATGATGCCGGACTCGGTCACCACGAAGCCCTTCATGGTCTGACCGATGAACTTGGTCGTGCCGAAATAGCGCCCCTGCCGGCAGAGTTCGCGCATCCACTCCTCGCCCGCCTTGTCCTGCATTGCTTCGTCCGCAAGGAACACCTCGCGGCTCGTAGCACCGTTCTTACCCGTCCAGTGGCCCTTCCACTCCTGCTTTTTCTTGATCTCGGCCGTCGTCTTGTAATACCCAAGCTGCATCAGCGCCTGCTCACCGAACTGGTACTTGCCGATGTAGTTATAGGTATTGATGATGCCGATGTCTCCGCTCGATTCCTCGAAGCCGACAGCATCCAGGAACGCCTTCAGGTTTTTAGCACTCATGGCTCGCCCCCGCAGTCACCCAGCCGCCTGACCATCTCGAGATTCACGGGCTTGCGTGCATCGAGCACCGCGCGCTGCGCGTCTGATGGATTGCCCAACCAGCGCACCTCACAGTTCAGGATCAAGCGGCCGACCATGTGCCTGTCTGCAGGATCGTAGAGTGCTGCCAGCTGTGTTGAGCCGCAGGCATGTGCCTGGCAGGCGGAGTACAGCCACCAGGTACGCCCTTCGATCGACAACGGCTTGCCTGCCGCACTGGGCCCGGTCAGCAGTCGCGCCTTCAGCGACGGTGCTTGCTTGGCGGGCACCTCTGCCAGAAGGGTATCGAATGCCTGGGTCACCACTGCATTGCTGCGCCCGCAGCCATCGGGGGCCGACAGCCCCTTGCCGACGAGGGCGAACAGGTATGTCGCCAGGGGCTGCTTGGCGCAGGTCGGCTGCGGAAGATCGATGGAGGCGTCTCCCGGGCGGGCGCCGCTTGCATGCGCGTCCAGTGGCGCTGCTGCAGCGCACTCCCACGACAACGCCGCCACCAGTGGCAGCAGGAATATCGTCTTCTTCATGTTCTTCATCCTGAGAAACCGATGATCCGTTTCTGCTTCATGTTGCCCAGCACCCACGTCGGCAACTCGCTCTTGTAGTTGCTGGGACCGAGGAAGGATTTGCGCTGCGCGTGGACAGCGATCGAACCGGGCGCATTGACCACGATTCCACCATCGGCCACGGTGATGCTGGCGCCTCCTGACGTAGCGATATGCAGCGTTTTGCCCGCAGCGAGCTCGATGTGGGCCTGGCCACTCGCACCGCGCAGGCCCGAGCGCGCCTGGATGCGAATGGAATCTGCCTGTGCCTGGACTTCAAGCGCCCCAGTGCCACTCACAACGGACATCGCTGCAGCTGCCCCGCCTTCCTCGACGGTGGTTGCCAACAGGCCCAACGACTGGCTTGCATGCAGGCGGGCCTGCCCCATGACCGTGGTATCGGAATGCCCGCCGCTGGCCAGAAGCAGTGCTTCGCCGCTGCTCCACATCATGCCCTGACCGGCGACGTGCACTACCCCGTCGGGTGCCGTCATCCCAAGCAGAGGAGCGCCGCTATGGGGAGTCCGTCCTTCACCGGGCTCGGCACTGTGCTTAGGGGCTTCCGCGACTCCCGACGTGTACTGCGTCCCGGCAACCACCGTTCGGACAGCTGCCGTCATCGCCGGCAAGGGGGCCTGCTTCTGCACAATGCGCGACCGCATCGCCCCTCTCGCCCCCTCCTGCATCGCCAGCGGGCTGGTCACGTGCTTGCGCGCGGCCTGGGTGAATCGCTCGCCCAGCGTCTGCAGCTGGGCCAGCAGCGCGGAGGGCTGCACCGCCTCGCCCGCGGGCGCGGACGATCGATGGCCATAGGCGGTGAGCCACACGCCCGCCGTCGCGCGTACCGCACCCCAGGCATCGCTGCGCAGTTCGAAACCGGTGCCACGCACGCTGCCGACAAAGTTGTCAGCCTGGTGCCGAAGATGACCCAGCGTCAGCTGCGATACCTGCTGGCTGCTGGCCAGCTGCGCACGCAGCTGCTGGTTGGAATCGTCGAACAACAGATGGTTGCTGCCTTCACCGCCATCCCATTCGCGCGAGCGGATACCCCACAGCGCACCGCCCTGGCGATGCGCCTGGTCGCCCGCGCCGGCCGCATGCCACGCCGGTGCCTGGCCACCACTGAGGTTGGCCTGCGCGCTGTGGCGTGCATCGCCGGCCTGGCCATAGGCCGACACGTCGCCCTGGCCACTGGCACCAGCGGGCGTCGGCACCACACCGGCCTCGCCACGCCCGTTGTACAGCGTTCCCAGCACCAGCGGCCGATCGATATCGCCATCCAGGAAGCCGACCAGCACTTCCTGGCCGATCCGCGGCAGGAACTGGCTGCCAACGCCAGGGCCGGCGTAGCGCTGTGCCACGCGCAACCAGGCACTGTCGTGAGCGCCCCCGCCCTGTCCCTGCTGGAAATGGAAGCGCACGCGCACACGGCCCTGGCTGTCCGCATGCAGATCCTTGCTGGTGCCGCCCTGCCCGGCCACTACCACGGCCGTCTGGTAGCCCGGCACGGTCGGGCGCGGATTCAGCCGGGCACCGGTGCCATCCAGCAGCAGTGGCCGCCACGGCGTGCTGCGTTCAACCGCCTCGAACCGGTTGCTGTAGCCCACCGCATCGGCCTGCTGCCACAGCGCCGCGTCGTCGCTCTCGGCCGGCGCGACACCGAACGCATCATCAAGGCTGCGCCGCAGGTCGGTCGGCAGGTTGTTGATGCCGGCATGGTCCACGGCAACCAGCAGCAGCTCCGGCGGTGTCGCGCCCGGCGCCTGCTGCAGCCGCAGCCAGGCCCCCGATCGCAGGCCACGCACGGTGCCCTGTCCGCGCCAGCGTCGGCTGTGTGCTTCGCGTGCCTGGGCCAGCAGCCGCGCCTGGCGCGAAGCGGCGGCACCATCGCTGAACGCGTAGGCACCCACGGCATCGAAATCCTCGCGCGCCGACTGGCTGCCACCGCCGTCCATCGGCGACTGGCCGGCCAAGGCACGTACCTGTCGGTAATCATCACTCTGCAGGCTGACCGTGGTGCTGGCCAGGCTCCGGCACATGCCGATGGCCTGCACGCTGTCACTGGCTTCGGTGGCATCACTGCGATGGAAACGCACGCCGGACCCGGCGCTGGTCGCATCCTCCGGCAACGCCACGCTGTCGGCGAAGATCTCCATGCCATTGCCGCAGGGAGCCTCTTCATCGGCGTACAGCCGCCAGCCCAGCCCCTCTTCGGCCAGCAGGCGCTGCAGGAAATCCAGATCGCTCTCGCGGTACTGCACGCAGTAGCTGCGCACGCGTTCGCCCAGGAAGTCATCGACCCCCTCGGCCCAGCGCCAGCGCGCGATGTCCCCATGCCCGGCAAGAACCGCGTCAACGATCGCGCGAACGGCCTGCTCCTGGAACACACGGCTGTGGCGCGCGTGCTGCAGCCACCAGGTCCATGACACCAGATGCAGACGGTAGCGGACCAGTCCACCATCGCCTCCAACCCGGGCGGCATCGGCCACCAGTCCGCTGCGCTGCGATTGCCCACCGTCAGCCAGTTGCAGGGTCAATGTGGCACGCGTTGCAGGCAGTGCCTCCAGGGCAGCATCCGCATCGGTGGAAAGCACGTCTACTTCGGTCCACGCGTGTTCGCCCAACGCGTCACGTCCACGCCAACGCTCCACGGTGCATGCCGTGAATGCGTCGGACTGCAGGCGATACAGACGCTGGGCGTCGCCAAGACCGGCGACCTGCGCCATCAGGTTGTTCAGCTGATCCATGCCATTTCCAGAGTGAAAGCCGCACGACTCTCGGGTGCGCGGCGTCGGTTTCCAGCCAATAAATCTACCAGATCGTGGTGTTCGTCAAAATCACGGCGCAAGATCGGGCAATGAACTGCGTTCTCCGTCACATAACTGACGGAATGCCGTATTCAGCCCCCGTGACTTTCCCTCATCCCGTAACCGCGTTCACATTCAACCGCTAGAATCGACCGCAGTCCCCAACGAGACCTGCCATGCTGGATCAGGAAGCCCTGCTGGCCCCGATTTCCGAACACGCCCCGACCGGTGAAGACCTGTCGTTCTCGGCCGAGTTCGATCGGATCATCGAAAACCGTCGTGCCGACGACCCGACCCTGGACCAGGGCGCGTGGCAGACCGACATCAAGTACGCCGACTGGAGCAGCGTGCTGCGCGATGCCAACGATCTGCTGCAGACCCGGACCAAGGATCTGCGGCTGGCTGGCTGGCTCAGCGAGGCCGCCACCCAGCTGGAGGGGTTCCAGGGCCTGGCCGCGGGCTACCGGGTCACCGCCGGCCTCTGCGACCGGTTCTGGGAAGAGGTGCATCCACAGGCACCGGACGGCGACTTCGAGGAACGTATCGGCAACCTCAGCTGGCTGCTGACCAATTCGCTGCAGTGGCTGCGGGCGGTGCCGATCATCGTCGCCCCCCAGGGCCGCTTCAGCCTGGCCGATTTCGAGCACGCCCATGCCCGCGCCAACAGCAGCGAGGACGATGACGGCCGCCCCGGACTGGACATCCTCAATGCCGCCCGCCGCGATACCCAGCACGGCTTCTATCGCCAGCTGGCCGATGACCTGCCGGACTGCAGCCAGGCACTGGCCGAGCTGCAGGCCGCGGTCGACAACCGGCTCGGCCTGGATGGCCCCAGCTTCAGCGCGGTCCGCGAGCAGCTTGAGCATCTACAGCGCACCGTACTGCGCTTCGCGCGTGAGGCGGGCGTGCTGCTCGATGGCGAGACCGGGCCGGCAGAGGACACGTTCAGCGGCACCGACTTTGCCGCGGATGCCCCGGCATTCGACCCGGCGCCGGTCAGCGCCGCCCCGCGTGGGCCGGCCGGTGCTCCCGGTTCACGCAAGGAAGCCCTGCAGCAGTTGCGCCAGGTGGCCGAGTTCTTCCGTCGTACCGAACCGCACAGCCCCGTGGCCTATCTGGCCGAGAAAGCCGCGCGCTGGGGCGAAATGCCGCTGCACGTGTGGCTCAAGCGGGTCATCAAGGACCATGGCACGCTGGAGCAGATGGAAGAGATGCTGGACGTGAACCCGGAAGACTGAGCGCTTCCGGGCCATCGAGCGGAGAGCGGGCCTGGCCCGCTCTCCGCGCGGTTACTGGATCTTGAATTCGATGCGACGGTTGCGCGCGCGGCCATCGTTGCTGGTGTTGTCCGCCACCGGCTCATCAGGCCCCTTGCCCAGCACGTCCATATGGCTACCCGGGATGCCCTTGGACATCATGTAGTTCTTCACCGCCAGCGCACGCGCGTGGCTCAGGGTCAGGTTGGACTCGCGCTGGCCGACGTTGTCGGTGTGGCCAATGATCAGGAAGCGGCTGTCGGGCATCTGCGCCATCTTGGCCACCATCTCGTCGAGGATGCTCATGCCGAACGGCGTGAGGCGGGCGCTGCCACTCTGGAACTCGATGATGCGGTTGGCCAGGGTCTGGTCCAGCACGTTCTGCTGCGATCCCACCTTCAGCGCGTTGGTGACCGTGTAGCTGGTGTTGCTGGCCAGGCTCAGGTCACTGGCGACCTGCTGGCGCAGGGCCTCGTTGCCGACCTCACCGCTGATCTTCACGGCCTGGCCGTTCACTTCCAGCTTGCCGGGCGACACCCGCTTCAGGCCAGGGTTGATCATGCCGGATACGTAATCGCCCCAGTTCGGCGGCGTGGCGATGGTCTCGACCTGGACGCGGTCGACAACGCGATCGGCCCCATAGACCGCGCGCAGGTTGTTGAGCAGCTTGGCCTTGGTTGCCTGGTCAGGCACCACGCCTTCGATCACCACCGGGCGCTCCGTGGTCGCCTGGGCTGCAGCCGGCGCGTTCTGCGCCGACAGTGGCGCGACGGCCAGCAGCAGCGGCAGCACGAGAGAAAGAGAATTGCACAGGCGCATCGTCAGGTTCCCAGGAAAGTCTCGCCGAACAGCTTGCGTGCGGTGGCCAGGGCCAGGTCGTCACGGTCGAGGAAGCTGCCGAAGCGGTTGAGGTTGTAGTCGCCGCGCAGGTAGTCGTCCACCCATTCCGAGTGCTGGATGCGGATCAGGAAGTCGCCGGCCTCGGCCGGATCCAGCACCGCGCGCAGCACCTGGCGGTCGGCGCCGTTGAAGCCGACGATCATGCTCGGCGCGGCATCATTGCGGATCAGCACGGCCAGTTCGAAATCACCGCGGGCGACGAAGCTGGACAGCAGGTCGAGCCAGAACGCCGCCACCAGCGGGCGATAGGCGGGATCGCGGACCAGCGGGAACACCAGTGCCTTGTCGATGTTGACGTCACCGCCGCTGAGCACCGGCTGCAGCAGCAGGCCCAGGGCCGGCAGCACCTGGCGCAGCGCCACGTCACCATGGCCGGAATCGCGCAGGCGCTGCTCGAGGTCGGCGACCGTGGTGTTCTCCAGGAAATCCTGGAAGCTGCCGTTGTAGTCACCGGGATCGGTGCTGATGCTGAAACGCGCGTCGGCCAGCTGCGCCAGTGCCTGTGCGGCATCACTGTCCTGGTAGGCCTGGCGGGCGAGACGGGCCAGGCCCGACCACGCGTTGGACATCGCCAGCGGGCTGCGGCCGATGAACGGCAGCGGCTCCGGTGCATCCAGGCGCAGCGCCGACAGCAGCGGGAAGCGTCGCTCGGACGCATCGCGGCTGGCCAGGAAGTGACCGCACAACACCATCTTGCTGCGCGAGCCGAGGAAGGCGTAGTGGATCTCCGGTGCTTCGTCGTAGCGCTGCTTCCAGTCCGGGCTCTGGCTCAGCAACTCCAGGCTTTCGCCGGCCCAGCGATCCAGCCAGCCCAGCAACTGATGGTTGTCGGCCGCACGCACGAAATCGCCACGCGATGGCACCTTGCCGAAGTACGACACACCGGCGCTGACCACGCGGCTCATCGGGCACCTCCAGCGGCCGGGGCCGGTGTCGCCGGCGCGGCCGGCGCGGCAGTGGGCACCGCCGGTGCGGCGGGTTCGCCACCAGCCACCCGTTCGGGCAACTGCAAGCCGCGCTGCCAATCACCGCCACCCTGCGCAGCTTCACCGGCACGGCGCACGATGCGCATCTCGACCGGAACCGACACGCCATTGCCCGTCCAGGTGATGCGGCTGGAATCATCCAGGCGCTCGACCTGGCCGGCCGACATCAGGCGGTTGACGCCGTTCGAGCCCGGCGCACTGAACACTTCCACCGTCCTGCCATCGCCGGTCACCGCCGTGATCTTCACGCCCGGCACCTGGCCGACGTTCGGGTACTGCATGGTGGTCCACTGCGGCGGCGTATTGCGGTAGCGCAGCACCTGGCCATCAATCTCGATGGTGTACTCCAGCGCACCGGCTGCCGGGGCCGGCAGGATCTCGAAGATCGTGGTGTCCTGCGCCGCACCAGCCGCCGAACCACTCACCCAGTTGCCATAGTTGGCCACCAGCTCGGCCGACAGGTTCACGCCCTGCCCGGCCCAGCGCCGGGTCTCCAGCAGCGGACCGCGCTGGATCACCAGCGTCCCCAGTGCCTCCTTGTTGAAGGCGGCGATGCTGCCGCTGGCGCCGAAGATACCGGCAATGTCACTGGGTGCCGCATCGACATCGGAGTTGAGGTTGAACGGGTACTGCTGGCCGATGCGCGCCTTGAACGGATCGTAGACCTGCGCCTTCCAGGTCTTGTTGACCTCATCCTCGGTCGGCGCGATCAGCGTGCTGAAGGTCTGGGTCAGCGGTCGCAGCAGCAGCGGACGCAGTGCCTCGCGCTGCTTCTCGTCCAGCCCGGTCAGCACCTGCTCGTCCACCAGTGCCAGGCCCACGCTCAGCTCCGAACCCTCGTTGCTGAAGGTGTCCTGCATGAGCTTGCGGGTGCCGACGCCGATTTCGCCCTGGCTCTTGATCGCGTTCAGGCGGGCACGCAGCTTGGCCAGCGTCTCGAAGTACGCGGTGATGACGGCAGGCTGGTCACCGCGCTCGCTGGTCAGCCGTGCGATGCCTTCAAAGGCCTTGCCGATCGGGCCGACCGGCTGCGCCGCCGCCGTCGCCGCCGGGTCCTTGCGCAGGATGGTGCGCTGGAACCAGGCCACGAAGCCCTTGCGCGCCTTGCTGGAGCGTGCCAGCGCCTGCGGGTTGTCCCACACCGTCTCCTCGTTGATGCGCTCCAGCAGCATGCGCAACGGCGAGTTGCTGGCGTCGCCCAGCTTGTTGATGCGGCCGACAGCCTCGTCGAAGGTGCTGAACTCCGCCACGCTCAGGCCCCGCAGGAACTTGGTCCACTCGCGGGCGTAGTCGTTCTTGTACATGTTCACCAGCTCGCGCGAGACATGCTCCGGGCTGCCAGCCAGTGACAGGTCGCTCTGCTCGG
This sequence comes from Stenotrophomonas sp. MH181796, assembly GCF_009659995.1. NCBI lineage: Bacteria > Pseudomonadati > Pseudomonadota > Gammaproteobacteria > Lysobacterales > Lysobacteraceae > Stenotrophomonas > Stenotrophomonas sp. MH181796. The sequence continues at coordinate 645,940 of NZ_RAHU01000003.1, forward strand.
TGGTGCCCAGTACCCAGTCGGTGGTGCTCAGCTGGGTATTGGCCGCCTCCTTGATCGCATCCTGCACATACTCCTCCCACGCCTTGCGCGAGAAGGCGCCGGAAATGGCGTAGCTGCCGTTGATCAGGCGGCCATTGCGCTCGACACCCACCAGGCTGTCGACCGTGGTGGTACCGAAACGTGCGCCGGCCCGCGCCTTGATCTGTGCATACACGCGCTCCATCGCCGGCTGGCCCTTCATCACCTGCCCCAGCGCCTGGCGCGTATCGGAGACCAGGGTGACCTTGTTCTGCACCTGCGGCCAGCTCGGCTTGCCGGCCTGCGCCACGTAGAACGTCATCAGCTTCTCGGCCGCGCGGACCATTTCCTCACGGCTCATCTGGCCGCGGTTGGCCTCCAGCCAGGTACGCCAGAACAGGGTCAGCTGCTGCGACAGGTGCGCGCCTTCCACGTACTTGGGATTACCCAGCATCAAGTAGGTCTTGAGCGCGTTGTAGGCATCGTTGGTGCTGGTCGGCGAGGCATTCTGGTACAGCACTTCGCTCTCGGCGGCGGTACTGTTGCCCTGCCCCAGCTTGTCGCGCTCGGCTACCACCTGGCCCAGGTAGTTCTCCAGGTTCGATACGGTGGGGGCCAGCATCACCTGCTGCATGCCATGGTTGTACTCACGCAGCAGCTTCTCCCGGATGGCCGTGCCCTGGTACAGGCCGAGGTGGGTGGTGATGCCGCCCTCCTTGCCGTAACGGTCCAGCTGCTCCATGCGGTCCTGCAGCAGCAGGAGCGCGTCGATGCGCGACTTCAGGTCCATGCGGTCCTTCTGCACCCGCACGGCCTGGTCCAGATCCTTTGTCGCATTGGCCACCAGCTGCGCATTGGTCGTATACGACCAGGTCCACAGGCCCAGCGCCAACGCCAGCACACCTACCGCGCCGAGGAACACGCCATAGCGCAGGCGGTTCTGATGGGGGCTGGAATACTGCCGCACCAGCTCCTTGTCAGCAAAGATCACCTTGCGGAACAGATCCTTGAGGAAGAACGCGGTGTGGCCGGTCGGCGCTTCATCGACATTGGAGCCGCGTTCCAGATTGAACTGGCGGCCGACACGCTCGGAAGCATGGTGCACCGAGCGCCCTTCCTGCAGCGCGCTGGAGAAGTAGAAGCCGCGGAACACCGGCTTGAACTGGTACGGATTGTCTTCGAACAGCGTGGCGATGAACGTACGCAGCGCCGGCTTGATGCCGACGAACTCCAGCGGCAACGACAGCAGGCCCGGCGACACCTCGCGGCCACGCTGCATCGCCATGTGGGTCAGGCTCATTTCCTTGATGCCTTCGGCCAGCTCATCGAAGTGGCTGTCGAAGGCGGCCAGTGCATCGCCCTGCTGCTGTACGTCGAACGGCAGCGTCGCGCCCCACACGTGCTCGCGCTCGCCCGGGTCCAGGTTGCGGAAGAATTCGCTGAAGCCAGCGATCAGGTCAGCCTTGGTGAACAGCACGTAGACCGGCGCGAACACTTCCAGCCGCTCGGTGATTTCCTGCACGCGCTGGCGCAGGTTCTTGGCCAGCTCGATCGCGAATTCCGGCTTGCTGCCGGAAAGCTCGGCCAGGCTGGCGGCGATGATCACGCCGTTGATCGGCGCGCGTGGGCGGTTCTTCTTCAGCAGGCCGAGGAAGGTCAGCCACTCCATGCGGTCCTCGACGCTGACCGAGTAACGGCCGGCGGTATCGAGCACGATGCCATTGGTGGTGAAGTACCAGTCACAGTTGCGGGTGCCGCCGATGCCCTGCACCACGTTGCCGCGGTTGTCCTCGAACGGGAACTGCAGCCCGGAGTTGAGGATGGCCGTGCTCTTGCCGGCCGCGGGATTGCCGATGATCACATACCACGGCAGCTCGTACAGCGCGGCGTTGCCCTTCAGCACGCCCATCCGCGAGGACTTGATCTGCTTGACCGCGTCCATCATGCGGGTGCGCAGCGCCTCGGTATCGGCACGCTGCGCCGGCTGCGACGAGGCCACCGCCTTGTCCGCCTCGTCCTTGACCATCGCCTCCACCCGCTTGGCCGCACGCCGCGCGAGGATCCGCTTGATGCCCCAGACCAGCAGCGCCAGCAGCAGCAGGCCTGCCAGCACGACGGCCACCCAGATGCCTATCTGCCGCGCTTCGGCTTCACCGTAGTGGGCCAGCGCAGCGGCACCGACCAGGCCGATCACCATCCACAGACGGTAGTCGCGCAGGTAGTAGCTGAAATTGCTCAAACTCATGCAGGGATCCAGGGGTCAGGAGGCCGACGGCGCATCGGCCGGCAGCGTCGGGGAAGGAAGAGGGTCGACCAGGCCGAACAGGCGCTGCTGGTTGTCGGCAACGCCGAGCAGCAACACCGGTTCGGCCTGGCGTTGGAGTTGTGCATGGGCCAGCGCCAGCTGGGCGATCGGCAGCACCGGCCCCAGCTCGCCGGCACTGATCGCCAGCGCCAGGCTCTGCGGACTGAAATCGAGGTCGGGCGCCAGCGTCGCGGCGATGGCAGCGGCATCGACCATCAGGTCGCCGCGGTGATCGGCATCGTGCAGCACGAACTGCGCCTGCGCCGGCGCCTGGCCGAGGGAGGCATGCCAGTGCGTGGCCAACGCCGCCAGCTGCCGGCGCTGCTCGGCCGGGCGCTGCGCTTCGATCTGTTCGGCACGCACCAGTTGCGGGCGCCACACGCGGCCGGCCCCGTCGTGCGCCAGCGCCCGGCTGGACAGCAGCACGCCGGCGGCGCCTTCGCCCGGCACCCGGCCATCGGGATTCTGCGCGGTCGCCAGCACGCCCGAGGCCTGCCAGGCCGCGACGAGCGCGGAATCGATGAAGGAGGTGGCCGCCAGCACCAGGTGCCAGCGCGGCTGCCCCGTCGACAGCGCATCGATCACCCGCTGCAGATGCGGCCAGACTTCGCGGGCGCCATCCAGCGTGGTGACGCGCACATCGAAGCGGCGCGCATCCAGGCCCGCCAGGCGCGCCTGCTCCAGCAGCCAGTCCTGTGCCCAGTGGCGCAGCGGATCGGACCAGCTGCCGGGCACCAGAAGCTCGATGCTGAGTACGTTCTCCACGCGCTGTTCGTCGCGACGACGCAGCCCAGCCACCACCACTTCCTCAGAGGCCACGATCTCCGGCAGCGCCGTGAACACGGTTTCCAGCAGTTCTTCCAGCACCGGTCGCAGCAACGCCAGTGCGCGGCGTTCATGCGCCGCCGTGTCGATGCCATCCTGGCGCGCCTGCACGACCTCGAACTCGTCCAGATCCTGGGCCGCGCTCATCCGCACCGGCAGGTTGTAGTTGTCACGGAAGCGCCCATCCAGCGAAGGGCGCGGTGGCGCCGCAGCCGTCGCCAGCAGCGCCGGCGCATCCAGATCCACGCCCAACCGAAGGGTGCCGGCAAGCAGCGCGACCGAAGGCGGCGCAGCGGACTGCGGATCGGTCGCCTCCTGCTTTGCAGCTCCCGCCTTGGCGTCATCAGACGTGGCCTTGTCCAGCGCCGATTCTGCGCCACGGCGCACAGCGCCGCGCAGCATGAAGCCTGCGCTGCTCAGCCCAACAGGCAGCAGGCCCAGGTAGGCCAGCATCTGCATGCCGGTCGGTACCGTGCCGCTGTTGCGCCAATAGAGAATCGTCGCGCCCCAGGTAGCGATGAACACCATCACCACCGACGCTGCCTTGCCCAGCCATCCTGCCATCAGTTGCCCTGCTCCATGCGCTGCTCCCGTCGACCGCGCCGATCAGCGCAGGCCGGTAGCGGCCTGCGAAGCCACCAATGTCGCCCCGCATCCGGTACGGTCACCGTCGCGCGCCACCGGTTGGCCGTCGATCATGACGGTTGCGTCACCACTGACGATCGTGGTCGTGCCATGCATCGCGCACACGGCACGGTCACCCACGCGCGCCACCGGCTTGCCATTGATGTCGGTCTCGCCAGTGCCTGCCACCACGCTGCCACCGTGGCTGAGCTTGTCACCAACGACAATAAATGGTCGTGCCATCCATCATGCTCCTTGATCCTGTGTGACCTGGCGCTCCATCGCCCCCTGTGCCCCGGCGACCCAGATCATCGCCATAACCATACCAGCACCGCCGTGTGGTTATCACCCTTGGCGTGACAGCTCTTCACGCTTGGCCGCACGCGCCGCGCGGCAGCGGGATGTCATTTCCACGTGAACATAGTCCTTGATGCTGCGCCAGTTGCCGCCCCAGTCCAGCCCTGCCTGTTCAGCCAGTTCGCCGTACAGGAAGTAGCCGCGCTTGGTCCACTCATCATTCATGTCCCACTGCAGCTTGCCGTCACGGATCGGGGCGCTGTCCACGCCCAGGCCATACTGATGGCAGCTCTGCCACGCACCGGCCCGTGTCGCCTTGCCTCCCGCCATCAACTCGGCCTGGCGCTCAGGGCTGCGATAGCCCTCGATCAGCACCATCTCGTAGCCATACTGGCGCCGCATCACCTCGTAGATGGCCAGCACGCGCTGCTGCAGATCCGCATCGATCTGGTTCCACTTGCGGTCCGCCGTGACAATTTCAGGCCGCAAACGACGCACCTCGGCGGTCGTGAACACCTCCGGCGGCGGCGGCGGCGGCGGGGTCAGACGCTCGCCACGCAGCAGCTGGGCCACCATCGAACTGGATTCCGCCAGATCATCGCCGCGAAAATCTTCCAGCACCACCGTCTGGCGCGTGACCAGTATCACAATTGGAGGAATCACCAGAGCGGCCGTGGCAATTGCCAGAATCGGCCAATGACGCCGGATCGCGCTATGCGCCGCACCGGCCTCTTCACGAACCCCACTGCGCACCCGCGTGACGCCGTGACCGACCTTGTCCCCGACCCGCCCGGCCCTGCGCCGGAATCCGCCGAACCGGCGCGCCAACGCCTGACGCAGCGACTCCACCGTCTCAGGGAACAACAACACCCAGCACACCAGTGCCACAAGCAGCACGACGGCAATGGCTGCAACCACGATTGGCAACACTGGTCCTCCCTGACACGCGATCTGGTTGACGCCCCAACCGCTTTCACTAAGAATGCGAAAATTCGCTTCGGCAGATGCCGACTCAAACCAAGGGCTGGAAGCACTTGAATAATGGCGGAATCAACCGGCCAAGTCTGCTCTCAGGGGGAGCGCAGACCAAAGGCCAGGCCCCCAATGCGGGCCGTATTCTGGCAGACATGGAGGGCCGGCAGGCAACCGCGTCGCCTCGTGCTGCGCGCGTATCGTCTGGTGGCACCCGTCGCCTCGGGCTATGGCTGGGCATCGGCGCCGCCGTCGTCGCAATTGCCGGGCTTGCTGCGTGGGGCCTCTCCGGCAGCGCCGATTACCCCGAGCCCAGCGAGTATTCGCTGGCCCCGGATCCGGCTCACGCAACGGGGCACCCGGATATCCCCGCCACGTCATCACGCGACGGTGCGGCCATGATCGTGGATGCGCCGCCTGCAGTGGGTGAGCCCGCGCTACCTGCACCTGCAGAGAGCATGGCGCCCGCACCTGCTGATGCAGCCGCGGCAGTCGCCGCCCCCGCCACGGCAACAACAGGCACCAGCGCACGCAGCCCTGCAGCAGCGTCACGCAGCACGCGCGAGGCGCCGCGGGCCGGCACCCAGGGCAAGGGCGATGAAAACCTGCTCGGCACCCTGCTCGGCATCATCAAGGAAGAAGACAAGGCCAAGGGCAAGGCGAAGGCCAGTACCCAGCCGCAGAGCATGGATGACCTGATCGCGCAGATCGAGGCCGACCAGCGCAAGCGCACCGAGGACGAGCGTGCCGCCTTCGAGCGCGTGGCCAGCAAGAAGTCCGCGTCGACCGAGTCGAACATCCAGGCCCAGCTGCGCAGCTGCCCCAGCCCGACCTCGCTGAAGGGCGTGGATTGCCGCCGGCGGATCTGCGCCGCCGTGAGCGGCAAGGACCCGGCCTGCCCGGCGATGTAGTTGGTTCAGTAGAGTCGAGCCGTGCTCGACTCGGTTTTCCCCGTAGGCGCTTCCTGGTCCGCACACGCTGCGGCCGTGCAGCTTTACCCACCACCTGCTTGATCAGGTACCGTCGGTTGCCCGCAGCAGCTGCTGCCGCACCTCATCGTTGCGGGCCTTCGCTGCAGCTATCGATTCCTTCCAGAAGTGCTCCATTTTTTCCGCGCGCCCTTCCGCATGATCAACCCGCCCGTACACGCCTGGGGCGCGGAGTGGCGGCGTACCCGAAGAAGCCGCCGTGCGCCTGACGATGGACGCGGGCCAGACCGGCTCACGGCACAGCTTCATCGCCAGGAAGCGGAACAGTGCCCAGGGCAAGGTGAGCGGCAGCGCGATCCACATCAGCCCTGAGCCGGCCGAAGACACATGAATGATGAATGCATTGCGGAAGCTCGGTGCTACCGAGGTGTAGAGCTGCAACGGCGGGAACGGGAGCGCGGAACGCCCCTCTTCCATGAAGCGCCGGATCATTTCCCAGTGCGCAAGCACGACGGCGGGGTTGGAGCCGCAATCCGACCCGACTGCAAAGGTGTGGACCACCTGATCGCCGCGCGTCACCAGGCCCCTGAGATCGTAGGTGTAGTCCTCGCCGGGTCCCGCAGGCTTGTCCCTGCCGATGATGAAGCGGACATCCGACCAGGGCGCCGACACCACCTTGTTACGCCCCCCCGTGAAGACGTGCACCTGACGCGTAGCGCGATCAAAGCGGATGGGGTAGTACCTATAACGCAGGATATCCCGGAAGAGCATCTTCCATAGAATGAACGCCAAGAATGCAAGAACGAGGGCGATCAAGCCTGCGATTGCATACACCTCATTCGATTCGAGCGGCCCAGTCCGATCAACCAGCGATGAAGTTGCGTGCAGGATCGCAATGACGAACAACAGCCCCAGCATGATGAAGACGCTCGCCCCCATCAGCGCCCAACCTCGATACAAGAAATGACGATCAACATACTCGATGCAATCATCATCAATGGCGATGATTCCCTTATCAATCGGGACAAACGTGGATGAGTCGAAATGACGCACATCGGCAGCCCTTTCGTACTCGGCAAGGGGACGATTATTGCGATACCGCTGGGTAAGCCAGCCGGCGAACTGGCTCATCGCCCATCCTCCCTGCGCATGAAAGCGAAGTCGCAGCTGGACGGCACCCGCTGCCCCGCTCTGCGTTGATCGACAATCATCCTGACGAGCGCTCGATCAAGTAGATGATGCAACGGCCTGCTCCTGTGCCATGACGTCCGTCTCGACCAGTCCAAGTGGATCATCCGCATCAACCGCACACGCCTCCTCTACCCACTGCGGCCAAACAGGCATGCGACAGGATCGCAGGACCAGCCACCGGCAGAACACCAGGGGCAACAGCAGCGGCATCAGGATGAATCGGGCACTCAGCATGGCTGGCCCGAGGCTGGCCACCACAAACAGATAGCAGTTGCGCAATGAAGGCACCACGGACAGGTTCATCTGCCTACCGTCGATAGTGTCGACCACTTCCGCAGGACCGTCCTCCATGTAGCGACGAAGGAACTCCCAGATCGCCCGTATCTTCTGCTCGTCATCGAAGTAGTGGCCGACAGCGAAGGTCCGCTTGACGACGTGATCCTCAATGATGCTGCAACGCAGATCACGCAGGAACTCCTCGCTGGTTCCTCGCCCGATGTAGAACACGGCCTCATCCCAACGGACGGATACGGCTCCCTCCTTCCCGCCGGTGAAGAAGTAGACCGTGCGGTTACGCCGATTGAATCTCGTCGGGTACCAGACGTAGGTGAAGAACTCGTATCGAAGGGTGATATGCCAGAACAGTGCTGGGGCGCCGATCACGCACGCAGCCACCATCACATACATCACCCAGTCCCAGCCATCTCCCTCAAGGTTGGGGATGACCAGAGTGAAGAGAAGAAAGAAGCCAAGCAGGAACAGCCCCAGCGTGCCAAGCAGGACCACGGTGGTCGATACCATGCCGCGCAGCCGGAAACGACGATCGATCAGATCGATGTAGGTCGAGTTGAAGCGGACCAGGCAGGCGCGCTCGGCAGGCGTCACGGATTGGGGGCTATGGGCATCGAAACGCGAGGCGTCCTCATGTGGAGAAAGCCCACGCCCCAGGGGAAACTCCCGCATCCATCCGGTGAACATCGAAACTCCTTTCAGCGTCCCCAGTGAGCATGACACGGGATTGAGTTACTGGGTGGCTTCGTGGCGTCATCGCGAGGGCTGCCCAAGCATGAATGATGACGTCCCCCCCGAAAATCACGCTGGAGGGCTTCTCGAGCATGGCCCACAAAGTGTCGATTGCGGATTTTGATGCCTTCACAGAGGCTGCTGGCCGATCGTGGGATGCGCACGTCGAAAATCGACGCTGATTTGTAGCGTGCCGACCTCAAGGCTGCCGCCGGAGTGAAATGGCAGGACGCGATGGACTTCTGCGAGTGGGCAGGAAGGGGACCAGGCCGAAAGCGTACGCTCCCAACCGAGGCGCAATGGGAGCTCGCGACTTGGTCGGGAAGGAAGATGGTTGTGTATCCGGCCGATAGAGGCGTCGCAAACGCCAGCCGACGAGAGCCACCTCCCCATCGTCGCAAGAAGACGCCGCCGCATTTCGTTCAGAAGCGTTCACCTTCATGGAACTGGCCGACATAGTCAGGCTCTCGCCAAAGGTTCGGGTCATCTGCGTCAATCATTGATTCCTTCCTGACATACGCCGGCCAGGTGGGTGCCTTGCTACTCTTGAGTACAAGCCAGCGGCACGCTATCAGAGGAATGAGGAAAGGCATAAGCAGCCATCTCAACTGAAGCAGGGACTCACCAAGGCTTATAACCACGGTCAAATAGCAATTCTTCCAGGAATCTGCCACGGAGAGGTTCAGCCGCCGCGGTGCCACAGGGTCAATCAAATGCTCCGGCCCCTCATCCATATAACGCCGAATGAACTCCCATATCTCCCTCACCTTCTTCTCATCATCAAAGTAGTGACCAACGGCGAAAGTGCGGCGCACTACATCACCGTCCATTACGTGCACTCGAATATCACGCAAGTACTTCTCACGATCCCCGTGACCCAAGTGAAAGTACGCCTCTTCCCAGGGGACGCTGACTACGCCTCCGTCTCCACCTCCAACGAAGGCATGCACCATCCGCGTGCGTCGATTAAACCTGATTGGATAGTACTTGTAGGAAAAAAAATCTCGCCCAAAGGTGAGCCAACAAACCAAGGGCCACTGACCAACAAAGATCAAAAGAAACACAGCGGCGACCCGCCAATCATAGATGCCATCCGGTCGAGCGTTTGGCACCCAGAAAGAAAGCATCCAAAGACCAAACAGCGCCATCGCACTGCATACCAACGTTGCAACCGTTGTACCAACCATGCCTCTCAGACGATAGCGGCGATCGATTACATCCATGTAAGTGGAATTAAGACTGATTACACAGTGCCGCTCAGAGCAACGTTCATCTCGCTCCCGCGGCAGCCTCTCCAGTCGCTCAATCGCATCAATCGGCCTGTTTGTCCTGAATTTCGTCAGCCAACCTGTATACACGTCAATCCTCTTCGCCGGGCGATCTTCAGCCGTGCTCTAGCAACTTCCTTTGCCTGGATGATACCTGCGCCCGCGCGTGCCACCATAGGCGCATCGGCAACTACCCTGGACCTATCCGCTATCAGTAACGGCGCCGCCCGCGCACTTGCCATCGATTGCCCCTGTTGAGCCGTAGATTGAAGCGCGCGCAGTAGCTCTTCACTCTGGCTGACCCACAGATGCTGCTTTACTCGCGTATCCCCCGCCCCCCCACCGGAACCAGCTAGCCTGAGAATAGCCTCTGCTTCCGACCATCAAGCGCTTCACGCCATTCTGCTTGAGTGAACGCCCTCGATGCCCCCCCCCCCCTGCACGCACGATCTTCCATACGCAGAGAGGCATCAACGATCAGATGGGTAGTCTGCAGGGCAACTCACTTGAGCATGGGCCCAGCAAGGCTATGAGAAAGTTGTATAGACGCGGAAGGGACGCCTTTCTTACGCGAAGCACCATGGCCTACCAACGCGATCAGCGGACTTGCATACGTACGCGCAAGACCCATAGCGGGCCGACATGCCTTCGTGGCGTACAACCTGCCACGCCAACGACCTAGACCGCGCCCACATGCGCCGGCGCAGCCGATCTCACATCAGGCCCTCGGAACAGCTCAAGCGCTCAGGCTTCGAGCGCATTCGGCCTAATACCGTCATTGCCTCGCTCGGATACCCGGGACGACGCCCCATACTTATGGCCTTCAATTTCTCGCCAATTTCTAAGTAGGGAGAGGCATCCACAATGACCCCAGGGGTTACGAGAGGCTCATCAGCACTCCATCCAAATGAGTCCCAAACCCCGCGCCATCAAAGCGCAGCGCCGATATACCCGACAATAGAGCAACCAAGGAGTACGCCCAAGGCAGTACAAATCATCGGCCACCCCTTGTCTTTAAATCCAAGAGGCGCGTTATTCCTCCAGTCGAGCTGCCCCACAGAACTCATCGAGGAATCACTTTCTCGCAAGACCTCCTCAGGCCATTCAGGTATGCGACTAGTACTCATCGCAAGCCAACGTGACAGCGCAATGAATGCGAAGGGTAGCGCGACAACCAGCTGCATCAAGGGCCAGTGAATCATTGGCGCGAACGTTCTAGCAACGCCAAACTCAAAGCCTTCCTTGCGCCCAAGTACCGGCACAAATACGGGATCCTCCCCCATCAATTCACCACCCGCCTCATGCGCCATGTATCTACGTACAAGCTCCCACAGATGAAGCAAATCCTCCTCGCCACCAAGGAACACATACCCCAGCGTAAAACTCTCCAGAACCGTCATTCCGTCATCAGAAAGAACGTGTGCTCTGAGATCACTAGTTTTTCCCATTGGTGGCGAGTGCGCTGACGCAATGCACACAAGCAGGCTATCCCAGTCTGCAGTTAACACCGTGCCGTCCTGCCTGAATAAATGAACCTTTCTAGTGCGCCGATTCAGCCTCATCGGATAGTGCGTCCAACGAAAGCATTCACTTCTTATAAGCCACGAAACCCCGCAAACAATGAACGCAAAAACAGGCAAAGCAACCAGAACAAAAAGCCATATTATCGACGACTCCACGTCCCCGATTGAATAACCAGAACTAAAAAATACAAAAATAAAATAGAAAAACCCTGGAATAATCATCAAACCCAACATCATTCCGAGCCACGCATTGAATCCCTTGACGGGATACCATCGATCAACAAGCTCCAAGCAATCTTCACCGATCGATATAACAGATAAATACCCATTTGGCGAGCCCGAAGCGCGCTCAGACTTGCTTAACTGGTTTACCCGCTCCTCAGTCGTGACGGGTCTATTCTTTGGAAACCTCAGCTTTCCAAAATCAAGGCCTGTGTAGTCCATATTATCCCTTCAACCAAGCCCGGAGCTGCTTGAACTGCCATTCAATGGCAACAAACATCTCCCCGCATTCAAAACCGTCGAACTGGCAAATCCTGAGTAGCACTGCTGCTCGGCTCGCTATTGGTTACCCATAAAATCCCTTACGCATAGAACCTCAATATATCGATCCCACCTAGAAATCCGCACTAGCGAACCAAGGCGGCACCCCGAGCACGGCGAACATCATGAATACGATGATCGTTGAGATAAAACCAAGAAGCGCCCATCGCCGATTCAAGTTTTTCAGCCGCCCCGAGTATGCCAGCCGTTCCGCTTCCGTAAGCCGCCTGACCCGGAAGGACTCATTCGGGGCTCCAGCTGCAATCTCAGCTCGAACTTCTTCTGGCCATTGAGGCTTGGGGGCATTACGCGATATCCAGAGTCCGGCCTTCTCAAACCAGTACATGAACGACCCAACAATTCCAATATAAGCGAGGGGAAACGCTCCCGACTTGACTCGATGATGATTGTCTATGAAACCCCCGAACAACTGACGGTCCATTAGCGCCAAGTCTGCCCTTGCGTCGCCAGGTGACGGCAAAGGATCCACCTCCGGTAAGCTGCGGGGGTCTCCATCCATGTACACACGAATGAACTCCCAGATCATCTCTGGAGCACGAATGTCACGGTGCGGCTGAGCCAATGGCACATACATCTTGATCTGTCTATCCGAGCTACCAAGCTCCACCACTGCGAGTACATAGCCGGTGGCCCCACCTGCCAGGCTATAACTTCTGGAAACCATGCAGACGGGCCGAACTTCGTCATAGTTCAACGCCACCCACCCAGCTTTGGGTCCAAGCCATGAATAGAAGCGTCGATGCTTCCTGCTCAACACTACGGGTGGCGCCATAGTTCGCACCACGGATGCAACTGCCCACGCAATGAACCCGCCTGAAATCAGGACAAGTACTCCATATGCGGCTGCGGCGTCAGGCCAGAAATTAGGACTTGACAGGAGGTTACCCATCACCACGTCAGCAAGAACCATACTGAGCCCGGCACAACCTATTGCCAGTCCGAGCACAAAAGCAAAGCCCCTGCTCGACACTTGGACATCATGAGCAAACGATAGGAACGAATCATTAATTGACTGGATTGCATTGACCGACGCAGGCTCAAGTTCTCGAGGCTCTTTCCCTAATCTAAGCAACCTCCCCCAAGCCCCACTTTTATCTGGGAGCCTGTTCATACCAAACAGGGCATCGCGAGCGCTTCTATTCATCAGGACTACTTCTTCTTATGGACCAGCCAGACTTCCGCAGACACTCATGAGCCGATTTGCACGTAGCGCCATTCAAACTCTACAGGCACCAGGCCGCCAGAGGAACCGTGCTGCCAGATTGGGCCCGTAGAACATCCCGATGTGTTTGAATACGTCAGCCTGCGTGAGATCTTCCTGGCCGAGATGGAGCAGGTGTTGCCGTGGAAGGCACTGCTGGCTCAGATCGAGCCGCATTACCCGAGCCCGGGACGCGTAGTTCATCCGCCGTACTCAATGCAGACGACGCTGCACACTCACCTGTTGCAATGGAGGTGCGCGCCGACCACTCACCCTGGCGTTGCTGTACGGCGAAGAAGAGTGCGTGTCCTGTTTACGGCCCCCAACCTGCGGATGGCGCGCCTGCAATTGCTGCCGGCATAGGGCTAACTCCTTCCCCAGATGCCCTCAAGGGCACTTCGAACACGAAAGAGGATGGCAATCCTCTGTGCCTGATGGCTTCGGACCATCCAGGTGCTGGAAATCCAGCACTCAGCAACGATTTTTCAGGGCACCCTTAAGTCCCTGGCACTGACGCTGCAGCCCGCAAGAAGGGGACAATCACACGCGTAACGCGAACTTGGCTCTCAGAACCGGGAGGCCTGAAAACAGGCCAAATCCAGCCACCTTGGCGACCGATGCCCCCCCCCCCCAAAAAAAAAAAGCTCGACGCGGTGCGATCACGACCGGACAGCAGCGGTCCAAATTACTCGCCATGATTGTGCTGAGCCTGCCCGGGCAGATAATCATCCAGGCTCCTATCGTCAAGCAACTCAACGCCGTATAGCGACGTACAAGAGGACGAAGAGAAGTATCCAGACAAAGGCCCCCAAGGCAAGCGCAATAGCAATTATCCACTTTGAAATTGGGGTCACGTCACCATAGCGATCCGCCTTCGACTTCAGGACTGAGTCGTCCTTCAAGGCATCAAATCGCGACGGCCAAGGGCCCGTCTCCTTAACTCCGAATGGCCCCTTTGATATCCAAGCGGCGATCAGCTCTGACAGCTGAAATGGCATCAACAGAACGGTCCAAAGCAAACTTACCAACGTGATAACGGGCGTCCATGGCTGCCGACCCAACAAACACTTGCGAGTCGCATCCAATGTCCAGATACTCACCACCATCCGTTTAAGCCAGCCCATACGCGACGAAACTAGCTGGAACCTAGGAAGATCGGAAAGAGAGCCTTCCATGAAAACCTGAAAGAATCCAAACCTATGAGCACCCGCGCCTATCAGATCACCTTTGCCCGCAATAAATTCCGAGCGGACGATACCGGTACCATCCTCAATATCCGCCAGTATCAACTGGTACGTAACCGAGCCACCCGCGGCATGCACGACCTGAATGATACGAATAAACGGCTTTAGCGATTTCCAATTGTAGACCACGCCCCCAGATGCGCCGTAATGGGTAACGGTCTGGTCCAGCCTATTGAACAGGATCGGATCCAAGCGATCGCCATTACGCACCGCCCTGAAAACAAATACTGCCGCCGCAGTACCCAAAACGGCAACCAGGAAAACCATAATCAACGGGAAAACCAACTTCGACGCATCCTCCAGGAGCATCGGCAAAAAACCAAGAACAACGCCAACTATCAAGATAATCGCGAACAGCAAAATAACCGCGATACCTTTACCAGCCGAAATTGAATTGACATCCGGAACAACAATCAAAACATCCTCATTTACGTCGAGGATAAAATCAGGGCCACCATCTTCGGTGCGACGCAAGAGTAGCGGATACATCTTTCCGCCACGCCCTTGTATTGCGCCATCCATATCCATCACTTCAATCTTCATTCGGTCATCAACCCGTTCTTAATCGCCGCACATCAATCTGGGGGGATGTCGGGCAAAACCAACTCTGGATTGGCAATCCTTACCTGGCCACACACCTGCTGGGTAGTGGATTGAAGCGCGCGCA
>NZ_RAHU01000030.1:0-373 GCF_009659995.1 Stenotrophomonas sp. MH181796
CACCCGCAGCCTGCACGCTGCCGCCCACGCCGTTGGGCGCAGCGATCTGCACGATGTCCGCATTGCTGCTGGACAGGGTCAGTGAACCACCGCTGCGCAGGTCACCGCCCAGCCGCACGCCATCGCGGCCTGTCAGCGTGACGTTGTTGCCGGCCAGCAGCGCATTGGCCTGCAACACCCCGCCATCGGCGAGCAGGGTCAGGTTGCCGGTACCGGCATCGATGGCAGAGGTGGGCAGTTGCAGGCCTCCGCCCGCATGCAGGCGTACATCGGATTGCCCGGCGTTGTTCAGACGATCAATCTGCAGATCGCCCGCGGCGCGCAGATCGACACCCTTTCCGTCGAGTCCGACCGCACCTGTGAACCGGTTGTC
>NZ_RAHU01000031.1:0-326 GCF_009659995.1 Stenotrophomonas sp. MH181796
GATGCCGTGCTGGCGGGTAACGGCGTGCGGCTCGGGACCACCTCCGTGCAGGGAACACTGCAGGTGAACAGCACCGGAGCGATCACGCAGTCTGCTGCGCTGCAGGTGACAGGCAACAGCCGCTTCCAGGCGGGTTCGGACATCACCCTGGACCAGGCCGGCAATCGTTTCGACGGCAGCGTGGGACTGGACGGTGGCAACGTGGCTGTCACCACCAGCGGCGGTCTGCTGCTGGACAGGGTGTCCGCCAGCGGCAATCTGGATGCACGCGCTGGCAGCGCCGGTGTTTCCCAGCAGGCGGCAGTCCAGGTCGGCGGCCGCAGCGA
>NZ_RAHU01000032.1:0-322 GCF_009659995.1 Stenotrophomonas sp. MH181796
CGGCGGGAATGCGCAGGTCTTCGGCCGACGCCCAACCACCGTGGCCGTCGAACACCGACTCAAAGAAGCTCTGCGCGGCACCTACCGAAGCGACCGTATCGAACAAGCCCACAAAATCGATCTGCACCGGAATGCCACACAGACGCAGCGGCCCGGGACCGGGGTCGCAGGCATCGCCGAGCCAGTTGCAAAATACGCGCGCCTCGGTAGCGCCGCGCGAGAAACCGAACACCGATATACGGATGCGGTCTACCCAGGGATTCTGCTTCTGGAACGGCGCCACCTTCATTTCCAGAAAGGCGCGCCGTTCCTGCAAGACCGC
>NZ_RAHU01000033.1:0-305 GCF_009659995.1 Stenotrophomonas sp. MH181796
ATTCCACGGCGAAGCAGTGGGTTTTGTCCGTTGGGACATTTCCAGTCAAAATAGGGTACCCCCACTTCTCCATGATCAAATTTCCCATGCCTCGGGAATCGTGCTCGTGATATATTATTGCACGAGGAATCTGCGCCTTGCGGCGAATGCATGGCGGAGATTTTTTACTCCCCGTCGGTAGGAATTAGTGTGGTAAATCATGGTCGAAAGATGTGGGGAATATGGTGGAAAATCCCTTTTGGATGATTTTGCCAGAGAACCCGTGTGCTATAGCACACTGTTTTGGCTTCGAAATGGGCATCCGG